>JAQGJK010000010.1 GCA_028290665.1 Devosia sp. | reverse complement strand
TCAGGTTCGCAAAGTTCCGATGCCTACGTGATCTGATTACCCCAAAAGCGGGCAGCAACATCTCCACAGCCGGGCGAGGCGACGGTCTCACCACAACAGCCATGCGGGTCTACCCCGCGACGAGTCCAAACCTCGCCCGGCCGCTTCTCTCTACCCAGCACCCCGAGACCGGAAGGTCGGCGGTCGCTTCGGGTTGTCGAAAATTCTGGCGGCACAATTCGAGTGCATACCGAACCAAGCTGTGCCATTGCGGCTTAGACCATGGAGAATGCCAATGACCGGTACTTTGATCGTGGCGCTGGACGTCGACACGCGGGCCGAAGCGGAGGCTATCGTCGCCCGGGTCGGGGATGCGGCGGAGTTCTACAAGATCGGCTATCAGCTGTGCTATGGCGGCGATGGACTGGCCTTCGGCAAGGCGCTGCTCGCCGCCGGCAAGCAGGTGTTCTTCGATCTTAAACTGCTCGATATCGCCAACACCGTCGAACAGGGCGCGGCGGCGATCGCCGCGACCGGCGCGACGTTCCTGACCGTCCATGCCTATCCACAAACCATGCGTGCTGCGCAGCGCGGCGTGTCGGGTACGGCGACGCAGATTCTCGGGGTCAGCGTCCTGACCTCGATGGATGATGCCGACCTCAAGGCCGCGGGCTATGACCGCGATGCGGCGGGGCTGGTAGCGCTGCGGGCGGGCGCAGCACGCGAGATCGGTATCGGCGGGCTGGTGTGCTCGCCGCGCGAGGCCGAGATGGTGCGCGCCATCGTCGGGCCGGATTTTGCCATCGTTACCCCCGGGATTCGGCCCTCCGGCAGTGCCAGCGGCGATCAGAAGCGGATCGCGGGACCGCGCGAGGCGCTCGACGCGGGGGCGACCCATCTCGTCATCGGCCGGCCGATCACCGAGGCGCCCGACCCGGCGGAAGCCGTCCGGCGTATCCGCCTCGAAATGGCCGGCGGGTTGCGGCTCGCCTAGAAGCCGCGCTGAAAAGCCGCTAGTACGGGTTGTAAAGAAACGGAGTTTGGGATGGCCGACCTCAAGGTCGCAATCGCAGGGGCGGGCGGCCGCATGGGGCTCGCCAATATTCGCGCCATCGCGGCGACGCCCGGGCTCCGGCTGCATGCGGCGTTCGACCGGCCGGGCGCCGCATCCATCGGACAGGATGCCGGGCTGCTCGCTGGCCTCGCGGCTTCCGGCATCCTCATTGGTGTTGACGGCGAAGCTGCGCTTATCGGGGCCGAGGCGATCATCGATTTCACCGCTCCCACCGCTACCGTGGCGCTGGCGGAGCGCGCCGCTTCCCTCGGCCTGATCCACATCATCGGCACCACCGGCTTGTCACTTGCGGACGAAGCCGCACTGCAGCGTTCGGCCACCGCCGGCGCCCGGATCGTCAAATCGGGCAATTTTTCACCGGGCGTGGTCATGCTGGCGGCGCTGGTGCGCGACGCGGCACGGGCATTGCCGGATTACGACATCGAAATCGTCGAGATGCACCATAACCGCAAGGTCGATGCCCCCTCGGGCACAGCGCTGCTGCTCGGCGAAGCCGCGGCGGCGGGCCGCAACATCAACCTTGCCGACGCAGCGGTGCGCGGTCGAGATGGCCATACCGGAGCGCGGGAGCCGGGCAGCATCGGCTTTGCCGCCTTGCGCGGCGGCACCGTCGTCGGCGATCATTCCGTGATCTTTGCCGGCCCCGGCGAGCGCATCGAACTGGTGCACCGGGCCGAGGACCGTTCGATCTTTGCCGCCGGCGCACTGCGCGCCGCACTGTGGGCGCGCGACCGGCCGCCGGGCTATTATGCCATGGCCGACGTGTTGGGTTTGAACTGATGCCGCGTGGCTACTGGATCGGCGTCGCGGCCAGACAGCATGTGATGATGGGCGTCCGCGACGGCTACTGCATGTTCGCCCATGGCGACCACCGCGCCGTCGAAAAGCTCGGTGCGGGCGACCTGTTCACCTATTACGCGCCGATGGGCGGCATGGGCACCGGTGGCCAGATCCGGGCCTTTGTTGCCATCGGGACGGTATTGGACGTGGCGCCCGAGGCGAAGCCGATGGGTAACAGCATGATGGGCTGGCAGCGCGGTGCGCGATATTTTGAAGCCGAAGATGCGAGTATCTACCCGCTTTTAGGGCATCTCAGCTTCATCAAGGATGCCCAGCACTGGGGCATCCATTTCCGTAAATCGCTGTTCAAGGTTTCCGAAGCCGATTTCAGAGTGATCGCCGAAGCCATGAACGCCGCGCCAGCAATCGCACTCTTAGAGGATGCTAAAACATGAGTGGAATGCTGATCCTCGTGCGGCATGGCCAGAGCGAGTGGAACCTCAGGAACCTGTTCACCGGCTGGCGCAATCCGGACCTGACCGAACTCGGTATGGAGGAAGCGAGGCTATGCGGTGCCGATCTCAACGCCGCCGGGCTGATCCCCGACTACTGCTTCACCTCCGGGCTGAAGCGGGCCCAGCACACGCTCGATCTCATCCTCGAGGCCTGCGGCATCGTCGATGTGACCATCACCCGCAACCGGGCGTTGAACGAGCGCGACTACGGCGATTTGTCCGGGCTCGACAAGGACGAGGCGCGCAAGAAGTGGGGCGAGGAGCAGGTGCTGATCTGGCGCCGCTCCTATGATGTGCCGCCGCCGGGCGGGGAAAGCCTCAAGGACACGGCCGCACGGACCCTGCCGTATTACCGGGCGACCATCGAGCCAATGGTGGTAGCCGGCAAGACCGTGCTGGTCGCGGCGCACGGCAATTCGCTGCGGGCGCTGGTAATGGCAATCGAAAACCTGTCGCCCGCCGAAATCCTCAAGCGCGAAATCGCCACCGGCCAGCCGACGATCTACCGGCTCGGCGATGATGGCTCGCTGGCCGAGATCGTCGCCATCGGGCAGACGGTGCGAGCCCAGTCGGTCGATGCTTCCGGCCCCGAAGGCAAGGGCGGCCCGCTGCGTACCCCTGACGCCCAGCCGCAGTAACGCTCAGGCAGCGTCGCGGCTCGAAATGACCCCGGCTTCCCAGCCGAGAATGGCGCGCTTGCGCGGCACGCCCCAGTGGTAGCCGGTCAGGGCGCCGGTCGAACCGACGACGCGATGGCAGGGGACGACGAAGGAGATCGGGTTTCTGCCGACTGCGGCACCCACTGCCCGCGACGCTGTCGGGCGGCCGATAGTTTGTGCAACGCGGTTATAAGTCGTCGCCTGCCCGACGGGGATTTTCAGCAGCGTCTCCCACACTTTGACCTCGAAATCGGTGCCGATCAGCACGATGCGCACCGGTTGCTCCGCCGACCAGCTTCCGGGCTCGAAGATGCGGGCAATCGCCGGCGCGATTTTCGCATCGTTCCGGCTGAACCTGGCGTTCGGCCAGCGATTGGCAAGATCGGCGAACGCCTGCTCGACCGTCGTCGTGCCATCGGCGAAGCCGAGGCCGGAAATGCCGTACTCGGTCATCGTCACCACCGCGGTGCCAAACGGCGAGGGCGCCGTACCCCACACCATATCGATGCCGGCGCCCCGGGCCCGGAACACGCCGGGCGGCACAGCCTCATAGGCAACAAACAGATCGTGGAGCCGCGATGGGGACGACAGGCCAACTTCATAAGTCGTATCGAGCACGCTGCCATCCTGCCGCAGCAGGGATTTGGCGTGGTCGAGCGCTACCGCCTGGGCAAAGCTCTTGGGGCTGAGCCCGCACCAGCGCCGGAACAGGTCGGTCAACTGCCGTTCGGTCAGCCCCATCGCACGAGAGAACCGGTCGAACGCGAGGTGATCGGGGGCCGTCTCGCTCAGATAGGCGATAGCGGCGCGGATGGTTTCGTAGTCGGTGTCGGGGGTAAGCGGCTGGTGCTGGGTCATGCGGTTTGTCTACAGCAGCACCGGCAACGCATCGACCCGGATTTGACGCCTAAATCAGTGTCGCTTGTGGCGTTCCGGGGTCTGGGCAGAACCGGGTTGCCGGGCCCGGCGCAGCGCCGTACCAAAAGCGCGGCCAAAGCTACCCTTCTCCTCGGCGTTGAGAAAGCTGCCGATTTCGAGTTCGGTGTCTTTTTCGCGGAGCGTCAGCTTGGTGGTGCGCTCCTCGTAGTCGCGGGCAACAATGAGACGAACATGCAGCGGATGAAATTCGGTTTTGACTTCGCCGCCGTTGGGGGAAACGGCGATGATGATCAGCCGCTCGGGCCACAGCGTTACGGCCTCACGCCGCCGGCCGTCGCGGGTCGAGGCGCTGAGCGCCCACCACACGGCCAGCACATCGAGCCCCATGAAGCCGACGATCGGCCAGGCGCCAAGGGCAAAAAACACGATGCCGGGGATCGAAGCGAGGATGGCGACGATGGCAATCACCACCCGCAGCCCCCGGTGGGAGAGGGCGCGATGCGGCATCAGCGTGGCGGCAAAGAGCGGTTCGGCAGCTTGCATCGGATGTGACCTTGGCCTGACTATGACACGAGAATCGGACGCTAGATATGGCTACACCCAAATCACCGACCCGCCTGCCGCCAAATGCAGTGCAGGCAATTTTCGGCGCTTTTTCGGCAGCGGAGCCTGAACCCAAGGGCGAACTCGTTCACAGTAACGCGTTCACCCTCTTGGTCGCCGTAGTGCTTTCGGCGCAGGCGACCGATGCCGGGGTAAATAAGGCAACACCGGCGCTGTTCGCACTCGCCGATACGCCGGAAAAAATGGTGGCGCTGGGCCCGACGCAGATTGAAGACTTGGTAAAAAGCATCGGGCTGTTCCGCACCAAGGCGAAGAACGTACTGCTGCTCAGTGAGTTGCTGGTCGAACGGCATGGCGGCGTGGTGCCGCAAACCCATGAAGAACTCGAGGCGTTGCCGGGTGTGGGGCGGAAAACTGCCAATGTCGTGCTCAACATGGCGTTCGGCGAAAAGACCCTCGCAGTCGATACGCACGTGTTCCGTGTCGCCAACCGGACGGGCTTGGCGCCCGGCGCCACCGTCGAGATCGTCGAGCGCGAATTGCTCAAGGTCGTGCCCGACCAGTATCTGCTCCATGCCCATCACTGGCTGATCCTCCACGGCCGTTATGTGTGCAAGGCGCGGACGCCGGAATGCTGGCGCTGTCTCATCGCCGAATGGTGCCTATATGAACCGAAAACCCCGGCGCCCAAGCCGGCCCGGGCGCCGCGGGTTGCGCCGGCATAAAGCTTCCTTTATGTCCCGCTTGCCCTCCCGGAGACCCGTTTCATGGCCGATACAAGTTTCGACGTCCTGACCATCGGCAATGCCATCGTCGATGTGCTGACGCCGGTCGAGGAGGCGTTCATCACCGAGCAGGGGATGACCAAGTCGATCATGCATCTCATCGATGCCGAACGGAGCGAGTATCTTTACGAGACCATGCCGGACGACCGCCGGCAGATTTCCGGTGGCAGCGCCGCCAACACTGCGGCCGGCGTCGCCTCGCTCGGGGGCCGGGCTGCGTTCATCGGCAAGGTCGCGGCCGATCCGCTCGGCGATACCTTCGAGGAAGATCTGCGCCGCGTCGGCGTCCACTACGCCACCTCGCGCCTCCGCAACGGCCCGGCAACGGCGCGCTGCATGATTTTCGTAACGCCCGATGGCGAGCGGACGCTCAACACTTATCTCGGCGCCTGCCAGCAATTGACCGAAGCCGACATCATCGAGGACGAAATCGGCGCGGCTGGCATCACCTACATGGAAGGCTATCTCTGGGACCCGCTCGAAGCCAAGAAAGCTTTCGTCCGCGCCGCCCATTATGCCCACAAGCATGAGCGCGCCGCGGCGATCACCCTGTCGGACCCGTTTTGCGTCAACCGCTACCGCGACGAGTTCCTCGACCTGCTGCGCTCGAAAACCATCGACTACGTGTTCGCCAATGTCGATGAACTCAAAGCCCTCTACCAGACCGATAATTTGCAGGACGCCGTCCGCGAGATCGCCAAGGACGCCGAACTCGCCGCCATCACCATGGGCGCCGATGGCGCGATGTGCGTGTTCGACGGCGAAATCGTCACCGTCCCGGCCTTCCCGGTCGATCGCATCGTCGATGCAACGGGTGCCGGCGACCTTTTCGCCTCGGGCTTCATGCTCGCCGTCGGCCGTGGCCAATCGTTCGAGATGGCGCTGAAATCGGGGTGCCTCGCGGCGTCGGAAGTGATCTCCCACATCGGCGCCCGCCCGGTGGTCGATCTCCAGCAACTGGCCCGCGAGCACAATATTTCGCTGTGAAAATCTTCTGCGTGCTGGGGCTGCTGCTGACCGCGCCGGCAGTTGCTGGCGAGCTGCCGCCGGGATTTACCGCAGTAGCCGAAGTCGCTCCCGGCGTCCGGCAGGAGCTGCGCTACGCGACCAGCCACAATTTCATCGGCCGGCCGATCGCCGGCTATGACACTGGCGCGTGCTGGCTGCTCGGCGAGGTTGCAGCGGCGCTAGCAAAAGTTGCAGCAGCGGCCAAAGCGCAGGGCTGGCGGCTGATCGCTTACGACTGCTACCGCCCCGAGCGTGCCGTCGCGGATTTTCTCACCTGGTCCAAAGACCCCGCCGAGCAAGCGATGAAGGCTGAGTTCTATCCCGAAATCGACAAGGCGACCTTGTTCAAAGCCGGCTTCATTGCCAGCCGCTCGCAGCATTCCAAAGGCACCACCATCGATATCGGGGCGGAGTTGCTCGGTGGCACGTCCCTCGATTTCGGGACGCCGTTCGACTCGTTCTTTCCGCAATCGGCAACCGCCAGCCTCGACATTTCGCCCGAGGCGCAGGCCAACCGGCAAGGGCTCGTTGCGTTGATGGAAGCGGCCGGGTTCGAGAACTACAGCAAGGAATGGTGGCACTTTTCCCTGCCGGTCGCCGGCGCCGTGCCCTACGACATGCCAATCCGCTGATCAGACCCGTCGCAACTGTACCTGCTCGATCAGGTGATCCGACCCCTTGGTCAGGATCAGATCCGCCCGGCTTCGCGTCGGCAGGATGTTGTCGCGCAAGTTCGGTAAATTGATCGCTTCCCAGGCCCACAGCCCGAAGGCCTCGGCCTCGTCGGCGTTCATCTGGCTGAACTTGTAGAAAAACGACTTTTCGTCGGTGAAGGCCGTTTCCCGTAGGCGCCGGAAGCGAACCATGAACCAGTCGCGCAAATCCTGCTCGTCGGCATCGATATAGACCGAGAAATCGAGGAAGTCGGAGGCGAACCGGATCGGCTTGCCGGTGCGCGGCAGATCGCCCGGCTGCAGGATGTTCAGCCCTTCGACGATCAGGATATCGGGCCGGTCGACCTGCACTTCGCCGTCGGGCAGCACATCGTAGATCAGGTGGGAATATACCGGCACGCCGACCTTGGGCTTGCCCGATTTGATGTCGGCGAGGAACTGCACGAAGCGGTTGCGGTCATAGCTTTCGGGGAAACCCTTGCGGTCCATGATGCCGCGTTTTTCAAGCTCGGCATTGGCATGAAGGAACCCATCCGTGGTGACGAGGTCGACCTTGGGGGAACTCGGCCAGCGGCTCAGCAGCGCCTGGAGGATGCGCGCGGTGGTCGATTTGCCGACCGCCACCGAGCCCGCCACCCCGATGATGAACGGCACCTTGCGGTCGGGGGTCCTGAGAAACCGGGTCGAAGCCGAGTGCAACCCCTGCACCGCCTCGACATAGAACGACAGCAGCCGCGACAGCGGCAGGTAGATCTCCTCGGCCTCGGTAAACGAAATCGGGTCGCTGAGGGTGCGCAGCCGCTCGATATCGGCTGTAGTCAGCGTCATCGGCTGATTGTCGCGAAGCTTACTCCATTCCGCCTTGGTGAAGCGGTGATACGGGTCGGGAGCGCGGCGGGCCAACTGCTAGTCCTTTGTACGGGAAGCTTTTTCGGCGAGGCCGGACTGCGCGGTGCGCGCCTGCAGTTCGCCCATCACCTCTTCGAGCCCGACGCCCTCGGCTTTCAGCAGGACGAGCAGATGATACAACACATCGGCCGCCTCGCCGACGAGGCCGGCCCGGTCATGCGTCACCGCGGCGATGGCCGCCTCGACCGCTTCCTCGCCGAGTTTCTGGGCGCATTTGTCAGTGCCACGGGTCAGCAGTTTTGCCGTGTAGCTCTCCTCGGGCGACATGGCAGCGCGAAGTTCGATGCGGTCACGCAGGGTTTCGAGGGTAAAGCTCATTGGTCTAAAGCATCCTCGCGGACGGCGATGCCGTGGGCCTTCAGATACGCTTTGGCCTCACCAATGGTGAAGGTACCGAAATGGAAGATCGAGGCGGCGAGCACGGCGCTGGCATGCCCGTCCCGGACCCCTTCGACTAAATGATCGAGCGTCCCGACGCCGCCCGAGGCGACCACCGGAACGTGCACCGCATCGGCGATGGTCCGCACCAGCTTCAGGTCGAACCCCGATTTGGTGCCGTCGCGATCCATCGAGGTGACCAGCAATTCCCCCGCACCACGGCGGACCATGTGCTCGGCGAACTCCAGCGCATCGAGACCGGTCGGCGTGCGGCCGCCATGGGTGAAAATTTCCCAGTCATCGGTATTGTCGCGTCCCGGCGCCTGGGTCTGCCGTCGACGGGCATCGACCGAGACGACGATGCACTGGTCACCGAACTTGTCGGCGGCGCGGGCGATGAAATCGGGATCGCTGACAGCGGCCGAATTGATCGACACCTTGTCGGCACCCGCCAGCAGCAGCTTGCGGATATCCTCGATCGTCCGCACCCCGCCACCCACCGTCACCGGCATGAAACAATGCTCGGCCGTCCGTGCAACGACATCGAAAATCGTCTCGCGACCCTCGGCGCTGGCGGTGATATCGAGAAACGTCAGCTCATCGGCCCCCGCCGCATCATAAGCGATCGCCGCCGCCACCGGATCGCCGGCATCGATCAGATCGACGAACTGCACGCCCTTGACCACACGACCGTCCTTGACGTCGAGACAGGGAATGAGGCGGGTTTTTAGGGTCACAGGAGGCTTTCAACAAATACGGCATTGACGTTGGAGCCGCCGTGACACAATCGGAGGCATCGGGCAAGGGTAGGCACAGAGTGGCGCCTTGGGTTCAGGCGCTTAGGGTCCGCATTGTCGTTCCGACCGATGCTGCCCAGCAGACAAAGAGGATGCAAGTTACGACAACATCCACAACTCCCGATGGATTTAGCAACGTGCCTGCGGCGGCCGTGCCGAGCACGCCGAGCGGCACGATCAACGGCAGATACCACCACACCGTACGGCGCCATTTTAGGTAGCGAAGGCTGAGCAAGACAATAGGGATCGGCAGCAGCCAGACGAGCAGCAGGAGTGCGTAAAGGCCCGACAGCAAAATTCCGAAGCTCACCGACTCGACAATGTCGACACCTCCGACAATGCAAGAAGGCCCGTTGCTTCGGTGCGACTGGTTCGGACAATATTGAAAAATAGCCAACCAGACGATGTACGGGACTGTGGGCGCGAGGATGAGCAAATAATGTAGTGCAAGGACAGTCAGGCGCCGTTTCCAGGGGAAGGGCTGGGCCACCGTCATCCCAAGATATCCTAAGCCGCCGCCTGCCGGAGCAGGGCAATTGCTTCACGTGAATCAATTCGGCCGTCATAGAGCGCGCGGCCGGTGATGGCGCCGGCGAGGACGCGGGCGTCGGGGGCGGCGAGGCGGCGGATATCGGCCATCGAGGCAAGGCCGCCCGAGGCAATCACCGGGATCGACACGGCGCGGGCGAGTTCCAGCGTTGCCGGCCAGTTGATGCCGGTCAGGATGCCGTCGCGGTCGATATCGGTGTAGATGATCGCTGCTACCCCAGCACCCTCGAAGCTTTTCGCCAGCTCAGTGGCATCGAGTTCGGAGGTTTCAGCCCAGCCCTCGACGGCAACTTTGCCGCCGCGTGCATCGATGCCGACGGCCACTTGTCCCGGAAACTGTTTGGCGGCCGCTTTCACCAGCTCCGGATCGCGGACGGCGATGGTGCCGAGGATCACCCGCGTCAGCCCCTTGCCCAGCCAGCCCTCGATCTGCGCCAGCGTCCGAATGCCGCCGCCGAGCTGCACCGGGTTCGTTGTCGCCTTGAGGATCGCTTCGACCGCGGCGCCGTTGACGCTCTGGCCGGCGAACGCCCCGTTGAGATCGACGACGTGCAGATATTCAAAGCCCTGCGCCTCGAAGTCGCGCGCCTGTGCCGCCGGATCGAGGTTGAACACCGTCGCCTCGGCCATGTCGCCGCGCTTGAGGCGAACGCAGTGGCCGTCCTTGAGATCGATCGCCGGAAACAGGATCACGGCCGCCATCCGAGGAAATTGGCGATCAGCTGCAGCCCCAGCGTCTGGCTCTTTTCCGGATGGAACTGGGTGCCGAACAGATTGTCCCGGCCGACCGCGGCAGTGATCGTCATGCCGTACTCGGCCGTCGCCATTATCTCGGCGGGACGCGTCGCGGCGAGGTGGTAGGAGTGGACAAAATAGGCGTGCAGCCCGTCGGGACCATCGGGAATGCCGGCGAACAGCGCATGCGGGGTGGTGATCGAGATGGTGTTCCAGCCCATGTGCGGAATTTTGAGCTCCGGATCGCTCGGCTCGAGCCGCACGACATTGCCGGCGATCCAGCCAAAGCCCTTGTGGACGCCCTTTTCGTGGCCTTCCGAGGCCATCAACTGCTGACCGACGCAGATGCCGAGGAACGGTACGGCATCGACGATGACCCGCTCCTCGAGCGCTTCGCGCATGCCGCGGACATTGAGCAGGCCCATGCGGCAATCGGCAAACGCCCCTACGCCCGGTAGCACGATCCGGTCGGCCCGGCGCACCACGTCCGGATCGGCGGTGACGATGATCTCCGGCGGCACATCGCGGTCGGCGGCGGCGCGCTCGAAAGCCTTGGCGGCCGAGCGGAGATTGCCCGAGCCGTAATCGATGATGGCGACGCTGCTCATGGCTGGCCGGTCGCCTGGCCCTTGAGCCAGTCGCGCATGGCTTCCTCGGGACTGAATGCCACCAGCTCGCCGCGATACAGCAGGCCACGGCGTTCGGCCTTGCGGCGGCGCAGGGCGTTCACTTCGAAACCAAAGAACACGGCAACCAGCACATAGAGCCAGAACGCCGCCGCGCCGAGCACCATCGCGGCAAATCCGAGAGCGACGATGGCGACCACTAGCGCCACCGCCGCGAGCCACAGGCCATGGGCCAGCGCGTAAATGGGCGCCAGCAGCGCGGCGGTCCAACTGAACCGATCGGCGATCACCGCCGGTTCGCTCAGCGGTTCGGAACGGGCGTGAATGGAATAAAGGGTCATGTGCGGCCAGCGCCTGGGGTTTCGTACCGGGTCGGATTAACGCAAATCATCCATCGGTGGAAGCACCGGAACGTGCTAACGGCATTGCCCGTTACCGAGCTCAATGCGCCAAGGAGACTTTCGATGAGCGATCCGCATACCACAGAGCGCGGGGCCGACCCCGCCGCCGTCATTCACTCCGAAGGCTCGATGGGCTCCAAGCCGACGCAGGCCATGTTCCTGTCAGGCTGGGCAATGGCGTTGATTGCGCTGATCGCCATCGCGATGATCGTCGCGTTCGTGGCGATGGGCAACAACGGCGCCTGAGCCGCGCCGGCCACAGCCCTCCCGAAAGTTACAGCGTCCCCTTGGTCGAGGGGATGCGGCCGCCCTGGCGCGGATCGATCTCGATCGCATCGCCCAAGGCCCGCGCTACGGCCTTGAAGCAGGTTTCGGCGATGTGGTGATTGTTTTCGCCGTATAGCGTTTCGAGGTGCAGCGTGATCCCGGCATTCGTGGCGAAGGCCTGGAAAAACTCCTTGAACAGTTCGGTGTCCATGTCGCCGACCTTGTCGCGATCGAACTTGACCAGCCACACCAGATAGGGCCGGCCTGAGATATCCAGCGCCGCGCGGGTCTGGGTTTCGTCCATGACCAGATTGCACGAGGCGTAGCGCCTGATGCCGGTCTTGTCCCCCAGCGCCTTCTGCAGTGCCTGCCCGAGCGCGATGCCGACATCTTCCACCGTGTGGTGAAAATCGATGTGCAGATCGCCCTTGGCCCGGACGCTGATGTCGATCAGCGAGTGCCGCGCCAACTGATCGAGCATGTGATCGAAAAACCCCACGCCGGTTTGCATGTCATGCGTGCCGGTGCCATCGAGGTTGATTGACACGACGATGTCGGTCTCGTTGGTCTGGCGGACGATTTCGGCGGTACGCATCGCTAAGGCACTCCGGCGGCGGGCACATTGTTTTTAGTGCGCCCTGCCCTATCTACACTGACAAATCCTAGTGGAGTGTTGAATGTCTCAATCGGGTGATTTCCCGGGCTGGCACGGGACGACCATCGTCTCGGTCCGCAAGGGCAACAAGGTCGTCATCGCCGGCGACGGGCAGGTTACGGCGGGCAATACGGTAATGAAGCACAATGCGCGCAAGGTGCGCCGCCTCGCCGGGGGCAAGGTAATCGGCGGCTTTGCCGGCGCCACCGCCGACGCGTTCACGCTGTTCGAGCGGCTCGAAACCAAGCTCGAGCAATATCCCGACCAGCTGATGCGCGCCGCTGTCGAACTCGCCAAGGACTGGCGCACCGATCGCTATCTCCGCCGCCTCGAAGCGATGATGATCGTGGCCGACGCCAAGGAAACCCTGGTGCTGACTGGCACTGGCGACGTGCTGACCCCCGATCACGGCGTCACCGCCATTGGTTCAGGCGGCAATTTCGCACTGTCGGCAGCGCTGGCGCTGGCGCAGGAAACCGACATGGACCCCGAGCTGATCGCCCGCAAGGCGATGGGGATCGCGGCGGAGATTTGCATCTACACCAACACCAACGTCACGCTCGAAATCATCGAGAGCTGACTCTTTTTGCCATTTTATGTCTGGCCGGGCAGCATGCCGGCGGGATCAATTGGCGCCGGGCGCTCAACAGAGGCCCAGTAGAAAGTCGTAAAAACATGAGTGAAACCACGCTGTCGCCGCGGGAGATCGTCTCCGAGCTCGACCGTAATATCGTTGGCCAGCACGATGCCAAGCGCGCCGTCGCCGTGGCGCTGCGCAATCGCTGGCGCCGGCAGCAGCTGACCGGCGATCTGCGCCATGAGGTGACGCCGAAAAATATCCTGATGATCGGGCCGACCGGCGTCGGCAAGACCGAGATTTCGCGCCGGCTCGCCAAGCTCGCCCAGGCTCCATTCGTCAAGGTCGAGGCGACCAAGTTCACCGAAGTCGGCTATGTCGGCCGCGACGTCGAGCAGATCATCCGCGATCTGGTCGAGGCCGGTATCGTGCTGCTGCGCGACAAGCGGCGCGAGCAGGTGCAGGCGCAGGCCCATCACAATGCTGAGGAGCGCGTGCTCGATGCGCTGGTTGGTGCTTCGGCGTCACCGGCGACACGGGATTCGTTTCGGAAAAAGCTCCGCGGCAACGAACTCGACGACAAGGAGATCGAGATCGAAGTGACGGCCAGCCAGACGCCGGGGAACTTTGAAATCCCCGGCATGCCGGGAGCCAGCGTCATGAATATTCAGGACATGTTCGGCAAGGCGTTCGGCCAGAAGGGTGTCAAGAAGCGCGTCAAGGTCAAGGAATCCCACGACATGCTGCTAGCCGAGGAGGCCGACAAGCTGCTCGACACCGAGCAGCTCAACCGGGACGCCGTCGAACTGGTGCAGAACAACGGCATCGTCTTCATCGACGAGATCGACAAGGTCGTCGCCACCAGTGGCAATTATTCCGGGCCGAGCCGCGAAGGCGTGCAGCGCGACCTGCTGCCATTGATCGAGGGCACTACGGTGTCGACCAAATACGGGCCGATCAAGACCGACCACATCCTGTTCATCGCCTCGGGCGCCTTCCATGTCGCCAAGCCCAGCGATTTGTTGCCCGAACTGCAGGGGCGCCTGCCGATCCGGGTCGAGCTGAAGCCCCTGACCCGCGAGGATTTCATCCGCATCCTCAATGAGACCGAGGCGAGCCTGATCAAGCAATATGTGGCGCTGATGGGTACCGAAGGGGTAACGCTCGATTTCACCGCCGACGCCATCGAGGCGATCGCCGATGCGGCGGTACGGGTCAACTCGACCGTCGAAAACATCGGCGCCCGCCGCCTTGCGACGGTGATGGAACGGCTGGTCGAGGAAATCTCCTTCTCCGCCCCCGACAAATCCGGCGAAACCATCCGGATCGATGCCGCCTACGTCGCCGAAAAAGTCGGCAAAATGAGCGCCGACGCCGACCTCAGCCGCTTCGTGCTGTAGGCTACTGTGTGGCCTTCCCTTCTCCCCTCGCGGGAGAAGGGAGATCAACGCTTGACTCCATTCCAGATGTTCCCGTTATGTTCACTTCGCAGCCAGCGAGGCGTGGACATGAATTCGAGCGAAGCGACAATCCTTCACGCTGATCTCGACGCTTTTTATGCCTCGGTCGAACAACTGCTCGATCCCTCGCTCCTCGGCAAACCAATAGCAGTCGGCGGCGGCGTGGTACTTGCCGCGTCGTATGAAGCCAAGGCTTTTGGCGTGCATGGCGGCATGTCAGGGCGTCGGGCTCGCGAACTCTGCCCCGGGCTGATTTTCGTGCATGGCCATTTCCGGGAGTATCAGCGGCTGGGCGATGCGGCGCTCAGAATCCTCGATGACTACACGCCGCTGGTCGAACGCATCTCCATCGACGAGGCGTTTGCCGATGTCGCCGGTACCGGCCACCTGTTCGGCTCGCCCGCCGACATCGCCCGGACCATCCGCAGCCGCGTGCGGGAGGAGATCGGCCTGCCGATTTCGGTCGGGGTCGCCCGCACCAAGCATCTCGCCAAGATCGCCTCGCAGGTCGCTAAGCCCGATGGGCTGTGCGTCGTCGATCCGGCTGGGGAAACGCTGTTCCTCAGGGATCTGCCGGTCGGGCTGATGTGGGGCGTCGGCCCGGCGACCGAAACCCGGCTCAAAGCCGAAGGGATCACCACCATCGGTCAGCTCGGCCGCAGCAATCCCTACGCGTTGCGGCAGCTCCTTGGCCCGGCGGCGGGTGAAAAGCTGCAGGCGCTGGCGCAGAATCGTGATCCCCGAACCATCGTCACCGATCGGCGAGCGCGTTCAGCTGGGGCGCAGTCGGCACTCGGGCGCCAGCCGGCCGAATTGCGGATTATCCGGCCGACGCTCCGTCACCTCGCTGACCGCATCGGCTCGCGGCTGCGAGCCAAGACGCTGGCGGGGCGGACGATCACCGTTCGGGTGCGGTTCGCCGATATGCGCTCGGTCACCCGCGCGCTGACACTCGGCCCGCCGATCGCCGCAACGACGACCATCGCCGAGGTGGCGGAAGACCTAGTGCTGGGCGTACTGGCCGACAATCCCGCCGAGCGCAGCATTTCGCTGCTGGCCATCGCCGTGTCGCAACTCCAACGGCAGCCGATGCTGCAACTCGAATTCGCCCTCGGCTTCACCGATGAAAAACGCCGGCCGGGTAGCCGGCTCGGCGCGTCGCGCTGGCGGGCCGACCGAGCGCTCGACCACGTCCGCGACCGCTTCGGCTGGGATGCGATCGGCTATGGCGCAGTGGTCGTTAAGCCCGGCCACACTGTACCGGATGGCTTCAGGGAACTCGCCGAGCGCGACTTATTCTGATGCTATGGCGTTATACCATCCTTGGTTCGATTGCGCTTGGGAGTTTGACCGCCAGGTATCGCGACCTCCCAATCATCGCACCCGTTTCAACAATTCGGTCTTGAGCGCAATGAAATCGGCGGGCGCCAGGCGTCGGATGTCCCGCGCAAGGCGATTGGCGAACTCCGTTGCCTCTGGGGCGAGGCCGGCGGTGTCGATAGTAACCCTCGGGTCGGACAATTCGGCGAGGCGCTGCAGATCCTCGGCCTCATCCCAGATGACGTTGAAATAGGTAATGATGCGATTGAGCAGGAACCAGGTCGGCTTGCCGCGCTTGCCGTGTTCGAGGGCCGAGAGATAAGCGCTTGAGACATCGAGCGCGCCGGCCATGGTCTTGAGGCTGATGCTGCGCTCGCGGCGCATGGCGCGGAGGCGAGCGCCAAGCGGGGTCATTGCCGGCCCCGCTTCAGCCGGACATAAAATGCCCCGTCGCCGCCATGGTGCTGCGCCGCGGCCGACCAGCCGGCCACCAGCGGAGCGATGTCGTGCGAGGCGAGCCAGCTCGGCAACCGGCTGCGCAGCACCCCGGCCTCGATAATGATCGCGGCATCGTCGCCGAGTTTTTTTAAACCCTTGCCGGTGATCACCAGCACGGTACGGTCGCCGCGCGCCACCCGGGCATGGATGAATCGCTTCAGCGCGCCTTCGGCCTCGAGCTGGCGCATGCCGTGCAGATCAATGGTGCCGTCGATCTCGATCTGCCCCCGACCCACCCGGCGGCGGATACGCGGTTCGAGCGGGCGTTCGCCGGGGCCGGGCTGGCGCGCTGCCGGCATGACCGGGATCGGACGAAACAGCGAGTGGCTGGACGGCTTGAACACCGGTGGGGCTGGCGGCGCGGGCTTCATCGGCATGGGCAGCGGCGCGTCTTCGAGCGCTTCGAGCCATGGCCGCAGCGGCGCTACGGTTTTCTTGACCTCAGACCACAGCTGCCAATCGGGCACGAGGGGACCATTGCGACGCTTGGACATGACGCATCTGCTCGCCGCCCCTGCCCTCAGTCGAGCTGGTTGGTGGCGACGAGTTTCCAGTTCGGATCCTTGGACTTCGGATTTTTGGCGAAGGTCCATTCGTCGGCGATGGTATTGACCGTATCGGCGTTACCTTCGACGAGCGTGCCATCCTTGTCGCGTGTCGCGGACACCACTTCGGCAGTGAACTTCACCGTGACGCGGGCATCCCGCTTGTCGAGTTCAGCGCTGGAAATCTCGATCTTGGGCAGGCCGACAAAGGTGAAATCGACCCTGTGCCCGGCGGCCTCGCGCTCGGTGATAGCGCGGGCAAAGCCGTCATAGACGTCCTTTTCCAGCAGCGATTTCAATGTCGTGCGGTCGCCCTGAGCAAACGCCGTGACGATCCACTCATAGGCGCCCTTGGCGCCGTCGAGGAAAGATTTCGGGGTGAAACTCGGATCGGCCTCGGCGATAACCCGCAGCCCGGAAGCCAGTTCGGCATTGCCGTGAGCCTGCTGCTCGATCTCGGTTTCAAGCCGACGGGTCCGCCGTTCGGCATCGGTATCGACCAAGGCCTCGGTCACCGGGCGCGGCCGCATCGGCACGACGGTATCGTCCGTCGCGGTGTCCTTCGGGCGCCGCCGTTCGGCGGGCGGCCGTTCGGCGCCGGTGCGGGTGCCGAGCACCGAGCGCAGCCGAAACAGCACGACGATGGCGATGCCGATGACGATGATCGTCGGAAGGTCGAAGAACTCGTTCATATCGGGGCTACCTGGTCGCATCGGGGTGCCGGCCTGCTGCAGGCCATCTGATTTGTCACTATATAGGGAATGCGCGACCCTGAAACCAGTTCACGAACGGGCAACGTGCTTTTTGCCGCTATGGCAGTTTGCGAGGCTATCGATGGGACGGTTGTTGTTCGGAATATTCACGGTTATTCCGATCATCGAGATCGTGGCGTTCATCCTCGTCGGGCAGGCCATCGGCTTTTGGCCGGCGCTGCTCGGCATCCTGGTCACTGCAGTCGCCGGTTCGCTGATCCTCCGGCTGCAGGGTCGCGCGGTGATCGCCGATATCACCAGCGCCATGCGGGAGGGGCGGCTGCCGGCACGGGAACTCGGCGATGCCATGCTGATCGGCTTTGCCGGCGTGCTGTTGCTGACGCCCGGGTATTTCACCGACATCCTCGGCATCCTGCTGCTGATCCCGCCGGTGCGCAGCATGCTGTACCGGTGGCTGCAGGCGCGGGTGACCATCGGGGCGGTATCGCCACAGCGGAAGCCGCCGAAAGCGGAGCGCGGCACCATCGACCTCGATGACGACAACTGGCGTGAACGCTAGTGTTTCCGGCGCTGAACGTCGGCTCGCCTTGTCGCCATGCCGCAAAGATGCTAGCCAGCGGGCCGATTTCAACCTGAACTGAGCTTCAAGGACCGTCCATCATGGCCGAAGACACCCCGACCCCCGCGCCGCAGCCGACGGCGACCGCTCCGACGCTGCAGCTCGTCGGGCAGTATGTCCGTGACCTGTCGTTCGAAAATCCCGGCGCCCCGGGATCGATCCTCAACGGCACCGGCACGCCCAACTTCAACGTCGCCATCAATGTCGGCGTCAAGAAGCAGGCCGACGACCTGTTTGCCGTCGAGTTGACGCTGACGGCCAAGGCCGAGCGCGCCGAAGCGGTGCTGTTCAATGTCGAGCTGGTGTATGGCGGCGTGTTCCGGATCAAGGGCGCCAACGACCAGCAGATGGCACCCATGCTGATGATTGAATGCCCGCGGCTGATTTTCCCATTCGCCCGCCAGGTGCTGGCGCAGGTGACCCAGCAGGGCGGTTTCCCGCCGCTGATGATGGAGCCGGTGGATTTCACCCAGATTTATCGCCAGAACATTCAGCGCCTTGCCCAGCAGAATGCCGGCGCTTCCGGCACCGACGCACTGCAAAACGCCGACGCGCCGCCGGCCCTCAAGAACTGATTTTTTTACAACTTTAAGGACGGGCGGTGGCGGGAGCTGCCGCCTTTTCCATGTCGAGATACTTGTTCCACAGCGGCTCGGGCGCTAGTGCCGCGATAAATGCCGCGTGGGCCGCAAGGTCGGCCGCGGTCAGCCGCGGCGGCAGTGGTTCGGGACGCTGGCGCACCGGCAGGGTCACCACTGCGCCGCCATGCGAGGCCGCAGTTTCGGCAGCCAGCGCAAACGCCACCTGCCGCCCGCCGATCAGTTCGAGATAAACTTCGGCGAGGATTTCGCTGTCGAGCAGCGCGCCATGCAGCGCCCGGCGGGAATTGTCGATGCCGTAATGCTTGCACAGCGCGTCGAGGCTGACCCGGGCCCCGGGGTGGACCTGGCGCGCCAGCATCACCGTATCGATCACCGCATTGGTCAGCGGCGGTCGCCGGATCGAGGCCAGTTCGGCGTTGAGAAAGCCCATGTCGAACGGGGCGTTATGGATGATCAGCGTCGCATCGCCGATGAAGTGGATGAATTCGTCGGCCACGGCGCCGAACAGCGGCTTGTCGCTGAGAAAACTCTCCGACAGCCCATGCACCCGGAACGCATCTTCGGGCATCGAGCGCTGCGGGTTGAAATAATGGTGCAGCGATTTGCCAGTCGGGATGTGGTTGATCAATTCGACGCAGCCGAGTTCGACGACGCGATCGCCCGCCTGAGGCGACAGCCCGGTGGTTTCGGTATCGAGCACGATCTCACGGGTCATGATCTGCATATTACGCGGTACTCGCTCGCGCCGCGATAGCGGCGATCAGCGCCTCGACCATCCGTTCGGTATCCGCCAGTGGCATGTCGGTATCGAAGGCATAGGTGGCGCGTTGCCGCTTTTCGGCCTGTGGCAGCTGCCGCGCAACAATGGCGTCGAGCTTTTCCACGGTCATCCCGGGGCGGGCCATAGCCCGCGTCCGTTGCGTCGCCACTGAACAGAGCGTCACGGCAACCCCGTCGAGGCCATAATCAAAGCCCGTTTCGTATAGCAGCGGGATATCGATGACGGCGAGTTGGGCGCCCGCTGCCTCTGCCGCGGCAAAGAAGGCGCCAACTTCGGCGCGCACCAGCGGGTGAATGACGGCCTCGAGTTCAGCCAGCCGCCCTTGTGCCCCGAGCAGGCGTTCGGCGAGCCGACCCCGATCGACGCGGCCATCGACCACGATTCCGGGAAACAGCGCCTCGACCGCCGCTGCGCCGCTTCCGGCATACAATCGGTGCACTGCAGCATCGGCCGAAAATACCGGCACGCCACGCGCCTCGAACAGTCCAAGGACAGTCGATTTGCCGGTGGCGATGGAGCCGGTCAGGCCAAGCTTGAACATCAGAGCGTCGCTTCGATAAGAGTCCGGAGGGCGGGCGTCACGTTCGGCTGCACCCCGAACCAGGCGGTAAAGCCGGGAACCGCCTGATGCAATAGCATGCCGAGCCCGTCGATGGTGGTCAAACCCAGTGCCTCGGCGGCCAGCAGTAACGGCGTCCTCAGCGGCACATATACGATATCGGTGACGATCGCGCCCGGCGGCAGCAGGTTTAGCGGCAAATCCGGAAAACTGCTGCCATGCATGCCGACGCTGGTGGTGTTGACCACCAGCCCGGCCCGCGGCGCGAGGGAGGCAAACGCGTCAAGGGAATGCGCTGTAAACGGCCCCGGCAGTTCGGCGGCGAGCGCATTTGCCGTCGCTGCCGTCCGGTTGAGAATCTGGATCGCCGGCACGCCGCGTTCGGCTAACGCCACCAGCACCGCCCGCGCCGCCCCACCCGCACCGAGCACGATGGCGTCGGTCAACCCGCGATCCCACCCTGGCGCGCGCTGGTCGAGATTGCCGAGAAACCCGAGATAGTCGGTGTTGCTGCCGGTTACTTTCCCATTATCGACCACCAGCGTGTTGACCGCGCCGATCCGTGTCGCCAGCGGCTCGACGACATCGCAGAGAGTAACCACCGCCTGCTTGTGCGGAATGGTGACATTGCCGCCGGCAAATTCCCCGGTCCGCAGCCGGTCGAAAAACGCCGGCAGCGCAGCTTCTTCCACATCTATGGCGTCATAGGAGCCAGCAATGCCGAGGTCCGCCAACCAGCTCCGATGGATCAGCGGCGAGCGGGAATGGCCGATCGGATGGCCGATGACGAAGGCACGTTTCACGTGAATCTTTCCATAAGCTCCGGGCAGACCTGCCGCAAACCGCCCAGCAGGGCCAGCAGCGGCAGGCCAAGGATGGTGAAGTAATCGCCCTCGATCGCGGCAAACAGCCGGACAGACGCGCCCTCGAGCCGATAGGCGCCGACCGATCCGAGTGCGGCATCGCCTTCGTGATCAAGCACTGCGTCGCGCTCGGCGGCGTCGAAATCTCGCATGGTCAACCGTGCGCTTTCAACCGTCGACCACAGCACTTCACGCCCCCGCGTCAGCACCGCGGCGCTGTAGAGCTGATGGGTTTTGCCCGCGAGACGGTCGAGTTGGTCGGCCGCTTCCGCACGGTTCGTGGGCTTGTGGAACAGCACACCGTCAAGCGCCAGCACCTGATCGGCACCAATGATGATGGCCTCGTGAAATCGACCTCCAACGTCCAGCGCTTTGGCGGTTGCGAGACTCATGGCCAAAACGTCCGGCGCCGAGTTTTTCAACAGGCTTTGGGCTTCGATCGCCCGTTCATCAACCTTGGCCGGCTCCACGGCAAAATCGAGCGCCGCCCCTGCCAGCAAGGCCTTTCGGGTCGGGCTCGCCGAGGCAAGGATCAAGACAGGGCAAACATTATCCACAGAACTGTCATTGGCCGAACCGCCGCCCTGTGACAATGACTCATGACTCTTGGGGTGCCGCAAAGTTGTGCCCAGTAGGGGTGATTTCCATCCACAGCTTGACCTGATGGGACACCGGAAAACCGCAACCGGGGACTCTGGGGATAACTCATTCCCACAGCACTTTTCCAGTCACCGCTGCCGCACCCTTGTCGGCCGGCGTTAACACTTGGTTTACCAAGCGGATAAACGGCTTGTTAACCAATCCGGACTCGGTGCGTTAACCCTTTCTTAACACCTGTGGCCACAAACCGCCGGTTTCGCGACCCCCGATTGTGGACAGCCGTGAATTGGGCCAAACCACCGCTATGATAATAATGAAAAGAGAAGATAAGATTCTTATCTGGGAATTTCTAAGGGGCAGGAATTGAGGGCGGCGACGGGCAAACCGCTGCTCGATACCGTGCTCGGTTTCCGCCAGCCGCGCCCTCCGATCTGGATCATGCGGCAAGCTGGGCGCTATTTGCCTGAGTATCGCGCTACCCGGGCCGGGACGACGGATTTTCTCCAACTCTGTTACACGCCAGCGCTCGCGACCGAAGTCACGTTGCAACCGCTACGGCGCTTTGCACTCGATGCGGCAATCCTGTTCTCGGACATTCTGGTCATTCCCGATGCGCTCGGCCAGCGCGTTCGTTTCGAGACTGGCGAAGGCCCGGTGCTTGAGCCTTTGGACGTTGCCGGCATCGCGAGGCTCGCTCGCCTCGATCCCGGGACAGTGCTCAGGCACCTGCAGCCGGTGCTGGAGACCGTTGCCAATGTCCGGGCCGCCATCGCACCGACACAGACGCTGATCGGCTTCTGCGGGTCACCCTGGACCGTGGCGACCTATATGCTGGGTGGCAAAGGCTCGGCGGACCAGGCGGCGGCACGGCTGTTTGCCCTGAATGAGCCGGTGGCCTTCGCGCAGCTCATCGATGTCCTGATCGATGCCAGTATCGCCTATCTCGTCGCCCAGTTGCGCGCCGGCGCCGATGTGGTGCAATTGTTTGAAAGCTGGGCGCTCAATCTCGATGAGCCGGCGTTCCGCGAACGGGTGATCGCGCCCAATCGCCGCATTGTCGAAGGGGTCCGGGCGCAAATCCCCGAGGCGGCGATTATCGGCTTTCCCCGTGGCGCTGCGGGCATGCTTGCCGCCTACGCCAGCGAAACCGGGGTCAATTTGCTCGGCCTCGACTACGCGACGCCCACCGGCTTTGCCGCGACTGCCCTGCCGCCTGACCTTGGCGTCCAGGGTAATCTCGACCCGCTGCGCCTGGTTGCCGGAGGCGCCCAGATGGCCGAACGGGCCCGTGACATCATTGCGGCTTTTGCCGATCGGCCGCATGTGTTCAATCTCGGCCACGGCATCGTGCCGCAGACTCCGATCGAGCACGTCGCGGCATTGGTCGATATCGTCAAAAACGGCTGACTTCAGGACACGCTCACCATGGAATGGGTCAAGGCGCTGCATGTGATCGCCGTCATCGCCTGGATGGCGGGGCTGCTCTATCTGCCGCGGCTGTTCGTTTATCACGCCGATGCCGAGGCCGAGTCCGCACAATCCGCGACCTTCAAGATCATGGAACGCCGGCTCTATCGCGGCATCATGACCCCGGCGATGGTAGCAACGTGGATTTTTGGGCTGACGCTGGCGTTTCACTTCGATCTCGCCGACTGGACCATGGGCTGGGCCTGGGTCAAGGCGCTGTTTGTCATCCTGCTGACCGCTTTTCACGGCTTTCTCGGGATGCAGCGCCGGGCCTTTGCCGAGGACCGCAACACAAGGCCCTCGCGATTTTATCGGGCGATCAATGAAATTCCGACGGTAATGATGGTCATCATCGTCATCGCGGTGATCGTCAAACCGTTCTGATCCGGCCTGCCGGGCCGTTTTGCTGATGACGAGCTATCAGTGTGACGCCATCTTGTATTTACCTGGCACACGCGCTAGGTACTGCCGCGTGTGCTCCCTCAGAGGCGCTGCCGATTCCACGGGCAGCAGCCGGAGCGCCAAACCCCCTCCCGCCTGATTAATCGATTTCCCCCAAGGGCTTGGTCTACATGGAAAATATGAAGCTCAGTGCGCTGAAAGCCAAGACTCCGGCGGAACTGCTGGTCTTTGCCGAAGAGCACGAGGTCGAAAACGCCTCGACGATGCGCAAACAGGAATTGATGTTCGCCATCCTCAAGGAATTGGCGGCACAGGATGTGGACATCACCGGCGAAGGCGTCGTCGAACTCCTGCCTGATGGCTTTGGTTTCCTGCGCTCGCCCGATGCCAATTATCTCCCCGGTCCCGACGACATCTATGTCAGCCCGTCCCAGATCCGCCGCTTCTCGCTGCGCACCGGCGATACCGTCGAAGGCCAGATCCGTTCGCCCAAGGATGGCGAGCGCTATTTCGCCCTGGTCAAGGTCAACACCATCAATTTCGAAGACCCGGAGGCGGTGCGCCACAAGGTCAATTTCGACAATCTGACCCCGCTTTATCCCGACCAGCGCTTACGCATGGAGCTGCCCGATCCGACCGTCAAGGATCGTTCGGCCCGCGTGATGGATCTCGTCGCGCCGCTCGGCAAAGGCCAGCGTGCGCTGATCGTCGCGCCGCCCCGCACCGGCAAGACCGTGCTGCTGCAGAACATCGCGCAGTCGATCGCCGCCAATCATCCCGAGTGCTATCTGATCGTGCTGCTGATCGACGAGCGGCCCGAGGAAGTCACCGACATGCAGCGCTCGGTCAAGGGCGAGGTCATCTCCTCAACCTTCGACGAGCCAGCCTCGCGCCATGTGCAAGTCGCTGAAATGGTTATCGAAAAGGCCAAGCGCCTGGTCGAGCACAAACGTGACGTGGTGATCCTCCTCGATTCGATCACCCGCCTCGGCCGCGCCTACAACACCGTCGTACCGTCCTCGGGCAAGGTGCTGACCGGCGGTGTCGACGCCAATGCGCTGCAGCGCCCGAAGCGCTTTTTCGGCGCCGCCCGCAACATCGAGGATGGCGGTTCGCTGACCATCATCTCGACAGCTCTGATCGATACCGGCAGCCGCATGGACGAAGTCATCTTCGAAGAGTTCAAGGGCACCGGTAACTCGGAAATTGTGCTTGATCGCAAGGTCGCCGACAAGCGTGTGTTCCCGGCGATGGACATCAACAAGTCCGGCACCCGCAAGGAAGAACTGCTGGTCGAGCCCGATATTCTGCGCAAGATGTATGTGCTGCGCCGCATTCTCAACCCGATGGGGACCATCGATGCGATGGAGTTCCTCAACGACAAGCTGCGCCAAACCAAGACCAATGCGGATTTCTTCGATTCGATGAACGCTTGAGGCCATGCGCGACGACGATACCATCGTCGCGCTGTCGAGCGGCGGCCTGCCCTCCGGCATCGCCGTCATCCGCCTTTCGGGCCCGGGTGCGTTATCCGTGCTCGAAACCTTCTGCGGTGGCGTACCCGAACCGCGGCGCCTGGCTCTCCGGGCCTTCGTCGTCGATGGCGAGACTATCGATACCGGGCTCATCGCCGCGTTTCCCGCCCCCAATAGCTTTACCGGCGAAGACTGCTCCGAATTGCAGATGCATGGCTCGACGGCGGTCGTCCGGAAAATCCTCCGGACGCTGACCACCCTGCCCCGCTTCCGGCTGGCCATCGCTGGCGAGTTCACCCGGCGAGCCTTCGAGAACGGTCGGCTCGACCTGACGGAAATCGAAGGGCTTGGCGATCTGCTGGAAGCCGAGACCGAATCCCAGCGCCGCCTCGCCGTTTCGCGTCTCGATGGTCATCTGTCCCGTCAGATTGCCCGCTGGCGCGAGGCGCTACTCGACCTCCGCGCGGAAATCGAGGCCCGGATCGATTTCTCAGACGAAGGCGACGTTGGCGAACTCCCGGCGAGCTTCGCTAACGGGGTCGCCGACCTCCGCGCCGATCTCGAAACGGCGCTGCAGGGTTTTGATCGCGGCCGCCAGACCCGCGAAGGTATCCGAGTGGCGCTGGCCGGGCTACCCAATGCCGGCAAATCGAGCCTGATCAACGCCCTCTCCCACTCAGACGTCGCCATTGTCACGGACGAACCGGGCACGACGCGGGACATCCGCGAAGTTGCACTCGACCTCGATGGCCACAAACTCATTCTCATCGACATGGCCGGACTACGGGAAACCAGCAGTGTCGCCGAAGCCGAAGGCGTTCGCCGCGCTGAAAAAGAAATTGCCCGCGCCGACCTGGTGCTGTGGCTCGAAGCGCCGGGACCACGATCCGACCCGCCGGAGTCCGATGGGCCAATTTGGCGCATTTCCACCAAAGCCGATCTGATGAACAAAATTGCCGACGATTCGATCTCCACCGTCACCGGCGCCGGGATCGCGACCCTGCTCAAAAAGTTGGCCAGCTACGCCGCCGAGACGACGAAGAGCACTGAGCCACTCCTGATCAGTCACCAGCGTGACTACCAAGCACTTACCGACGCTCGTCATTGGCTAACCGATGTGCCTCATCATCACCTCGAATTGGCTGCCGAAAGCCTCCGTCTGGCGTCCGCCACCCTCGAACGCCTCGTCGGCAGCATCGATGCTGAGCGGGTATTAGACCGCTTGTTCAGTGCATTTTGTATCGGCAAGTAAATTGATTCACGTGAAACATTCTCGTAAACCGCAAGCTCAGGAGCGGCTATGACGGATTTTGGTGTCATCATTGTTGGCGGCGGGCATGCTGGCTGCGAGGCGGCAGCAGCTTCTGCACGCATGGGCGTTGCGACGGCGCTCATCACTCATCGCTTTGATACCATTGGTGAAATGAGCTGCAACCCGGCAATCGGAGGCCTCGGCAAAGGTCACCTGGTGCGAGAGATTGACGCTTTGGACGGTCTGATGGGCCGCGTCGCCGACGCGGCGGGAATCCAGTTCCGCGTCCTCAACCGGTCGAAAGGCGCAGCAGTCCGCGGACCCCGCGCCCAGGCCGATCGCAAACTGTACCGCGCGGCCATGCAAGCAGCGATTACCGCGCAGCCGAATCTCGAGGTGATCGAGGGCGAAGTTGATGATTTGCTTATCGAATTCGGCGAAATCGCCGGCGTCAGGATGCGAGACGGCACGGCGATATCGGCCCGATCCGTAGTGCTTACGACAGGAACATTTCTCCGCGGGATTATCCACCGCGGCGAAGAATCGATCCCGGCGGGACGGCACGGCGAGCAGCCAGCCCTCGGTTTGGCTGCAAGGCTTGAAGCGCTTTGCTTACCGCTCGGCAGATTAAAGACCGGCACGCCAGCGCGCCTCGACGGAACAACGATCGACTTCTCTGAACTCGAAGCCCAAAGCGGCGATGCCCCGCCCGAGCCATTCTCAGCGATGACGGATGCCATTACCGTGCGGCAAGTTGATTGTCATCTGACTCGGACGACTGTCGAGACCCATCGGATCATCACC
>JAQGJK010000008.1 GCA_028290665.1 Devosia sp. | reverse complement strand
TATACCGATATTTATTTCGAAGGTGAAATTCCCCCGACGGTGCTCGAAGTTCCTGGCGCTATCGATATCGCCGTCGAGTTAACCTCTATGAGCAAGACATACACGATGCCCGGCTGGAGCGTCGGTTTCGCCGTCGGCAATGAGCGCCTGATCGCCGCACTTGCCCGCGTCAAATCCTACCTCGTTTACGGCGCCTTCACCCCCATCCAGGTCGCCGCTGCTGCGGCACTGAATGGCTCCGACGACGTCGTCGAGGAGGTCCGCCGCATCTATCGCGTCCGCCGCGACGTGATGATCGAGAGCTTCGCCCGGTCCGGCTGGAACCTGCCATCGCCGAGCGCCACCATGTTCGTCTGGTCGCCGATCCCCGATCAGTTCGCCCATCTCGGCTCGCTCGAATTCGCCAAGCTGCTGATCGCCGAGACCGGCGTAGCGGTCGCACCCGGCGTCGGCTTTGGCGAATACGGCGATCAATACGTCCGTCTCGCCCTTGTCGAAAACGAGCAGCGCATCCGCCAAGCCGCCCGCAACGTCAAGAAGTTCCTCGCCAGCGTACCTAGCCACGGCAACGTCGTCGCGATGCCTGTCGCAAAGTAACACCCGGTGGCGGGGTCCAACCCCGCCGCTTTCCGGCGCAGCACAATCCAGCTCTCCTATTGACGCATAGGCTATTTCCTATTCATAGCTCTGCCGCCTGTGGAGTTGCGTCATGAGTGATGTGCTGTCCTTTCGCCAAACCGTCGAGAACTTCATAAGCACTCGTGGCTGGACCCCGACTCGCTTCGGCCGCACCATTGCCGGCGATCCGCTGTTCGTCTTTGATCTGCGCGAAGGGCGCGAGCCGCGCAGCGAAACCCGGGCCCGCATCGTCAAGGCGATGCAGGATTACCAAGAGCGCGACACCCCGCCGCCGCTGCGTATCGGTGTCGCCGGCCTCGGCAATGTCGGTGCCACACTGGTCGGCATTATCCAGAAGGACGGCGTCGACCTCACGAAGAAACTCGGTCGCAAGATCGAAGTCGTCGCCGTCTGCGCCCGGTCCCGTTCCCGCGATCGCGGCATCGATATTTCCGGCCTCGACTGGTTCGATGACCCCGTCGCCCTGGCGAAATCCCCCAACATCGATTTGTTCGTCGAACTGATCGGCGGGGAGGATGGCCCGGCCTTCGCCGCGGTCAAGGCCGCGCTCGAAATCGGCCGGCCCGTGGTCACTGCTAACAAGGCGCTGCTCGCCAAGCACGGCGTAGCCCTTGCCCGCCTCGCCGAGGACAATGGCGCCCAGCTCGGCTTCGAAGCTGCCGTCGCCGGCGGCATTCCGGTGATCAAGACCCTGCGCGAGGGCCTCGGCTCCGCCCGTATCCATCGCGTCTATGGCATCATGAATGGCACCTGCAATTATATCCTGACCCGCATGGGCAATGAAGGCATCACCTTCGCCGAATGCCTCAAGGATGCGCAGGCGCTGGGGTATGCCGAAGCCGACCCGGCCTTCGACGTCGAGGGTTATGACACCGCCCACAAGCTCGCCATCCTCGCCAGCCTCTGCTTTGGCTGCGAAATCGCCCCCGACAAAATCCACGTCGAGGGCATCACCCGCATTTCACAGGCCGATATCAAGGTCGCCGCTGACCTCGGCTACAAGATCAAGCTGCTCGGCATGGCCCAGCGCTCCCCCGAGGGGATCGAGCAGGGCGTCTACCCGACGCTAGTGCCCCGACACAGCGCCATCGCCGGTGTCGACGGCGTACTGAACGCCGTGGCTTTGCATACCGACCACGTCAGTGAACTGATGCTCGCCGGCCCCGGCGCCGGCGGCCCGCCGACCGCATCGTCGGTGCTGTCCGATATCCTCGATATCGCCCGTGGCACCCGCGTCCCGCCGCTTGGCGTGCCGTCCGCGGAACTCACTCCCTATGTGCAGGCGCCGATGCGCATCCACGAGGGCGGCTTCTACATCCGACTAAATGCCAAGGACGTGCCCGGTGCCCTCGCTGCTATAGCGACGCGCATGGGTTCGGCCGGCATTTCCCTCGAAAGCGTCATCCAGCGCCCCGATCTGCGGGTTATCGACCCCGCTGCAGACGGGCAGGGTACACGCACCGTGGTGCTGCTGACCCATGCGACGATGGAAGCCAATGTCCGCGACGCCCTTGCGCAAATCGCTGGCGACGGGTTCATAGTCGGGGAACCGCAACTGATGCGGATCGAGACGCTGTAGCGGCGTTCGCATAAGGCCCCGCTGCGGGGCGGGGGTGCTGATGAAACTGCGCGAAGCCAATGGCGACATGTCGCCGGCAATCATCGATCGTAATCTGACGCTCGAACTGGTGCGTGTCACCGAACGCGCGGCCATCGCTGCGGCCGGCTGGCGCGGCAAGGGCGATGAAAAGGCCGCCGACCATGCTGCCGTCGAAGCCATGCGTAGCGAATTGCAAAACGTCTCCATCAATGGCCGCATCGTCATCGGCGAGGGCGAGCGCGACGAAGCGCCGATGCTGTTCATCGGCGAGGAAGTCGGCAACCGCTCCGGCGCCGAAGTCGATATCGCCGTCGATCCCCTCGAGGGCACCACGCTCTGCGCCAAGAATCAGCCCGATTCGATCTGCGTGCTCGCCATGGCCGAGCGTGGCGGGCTGCTAAATGCCCCTGACGTCTACATGCACAAGATCGCCGTTGGTCCCGGCTATGCCCCCGGCATCGTCGATCTCGACCGTTCCTCCCTCGAAAACGTCCAGGCCGTCGCCGACGCCAAGGGCGTGCCGATCCATGAAATCACCGCCTGCGTGCTCGATCGCCCCCGTCATGCGCAGTTGATCGAGCAGCTCCGTGCCACCGGCATCGCGGTCAAGCTGATCAGCGACGGCGATATCGCCGGCATCATCCACGCCACCAACACCGAAGAAACCGGCATCGACATCTATCTCGGCTCGGGCGGCGCCCCTGAAGGCGTGCTTGCCGCAGCCGCGTTGCGCTGCACCGGCGGCCAAATGCAGGGGCGGCTGATTCTCGATACCGACGACAAGCGCGATCGCGCCCGCCGCATGGGCATCACCGACCCGAACCGCAAATACGCCGCCAACGAACTCGCCTCGGGCGATGTGCTGTTCGCCGCCACGGGCGTCACCGACGGATCGCTGCTGCAAGGCGTCCGCCTCAGCAAAACCTCCATCCGCACTCAAACCATCGTCATGCGCTCGTGGAGCCAGACCATTCGCATGATCACCGCCGACCATCGGCGCTGAACTGCCAAGCTCAGCTGCCGCGAGCCTTGTCGATGATCGCCTCGAGAATATTCGAGAAATCGTCGGTCCACGGCCGCCGCGCCATGTCCGGCACGAGCCGGGTCCAGTTCCCGTCGGTGGCGATCGCCCCGAGATCGTCCGGCGCCCGTGCCAGCACCATCACCGTCGAGCGCATCCGATAATTGTCGTAGCTCTGCACCTCCGGCCCCTCGGCGCGGACATAGGCGATCAGCCCGACTTCGGCGGCCGTCCGCGTCAGGATGGCGCTGAGATCGAGCGTCCGGTTGCTGATGTGCACGACGATGGCACCATGCGGCGTCAGCTGGTCGAGATACATTCGCAGCGCCTCGGCCGTCACCAGATGCGCCGGGATCGAATCCGACGAGAAGGCATCGAGCACGATCAATGCGTTGCGCCCGGTTTCCTCGGCAAAGGTCAGCCGCGCATCGCCGACGATAATCCGCGCGTCGGGCGCGCATTCGCTCATGAACCGGAACAAGGCAGGGTCTTTGGCGATCCGCACCACGTCCGGATCGATCTCGAAAAACCGCCAGCTCTCGGTTGCCGCCGCATGACATGCGAGGCTCCCCGACCCGAGCCCGATCACCGCCACCGGGCTCAACACGCCGCCGTCCGCGGCCCGCAACGCCGTGATCGCCTGGCCCATCCCGCCGGCCGGCGTGTAATACGTCAACGGGTCAGGCCGCCCACTGACCGGCGCACCATCGTCCGCCAACAGCCGCATGGCGCCGTGAATCGTAGTACCGTGCATCAGGAGCCGGAACCGCCCATCCTCGGCTTCAAGCACCTTGTTGACGCCAAAAAACGAGCGGAACACCAGCGGCGGCACTTCCGAGAAACTCAGCACACTGGCCGACAGCGCCATGGCGATCGATGCCGCCGCGACCTGCCGGGGCGCCTTCCAGGCAAACGCCAGCACCAGCCCGAATAACACCACCAGCGCCAGCCGCACCACACTGCCGGGCGCAAAATTTTCCGGTACCAGATAGCCGATGGCGATCAGCACGAGGCACGCCGCGCCAGACCGGGCCACATCCTTCAGCCATCCGGCTCGGTCGGCAAAAAATCCCGGTCGACAGCACAGCGCCGCGACCAGCAAGATCGGATACTCGAGCACCGTCTCGAAAATCTGCGGCGCGATCAGCCCGGTGAACACCCCGCCGAGGCAACCGCCCAGCGACATCAACAGGTAAAACTCAGTCAGCCGCGACGCCGGCGGCCGTCGCGCATACAGCGCGGTGTGACAGACCATGGCGCTGATGAAAAACGCCAGCAGGTGCAGCGCCACATTGGTCCAGATCTCGAATTTGACGACGAAGCTGAGGAAAACCAGCGCAATCGCCCACACCTGCAATCGTGCGAGCCAGGTCGTCGACAGCACTGGCCGGTCCGAAAAAGTCAAGACAAAGGTGAACAGGAACAGCGCCAGCGGCACCACCCACAGCAGCGGCACTGCCGCGACGTCGGTGGAGATATGCGCCGTGACCGAGACCAGCAGCCCCGACGGCACCAGCGCCAGTCCGACCCATGACAGTCGCTGCCGCCAGCTCGGCGCAATCACGGCCGGGGCCGGGGCATCAACTGCATCCACCCGCGCAAACCGCAGCATCTGCCACCCGGCGACCCCGATCAGCACGCCGAGGACGATGAACCCGACCATCCATGTCGAAGTCTGCTGCCTGAGGCTGAGGATCGGCTCGATGACGACCGGATATAGCAGCAGCGACGCGAACGAGCCGATATTGGACGCCGCATAGAGGAAATACGGGTCCTTTGCCTGCCTGTGCCGCGTCTGCGAAAACCAAGATTGCAGCAGCGGCCCGTTCGCCGACAACGCAAAAAACGGCAGCCCGACTGCCATGGTGAACACCCCAAGCAGCCACACCGCCTCGAAATCCGCCGGCGGCTTGACCCCGAGCGGTATGGCGATCGGCAGCGAAATGAGCGCCAGTGCCATCAATCCGAGATGGATCGGCAGCGCCAGCCGCGGCCCGGCGAACTTTCCCAGCAGGTGCGCATACCCGTAGCCGAGCAGCAGCAGCGCCTGAAAAAACACCATGGCGATCGACCATACCGACGACGAACCGCCAAGGATCGGCAGCACCAGCTTGGTGAACATCGGCTGCACGCTGAACAGCAGCGCCGCCGACAAAAACGTCGCCGCGATGGTCAGCGGCAGCACCAGCATCGGCACGGCCAGCGTCCGACCTGCAGCACCGGTTCGCGCGTCGATGGTCATGGGGCAGGGCTCGCGGCAGGGAACGGCAAACCCTGCCACGGAAAGGCTAACGCGCACTTTATCGCAGTGACGAAACCCGCTAGGTCCATGCCATGCCCAAGCTTACCGATGCCGACAAAGTCATCGCCTACATGGCCGCCTTCACCTCGCCGCTGCTGCCAGCAGTTGAAGCCCTCCGCGCTGCCATCAAATCCGCCGGGCCGGCGCTCGCCGAGCGCATCAAATGGAACGCCCCGAGCTACCATCTCGACGGCCTCGACATGGCCGCCATGAACTTCCACGACCCAGCCGCCATTCGCCTTGTCATGGTTTACCCCAAGGGCTTGCCGGCGGCATCTCACGGACTGCTCGAAGGCAGCTATCCCGATCGCCGGCTCGCCTATTTCCGCTCGCTAGCGGAGGTCAGGAGCAACCGCGACGCCATTGTCGCAATCGTCGGGGATTGGCTGGCCCTCGCCCGCGCCTGACCGGCGCCAGCGTCCGCCCTCGACCAACCGGCTGAAATCGCCTAACTCCCCTTCATGACCCCACGCACACCGTTTCTCGGCGTCGACTCCTCCGTCCTCGGCCGCGCCTGGGTCGACCGGTTGACCGATGCGACGACGCGTACCGCGACCGCCATCTCGCAGCGCACTGAGCTCTCGGAAATCCTGTCGCGCATCCTCGCCGCCCGCGATGTCGGACCTGACGAGGTCGAAACTTACCTTGCCCCCACCATTCGCGGCCTGATGCCCGATCCGTCGACGCTGACCGACATGGACGCGCTCGCCGACCGCCTCGCCCGTGCGATCGTCGATCGGGAATCCGTCGCCCTGTTCGGCGATTACGATGTCGATGGCGCCTGTTCCTGCGCCTTGATGACCCGCTACTTCGCCCATTTCGGGGTCGTGCCGCAGGTCCACATCCCCGACCGGATCTTTGAGGGCTACGGCCCCAACACCGCCGCGATGGACAAGCTGATCGAAGCCGGCGCGACGCTCATCGTCACCCTCGACTGCGGCACCACCAGCGATGGCCCCATCCTTCATGCCCGCAGCCGTGGCGCCGATGTGCTGGTGATCGACCATCACCTGTCCGATGCCGCGCTGCCCGAGCCCAATGCGCTGGTCAACCCGAACCGCCCCGACGACGTTTCGGGCCTCGGCTATCTCTGCGCCGCCGGGGTAACTTTCATGGTGCTCGTCGCCTCGAACCGGGCACTGCGCGGCCGCGGCGAGAGCAATCTCCCCGACCTGATGACGCTGCTCGATCTCGTCGCCCTCGCCACCATCTGCGACGTGGTTCCGCTGAAAGGCCTCAACCGCGCCTTCGTCATTCGCGGCCTCGAAGCGGCGCGCGGCGGCAATAATCGCGGCATCTCGGCGCTCGGGCTGGCTGCCCGCATCAACGGGCCGCTCAATCCCTACCATCTCGGCTTTCTCATCGGCCCGCGCATCAATGCCGGCGGCCGCATCGGCAATGCCGCACTCGGCGCCGAACTGCTCGCCACCACTGACGAGCACCACGCGCTCGCCATCGCCGCCCGGCTCGATGAACTCAACACCGAGCGCCAGCGCATCGAAATTGAGGCCGTCGAGGAAGCCACTCGCGTCGCCGAAACCGAGATCGGCAACGGTGATGGCCCGCCGGTCCTCGTCCTCGCCTCGGCCAACTGGCATGCCGGTGTCGTCGGCCTGGTCGCGGCGCGACTGCGCGAGCGGTTCGAGCGCCCGACCATCGCCATCGCCCTGCAGCCCGATGGCTCGGGGACCGGCTCGGGCCGTTCGATGCCCGGCGTCGACCTCGGCCGCGCCATCATCGCCGCCGTCGATTCGGGGTTGATCCCCAAAGGTGGTGGCCACGCCATGGCTGCCGGCGTCACCATCCGCCCCGGCCAGCTCGCCGCTTTCCGCGCCTACATCACTGAAGCCTTGACCGCCGATGTTGGTGTCGCCCGCGCTGCCACGGCGCTCTCGATCGATGCCGCGCTCAGCGCCCGCGCCGCGACACCGGACCTGATCAACGACACCGAGCGCGCGGGGCCATTCGGCTCGGGCAACCCGCAACCCGTATTCGCCTTTCCCGCCCACCGCATCCGTTTCCCTGATGTGGTCGGAGCCGGCGGCCATGTGCGCTTCATGCTGACTTCGGGCGATGGCGCGCGCCTCAAAGCCATCGCCTTCCGTGCCGCGGGGCATGCGCTTGGCGATGCGCTGCTGCAGGCGAGCGATGATCGACCGCTGCATATCGCCGGCACCCTCGGCATCGATCACTACCAAGGCCGCGAGCAAGCCCAGCTGCGCGTCCTCGATGCGGCGGTGCCTCGAAACTAATGCGTGATCCGGACCGTTGCTTGGCTCGTAACCTCTCCAGACATCACAGGAAATTCCACGCATGGGCTCCCCACGGATTGCGGTCGTCGGCTCCGGAATTTCCGGCTTGTCGGCAGCCTGGCTGCTGTCGCGCTCTGCCGGGGTTACCCTGTTCGAAAAAGCCCAGCGCCTCGGCGGCCACACCAATACTGTCATGGCCGACCTGCCGGGCGGCGCCGTTCCGGTCGATACCGGCTTCATTGTCTATAACCAGCGCAACTACCCCAACCTCACGGCCTTCTTCGATCATCTCGGTGTCGGCACCAGCCCGTCGAAAATGAGCTTTGCCGTGTCGGTCAACGATGGCCGGATGGAATACAGCGGCCAGCACCTCCCCGGCCTGTTCGGTCAGCGCCGCAACATCGTCCGCATCGCCCACTGGCAGTTAGTGGCCGACATCCTGCGATTCTTCCGCGAGGCCGAAAAACAGGCCGCCGATATCGACGACACGCTGCCGATGTCTGCCTTCCTCGATCGCTTCAATTACTCACGGGCTTTCGTCGAGGACCACATCCTGCCGATGTCCGCCGCCATTTGGTCGACACCGGCGCGCTCGATGCTTGAATTTCCAGCTAAGACCTTCATCGAGTTCTTCTCGAACCATGGCCTGCTGCAGGTCGGCGACCGCCCCAAATGGCGTACCGTTACCGGCGGTTCGCAGACCTACATCGATCGCCTATTGGCCGACTCCCGCTTCACGGTCGAAACCGGCGCCAATATCGAAACGATCGTTCGTCACATCGGCGGCGTTGAAATTTTTCTCGGCAACGGCCGGCGCGAGCACTTCGATCAGGTCATCCTCGCCTGCCACGCCGATCAGTCCCTCTCGCTGCTCGCCGATCCCACGGCCGAGGAACGCGCCGTGCTGGGGGCCTTCCGCTACACGCGCAACCACGCCGTGCTGCACACCGATTCGGCCATGATGCCACGTCGCCAGCATCTGTGGTCGGCCTGGAATTATCTCCGTGGCGCTGGCGGTGCCGATGCACATCTGAGCCTGACCTACTGGATGAACGCGCTCCAGCCGCTCGAGACCACCACCAATGTTTTCGTCTCGCTCAACCCTGGGCGCAACATTGCCTCACACAAGGTGCTGCAGGAGTTCGACTACGACCACCCGGTGTTCGATGCCTCGGCCATTGCCGCCCAGCGCTCGGTCTGGAGCATTCAGGGCCGCCAGCGCACTTGGTATGCTGGGGCCTGGCTTGGCTATGGATTCCACGAGGACGGCCTGCAATCGGGTCTTGAAGTCGCCGAGCGCATCGGTCCGCTCAATCGCCCATGGGCCGCCCCGGACCACCGCGCCCGCATTGCCCATAACTGGGCCGGAGAGGATGCAGTGCGTTGGGCAGCGGAATAGGCGAGAGCGGCGCCATCTACGTCGGCGACGTCGTCCACAAACGCGTCAGGCCCAAGAAACATGCGCTGCGCTACCGGGTGTTCTCGCTGCTGCTTGACCTCGACCAGCTGGACTCGATCTCGCAAAGGCTGCGGTGGTTTTCGGTGAACCGCTTCAACCTGTTTTCGCTGCACACCAGTGATTTTGGCGCCCATGACGGCACCGCGCTTGCGGCCTTCGTGCGTCGCCGCGCGACCGCCGCCGGGGTTGCGGACATCGCCCGCATCCGTATGCTGGCCTACCCCCGCATCCTCGGCTACGCCTTCAACCCGCTGACGGTATTTTTCTGCGAGGATGCTGCGGGCAATACCGTCTTCCTGCTCTATGAAGTCCACAACACCTTCGGCGAACACCATTTCTACCAAGCCGCAGTCGGCGGCGAACACATCGAGCATGACGTGAAGAAAGCTTTCTACGTCTCGCCATTCAACACCCTCGACGGCGACTATCGTTTCTCCGTCAACCCACCGGGCGACAAGGTGTTCATGGGCATTACCTTGACCACTGCCGAGGCGCCGCTGATGACGGCATATTTCGGGGGTTCGCGCCGGGAACTGAGTGACGGTGCGCTGTTGAAACTGGCGCTTGCGTATCCACTTATGACCATTAAGGTAGTTGCCGGTATCCACTGGGAAGCCTTGAAGCTTTTTCTGAAGGGCGTCCCGTTGACGCTGAAAGTCCGCCGCCCCGTTCGGTCGCGCGGAACAGCGCCACACTAGCTGAGTTAGTTTTGTTGCATGGAAACCCAGTCTATCTCGACCACCGCCAGATTTACCCTGTGGAATCGCCTCACCGGCCACGTCATGGACTGGGTGGGTCGCGGTCTCCTCGGCAAGCCGCGCATCGGCGGCATCACCATGACTTTTCCAAACGGCCGTTCCATCACGGTCGGTGATCCGTCGACGGGTGAGCACGCGTCGCTTACCATCCGTAACCGTCGGATGATCAAGCGCGTGATCCAACGCGGGGTCCTGGGCTTCGCCGAGGCGTACATCGATGGCGACGTCGAAGTTGACGATCTGGCGGCCCTGTTCCGGTTCTTCCTGCAGAACCGCGAAATATTCGCCGACGTCCGGCCGGGGCTGTTCCGCAAGGCGGCACAGGATTTGCAGTATCATCTGTCGCGCAGCAACACGAAGGAACAGGCGCCAGAGAACATTTCCGAGCATTACGATCTCGGCAATGATTTCTATGCCGAATGGCTAGATCCCTCGATGACCTATTCCTCGGCGATTTTTACCGGTGAAGACGAAGGCCTCGAAGCGGCACAGCTGGGAAAGTACCGGCGCATCGCCGACCTCGCCGGCATCGAGGAAGGCAGTTCGGTGCTAGAAATCGGTTGCGGCTGGGCCGGCTTCGCCGAAGTCGCCGCTCGAGATTATCAAGCCGACGTTTACGGCGTGACGCTGTCGAAGGAGCAACTGGAGTTCGGCCGCCAACGGCTGCGTCGCCAAGGCCTCGACAACCGCGCTACCCTTCACTTCGAGGATTACCGCGATACCGAGGGCCAGTTCGACGCCATTGTCTCGATCGAAATGATCGAGGCCGTCGGCGAGGAGCACTGGGATGAGTATTTCCGCACTGTCCACGCCCGACTAAAACCCGGCGGGCGGGCGGCCATCCAGGCCATTACCATCGCCGAATCCGATTTTGCGGAATACCGCGACGGCCCCGACTTCATCCAGCGCTACATCTTCCCCGGTGGCATGCTGCTGACCAAGTCGGTGATGCGCGAAACCGCCGAAAAGTTCGGCCTGATCCTCGAAAATGTCGATACCTTTCGGCATTCCTACGCTAAAACGCTCAAACTTTGGCGCGAGCGCTTTCTCGAACGCTGGCCGGTGATTGCCCCCATGGGCTACGACCAGAGCTTCATGCGCAAATGGTCGTATTACCTGGCTTACTGCGAGGCCGGGTTCACCGAAGGCACCATCGACGTCGGCATCTACCAGTACCGGAAACCGGTCTAATTTATTTGGCCTTCGACAGGGTCCGCCGCGCCAGAGAGAAAAACAGCGGATAGGGTAGTATCCGCATCAACTTCATTGGCCACACCAGCCGGCGCGGGAAGGCGATCTCGAACCGGTCGGAGTTGACCAGCCCATCGACGATCCGCTTGGCCGCAGCGTCCGCTTCCATGATGAACGGCATCGGAAAATCGTTCTTTGCGGTCAGCTCGGATTTGACGAACCCCGGGCACACCATCCGCACGATTATGTTCTTGGGCTCAAGTTCGATCCGCAATGACTGGCAAAGCTGGATCAGTGCTGCTTTCATTGCACCATAGGCACCCGAGCGCGGCAGCCCGAAATACCCGGCGACCGAAGCAATCACCGCCAACTGCCCGCCGCCTTGCCGCTCGAACTGCCGCGTCAGCGGCGTCAGCATCCGGATGAACCCAAAGAAATTGGTGTCGGCGATCTTCTCGTACTTCGCCAGGCTGTAGTCGCCGACCTCGAGCGGTTGCCACGCAGCAGCGCCATAAATGAACAGATCGATACGCCGCAGATCGCCCGCCACCTGTGCCAGGGCTGCCGCAATGGCGCCTTCATCGGTAACATCGAGGGGGTAGGGCAGGATCGCCGGATTGCCGTTTGCGACCTCCTGCAGCTTCTCCATGCGCCGCCCTGAAATCGCCACCGTCCAGCCGCGCCCTGCGAGTTCCATGGCGACTGCCGCGCCGATCCCCGTTCCGCCGCCGATGATCCACGCAATGCCGGGCTTCATCACATGCCAAACAATGGCTGCAGCAACCGGATCAACCGGCTTCGGAAATTGAGCTTCGCATCGACGGCGACGAGACAGATGCAATCCTCCCCGGGCTCGGCGATCGGCTGATGCTCCACGTCCTCATCATGGTCGGCGATATCGCCGGTCGCAAAGATGCCGAACCGATCCTTGTAGGCGCCCTGCAGGATCAGCGTCAGTTCCTGCCCGCCATGGCTGTGCTCCGGCACCCGGCGCCCCGCCGCCACCTTCAGCAGCATCAACCGCGACTTCACCCCCGGACTGACCGGCAGGTCGCGCGTCGCGACGCCCGGACCATTGGCCCGCCACCGTATCGAGCTCAGCCCATAGGGCAGGTATCGCCGCAACGGCACCGGCATCTCGCTGACCTCGACTGGCGATTTCACCACGATCGCGTCATCCGCATCGAGCGCCGCCAGCAGCCGCAGCCGTGCCCCATCACTCATCGCCACACCGGCCTCGCCACTCAACGCTGCGCCACCGATCCGGTCGGTTCGCCGCACGCCCTCCTGGCACGCCTCGCACATCGCCACATGTGTCGAAATTACCAGCGCATACGGCTCGTCGAGCGTGCCGGCGCTGAACGCCATCAAGGTTGAGATGTCGGGGTGCTGAGTGATCATTGCAGATCCTCCAGCATCGGCCGCAGCCGCTCATAGGCCAGCCGCAGCCGTGATTTCACCGTGCCGAGCGGAATGCCCACCCGCGTGGCGATTTCGGAATGCGGAATATCTTCAATAAAACTCAATCTCACCACGTCCTGCTGCTCCTTGGACAGCGTCCTGATCGCCAGCGTCACCCGGTCGACGATCTGGTTTTCCTCCACGATGCGATCGCCACCCGGCGCATCGCTCGCGATCTCCACCCCTTCGAGATCCTCGTAGGGGCGATTGGACTGCCGCCGCAGATGGTCGATCCGCAGATTGCGCGCAATCGTGAATATCCACGTACTGACCGCACCGCGCTGGGCCGAGTAGAGGTGCGCCTTGCGCCACACCACCAGCAGCGTCTCCTGCGCCAGATCCTCCGCCATCGCGGAGTTGGCGCCATGTCGCAGCATGATCGCTTTGAGCTTCGGGGCAAAAATATCGAACAGCTTCGCCAGGGCTTCCCGATCGCGCAGCGTGGCAACGCGTTCGATCAACTTCGCCAGATCATCGGCGGGCAGGGGACCGGTCGGAGGCTGCGGTGGAATTTGGCTCATCGTGGCCGTCAACATTGCCGTCTCCGGTCGATCTGGCAATGTTACGTTTGCAACTCTGGTTCGGATCACATCACGCGCCGCGGAATGGCGCGCCGCCGACACGGGGAGGCACTCGCTCGCACCGTCGTGTGTGCCGAAGTGGTTCAACTCTGCTATGAGGAGATGCTGGTGCGCCCAAGGGGAATCGAACCCCTGTTCTCGCCGTGAGAGGGCGATGTCCTGACCGCTAGACGATGGGCGCAGCGGGTCTCTATATCGTCAAGATCGCCCTCGCCGTCAACCGCGGATCGATTCGAAAGCGCAGTCCTCAGCAATTGTCCCAGCTCGATCTCGTCCTCAGGAAAAACCCGCGCGACGTGCTGCGCGATGTCTTCGGCCATGCGAACTTCCGCGCGCAGCAGGAGGATGTTGTGCGGCACGTCACCGAGGGTGGCGATGCCGTGGTGCTGTTCCCGACCGGCGCCGGCAAGTCTGCCTGCTTCCAGATCCCCGCACTGTGTCGCCCCGGCGTCGGCATCGTCGTCTCGCCGCTGATCGCCCTGATGCGCGACCAGGTCGAGGCGTTGCGCCAGGCCGGCGTCGCCGCGGCGGTGCTGAATTCCTCGCAGTCGCCCGATGAAGCCGCCGGCGTTCGTCGCCTGTTGCGGGACGGCAAGCTCGACCTGCTTTATGTCACCCCCGAACGGCTGACCACCGAATCGTTCCTCGGCATGATCGGTGGCATCGACATCGCGCTGTTCGCCATCGATGAGGCCCATTGCGTCAGCCAGTGGGGCCATGATTTCCGCCCCGAATACCGCCAGCTCGCCATCCTCGCCGATGCCTTCCCTAATGTGCCACGCATCGCCTTGACCGCCACCGCCGATCCCGCGACGCGCGCCGATATCATCGAGCGCCTGCGCCTCGGCGAAGCCCGGGTGTTCGAACAGAGTTTTGATCGGCCCAACATCGCCTACGCCATCACCCAGCGCGCCAATGGCCCGAAGCAATTGCTCGATTTCCTCAAGGGCCATCAGGGCGACAGTGGCATCGTCTACTGCCTGTCCCGCAACAAGGTCGAAAAAACCGCCACCTGGCTCAACGACCACGGCATCCGGGCGCTCGGCTATCACGCCGGTATGGACGCCCGTACTCGCTCGGCCAACCAGGACGCTTTCCTCCGCGAGGACAACCTCTGCCTCGTCGCCACCGTGGCTTTCGGCATGGGCATCGACAAACCCGACGTCCGCTACGTCGCCCACCTCGACCTGCCATCCTCCATCGAGGCCTACTACCAGGAAACCGGCCGCGCTGGCCGCGACGGCCTCCCGTCAAACGCCTGGATGGCCTACGGCATGACCGACGTGGTGCAGCGCCGCCGCATGATCGAGGAAGGCACCGCACGCGACGAGATCAAGCGGATCGAGCGGAGCAAGCTCGATGCCCTGCTGGGCGTCTGCGAGACCGCCGGCTGCCGTCGCCAGGCGATCCTGAAACACTTTGGCGAGGCCCATGGAGGCCAGTGCGGCAATTGCGACAACTGCCTGACCCCCGTCGACACCTGGGACGCCACTGACGCAGCGGTCAAAGCTCTCGCTGCCGTCTATCGCACCGGCCAGAGCTTTGGCGCTGGCCACATCATCGATGTGCTGCTCGGCAAAGTCACCGAAAAGGTCACCCGCTTCGGCCATGATACGCAGGCGGTGTTCGGGCAGGGGCGGGATACCGACCAGCGTGTCTGGCAATCGGTGCTGCGCCAGCTCGCCGCGGCCGGCTATCTGAGTTCGGATGCCAACCATGGCGCCCTGCAGCTAACCGAGGCGGCCCGGCCGATTTTCCGCGGCGAGCAGCGCATCGTCCTGCGGCGCGATTTGCCCAAGAAACGCTCCGATGTCCGTCGGCAGCTCGCCGCCGCGCTACCCGGCCCCGCCCAGGACGCCTTCGAAGCCCTTCGCGCCGAGCGCAGTCGCCTCGCCAAGCTGCAAGGCGTGCCACCTTACGTCATCTTCCACGATACCACGCTGCGCGCCATGGCGACCGCCGCGCCCAAAACCTTCGCCGACCTCGAATCCATCCCCGGCATCGGCGCCGCCAAACTCGAACGCTACGGCGCGGCGTTTCTCAAGGTGTTGAGCGCGATATAGCAATCGTCGCGGCGACGAAGTCGCCAGCGCTAATGTCAGAATGATTGGGAAAAGTTGGTGCGCCCTAGGGGAGTCGAACCCCTCTCTGCACCGTGAAAGGGTGCCGTCCTAACCGATAGACGAAGGGCGCTTGCCGTGCGGGACCGTATAGGTGCCTCGCCCGATGATGGCAAGTCCGGTCCGTGGGGTTTTTTGCTTCTCAGCAGCCGCTGAAGGTCACCGGGCGTGCATAGCCCTGCGGCCGGTCGCGAACATCGACGTGAATGAAGCTGCGTCCGGGATAGCAGCCGAGCCCGCCGACGAGATTTAGCCGTGCGGCAAAGGCGATCAACCGTTCCTTGGCAATGCCGGGGATGTAGAAGTCTGCGGCCATGCATTTGACGTGGAAGGAATTATCGACCCCGCCGACCGAAGCGTTGTGCGCCGGGTCGCGGTAGCCTGAACTCATGATGATCTTTTTGCCGAAATAGCCCTCGAACTCCCAGATGGCGAGGCGCAGTTTGGGACTGAGGCAGGTTGCATTGACGTTCTTGCCAGTGACGAACGTCCCGGCGCTCTGCGACAGCCCGCCATAGCCCTGTCCAGCACCGGCAAACATCGCCATCGGCAGGCAGCCGCTCAGCGCCAGGGCACAAAAAATGACGATGGCGATACGGTTCATGGATCGGTCCCGAGATCTCCGGGCGGCAATTGCTCCGCCCGGCCCGCTCAAGCCGCTAAAATATGAACCGTCTCGCTAACTCCACGATAACCGGGATGGTTAGCAGGCGGTAAACCTTACCAGACACCGGTATTGGGCATCGACAACCAAGGTTCGGCCGGCGCCAGGGCCGCATCGTTCTGGATCAGTTCGACCGACACGCCGTCAGGCGAGCGCACGAACGCCATCCGGCCATCGCGCGGCGGCCGGTTGATGGTGATGCCCATGCCCTGCAGATGCTGGCACAGTCCGTAAATGTCATCGACGCCATAGGCCAGATGCCCGAAATTCCGACCGCCAGAATAGGTTTCCGGGTCCCAGTTGTAAGTCAGTTCGACTTCGCCACCGACATCGCCCGGGGCGCGCAGGAAAATCAGCGTATAGCGGCCCTTCTCGTTTTCGTTCCGGCGGGTCTCTTCGAGGCCAAGTCCCGCGCAATAGAAGCGCAGGCTCGCCTCGACATCGGTGACCCGCACCATGGTGTGGAGATATTTCGTGGGCATCTTGCCTCCCTTGTCTTCGCATCGCTCGTTAGCGGTGCGAGGACTAGCAAGTGACCGACTGGCGCGGCAATAGTCGGGCTATGCGACCTGTGGCTAACGAATGGTAAACTATTTTTCCCCGAGCCTTAACAACTCACGGTGAATCGGACAGACTGCGCGTCAAGTTGAGTACCGCGTCGGCGGCGCGTGAAGAGGCGTTTGGCTATGGGGGCTAAGTTCTCACCCGAGGGTGAACTCGCGGGATTCCGTCCTGCGGAACCCGGGAGCGTTCAGCACACCGACGACGGTGTGGCTGTCGAGGGGCATCTCGACGTCATCGAGGTTTCCGGCGCGATCAAATGGTTTGATGTCGGCAAGGGTTTCGGTTTCATCGTCCCCGACAACGGCATGGCCGATGTGCTGCTTCACGTGACCTGCCTCCGCCGTGACGGCTACCAGACCGCCTATGAAGGCGCCCGCGTCGTCTGCGAGGCGCTCAATCGCCCCGGTGGCCTGCAAGCCTTCCGCATCCTTTCGATGGATGAATCGACGGCCCGTCACCCGGCCCAGATGCCGGCGCCGCGCACCCACGTCACTGTGGAACCCACCTCGCGCCTTGAACGTCTCGAAGTGAAATGGTTCAACCGCATCCGGGGCTTCGGCTTCTTGTCTGCGGGCGAGAGTGAACCCGATATTTTCGTCCACATGGAAACGCTGCGTCGCTTCGGCATCACCGAACTCCGCCCTGGCCAATTTGTGCTGGTTCGTTACGGCAATGGCCCCAAAGGCCTCATGGTCGCCGAAATTCGCCCGGATGGCTGGGGCGATGCCCCGTCCTCACACTGAGTTTACCCATGATGTTTGCTTTGCCCGTTTTCGCCGCTGATCTGCAGCGCCCCACACCCGCGCTTGCCGGCTTCCGCGTGGCCGTGACTGCAGCGTTGCTGACGCTGGCCACCGCCTGTTCCGCCGCGGACGAAACCCGGGCCGTGCTGCACACCGCAACCGGCGATTATCCATTTACGGTAGAGATCGCAGATGATTCGGCTGAGCACGCCAAGGGGCTGATGTTCCGTGACAAGCTCGCTCCTGACGCCGGCATGCTGTTCGACTATGGCGGCGAGCGTGAAGTCTCCTTCTGGATGCAGAACACCCTGATCCCGCTCGACATGGTCTTCATCGGCGGCGACGGCATGGTAAAATCCATCCACGTGAACGCTCGGCCACTGGACACGACCCCCATTCCGTCGGGGGCGCCCGTACAGTTCGTGCTGGAAATTCCAGGTGGCCGTTCGGCTGAAATCGGCCTTGCTCCCGGTGACACGCTTGAAAACCTGCGTGTCGGCAAGACCTTCTGACGGTCGCGTCCGCTAGAGCCGGCTGATCACCATGCAGTCGAGAATTGCAACCAGATGCAGTGTCGCGCCGGCGACGACGAAAATATGCCAAAGGACGTTCTGGAACAGCAGCTTCCCCCACAGATGGAAGATGATGCCGAGCGAGTAGGTCACCCCACCTGCCACCAGCAGCCAAAGCGTTGCAGTCGGCAATGTGGATGCGAGGGTCTGGAACACCAGTACGCCACTCCAGCCGATGGCAAGGTATAGCACGATCGCCAGCCGTCCGAATTTCTCCGGTACCACCAGCTTCAGGGCAATTCCGACGATAGCTGCCGCCCATACGAACACTGTGAGCATGCCGGCCACCGGAGTGTCGCCCAGCACCGCGAGCAGCGGTGTGTAGGTGCCCGCGATAAACAGGAAAATCGCCGCCTGATCGAGCCGCGCCCAGATGTGCTTGTGCGGCGAATGTGGCGACCACAAATTGTAAGCTAGCGAGACCGATAGCACCAGAAACAGCGTCGCGAGATAAACGACGAGCGCGGGAGCTTCTGCGAGTGCAGTGCCAGTAAAGGCAAAGGTCAGGAGGATCGTGCCAAGCACAGCAGCCGTCAGTAACCCGATTATGTGTACGACGCCGTCGGCTACCAGTTCCGCCATCGAGAACTGTCGTGTACCGAGCCACCAGCCGGTGGGGTAGGGCGGGGTTTCTGATGCCTTTGTCACGGAGGTCTCCTTCCTGGAGCCAGTGCCGAGACCACTATTGGCCCTTAAGCTGGAACTGCCAATCGCCAAATCGGGGAATACTGAATATCTGCCTGACGAGAATGCTGAACGATATCGAGCGGAAAGGGGTTCCATAACGTACAAATGGTCGTTTTTGATGTTTGAAACTTGCGGAAATTGAATCCGCGCCGTGCCGGAACAGAGTCCGAAAAACGACGTTAAGCGGCAGGCAAAACACGCCCTGAGTAGGAGTTTCAAATGGCCGACAAAAAAAGCACCGAGATGGGTCTCGAGGACCTGTTTCTCGACACCGTCAAGGACATCTACTACGCCGAGCGCCAGATCCTGAAGACGTTGCCAAAAATGGCAAAAGCCGCGCAGTCCCCTGAGTTGAAGGCCGGTTTTGAAAAGCACCTGCAGGAAACCGAAGGCCAGATCGAGCGCCTTGAGCAGGTGTTTGAAATGCTTGGCAAGCCAGCGCGCGGCAAGACCTGCGATGCGATCCTCGGCATCATCGAAGAAGGCAAGTCGATCATGGACGAATTCAAGGGCTCGATTGCCCTCGACGCTGGCCTAGTCTCCTCCGCCCAGGCCGTCGAGCACTACGAAATGGCCCGCTACGGCACGCTGAAGGCTTGGGCCGAGCAGCTCGGCATGAGCGAAGCCGCTGCCCTGTTCGACGCCACCCTGCAGGAAGAAATCGCCACCGATCAGGCCCTGAGCCAGATCGGCGTTACTGCGGTCAACCAGAAAGCCGCCTGAGCGGCCATCTTCAACGTCCGTTCGAGCACCCCGCGTTCGGTTTCCGAGCGCGGGTTTTTTTCCTTCCGACAAAACTGGCGATCCCGGCAGGACTTGAACCTGCGACCAACAGCTTAGAAGGCTGCTGCTCTATCCAGCTGAGCTACGGGACCGTGCTTTGCGACTTCGTCGCTTTAGCGCAAGACGTCCCGCTTGTCAGGAGGTTACGGCTTTGTCGTCCGATTTGGCTCGCTCAAATTTACTGAGCGGCCGATGAAGCGTGGACAGCACCCCGCTCCTCAATTACCCAGTTGTGCCGGGTCCGCCTCGACACATCTTGTTGCTCGCGGGACGTCAGATGGAGGCAAGTCATGGATTTCTCCTATCAGCTCTACAGCGCGCGCAATGAGACTTCACTCGACGCCACGCTGAAGTCGCTCAAGGAGCTCGGCTATGCTCAGGTTGAAGGCTGGGGTGGGCAGTTCGCCGATCCCGCCGGGCTCGCCGCCAGCCTGAAAGCCGCCGGTCTCAGCATGCCGACGGCGCATACGGGCTTCCTGCAGCTTGAGGATACCGCTGCCGCAATCGACATCGCCCGGCAGGTCGGGATCAAGACGCTCTATTGTCCCGCCCCGCCCACTCCCGATTACCGCGATGGGACCGGCGACTGGCACGCCTTCGCCGCCCGCCTCGCTAAAGTCGCCGACGCCCTCAAGGCTGCCGGTCTCGGTTTCGGCTACCACAATCACCATTGGGAAATTCAGGCCGGCCCCGACGGACAATTCCCCATCGATATCCTGCTCGCCGAGGCGCCAACGCTCGAATGGGAAATGGACCTCGCCTGGGTGGTCAAGGGCGGCGGCGATCCGCTTGCCTGGATGAAGAAATACGGCAGCCGCATCAGCGCCGTCCACGTCAAAGACATCGCCCCGGCTGGCGAATGCCTCGACGAAGATGGTTGGGCGGACGTCGGGCAGGGCATCCTCCAGTGGGAGCTGATAATCGATGATATACGCACGATAACTGCGGCCCGTTACTTCGTTATGGAGCATGACAAACCGACCGACGCGCTCCGCTTCGCCCGCCGTTCCATCGCCGCCGCGAAAGCCTGGAAGTGACCACGATGAGCACCACCTATGGCGTCGGCATCATCGGTGCCGGCAATATTTCAGCCGCCTACCTCCGCTTGGCTCCGCTGTTCAAGGGTCTCGAAATCCGCGGTATCGCCGACATCCTGCCGGCCGCCGCCGCCAAGCGCAGCGCCGAATTCGGTGTTACAGCAATGACTACCGATGAAATGCTCAACCACTCCGAGATCGACGTCATCGTCAACTTGACGATCCCGGCAACGCATTTCCGGGTCTCGATGGATGCGATCTCGGCCGGCAAGCATGCCTACTCCGAAAAACCCTTCGTCCTCACGCTCGACCAGGGCCAGTCGCTGCGCGCTGCCGCCTACCAACGCCACCTCCTCGTCGGCTCCGCCCCGGACACCTTCCTCGGCGGCGCGCATCAGCAAGTTCGACACATCATCGACAGCGGCCAACTCGGCAACATCATGAGCGGCACCGCGCACATCATGAGCCGCGGCGCCGAGCATTGGCATCCCAATCCGGATTTCTTCTATCAAGTCGGCGCCGGTCCGGTGCTCGACATGGGCCCATATTACATCACCGACCTTGTCCACCTGATCGGCCCGGTCAAGCGCGTCACCGCCTTCACCGCCATGGCCCGGACCGAGCGGGAAATCACTGCCGAGGGCCCGCTCAAAGGCACTTTCGTCAAAGTCGGAACCCCGACGACGATCCACGGCGTCCTCGAATTCCACAGCGGCGCCATCATCACGCTCGGCGCCAGCTGGGATGTATCGAGCCATGGTCACCATAACATCGAGCTCTACGGCACTGAGGGCTCGGTCTACGTCCCCGACCCCAATTTCTTCGGCGGTGACATCACCATCACCGATGCAAAGGGCGCCAAAAGCCCGGTCGCGGCTTGGGAACACCCGTTCGGCAAAGCCAACCAGACCGACACTGCCGGCAACGCCCGCGCCAACTACCGCACCGCCGGCCTCGCCGACATGCTGCAATCGATCGAACAAGGCCGCCCCGCCCGCTGCGGCCTCGACGTCGCGCTCCACGTCGTCGACGTCATGACCTCGCTCCTGAAAGCCGGTGAAACCGGCCAGGTCGTCACCCTCACCACCACCTGCACCCGCCCCGCCGCCCTCGGCCCGGACGAAGCACAGGCGCTGCTGAAGTAGTCGAGCGCGGGGGACGCTCTACAACCAACCGCCTCCCGCACCCCTAAAGCTGAGCCGCGGCGTCACCAGTCACCACCTCATCAGCCCTGATGGTGAGGGGGGAGCGTAGCGAACCTCGAACCACGGGGGCCTGACACGGCCCCCTCTAACCCCCACAAACCCCGAACCCCGCCTTGACTCCGGCCCCCCACCCAGTGAACCCTCCGCCCCGAGGAATCCATAAAACCGCGCGGTAAAGTCCGTGCACGAAGCGGCGCCAAGCCGCCTGCCAGAGGAGGCATCGATGCGCACACTCAAGGGTCCGGCCATTTTTCTCGCGCAGTTCGCCGGGGACCAGGCGCCGTTCGATACGCTGGACAACATCTGTGGCTGGGCCGCTGGCCTTGGCTACAAGGGCGTGCAGATCCCGACCTGGATCACCCATTTCATCGATCTTGAAAAGGCTGCGACCTCAAAGACCTACGCCGATGAGCTCAAGGGCCGCGTCGCCGCGCACGGCCTCGAAATCACCGAGCTCTCGACCCATTTGCAGGGCCAGCTGGTCGCAGTGCACCCGGTCTACGACGCGCAAATGGACGGCTTCGCGCCCGCGAATGTCCACAACAACCCCAACGCCCGCCAGGAATGGGCGGTGCAACAGCTCAAATGGGCCGCCGCTGCATCAAAAAACCTCGGCCTCAACGCTCACGCGACCTTTTCGGGCGCGTTGGCATGGCCGTTCCTCTACCCGTTTCCCCAGCGTCCGGCAGGCCTGGTCGAGGAGGCCTTCGATGAACTGGCCCGCCGCTGGCTGCCGATCCTCGATACCTTCGATGCCAACGGCGTCGACGTCTGCTACGAAATCCATCCGAGCGAAGACCTCCACGACGGCGTCACCTACGAGATGTTCCTCGAACGGGTGAATAACCACCCGCGCGCCAATCTGCTCTACGATCCGAGCCACCTCCTCCTGCAGTGCCTCGATTATCTCGACTATATCGACATCTACCACGAGCGGATCAAAGCCTTCCACGTCAAGGACGCCGAGTTCAACCCGACCGGCCGGCAGGGTGTTTATGGCGGCTTCCAGAGCTGGATCAACCGCGCCGGCCGCTTCCGCTCCCTCGGCGACGGCCAGGTCGATTTCGCCTCGATCTTTTCGAAGCTGGCGCAATATGATTTTGCCGGCTGGGCCGTGCTCGAATGGGAATGCGCCATCAAGCACCCCGAGGACGGTGCCCGCGAAGGCGCCGAATTCATCGCCGCCCACATCATCCGCGTGACGGAAAAGGCGTTCGACGATTTCGCCGCGGCCGGCACCGACAAAGCCGCCAACCGCAAGATGCTCGGGTTGAGCTAAGCGCTCACAAATCGCGAAAAAAGAGAAAAAGCATGGCTGAAAATGGCGCAAAGCGCATTCGCCTCGGCATGGTCGGTGGCGGCACCGGGGCCTTCATCGGGTACGTCCACCGCATCGCTGCCCGCATCGATGGCGATTACGATCTCGTCGCCGGCGCATTGTCGTCCCGTCCGGACGTGGCGCTGGAATCCGGGCGCAATCTAGGGTTTGCCGAGGATCGCATCTACACTTCCTACGAGGAGATGGCGGTTAGGGAGAGTCAGCGCCCCGACGGCATCCAGGCGGTGTCGATCGTCACGCCCAACCACATGCATTTTGGCCCCGCCAAAGCCTTTCTCGAAGCCGGCATCCATGTCATCTGCGACAAGCCGATCACCTCGACCCTCGAAGATGCCCGTGCCCTCGCGACCATCCGGCCGAAAAACGGCGCCCAATTCCTGCTGACTCACAACTACACTGGCTATCCGCTGATCCGGCAGGCCCGCGAACTGGTCAAATCCGGCCGCCTCGGCACCATCCGCGTCATCCAGGCCGAATACGCGCAGGATTGGCTGACCAACGCCGCAGAGCCCGACAACAAGCAGGCCTCGTGGCGAACCGATCCCGCCCGCTCCGGCGCCGGCGGCGCTATCGGCGACATCGGCACGCACGCCTATAATCTCCTGCGCTTCGTCTCCGGTTTGAAAACCGACTCCATCAGCGCCGACTTGCAAAGTTTCGTTGCCGGTCGCCAGCTTGACGACAACGTCCACATCCTCCTGCGCATGACGGGCGGCGCCCGTGGCATGCTGTGGGCCAGCCAGGTCGCTGTCGGCAACGAAAACGGCCTGGGCCTTCGCATCTATGGCGACAAGGCCGGCCTCGAATGGCGGCAGGAAAATCCCAACCAGATGTGGTTCACCGAATTCGGCCAGCCCCGGCAATTGCTTACCCGCGGCGGCTCAATCTCCGGCGACGTCGCCCCCTCGATGAACATCCGCATCCCCGGCGGCCACCCCGAGGGCTATCTCGAAGCCTTCGCGACACTCTACAGCCAGTTCGCCGAAATCATCCGCGGCAACGCCGAGCCCTATGCCGGCCTTCTGCCCACCATGGCCGACGGCATCGAAGGCATGGCCTTCATCACCGCCGCGGTGCAATCGTCAAAAGCTGACGGGAAATGGGTGAAGCTGAGCGAGGTGTAGCTGATCGCTCCATGCCCACTGTCTTCAGCTACAGGGGCATCAAATTCCATTTCTTTGCCAACGAGGGAAACCCGAGTGAACCTCTTCACATCCATGCCGAGCGCCGCGGTGCGGAAGCCAAGTTCTGGCTTCGACCGGACGTTTCGCTGGCGAAGAGTTTGGGCTATTAAGCTCATGAACTGACTGAACTGCGACGCATCATCGAAAGCCGCCGCACTGAAATCGAAGGCGCATGGCATGAGTTCTTCATCGGCGGCCATTAGGTTCGACGAAACCACTATGTGGGTAGATCTGGTCGACGGTCGCATCCTTGGCATTCCGCTGTCGTGGTTCCCTGTTCTTCAGCAAGCAACGGCTGAGCAGCGACGGGACTACTGGATCAGCGTCAGCGGCAACGGCCTCCACTGGGATGAAATCGACGAAGACATTTCAGTCGAGGGTCTACTTGCCGGCCGGGGCGATCAAACAAATCGTAACCGCCGCACTGCGGCCGCTGAGTAGTCGCGGCAACAGGCCCGCTCGCAAAAGCGGCGGCAACCCGCCGTCAATGCGTCCAGGACGTCTTGCGGTCGGATTTGAAATTGTCGGAATAATTGACGCGTTTGTCGGTGGCTTCGTGCACAGGCTGCACGCGATACGGAATACCGTTCTTCTTGGCATACGCCTCGGCTTCCTCGAGCGTCTCGAAAGATAGCTTGACCTGCTGCAGCATGTCGCCCGACGTCGTGTAGCCCATCAGCGGCTCGATCTCGCGCGCCTCGGTCTGCTCGTGCACCAGCAACCACTGCTTGGATTTGCCCTTACCCGATTGCATCGCATTGCGGGCCGGACGGTAAATTCGCGCGGTCATCGCTGCAGTCCTTCTCGTCGCCTTGGGCCGTACGGGTCGCGATGGTCGGGGTAGAGTGATTCGAACACTCGGCCCCCGGTTCCCAAAACCGGTGCTCTACCAGGCTGAGCTATACCCCGAAGATCGCCCCAATCCGTTACCCTGTCGCGTATTGAAGGGCAAGGTGCTGCGATCGGAGCGGTTCGAACTCTCCAGTTGACGCCGGACGCTCGCCGACGGAAACGATACCAGCATGTTCGACCTCAATTCCCCATGGCCCCGTGGCCTGACCCGACGCACCTGGCCCTGGGCCGTCCTGGCGCTCGTTCTGGTTATCGCTGGCGCTTATTTCCTCGACTCATCGGTCGCCGTATGGGCCCGCAACTGGCCGCAGGGCCTGCGCGATTTCATGGAGCAGGTCACCCGGTACGGCGAAACCGACTGGATCATCATTCCGACGGCGATTTTCTGCGTCATCTTTGCCGGGCTCGCGGTCATCATGCGCACCCGGCTGCAAAAGCTCGCCATGCTGCAGATGCTGCACACCTTCGGCTTCATCCTCGTTGGTGTCGGACTGCCGAGCCTCGTCGCGACGATCATCAAGCGCCTCATCGGTCGGGCCCGTCCGGAACTGCTCGATACACTCGGCAATTTCAGCTTTCGGCCCGGGTTGGCCGACTGGACACAGCAGAGTTTCCCGTCGGGCCACGCCACCACAGCGCTGGCGCTGGCCTTCGTCGTCGGGTTCCTGTCCAAGCGCTGGTTCGCCGCCATGCTGCTGTTCGGCATCGTCATTGCGCTGTCGCGTATCGTCGTCGGCGCGCACTATCCAACTGATGTCATCGCGGGCGCAGCGCTGGGCATCTTTGGCGCTTACGCCACGCGCGCCGTCTTCGCCGCGCGCGGCTGGGGCTTTGAATATCGCACCGATGGCAGCATTCGCGCGCGCGACCTAACGGCCGTTCGTCGCTTCGTCCGATCGAGCAAAAAAGCTCAGCGCCCGGCGCGGTAGCGATTGAGCCCGGCGGCAAAGTCCGCCTTAAGGTCATCCATCGCTTCGAACCCGACATGTAGCCGCAGCAGCGTCCCGTCCTCGGTCCACGGCACCGCGGTGCGGATGCGGGCAGGCTTCGTCGGAATGCACAGGCTTTCATAGCCGCCCCACGAATATCCCATGCCGAACAGCGTCAGTCCGTCGAGCATCGCCGCCAGCGAATCGCGCGGCGCCGGCTCCAGCAGCACGCCGAACAGGCTTCCCGAACCGCTGAAGTCGCGCTTGAACAAGTGATGGTCCGGATGCGAGGGCAGGGCCGGGTGCAGCACGCGCCTGACGCCCGGCAGCGTCTCGATCCAGCCGGCGAGTTCCAGCGCCCGCTTTTGATGCTCGGCCATCCGGATGGCCAGCGTCCGCAGGCCCCGCGCAATCAGGAACGCCTCGTCGCCACTGGTAAAAAACCCCAGCAGCGACCGAGTTTTCTTGACGGCCTCCCAGCTTTCACCATTTGTCGAAATGGTACCGCCGAATGCATCGGAGTGCCCGACGAACATCTTCGTCGCCGTATGGATGACAATGTCGGCTCCGAGCCGCAGCGCGTTGAAATACAGTGGCGTTGCCCAGGTGTTGTCGATCAGCACCTTGATGCCGCGCGGCCTTGCCACTGCGGCGATCGCTGGCAAATCCTGGATTTCGAACGTCGCGGAGCCGGGACTCTCGACAAAAATCGCCCTGGTATTGGACTGCAGCTGCGCTTCGATGCCACCCGCGAGATGCGGGTCGAAGTAGCGCGCGGAAATTCCCATCCGCGACAAAAACTGCGTCCCGAAGGTGCGGGTCGGCTCGTAGGCGCTGTCGGTGATTAAAACATCATCACCCGAATTGAGGCAACTCAGCAACGCCACGGTAATCGCCGCAAGGCCGGATGGTACCAGTTGAGTGTCGTACGCACCTTCGAGTGCGGTGACGATCTCCTCGACCTGCCGCGTCGTCGGGTTGCCGGCACGTCCGTAAAGGTATTGCTGCTGCTGGCTTTCGAGTGCTGCGAGCGATTTGAACAGCACCGTCGACCCGCGGTAGACCGGGGTATTGACGAAGCCGTGCTGGTCATCGGGAGTGCGCCCAGCGTGTGTGAGCAGCGTCTCGACGCCTTGTGGATTTACGTCCGGAATGCCGCTTCTGGCCCTCAATTAGTCACCCTGCACACAATCGCGTCACATAAAGCATTTGAGCAAGATTCAGTCAGTTTTGCTGCCCAATCGCGCCATGCCGCTTGACCTATCCGTCAATTGCAGTTTCGATGCAATACAGATCGCCTCAAATCAATTGGGCGACGTGCAGGCGGCGCGGAAGAGTAATCCGCTGAGCGACCGTCGCACAGGGTCAGGCACAAAGGGCACTACATGAACAAGAAACTTTTGACACTCGCCATCACGGCTGCGCTGGGGCTCACCGCCACCGCCGCGCAGGCCGATACGCTCTCCGACATCAAGCAGCGCGGTTTCGTCCAGTGCGGCGTTTCCGAAGGTACCCCAGGCTTCGCGGTTCCGGACGCCAACAATGAGTGGTCCGGCCTCGACGTCGATTATTGCCGCGCCCTCGCCTCGGCCATCTTCAACGACCCCAAGGCTGTTCGTTTCACCCCCACCACGTCCGAAAATCGCTGGCAGACCCTCAGCGCCGGTGAAGTCGACGTCCTGTCGCGCACCAGCACCTGGACCATGACCCGCGATACCACGCTCGGCATCAAGTTCGTCGGTACCACCTATTATGACGGCCAGGGCTTCCTCGTCCGCAAGGATCTCGGTGTCACCTCGGCCCTGGAACTCGGCGGCGCTACCGTCTGCATCGAATCCGGTACCACCACAGAGCTGAACGCCGCCGATTATTTCGCGGCCAACAGCATGGAATACAGCCCGGTGACCTTCGTCAGCCAGGACGAAACCCTGAAGGCCTTCGAAGACGGCCGTTGCGACGTATTCACCACTGATGCGTCGGCCCTTGCCGGCAATCGTCTCGATTTCGCGGTCCCCGATGATTACGTCGTGCTGCCGGAAATCATCTCGAAAGAGCCGCTCGCCGTGGTCGTCCGTCAGGGCGATGACATGTGGTTCAACGTTGCCCGCTGGACCTACTACGCCCTGCTCGAAGCCGAGGAATCCGGCGTCACCCAGGCCAACGTCGATGAAATGCTCGGCTCCGACAATCCGGGGATCAAGCGTCTGCTCGGTCTCGAAGGCGATTTCGGCACGCCGATGGGCCTGACCAAGGATTGGGCCTACCAGATCGTCAAGGGTGTCGGTAATTACTCCGAGATCTTTGAACGCAATGTCGGCTCGGGCAGCCCGATCGGTATCGCGCGCGGCATCAACGCGCTCTGGAAAGACGGCGGCCTGCAGTACTCCCCGCCGATCCGCTAACGTTCTTGGCCCCGCCGGTTCAACCGGCGGGGTTTTTCGTTCGGGGTTGCGCGTCTGAGCTTCGGGCGCGCTGGGCAGTCGACGACCGGGGACAAACATGGCTGTAGACACTGCAGGTCGGCTCGCACCGCCGCCGCGAACGGCGTTTTTCAACGATCCGGTGATCCGGGGCTACTTCTACCAAGCACTGCTGGTCCTGATCGTCGGTGGCCTGGTGTACTGGCTCGGCGCCAACGCCATTGCCAATCTCACGGCCCAGGGCAAGTCGCTCGGTTTCGACTTTCTGAGGAACACCGCCGGCTTCGATATCGCCTACACGCTCATCCCCTACAGTCGCACCTCCACCTATCTCGACGTCTTTTTCGTCGGCCTGCTCAATACGCTGCTGGTCTCGCTGATCTCCATCGTGCTCGCCACGTTGCTCGGCTTTTTCCTCGGCATCGCGCGCCTCTCGCCCAACTGGCTGGTGGCCAAGGTCGCAGCCATCTACGTCGAATTCACCCGCAATATCCCCCTGCTGCTGCAACTGTTCATCTGGTATTTCGCCGTCCTCAAGGTAATGCCCGCGGTCAAGCAGAGCTATTCGCTCGGCGATATGGTGTTCATCAACCAGCGCGGCGTGTTCATTCCGTCGCCAGTCCCCGACGATAAATTCGTCTGGGTCGTTGTGGCGTTGGTCATCGCTGTCCTTGCGTCGATCGCTGTCCGGATCTGGGCCAAAACCCGGCTCGAAGCCACCGGCCAGCGCTTCCCAGTATTTTTAACCGTCCTTGCCATCGTCATCGCGCTTCCTGCACTGACGTGGCTTGTCACCGGTGCCAATCTTGCTCTCGATGTCCCCAAACTCACCGGCTTCAACTTCCGGGGCGGCATCGATCTGCCCCCCGAACTGCTGGCGTTGATCTTCGGCCTTACCATCTACACCGCCACCTTCATCGGCGAGATCGTTCGCTCCGGTATCGAGGCGGTCAGCCGCGGTCAGAGTGAGGCCGCGCAATCGCTCGGTCTGCGCGAGGGCGATCGGCTGCGTCTGGTTGTCATCCCGCAGGCCATGCGCGTCATCATCCCGCCACTGACCAGCGAATATCTCAGCCTGACCAAAAATTCCTCGCTCGGCGCCGCCATCGCCTTTCCCGAACTGGTGTCGATCTTTTCGGGAACGGCGCTCAATCAGGCCGGCCGCGCCATCGAGATCGTCGGCATGACCATGGCGGTCTACCTGACCTTCTCGCTGATCGTCTCGTTGATCATGAACATTTACAATGCGCGCGTCGCGCTCGTGGAACGGTGAGACGCTGATGGCCGACACGATTTACGCCTACGTCCAAACCGCTTCGCAGGAGCCGCTGCCGCCGCCGGGCCGTACCACCGGCACCATCTACTGGATCCAGAAAAACCTCTTCTCCTCCTTTTCCAACACACTGCTGACCGTCGTCGTCGGCCTGTTCCTGCTCTGGCTGCTGCCGATTCTCTATAACTTCCTCATTGGCCACGCCGTCTTTCAGGGCGATGCCAATACCTGTCGCATCAACGTCGATGGCGCCTGCTGGGTGTTCATCGGCGACCGCATCCGCTTCATCACCTACGGCTTTTATCCGCCGGCCGAATATTGGCGGCCTAATCTGGTGTTCTGGGTCGGCCTTGCCCTGATCATCCCGCTGGTCTGGACTGGCGTCCCCTACAAGATCCTCAACGCCGCGCTGTTCTTCCTCGTCTTTCCGGTGTTCGCCTTCATCCTGCTCAATGGCGGCTCATTCGGGCTGCTACGCGTCCCGACCGAACTCTGGGGCGGCCTGATGATCACCCTGCTGCTGGCGGTCGTCGGCGTCGTCGGCTCGTTCCCCATCGGCGTATTGCTGGCGCTCGGTCGACGCTCCAAGTTGCCGATCATCAAGACCTTCTGCGTGCTGTTCATTGAGCTCTGGCGCGCCGTACCGCTGATCACCGTGCTGTTCATGGTCTCGGTGATGCTGCCGCTGTTCATGCCGCAGGGCACCACCATCGACAAACTTCTGCGCGCCCTCGTCGGCATCACTGTCTTCTATGGCGCCTACATGGCCGAAGTCGTTCGTGGCGGGCTGCAGGCCCTGCCACGCGGCCAGTATGAAGCCGCCTCGGCACTCGGCCTCAATTACTGGAAATCGATGGCCTTCATCATTCTCCCCCAGGCGCTGAAATACGTCATCCCCGGCATCGTCGGCACCTTGATCTCGCTGGTGAAGGACACGTCGCTGGTCTCGATCATCGGCATCTTCGATCTGCTCAATGCCATCCAGTCGGCCGGTTCTGACTCGGCCTGGGCAACGCCCACCAAGTCGATCACCGGCTATGCCTTCGCCATCTTCATCTTCTTCATCCTCTGCTTCTCGCTTTCGCGCTACTCGCTCTACATGGAACGCCGGCTCAACACCGGGCACAAACGAGGCAACTGACATGTCAATTGAACCGGTTGTCGACACCGTCGATCGCACCAACATGCGCATTTCGAAGAGCGAGGTCGCCATCGACATCGTCGCGATGCACAAATGGTACTCGGATTTCCACGTGCTGCGGGACATCAACCTTCGCGTCATGAAGGGGGAACGCATCGTCATCGCCGGGCCATCGGGCTCCGGCAAATCGACGCTGATCCGCTGCATCAATCGCCTCGAGGAGCACCAGAAGGGCAAGATCATCGTCGACGACATAGAGTTGACCAACGATCTGAAAAAGATCGATGAGGTCCGTCGCGAAGTCGGCATGGTGTTCCAGCACTTCAACCTGTTCCCGCACCTCACCATCCTGCAGAACCTGACACTGGCCCCAATTTGGGTGCGCGGCATTCCGAAGGCCGAGGCCGAGGAAACCGCGATGAAATACCTTCACCGCGTGAAAATCCCCGAGCAGGCGGCGAAATTTCCTGGCCAGCTTTCGGGTGGGCAGCAGCAACGCGTCGCCATCGCGCGCTCGCTTTGCATGAACCCCAAGATCATGCTGTTCGACGAGCCGACCTCCGCGCTTGACCCGGAAATGGTCAAGGAAGTGCTCGAAGTGATGATTTCCCTCGCCGAGGAGGGGATGACAATGATTTGCGTGACCCATGAAATGGGCTTCGCGCGGCAGGTCGCCAACCGCGTCATCTTCATGGATCAGGGTCAGATTATCGAACAAAACGAACCCGAAGCCTTTTTCTCCAGCCCGCAGCACGAACGCACCAAGCTGTTCCTGTCCCAGATTCTGCACTGAACGAAGAGGCGGCTTGCTTGACCCGGTCCTCCGCCGTGGCATTATGCGCGGCGAAGGAGTGTGGTGGAGTTGCCTAGCGTGTCGTCTCGTCGAAGTGCGATTCACCTGGCGTTTCGCCTTGCACTCATCATCGTCGCCTCGCTGGTGTCGCTCCTCCCGGCGAGTGCCCAGACGCTTGAGCGCATCCGCGATCGCGGCCACCTGATCTGCGGCGCCACCGGGATCCTCCCGGCTTTCTCCCAGAACATCGACGGCCGTTGGTCCGGCTTCGACGTCGACCTCTGCCGGGCCCTCGCTGCGGCGATCTTTGGCGATCCCAATTTGGTAGAGTTCCGCGCGCTGAATGGCGACAGCCGGTTCGTGCAGTTGCAGACCGGCGCCATTGACATCGTCATCCGTAACGCGCCCTGGACCGTTCGGCGCGACACCACATTCAATGCCCAATATGTGACCACGACGTTCTTTGACGGTCAGGCGTTTCTAGTCCCGGAATCGCTGGGTTTCGTCTCGGCCTATGAGCTCAATAACGTCACCGTCTGCGTCATCGACGGCAGCGAAGAGCAGCAGCGAATGCGGGATTTTTTCTTTGAAATCCAGGCCAGCTACGAGGAGGTCCCCTACGAGGATCTCGAGGATCTCGGCGCCGCGTACCGTGCCGGCCTGTGCAACGCCGTGACGGGTTCCGGCCGCTGGCTCTATGCCATCCGACGTGCACTCGACGAGCCGGCAATCCACCGCATTCTGCCCGAACGCATCTCGAAGGAACTGCTTGGTCCTGTGGTCGCCGATGGCGATGAGAATTGGTTCGAAATCGTTCGCTGGACCATTTTCGCGATCATCGACGCCGAGGAACTCGGGGTCACCTCGCTCAACGTCGAACAGATGAAAGCCGCCCGGAACCCCGCGATCCGCCGTCTCCTCGGGCTACAGACCGATTTCGGCACGCCGCTCGGGCTGGCCCCAACCTTCATGACCGACGTCATCCGCCTCGTCGGCAATTACTCGGAAATTTACGACCGCAATTTCGGCCCCCAGACCGGTGCTGCACTACTGCGCGGTCTCAACTCCCTGTGGGGTAATGGCGGGCTGCTCTATGCGCCCCCCATCCGCTGATGCGTAACAGCTCTACCCGAACAGCAGGCTGACGCGCCGGTTGATGGCGCCCTTCTTCTCAATCTTGCCTAGCTTCAACGGTCCGATCTCACGAGTGTTGCGCACATGCGTACCGCCGCACGGCTGCAAGTCGATTTCGCCGATTTTCACCAGCCGAACTCGGCCCTGTCCGGTCGGCGGCTTCACCTTCATGGTCTTGATCATCCCGGGATTGGCCGCCATCTCCGCGTCGGTTATCCAGCTGTCGGCCACCGGCAGCCCGGCGCCGACCCACGCATTGAGTTGCGCCTCGATCGCAGCGAGGTCTGCGGGCACCTCCGGCATGTCAAAATCGAGGCGCCCCTTTTCAGCACCGATCGAACCGCCGGTGACCGGGTAGGGCAGGGCAACGCTGAGCAGGTGCAGCGCCGTGTGCATGCGCATCAGCTTTAGGCGTTGCTCCCAGTCGATCTCGGCCGTCACCGTCTCTCCGATTTGCAGAACCGCTTGCCCAACGGCCGGCACATGCACGATCGCCGTCTTGTCGCCATCCGGGTGCACGGTGGCCGCGATGACAATGGCCGATCCATCCGCCCGCACCAGCCGCCCGGTATCACCCGGCTGCCCTCCCGACGTCGCGTAGAAGTTCGTCCGATCGAGCCCGATGCCGCCCTCGGCGTTGACCGCCGTCACCGTGGCCGGGGTCGAGGCGAGATACGCATCGGCGCGAAACAGGAATTCAGTCATCGTAACCTCGACCCTCACAACACCGGAGAAAACAGCCGCGCTGCCTGCCCCAGGAACTTCATCCCCCACGACAGTCGCTCGCGCTCGTCGAGTGTCAGCCGCTTCGAATACCGGAAATCTTCCTCGAGCATGGCTTCCACCGCCTTGATCATCTCGATCCCGGTAAACCACAGCGTCACCTCGAAATTGATCCGGAACGACCGATTGTCGAAGTTGACCGTTCCGACCCCGGCGACCTCGTCGTCGACGAGGATGATCTTCTGGTGGAGGAACCCCGCCGTATAGCGGAACACCGCCACGCCATGATCGATCATCGAACTGGCATGCGCGATGCTGGCGAGCCAGACGACGATATGATCGGGCTTGGCCGGGATCAGCAACCGCACATCGACGCCCCGCATCGCCGCGGCATACAGCGCGATCTGGATTTCTGCGTCCGGCACAAAGTAGGGACTGACGATCCACAGCCGCTTGCGAGCCCGTGAGATCACGTCGGTGAAGGCGATGGCGCAATCTTCGAGCACATCCGCCGGCCCCGTCGGCATCACCAGCACCGATTCGGTCCCGGGAGCTTCGATCATTTCGGGGATGAACGGTTGCAATTCCTCCCCCGTCGCCCACTGCCAGTCCTCACAGAATGACAGCGTGCACGCCAGCGCCGCCGGACCGTTGAGGTGGACATGCGTGTCCCGCCAATGCCCGAAACGCTTGCTGCGGCCCATATACTCGTCGCCGACATTAAGACCGCCGACCCAGGCTTCCTGGCCGTCGACCACCACGATCTTGCGATGACAACGGTAGTTGATCCGGGTTGGCCCGAAGACGCGCAGGATGCGGTGCCGATGGTTGAACGAGCTGACTTTGATTCCCGCCGCTCGCAATCGCCGAAAATACTGCTTGTTAAGGGTGAAGCACCCCACATCGTCGTAAAGCAGCTGGATCACCACACCCGCCTCGGCGCGAGCGATCAGGCGTGCTGCAAGCGCCTTGCCCAGTTCGTCGTCCCGAAAGATGTAGAACTGGACGAAAATCGAATGCTGCGCCCGGTCGATGCCTGCGAAAATCGAGTCAAACGTAGCTTGCCCGTCGATCAGCAGTTCTGTCGCGTTACCGGCGATGAACGGAATTTGCGATACCCGCGCCAGCACCGGCCAATTGTCGCTTTCCGGGTTGTCGAGCAGGCTCATTTCGGCACGACGCAACTGCCGCGCATCGCGTTGGTCGATGCGCTGGATCGCCGAATAATCGTCGAACAGCTTTAACCCGAACACTAGGTACAGCACCGTCGTCGGGAATGGCAGTAGCAGCAGCGACAGCAGCCAGGCAATCGAGCCCTGTGAAGTGCGCGAATTGAAGATTTCCCGCACCGCGCACCCGAGCGCCAGCAGGAAATTGAGGAAAATGAACCAGCCGAGCAGCGTCTGGTCGGGGACGAGCGACTCGAGCCAGCCGAACAGGTGCAGGATCATAAGGCGGGATCGGGCTCGAAGAAGCCGCGTACATCAAGGCTCGGATCGCGTTCCAGCCACTCGGGCGCCGGCAGCCCCTTGGCGTTGAGAAACCCAGGGTTGAACAGCTTGGACTGGTAGCGATTGCCGTAGTCGCACAGGATGGTCACGATGGTCTTGCCCGGCCCCAATTCCCGCGCCAGCCGGACCGCACCCGCAATGTTGATGGCACTCGAACCGCCAAGGCATAGCCCTTCATCGGCGAGCAGGTCGAACACATAGGGCAGGGCCTCGCCGTCAGTGATCTGATAGGCGTAGTCGACCTGCAAACCCTCGAGATTGGCGGTGATCCGTCCTTGGCCGATCCCCTCGGTAATTGAATTCCCCGAGGATTTGAGCTCTCCGGTGGTGAAATAACTATACAGCGCCGCACCCTCCGGGTCGGCTAGGCCGATGCGGATATTGGGATTGCGGGCCTTCAGCGCCATCGCCACCCCGGCGAGCGTCCCGCCCGTACCGACTGCACAGATGAACCCATCCACCTTGCCGTCGGTGTCCGCAAAAATCTCCGGCCCGGTGCCCTCGATATGCGCCTGCCGGTTGGCGATGTTGTCGAACTGGTTCGCCCACACCGCCCCTTCGGGCAGTTCCGTGCTGAGCTTTTCGGCGATGCGTCCCGAAATCCGGATGTAATTATTGGGATGCTTGTACGGCTTGGCCGGCACTTCCAGCAACTCGGCGCCATACAGCCGGAGGGCGTCCTTCTTTTCCTGGCTCTGGGTATCGGGAATGATGATCACCGATTTGAAGCCCATCGCATTGGCCACCAGCGTCAGCCCGATGCCGGTGTTTCCCGCCGTACCCTCGACGATTGTCCCCCCCGGCCGCAGCACCCCCCGATGTACCGCATCCTCGATGATATACAGCGCCGCGCGGTCTTTCACCGACTGCCCGGGGTTGAGAAACTCCGCCTTGCCCCAGATCTCGCAGCCCGTCAGCTCGGACACACGGTTAAGCCGGATGAGCGGCGTGTTGCCGATGGCGGAAGCGATATCACGGTATTTGGTCATGCCGGTCTTCTTCGATATTCGTCCGCCAATGGTAGGCACCGGCCCGTCCCCAAACAAGCGCCAAGCCATCGCCCCGGCACGACAATTCGCTGCAGCGGTAAACCCCGCAACAAAACCGCGTCACGCGGCAAATTCGCACAACCCTGTTCCGCAGCAGCGTTGCGCCCAAACTCAATTGATTGACCATCGTTCCTCCCCCGTGGGGGAGAGAGGCGTCGCTAGCGCTTTGGCGCGTAGCAAATCTTGGGTGAGGACTCTCCACAAGTCCGCACCTCACAACCCCCGCGCCGCCTCCAGCGCTCGCACCCGCGTCGCCTTCAAATCGCAGATCGGCCACGGATACGTCTCGCCCAGCACCACCCCAGCCGCCCGCAGCACTTCCGCTGGCGCGGCACCCGGTTCATGCACGAATGCGTCGGGCAGTTTTGCCAGTTCTGGTACCCAGCGCCGCACATAGTCGCCCTCGCCATCAAACCGCTCGCCCTGCGTCACCGGATTGAATATCCGGAAAAACGGCGATGCATCGAGCCCGCTGCCGGCGACCCACTGCCAGTTGCCGGGATTGTTCGCCTCATCGGCACAGCAGAGGCAATCCCAGAACCAGCGTTCACCAATCCGCCAATCGATCAGCAAATTCTTCGTCAACAGCGACGCAGTCAGCATCCGCACCCGGTTCTGCATGAAGCCCCTAGCCCACAACTCCCGCATCCCCGCATCGACGATCGGAAAGCCCGTCCGGCCCTGCTGCCACGCTTTGAGGTCGCCATCCGCCTGCCGCCACTGCAGGCCGGCGAATTTCGGCACCATTGGTTTATTGGCGATATCCGGGCGATAATACAGCTGGTGGTAATTGAAATCCCGCCAGCTCAGCTCCGACAGGAACTTTTCTACCGTTGCACTCGCAGCATGGTCGTGCGCCCCCACAGCCTGCGCCGCATGCCAGATCTGGCGCGGCGAAATCTCGCCAAACCGCAGATGCGGCGCCAGGTGCGAGGTGGCATCAAGGCCGGGAAAATCTCGCCCGCGCGGGTAGGTGGCCAGGTCCACATCGAGAAACTCGCGCAGTCGCTCCCGCGCTGCGGTCTCGCCGATCCGCCAGTGCCTGACCAGCTTTTCAGACCATTTCGGCGCCACGTAGTCGGCGCCCACCGGAGTAAACTGCTTCGCCTCCCGCTTCAGCGGCGCAGGCAGGGGTTCGGCAATCGGCAGGGCGGCCAGCGACTTCCGATAAGGTCCGAACACCGAGTAGGGCTTGCCCGTCCCCGTTGCGATATTGAACGGCTCGACTAGCACGCTCCCCGGAAAATCTCGGCATTCGAGCCCCTCCACCTTCGCGCGCCCGGCAATCGCCGCATCGATTTCCCGTGCCGATGGGCCATAACGCCGGTTCCAGAACACGGCGTCCGCCTGCTCTGCGCGGATCGTCGCAAACATCTCCGCCGCTGCCGTGTCCTTCAACACGACAAACCCAAGGCCATGCGCCGCTAAATCCCGCCCCAGCGCATTAAGGCTATGATGCAGCCACCACCGCGACGCTGCCCCCATCGGCCGCAGTGTGGGATCTGTCTCCTCGACATACAGCACCGTCACCTCGTCGAACTTCGACGCTGCGTGATGCAGCGCTGGATTGTCGTGCAGGCGCAGATCGTTGCGCAGCCAGACCAGTGCTTTATCCGTCATGAAATAGAATTCTCCGGCTTTACCCGCCTAGGCGTCGTCCATTCCGAAAGCCGGGCCGGGACAATGCGTTGCACTCGCCCGCCAGCGATACGCGAGATCGTCGCCGCCAGTTCAGGCCCGCCACCTCGCGCGAGGCTTGTGATAAGCAACCTGCCGTAATATCTGGAGCCACCTGAATGCTCCCGGACGGGTTGTTGAGATGACTGCACCGCACAACGCGCTCACGCACCTCAAAGCGCTCGAAAGCGAAAGCATCGAGATTTTTCGCGAAGTTGCCGCGAGTTTCGAACGCCCGGTGATGATGTATTCCATCGGCAAGGATTCCTCGGTCCTGCTGCATCTGGCGCGCAAGGCGTTTTTCCCAAGCCGCATCCCGTTTCCACTGCTCCACATCGATACGACGTGGAAGTTCAAGGAGATGATCGCCTTCCGCAACCGCATGGCGGAGGAACACGGCTTCGAACTGCTGGTCCACACCAACCCCGAAGGCCTCGCCGCCGGGGTCAATCCGTTCGATCACGGCTCGGCCCGCTTCACCGATATCATGAAGACGCAGGCGCTGCGGCAAGCCCTAAATGCAGGGAAATACGACGCGGCGATCGGTGGTGCGCGGCGCGATGAGGAGAAATCCCGCGCCAAGGAGCGCATCTTCTCGCACCGCAATGCCCAGCACGCCTGGGACCCGAAAAATCAGCGCCCCGAGCTCTGGCGCATCTTCAACACCCGCCTCGCTCCCGGTGAGAGCATGCGGGTGTTCCCGATCTCGAACTGGACCGAGCTCGATATCTGGACCTACATTTATTCGGAGCAGATCGAAATTCCGCCGCTGTATTTCGCCCGTTCACGCCCGGTGGTCGATCGCTCCAACACCCTGATCATGATCGACGACGATCGCTTCCGGTTCGAGCCGGGCGAGCAGCCGCGTGATGAAGTCGTCCGTTTCCGCACCCTCGGCGATTATCCGCTGACCGGCGCGATCCGCTCAGACGCCGGCGATCTGCCTTCGATCATCATGGAAATGCAGGCCAGCCGTACGTCGGAACGCGAGGGTCGGCTGATCGATTCCGACTCGGTCGGCTCGATGGAAAAAAAGAAGCAGGAAGGGTATTTCTGACGTGAGCGCGACTTCCCCCCTGGCCACCGCCGATACCGATCTCGAGCTGTGGCTAAAGCAACAGACCGACAAGTCGCTGCTGCGCTTCCTGACCTGCGGTTCCGTCGACGACGGCAAATCCACCCTTATCGGCCGGCTGCTCTACGACAGCCAACTGATCCTCGATGACCAGTTGGCGAGCCTCCGCAAGGAATCTCGCAACCGCATGGTCGGCGATGAAGGCATCGATTTCTCGCTGTTGGTTGATGGCCTCGCCGCCGAACGCGAGCAGGGCATCACCATCGATGTCGCCTACCGGTTCTTTTCGACCGACAAGCGCAAATTCATCGTTGCGGACACACCGGGCCACGAGCAATACACGCGCAACATGGCCACCGGCGCTTCGAACGCCGATCTCGCGCTCGTGCTGGTCGATGCCCGCAAGGGTCTGCTGACCCAGACCCGTCGCCATAGTTTCATCCTGTCGCTGATCGGCGTGAAGCACGTCGTGCTGGTCATCAACAAAATCGACCTTGTCGATTATTCCCAGCAGGTCTTCGATAATATCGAGGCGGCCTATCGCACCTTCGCCGAACCGCTGGGCTTCAAGACGCTCGAAGCCATTCCGGTGTCGGCGCTGCGTGGCGACAACATGCTGCGCCCGAGCGACAACACCCCGTGGTACGCCGGTCCCCAACTGGTCCCGTACCTCGAAACCATCGCCGTCGGCGAAGACCGCACCCTCGCGCCGCTCCGCTTTCCGGTGCAGTGGGTCAACCGCCCCAACCTCGATTTCCGTGGCTTCTCCGGCACCCTGACTGCCGGCATCGCCACCATTGGCGATGAAGTGCTCGTTGCCGCGTCCCGGAAACCGGCCAAGATCACCCGCATCGTCACCATGGACGGCGATCAGAACCGCGCCATCGCCGGCGAAGCCGTGACGCTGGTACTCGACCGCGAAGTCGATATCTCCCGCGGCGATGTGCTGACCCACCCAGGCGCCACCCCGGAATTCTCCAACCAGTTCCAGGCGCGCATCATCTGGATGCACGAGGATCCGGCCTTCCACGGCCGCTCCTACCTGCTGAAAATCGGCTCGCAGGTCGTCCCCGCGACCATTACCTCGATCAAGTTCCGCACTAACGTCAACACGCTGGAGCACACCGCGGCGACCAAGCTCGATCTCAACGAAGTCGGCACCGTCACCATCGCCACCGACAAGCCGATCGCCTTCGACTCGTACATCACCGGCGGCCAGACGGGCGCGTTCATCCTCATCGACCGCATGTCCAACGCCACGCTCGGCGCCGGCGTTATCGACTTCGGCCTGCGTCGCGCCCAGAACCTCAGCTACCAGAATTTCGACGTCAACCGCCAGGTCCGCGCCATCGCCAAGGGGCAGGAGGCGCATATTGTCTGGTTCACCGGGCTGTCGGGTTCCGGCAAGTCGACCGTTGCCAATCTCATCGAAAAACGCCTGACCGCCGAGGGCAAGCACGCCTATATCCTCGATGGCGACAATGTCCGCCACGGCCTCAACAAGGACCTCGGTTTTACCGATGCCGACCGTGTCGAAAACATCCGCCGCGTCGGAGAAGTGGCGCGGTTGATGGCCGACGCCGGCCTCGTGGTGTTCGTGTCGTTCATCTCGCCGTTCCGAAACGAACGTAATATCGCCCGTCAGATAGCGGGCGACGTCAAGTTCACCGAGGTTTACGTCGATACCCCACTCGAAATCTGCGAAGCCCGGGACCCCAAGGGTCTCTATGCCCGCGCCCGACGCGGCGAAATAAAGAACTTCACCGGCATCGACAGCCCGTTCGAGGCTCCCGAACACGCTGAGATTATCTTGCACGGCGCCGAATACGAGCCCGCCGAACTCGCCGACCAACTGTACGCCCGGCTGTTCTAGGTTGCAGCAGCCACGAACCGTTCCGGCAGCAGGCTCCGGAACGGATAATCGGTCAGCGACTCGCTCGCATCCCATAAGGCTTTCGCGTCGGCGCTGTCATGCGATCGCTTGCTCGATGCATGCGGCTTGCGCCGATAAAAATACTGTCCGCTGACCTCGGCGACTGCAGCCGAGCCGGCGAGATACACTGACGTCTCTGCCGCCTTCGCCGGGGAAATGAAAAACGGCCGCAGCAGCCGCATCGCCATCGTCGCCAGCCCGCCATTGTTGAGCGAAAAGTTCGACGCCACCGCCCCCGGGTGGATGGCGTTCACCGTAACCCGGCCGCCGGTCAATCGCCGCGCCAGTTCGTAGGTGAACAGCAGATTGGCCAGCTTCGTCCGCCCATAAACCGCAAATCCTGAAAACCCGCGCTCGCTCTGCAGATCGTCGAAATGCATCTTGAACGGTACGTGCGCGTTCGATGACAGGTTGATAATCCGCCCCTGCGCCGCCGCCTGCAGCCGGTCGAGCAACAATACTGTCAGCAGGAAATGCGCCAGATGATTGACGGCGAACGTCTCTTCGAGCCCGTCGACCGTCACCTTGCGGCTGGTGTTGATCACCCCGGCATTGTTGATCAGCACATCGACCACCCGCGTTCGCTGATCGATCTCCGCCGCCAACGCACGCACGTCGTCCAACCGCGCCAGATCGGCCCGCAGGAAACTCACCCGCTCGGGATACCGCGCCGTCTCGCCAATCCACTTGATCGTCTCCCGGCCCTTTTCGGCATTCCGCCCGACCGCGAACACCGTCGCACCCTGCTCGGCGAGCAATCGCGCCGTCTCGCGCCCGACGCCGCTCGTCGCGCCAGTGATGATACAAACCTTGCCGTCCATGACCGCCTCCATTTCAATCGCAACGCGACGGCGAGGCTCCGGTTCGCGGCCAAGACAACGCCTGCAAATGCTCACGCCAATGCAGTCGCAAAAACCTCGCCCACCGAACGATGCAAGCGCGGCAAAGCACCGGACATATATGGGGGAAGTGGCTCCGCGAGCTGGGCTCGAACCAGCGACAATTCGATTAACAGTCGAATGCTCTACCAGCTGAGCTATCGCGGAACAGGCTTGCCGGTCACCCGGAAAGTGGGGTCCGTTTACCCCGTTTGCTTCGCTTTGCCAAGCCCTGAAACTCACCCGCGCCGTGGCAAACCCATCATGCCAGCGGCCCGGCCTTCGAGGCTGTCAAGATCGACCGGCGTGTTGAGGTTCACGAACGGATCGACACCCGAAATCTCGCGGTAGTCGAGCCTTACCGCACCGATCTCACCAATCAGCCCCTTCAACCCGCGCGGCGCCGCATCGGCAGCGCAGCGCGCCGGCAGGTCGCGCAAAGCCGCGAGGCGCCACATCGCATTGGTCGGGTAATCCTGCCCACCATAGGCCCCGACGACCACATCGATTCCCCGACCGAGCAGCGGCAGTGCCCGCTCAGTGAAATCCGACGGGAAAAATGGCGTATCGACCGCCACCGACACCAGCAGTTCAGTCTGCGGCCGATGGAGTTGCAGCCACTCCAGCCCGGCCGATAGTCCCGCGACCGGCCCCACCGTGCTAATACTAGCGTCCGGAACGGCGATCATCGTGTCGGTGAGGCCAAACCGCTCCAGCGGATGATGTCCCGTTGCCACGAGGATTGGCGAACACCTGGCGAATACGACAGCAAGTCGATCGAGCAACCGGACGCCGCCGATCGGGATCGCGGCTTTGAGACGCCCGCCGAGGCGGGTGCCAAGCCCACCAGCAAGAATGAGGATGGCGGGTTCAGGCACGGTTTCGCAGCACGCCGGGAGCCAGCAGCAGCGTAAGCCCGAGCCCTGCCACCAGCCCCCAGAACGCGCCGCCAATGCCGAACACCGTCAGCCCGGAGGCCGTGGTCACGAAGGTAGCGATCGCCGGCAGCCGCAAACCCTCGTCGCCGACCGCGGCCGCCAAGGCTCCCGCAAGGCTCGGCAACAGCGCCAGCCCGGCCACCGCCTGGATCAGCAGCGGCGGCGAGACGCTGACGAAAGCCGCGGCAAAATTGGCCCCAAGCGCCAGCAGCAGATAAACGCAGCCCGCCGCCACCGGGGCGATCCACCGCCGAGCCGGATCGGGATGCGCTTCGGGGCCGGCGCACAACGCCGCGGTGATTGCCGCGAGATTGACCGGGTGCCCGCCGAACAGCGCCGCGCCGATGCTCGCCAGCCCGGTCCCGACGAACACCCGCCCGGTATCGAACCGATAGCCATTGGCCTGCATCACCGCGATCCCCGGCAGGTTCTGCGACGCCATGGTGACGATGAACAGGGGCAGGGCGATGGTGATCATGGTCTCGGGCCGAAAGGCCGGCGTAACGAAGCTCAGCATTGGCAGCGCCGCATCGAACGCTCCGGCGGGCAATTGCACCGTCAGTACCAGCACCACGATGGTCACCAGCACCGCCACCGGCACGGCATAGCGCCGGGCAAACCGCAGCGCCAATGCCCAGGCAAGGATGATCGGCAAGGCTGAAGCCGGCATCGTCTGCACCGCGCGCAGCGGCGCGAGGCAGAGATCCACCAGCACGCCCGCCAGCATGGCACTGGCGATCGGCGCCGGGATCGCCGCTACGGCGCGGGCGACAGGGCGAAATAATCCGGCCATTGCGATCAGCAGCCCCGCCGCGATAAAGGCGCCGGTCGCCGCGGCAAAACCACCCGGCTGCAACCCCGCCGTCAACAGCAGCGCCGCCCCCGGCGTCGACCACGCCACCGAAATCGGCATCCTGCTGCGCCACGATAACAAGACATTGAGCCCCCCGACGGCCAGCGTCGCCGCCAGCAACCCCGACCCAGCCTGCGCCGGCGAAGCCCCGACCGCCGTCAGGCCAGCCAAAACAATGGTAAACGTACTGGCAAACCCTACGACAGCCGCCAACGCACCCGCCAGCGCGGGTTGCAAAACGCCGGACCTCTGAATGGCCTGCTCAGCCATCGGTCCTCACCAAGACTCGAGGCGAAGCCACGCCCGGCGAAATCATGTTCCTCGCCGTCAATACAAAATACCCATATCCTCGACCGGACAGGTGACCTCAGCCACCATTTGCCCGCACCTACCTATCAACAAATCGGCTGACCAGTTTCACGAATTCACCGTAGTGGAGCAACAGGAATGACAACCACGTCCTTGATCACAGGGTAAGTTGCTTTCCGGGATTTGAGGCGTCCGAAGCCAGGCCCGGAAGCCTCATCTCTTTGGCGGAAATAATGTCGTCGGGACGGTCCGCTCGGGCAGCTTGGTGCAGGCGTTTACGGGCGATGTAGTTGACCTCGATATCTTGGCAGCCGACTATGGCTTTCATCGTGTTCACTACAACAGGCTGTAGTCTACCAGCGGCCACCGGAACGAAGGTGAGAACAACAAGGGATGCTCCCGCTATTTCCAAGCAATTGGGGTTAACCCCAATGTCGCTCTTGTGCCAGCCGATGCGGACGGAGCGACAGGAAGGCCAACGACCTCACTTAAAGTTCAACCCGGGACACCTCGAAATCTAGAACCGTTCAGTCGTCCCACTCACCTGCAATTACGTCGTCTTCCGCTAGTCCCGCTTTGCCAAGTCCGCGTCCAGGCCAAGTCGTCTCAGCACCACCCCCGCGCCGGCCGTAGTCAGGTGGCCGTAATCAAACTGAAAGGGTTCGCCAGTCGGGGTGACATACTCGCATTTTCCGCCCGGGCAGATGGCGTCGATGGAGGAAAGATAGGTGACACCAGTTCCTTTTAGGGCTTTCACGAACCGACCGTCTAGCTTCTTCATATCTTTGTACTTGGAGCTGAGGGCGATGGCCTGTTGATTACCGCTGAGGACGCTTTTGGTAAGCAAGTCGACCAAAGGCGATGTGTACTCAACAACTCGGCCAATAAGAAACACCCGGTCACCCAGAGTTTTCAGGGCAGAGATTGTTTCTGGCAGCTTCGCAATGTCGGCGCGGCCCCAACGTGCCGCAACGATGACGACGTCGTAATGCTCAACGCCAATTGACCGATCGAAGATGCCCTTGAGCAAGCCTGTGCAGCGGTCGGCGCCGGTGAGGGGGATGACCGGAGTGCACCCCGAGGCCGTCGCCTGCGATACGGAAATCCCGTCGCCGAGTTCACGCAACGCCTTCGCATACATGGCGCTATGGCTGTCGCCGATCAACAGCACGTTGATCTTGTCCGCCATCGTCGGCAGCAGGCAGGCGGTGGGGTCGAAGTCGGTAAAGCTTTGGCGGAGGAAGCACGCGTCCTTCCCCGGTGATGGTTCAATTTTACCTGTGAACGACTGGTAATACAGCGCCTGCGCAGAAAGCCTGAACGGCGCTCCGCCGCTATAACTGATTATGAAACCCCCTCCCGCCACCACGAGTGCCGCAGCAATCCCCCCAATGATCGAGACCCGGAATTTCGGCCGCCAAGAACGGAATGGCCGCTCAATCCATTTCCAGGAAGCAGCTGCCACCCCCAGGGTAGCAACGGCCAAAGCAAGTCGCTCACCTTGTGCGGGCAGTTCGGTAGAGCCGTAGTGGCGGTACATTACGAGCAGCGGCCAATGCCAGAGGTAGGCCGAGAAGCTGATTGCCCCGATGAACGGCAGCGGCGGTAGCGAAAGCAGGCGGGATCCTAGCGACTGCCGATCGGCAGGCCAAAGGATGAGCGCTGCGCCGACGCAGGGTAGTAGGGCGGAGTAGCTCGGAAAGGGCGTCTCCGACGTGAAGAGCGTGAGCGCTGCCGCGATGAGCCCGAGGCCGACGAGTGGTGCCAATTCGGAAATCAGGCGGGGGCGCAACGCTGGTAGGAACACCAGCAAGCCGCCTAGGGCCAACTCCCACGCGCGCGAATGCAGCAGGTAAAACGCCTGCGGCTGGTCGGTCGGAGTAATGATAATCGACGCGGCAAGGCTGGCAACAAGTACGGCGGTAAGGAATAACAACGGCCACAGCCGGTTCGAGCCGAAAATGCGGAATATCAACAAAAGGCAGAGCGGCCACAGCAGGTAGAACTGCTCTTCTACGCCAAGTGACCATGTATGCAACAGCGGCAACAGGTCCGTGGCTTCATCAAAGTAGCCACCAGTGTTGAGCCAAAAGAAAATGTTGGACGCACCAACGCTCGCAGCGACAGCGCTGCTCCCGAGCCCGGCGTAATCGGCTGGCAAGAGAATGAAATAGCCAGCGACTAACGTGCACAGGATGACGAAAAGTGTCGCCGGCAGAATCCGGCGGATGCGTCGATCATAGAAGCCGGCGATCGAAAAGCGTCCATTGGCCATCTCTCGATAGATTATCGATGTGATAAGGTAACCCGAGATGACGAAGAACACGTCGACACCGACAAAACCGCCCGGCAGCCCAAACCCGAAGTGGTAGAGGATAACTGCGAGCACCGACACGGCGCGAAGGCCATCGATGTCTTTGCGGTGCCCGTCAACGGCAGCCGCCGAAATCTCGTGTGTCATCAGTTGCGGGCCCGCCGAAGGATGGCGCACATTTAGCGGCACGAAGGCCTGGCCGCAACCGCGGCGGGTTCCCCGCCCAGACTCACTGACCTGCCGCCCTCAGCGGCGCATGCTTTCAGGTCCTCGGAGAGAACACATGGACCTCAGCCTTCGAGGCGAGTCTAGGACTGAGTTCTGCAGCACATCGAAGAATGGGAAAGCTTGCGTGTCGCATGGATTGGCCGGACGGATCTGAAACTGCGGGAAATCTAGGCAACTGCGACGCAAGACAGCCGCGACATCGGGCCGTCGAGACTAGCCTCTGACACTCGCCTAAGCCTCTGTCTCAAAGTAAATTGGAGGCCACGCCCGGAATCGAACCGGGGTGCACGGATTTGCAATCCGCTGCGTAACCACTCCGCCACGTGGCCTCAACAACGGCTCCCTGCTATACGAACTGGGTGGGCCGTTCAAGTTTACCAGCATGGCTTATCGTGTGACTCGTCAATGGCTCGTTACCTTGCTGGTAATAACGGTTGATTGCCCGTGGTCGCGTGGCGCTTGCACGGCATCCAGCGCGGCGATATTGAGCCGGCGGACGGCAGCAAAGGCAATTGGCAGATGATCGATTTCGCACACGCCCGCAAAACCATGGTCGACAACCAGTTGCGCACCTCGAGCCTCACCGACCGCCGCGTTCTCAACGCGATGGGGAAAGTGCCGCGCGAATTATTCGTCCCCGAAGCGCGGCGCGACCTCGCGTACATCGATGAAGCCCAGCCTTTCGCCGGTTATGGCGTCGCCGCCCGCTACCTGTCGGCGCCGGTGCCCTTTGCCCGGCTGGTCCAGCTCGCTGCAATTGCAGCGACCGACAAAGTCCTCGATGTCGGCGCCGGCACGGGTTACTCGACCGCGGTGATCGCAGAGCTTGCCGCTTATGTCATTGGCGTGGAGGCTGATGCCGCACTGGCCGAACGCGGCCGCGACACGCTCGCCCGCCTTGGCATTACCAACGCGGAAATCCTTGAAGCCGCATTCGAGACCGGTGTGCCCGCCAGCGGGCCCTACGATGTGATCATGATCGAAGGCTCGATCGCCGCGGTACCCAAAACCCTGCTCGACCAGCTTCGCGACGGCGGTCGTGTCGCTGCCTTGATCCGCAACGGTAAGACCTCGGTTGCGCACCTCTATCTCAAGACCGGCAAGGCCATCACGTCACAGGCAGGCTTCGATGCCGGGATGCCCTCGATTCTCACCGACAAGACCAGCGGCAATTTCGTTTTCTGAGCTCTTGCGCTCGTCCCTGCGACACCATGTGTTGCCGCGGAATCACGCCGGCTGAAATAACCCGTTGATAAAGGGTTACTCCAGCCGCTGGCTGTTGTGCGCGAGCATTGCGCCACCTAACCCTTGGGCGTGCAGGAGGCGTGCATAATGTTGCGGACGATTCTTTTGAGGGGGGTGGCGATTGCCACCGTCCTGTTTTCCACTTCGATAGCGGTCAGGGCAGAGTCGCTTTTCGAAGCGCTCACCTATGCTTACGTGAACAATCCAAACATCACATCGGCATTGATTGCGGTCAAAACCTCGGCTGAGGATATTGCGCTCCGCAAGGCCAACAAGCGGCCGCAGATCGGGGCGGGGGCCAACCTCACCGAGTCGTTCAGCATCGCCGGCGGTGAGTTCAACACCAACACCAATTTCACCCTCGGGCTCGATTATCGCCAGACGCTGTTCGACAGCTTGAAGACCGATGCGTCGATCGAGCAGGCCCGTGCATTGACCGAACTCGCCGCGCAATCGCTGCGCAATGCCGAGCAGAATGTGCTGCTGAGCGTCGTCCAGGCCTATATGAGCGTCATTCGCGACACGCAGCTGGTGCAGCTCCGCTCGGACAACGTCACCTTCTTCCAGGCGCAGGTCGGCTCGTCCAATGACCGGCTTCGCATCGGTGAAGGCACCAAGATCGACGTTTCGCAGGCGGAAGCGCGGCTAGCGCAGGCCGTCGCCTCCTACAAGGCCGCTATCGCCCAGCTGCAGATCAGCCGCGCCAGTTACCAGCGCTGGGTTGGTCGCATGCCTTCGGGCCTATCGCAGGATTTCCGTTTCAATGGCCTCATTCCGAAATCCATCGATGAGTCGCTGGCCTTTGCCGAAGAACTGCACCCGGCGATCCTCTCCGCCAAGGCTGCCATCCGCGCCGCCCAGTCGGGCTCCGATGCCGCCTCGGCCGCCTTCGGGCCGACCCTCGACCTGATCGGCAGCCTCTGCGCCATCAATTGCGTCGGCGGCAATGCTGTTGGGGTTACCGGCTCGGTCCGGCTGACCTTGTCGATCCCGATCTATGCCGGCGGCGCACTCGGTGCCGGGGTGCGCAAAGCCAACCTGTCTCAGATGAAAAGCGAAGTCGATGCCCAGGTCACCTACGATCAGGTGCGCGAAGCCGTCATTTCCGCCTGGAGCTCGCTCGACAACGCCATCGCGCAGATCGAATCGGCACAGGCCGCCGTACAGTCCGGTAATCTCGTGCTCGCCGGCCTCATCCAGGAACGTGACGTCGGCCAGCGCACCACGCTTGACGTGCTCAACGCGCAGGCCGAACTGACCTCGTTCCGCGAGGGCCTGATCCAGGCCTCGACCAGCAAAATCGTCGCGGCCTTCGCCTTGATCTCCGCCACCGGTCGGCTTTCGGCGGTGGAGTTGCATCTTCCGGTCGAGCTCAAGACTGGCGAGGACTATATCGCCAAGGTCGAGGACGTCTGGGCCGAGCTGCGCTCGCTCGAATAGCGGACGCACTGCAAGTTCCGGTGGAACACGCCAAAGCGTGCGGGGCCGCCGATTTCTTCGAGGGGTCAGGTTTGATACGCTCGAAGGTAACGAATCAAGCGCCAGCCGGGACGGGTCCCGGCGCGCTCGTGACGGGGATGGTAGATCGACATGAGTAAGCCCGACCCCAAAGAACCCTCGATGGACGAAATTCTGTCCTCGATCCGCCAGATCATCGCCGATGACGACGCCTCGGGAAGTCCCCGCCGACCAGCGCCGGTGCAGCCCGCCCCGATGCAGGCGGCCGAGTATGCGCCGCGGGTGCCGATGTATGCCGAGGCCGTTGAAATTCCACAGCCGGCGGCGCTGCCGCCGCTGACCCTCTCGGCCACCCAGATCCTCCGCGACGAGCCGGCCCAGTACGACTCCGAGCCCGAGATCGAGGCGACGAGCTTCGAGATTCCCGAGCTGGAAATTGAGCCCGACCCCGAACCGGAGCTCTACGTCCCGAGCGAGCCCGAACTCGTCGATCCCGACGACATCGCCTTCGACCTCGATCTGGGCGATCCGGAACCGGTGCCGCCGCCGGTTGCGACCTACACCCCCCAGCCGCGTTTCGCAGCATCGCCCGAGCCGTTCACCCCGCCGCCATCACCTCCGCGGCCGAGCCTCAGCATTGCCCAGGCCGCTCCTATGCCCGACCCCGATCTCAGCCGCGACATGGCCGAACGCCTGCTCGGCCCGGCCACCGACGCCGCCGTGCGCTCCAACTTCACCCGCCTGTCGGGTATCGCCATGGGCAATGGCGGCGTGACCCTCGAAGCCATGGTCCGCGAAATGATGCGCCCGATGCTGAAAGACTGGCTCGACGAAAACCTCCCGGCGGTGGTCGAACGCATGGTCGAAAAAGAGATCGCCCGCGTCTCCCGCGGCATCTCGGACTAACCAGCGGCGACGGCGCAGTTGACTTTGCTCCGCCCCATTCCCTAGACCAATCCGACACAATTCCCGGCCCGTCCGAATGCCAATCGGCACTCCGGCGGGTCGTTGCTGCTGGACACTATTCCATGATCGACAAAACCTATGAGCCCGCCGCCGTTGAAGGCCGCATTTACGAACAGTGGCTGGCGGCCAACGCCTTTGCGGCCGGGGCAGGGGCGGAGCCCGGTGCCGAGACGTTCACCATCGTTATCCCGCCGCCCAACGTAACGGGTTCGCTGCATATCGGGCATGCGCTGAACAACACCATCCAGGACATCCTGATCCGCTTCAACCGCATGCTCGGCAAGGATGTGCTCTGGCAGCCGGGCACCGATCACGCCGGCATCGCGACGCAGATGATCGTCGAGCGGCAGTTGATGGAGCGCCAGCTTCCCGGCCGCCGTGACATGGGCCGCGAGAAATTCCTCGAACGCGTCTGGGAATGGAAAGCCGAAAGCGGCGGCTCCATCATGAACCAGCTGCGCCGGCTCGGCACCTCGGCCGATTGGTCGCGCGAGCGCTTCACCATGGGCGAACGCGGCGAGGCGGACGATCAGATGGTCCGCGCCGTCACCAAGGTGTTCGTCGATCTGCACGCTAAGGGGCTGATCTATCGCGCCAAGCGGCTGGTGAACTGGCATCCCGGGCTCGAAACCGCCATCTCCGATCTCGAAGTCGAAAACCTCGAGGTCAAGGGCAAGATGTGGCACCTGCGCTATCCCCTCGCGGATGGCGTGACCTACGAGCACCCGATTGCCTTCGCCGAGGACGGCAACGCCACCGAGTTTGAAACCCGCGATTACATCATCGTCGCCACTACCCGTCCCGAGACTATGCTCGGCGACAGCGGCATCGCGGTGCATCCTGAGGACGAGCGTTATCAGGGCCTGATTGGCAAGTTCGCCATCCTGCCGCTGGTCGGCCGCCGCCTGCCGATCGTCGGCGACGACTACGCTGACCCGACTCTCGGCTCCGGCGCCGTGAAAATCACCCCGGCCCATGATTTCAACGACTTCGAAGTCGGGGTTCGTGCGGGACTCGAACAGATCAATATTTTTACCACCCGCGGCGCCATCAACGACAACGCGCCCGAAGCCTATCGCGGCCTTGATCGTTTCGAAGCCCGCAAGCGCCTCGTCGCCGAACTTGAAGCCATGGCAACCGAGGACCCGACGCGCGGGCTTGACCACATCGAGGACAAGAAAGTGATGGTCCCGCACGATGAGAAGTCAAAACTGGTCGTTATCGAGCCCTATTTGACCGACCAGTGGTGGGTGAAGGCGGACGTCCTCGCCGCCCCGGCCCTCGCCGCGGTCCGTGAAGGCCGCACCAAATTCGTGCCTCAGCAGTACGAAAATCTGTATTTCTCGTGGCTCGACAACATCAAGCCCTGGTGCATCAGCCGCCAACTCTGGTGGGGGCATCAGATACCGGCGTGGTACGGTCCGGATGGCCACAGCTTCGTGGCGTCGACGGAAACCGAGGCCGCGGCGCTCGCCACTGCCCACTATGGCGTACCGACCGAACTTCGCCGCGACCCCGACGTCCTCGACACCTGGTTTTCCTCAGCGCTCTGGCCGTTCTCCACCCTCGGTTGGCCCGACGACACCGCCGAACTCAAGCGTTATTACCCGACGCAGGTGTTGGTCACCGGCTTTGACATAATCTTTTTCTGGGTCGCCCGGATGATGATGATGGGCATCGAATTCCTCGGCAAGGAACCGTTCGACACCGTCTACATGCACGCGCTGGTCCGCGACGAAAAGGGCCAGAAGATGAGCAAGACCCGTGGCAACGTCATCGATCCGCTGCAGCTGATCGATGCCTACGGCGCCGACGCCACGCGCTTCACTCTTGCGGCCATGGCCGCACAGGGCCGCGACATCAAGCTCGCCATGAGCCGCGTCGAAGGCTACCGCAACTTCGTAACCAAGCTTTGGAACGCTGCTCGCTTCCTCGAAATCAACGAATGCCGGCGCGTCGACGGCTTCGATCCGGCGACGGTCAACACCACGCTCAACCAATGGATCGTCGGCGCCACGGCTCAGGCCGCCGCAGACATCACCCGCGGCATCACCGATTACAAATTCAACGAAGCCGCCAACTCCGCCTATGATTTCGTTTGGGGGATTTTCTGCGACTGGTTCGTCGAACTCGCAAAGCCGGTGTTCACTGGCGACGACGCGGCGGCAAAAGCCGAAACCCGCGCCACGGCGGCGTGGGCGCTCGACCAGATTCTGGCGCTATTGCATCCCTTCATGCCATTCATCACCGAGGAGTTGTGGGCCGAAACCGGCAAATCTGGACCAGCGCGTGAAAACCTGCTGATTCTCACCCGTTGGCCCGCGCTCGCCGGCCTCGGCGACACCGCTTCCACTGCCGAGATCGGTTGGCTGCTCGAGCTCATCACCGCGATCCGCTCGGTGCGGCAGGAAATGAACGTGCCCGCCGCCGCCAAGCTCGCGCTCGTCGTCAAGGACGCCGACGCGACGACGATGGCCCGCATCGCTACTCACGAGGCGGCAATCATGCGGCTGGCCCGCATCGATGCTCTGACGCTGGTCGAAGCCATTCCCTCCGGCTCGGCGCAGTTGATCGTCGGTGGCGCCACCTGGGGTCTGCCGCTGGCTGGCATCATCGATTTCGATGCTGAAAAGGCTCGGCTGTCGAAAGACATCGGCAAGCTCGATGGCGAAATCTCGGGCATCGAGAAAAAGCTCGGCAACGAGCAGTTCGTCAGCAAGGCGCCCGAAGAGGTGATCGACGATCAGAAGGGCCGTCTTGAAGCTGCAACCGAACGTCGGACCCGGCTGAGCGCGGCGCTAGCGCAGATCGCATAGGAGAGCGACCAATGGTCGTGCGCAAGCAGCCGAACCCGCCGGCGACAGCCGAGGTCACCACCCGCGCCGATGCGGTCCCGGGCGTCATGGACTGGGCCGCAACGGCGCCCGGCACCGTCTATGCATTCGACGGCAAGGGCGGTTATCGCCCTGGCCTCCTCGGGCCAACGGCCGACCGTGGCCGGGGCTTCGAGTTGCTGCTGTTGCCGCACGATTCGGCTACCTGCACGCCGTGGCTGACCGAAACTTTTGGCCAAGTCATCGCCGAAGCACTGCTCGAACGTGAAGCCCGGCCGCACTGCACTCTATACGAAGACGGTGCGCTGATCTCGATGATCACCCGCGCCATCGCCGACAAGCTGCAGGCCGGCAATCAGCAATTTGCCCAGTTCTGGCTCGAAAAGGGCCGCGTCATCGCCGTGACCGACATGTCGATCGAGGAACTCGTCGGCACCGTGTCGGGCAAGACCGTGCGGGCCCCCACCTCGCCCGTCAGCCTTGTTTCTCGGGTGGCGCTGCGCTTCGCCGACCGGCTGGAACCGCTGCTCGATGCGCTCAATGAAAAAACCGACGATCTCGAAGAGGAAGTGCTCGGCAAACACAATGATCGTACCCGCGTTCGACTCAACGCGGCTCGGCGCGCCGCGATCCTGCTGCGCCGCACGCTTTTGCCGATGCGCGACGCGCTGACCACGCTCGAAACCGCCGAATTCGCCTGGGTCTCCGTCCGCGATCGCTCCCGCATGCGCGAAGTCGTCGGCTGGACCTCGCGACTCGCCGCCGAGATCAACAGCTTCGGCGAGCGCGCGGCCCTCGTGCAGGAACAGATCACCGATCGTCGCGCCGAACAACTCAACCGGTCGTTGCTGATCCTCGCCGCCGTCACCACAATTTTCATGCCGCTGACGCTGATCACCGGCATCCTCGGCATGAATGTGGCCGGCATTCCCTACGCCGACAGCCGCTGGGCCTTCCCCATCGTCGTCGGCGCGCTGGTCCTCGTCGGCGGCCTCCAGTTCCTCTGGTTTCGCTCGCGGAAATGGCTCTAAACCGGCGGTGTGTTCCGGCCGTTGCGCGCATTCGTGTCGTTTGAGCAACAGCCCGTTTTGAATCCCGAGCCAGTACGGTCACGTCAACGATTGCACAAGGTTCGCGCCACAATCTCTCCCCAAACCGGACTAAGAACCGGCGTGGGCGGAGGTTAGAACCCTTCCAGTGCGGCAAGCGCCGGATTGGTCGGAAGCTGACTGGTCTGCCCTTGCACCCTCGTGGTTCTGGTGGCCATAACGCGCCTCGTTGAGGCGTCGAAATGGACGCGCGAAACCCAAGGGGAAGTGGGAAAATGGACACGAACTACGTCGATAAATCGCGGTTGCCGAGCCGGCATGTGACTGAGGGACCCGAACGGGCCCCGCACCGGTCGTATCTCTACGCCATGGGCTTGAGCGACAAGCAGATTCACCAGCCGCTGGTCGGCGTGGCGACGGCGTGGAACGAAGCCGCCCCCTGCAATATCTCGCTCCAGCGCCAGGCGCAGGCCGTCAAAAAAGGCGTCGCCGCCGCGCAGGGCACGCCGCGCGAATTCACCACCATCACCGTGACCGATGGCATGGCCATGGGCCATCAGGGCATGAAATCCTCGCTCGCCAGCCGCGACGTCATCTGCGACTCGGTCGAACTAACCATGCGCGGCCATTCCTATGACGCGCTCGTTGCCATGGCCGGCTGCGACAAGTCGCTGCCCGGCATGATGATGGCGATGATCCGCCTCAACGTGCCGTCGATCTTCATCTATGGCGGCTCGATCCTTCCGGGTAAGTTCCGCGGCCGCGATGTCGTCGTGCAGGATCTGTTCGAAGCCGTCGGGCTGCATTCGGTCGGCAAGATGAGCGACGAGGACCTCGACGAACTCGAACGCGTCGCCTGTCCCTCGGCCGGTTCGTGCGGCGGCCAGTACACCGCCAACACCATGGCCATGGTCGCCGAAGCCATCGGCCTCGCCTTGCCCTACAGCTGCGGCGCTCCGGCACCGTATGAAATCCGCGACCAGTTCTGCGCCGCCTCCGGCGAGCAGGTCATGCAACTGCTCATCCAGAACCTCAGGCCGCGCGACATCGTCACCCGCAAGGCCTTCGAGAATGCTGCGATGACCGTCGCCGCTACCGGCGGTTCGACCAACGCCGCGCTGCATCTGCCGGCGATGGCGCATGAAGCCGGCATCGAGTTCGACCTGTTCGACGTTGGCGAAATCTTCCGTCGGACCCCCTATATCGGCGATCTGAAGCCCGGCGGGCGCTATGTCGCTAAGGATCTGTTCGAAGCCGGCGGCATTCCGCTGGTGATGAAGGCGCTGCTCGATGGCGGCTTCCTCCATGGGGACTGCATGACGGTGACCGGCAAGACCATCGCCGAGAACCTCGAAAAGGTGAAGTGGAACGCCAACCAGGACGTTATCCGCCCCACCTCGAACCCGATGACTGCAACCGGCGGCGTGGTATCGCTGCGCGGCAATCTCGCTCCCGATGGTGCCATCGTCAAAGTGGCAGGTTTAAAGAATCAGCGTTTCGTCGGCCCGGCCCGCGTCTTCGACAATGAGGAAGAGTGCTTCGCCGTCGTCAACGCCCGTGGCTACAACGAAGGCGACGTGTTGGTCATCCGCTATGAAGGCCCCAAGGGCGGCCCCGGCATGCGCGAGATGCTGTCGACCACCGCCGCCCTCTACGGGCAGGGCATGGGCGACCGTGTTGCGCTGATCACCGACGGCCGCTTCTCCGGCGCTACCCGTGGGTTCTGCGTCGGCCATGTCGGCCCCGAGGCCGCGATCTGCGGCCCCATCGCCCTCGTAATGGACGGCGACATCATCACCCTCGATGCGGTGACCGGAGAGATTTCGGTCAACGTTTCGGACGAAGAGTTTGCCAGGCGGAAGACCGGCTGGACCCCGCGCGAGACCGAGTTCGGGTCAGGCGCAATTTGGAAATATGCCCAGCTGGTCGGCCCGGCGCGCTACGGCGCGCTGACCAATCCCGGCGCCAAGGGCGAGAAGGAGCAGTATGCGGACATTTAGGGTCAACACCCTGATTTCCGTGACGTTTGTAGCGGCGCTCGCCCTGGTGGGCGCCACTCTGCCGGCACAATCCCAGAGCGCGGTCGATGCCGCGCTCAGTATGGCCAATGCCATGGATGGCGCTGGCGGCGGCGTGTCGAGTGCCGATGCCTTGGCGGCACTAGAAGGCGCCGCAGCGGCCGGCCAGCCCATGGCGTTGTGGCAACTCGGCACCATGTATGAAAACGGCGAAGGCGTGGAGCAGGATGCCGCCAAGGCGTTCGGCTATTTCAGCCAGATTGCCAATGAGCACGCCGACGCGGCGCCAAAATCGCTCGAAGCCGATATCGTCGCCCAATCCTTCGTCAAGGTTGGCGATTATTACCGCCAGGGCCTGCCGGATGCCGGCATCACCGTCGATGCCGAGCGCAGCAATGCCCTGCTGATGCACGCGGCCACCTATTTCGGCGATGCCGATGCGCAATACCGCGTCGGGCGGCTGTATCTCGAAGAAGCCGGCCTCGGTTTCAACCCACTGCAAAGCGCCCGCTGGCTATCGCTCGCCGCTCGGAAGGGTCACGCGGCCGCACAGGCGCTGCTCGGCAATATCCTGTTCAACGGTCTCGAAGGGCTTGATCGCCAGCCGGTCGAGGGCCTGATGTGGCTGTCCATCGCCCACAGCCAGACCGAGGGCGAATCCGATGAGGCATGGGTCGATGAGATGTTGACCGCCGCCATGTCCATCGCCAGCCCCGACCAGCGCGTCGAAGCGCAGCGCATGGCGGATCACTACGGCCCGCAGTTCCAGGCGTTCTGACGCACCGCCACTCACCTAAAGCGTAAATCGGCCTTCCACCGGCACGTGGTCGCTCGGCTTATCCCAGCCACGCACGTCGCGGTGGATGGTGACGCCGTCGAGTCGGTCGGCCGCTTGCGGCGACAGCATCAAATGGTCGATGCGAATCCCCGCATCGCGCCGCCACGCCCCGGTCTGGAAATCCCAGAAGGTGTAGCACGGCTCGCTCGACACCGACCGCAGCGCATCGGTCAGCCCCAGATTCTTCAGCCGCCGCCACTTTTCGAGGCTTTCCGGCCGGAACAGCGCATCACCCCACCATGCCGCCGGGTCATGGGCATCGATCCCCGCTGGGATCAGGTTGAAATCGCCGAGCAGCACAAATGGCTCCTCGAGCAGCAGGCGCGCCTCGACGAACTCGATCAGCCGGTCCATCCAGCGCAGCTTGTACGGAAACTTCTCAGTGTCGACCGGATTGCCGTTCGGCAGGTAGATGTTGCACACCCGGACCACGCCGCCCTCGGTCGAAAACACCCCCTCGATCAGCCGCGCCTGCAGATCCTCGTCATCCCCCGGCAGGCCGCGATGCACCTCGTCGAACTTCAGCTTCGACAGGATCGCCACGCCATTCCAGCTCTTCTGGCCGTGGGTTTCGAGATTGTACCCGAGCGCCTCGATCTCGGAACGCGGGAACGCCTCGTCGACCGATTTGATTTCCTGCAGGCACACGATATCCGGCGATTCCTGCTTCAACCACAGCAGCAGCAGTGGCAGTCGGGCCTTGATCCCGTTTATGTTCCAGGTGGCGATGCGCATAGGCGGCTCCGGTGGTGTGCAAAGCGTATCGGGCTAGAACTACCCCCACAACGCCTCAGCCATAGATTGCGTCGCGCACTTCCTCGCGGAACGGCCCGTTACAGCCATTCGGCGCGGTGTTCGAATAGCTCACCACCGATAGCCCAGCCACCGGGTCGATGAACCAGTTGTGCCCATAAGCCCCGCCCCAGTCGACCGTCCCCCGGTTCGCCGGGCTCTTGGCGGCTTTGGGGTCATCGAGCACCGCACCGAAAAACCCGAACCGCTTGCCGGCATCGGTAACCCGCCGGGGCAGGGTGCCGATCTGATTCTCGAACGCCATGCTGACCGTCTCCGGCTTGAGAATCGGTGCGCCGCCGGTCCTGAGCGTCTCGAGGAACACCAGCAGATCGCCCGCCGTTCCCGCCATGCCAGCACCGCCCGATTGTGGGGCCTCCGGCTCGAAAATCCGCCCCGGCGAGAACGTCGTCGTCTCCCCATCGGCATTCCGCTGCACATGCGGGTCGCTCATCCGCACCGTCCCGTCGGCATCATTGCCATAGGGCACCGCCAAGCGCCCCGAATCGACCACATGAAACGCCGTGTCCCGCATGCCGAGCGGCGCGGAGACATAGTGCCCTACTGCGTCTCCGAGACTGCCGCCATGCAGCTTCGCCGCAATACCCCCAAGCACATCGATCGCCGTCGAATATTCCCAACCAGCTCCAGGCACGTATTTCAGCGGCACGGTGCTCAGTCGGCGGATATTTTCCTCGAGCGTGATCAGCGGCCCCTGCATCCCCGGCGACGCGTCGGCGGCCTTGATCGCCGCCTGATCGTAACTCATCCCCGATGAATGGCTCAGCAAATGCCGGATCTTGACCGTCTGCTCAACTCCGTCCGCCGTGCGCGGGCGAAAGAACGGCAAAAAATCCGTCGCCGAATCATCGAGCGACAGCATGCCCTTCTCGATCATCGAGAGAATCGTGGCCGCGACCATTGGCTTGGTCACCGAGGCCAGCCGGAAGATCGTGTCCTCGCGCATCGCCGTCCCCGCCTCGCGGTCGAGCCACCCGGCGGCACGAGCGTACACCGGCGCGCCCTGCTGCTTGACCAATATCACCGTGCCGACAATGGTGTTGCGGGCGATCGCGCTGTCGATCGCCGCGTCGAGACGCGCTTGCAATGTCAAAGTAAATCCCCTCCGAAATCGGAGGCGACGTTAGTCGGACCAGCGCCCGGGTTCAACCAGCTGTTCGTCGATCTACCGCCAGCTAAACGGCAAAACTCGTGCCGCATCCGCATGATGCGACCGCATTCGGATTCTTGATCTGAAACGATTGCCCGATCAGGTCGTCGGCATAATCGATTTCAGCACCGCCCATGAATTCGAGGCTGAGGCTGTCGATCAGCACCGTAGCGTCGTCGCGCGCCAGCACCAGATCGTCCGGCGTCGCGGTTTCCTTGACCAGATTATATTCGTACTGAAACCCGGAACACCCACCACCGGCGACCGATATCCTCAGCACCGTGCCATCCGCTTGCTTTGACAGGATGCGCCCGATCCGCTTGGCCGCGCGTTCCGTGAGGGTGACCACCGGCTGGGCATTATGGGTATCGACAAGCACTTCGTTCATTTTGCGCTTCCGCTGTTCGGTCCACCTAAAATAGGAAGATCTCAGCCGAATGGAAAGAGCCTCACGCGATGATGCCCCGTGCGCCCTACGCATCCGACCCGGCGAACTCGCTCGGCCGTGCCTTTGGCACCAATGCGAGCCCGACCCGCTCCGAATTCCAGCGTGATCGCGACCGCATCATCCATTCGACTGCCTTCCGTCGCCTGCAATATAAAACCCAGGTGTTTCTCCACCATGAAGGCCAGCATTACCGCACGCGGCTGACCCACACCCTCGAAGTCAGCCAGATGGCCCGCTCCATCGCCCGCGCGCTGCGCCTCAACGAGGATCTCGCCGAAGCCATCGCGCTGGCCCACGACCTCGGCCACACCCCATTCGGCCACGCCGGCGAGCGAGTGCTGGCCGAAAAAATGGCGCGCTGGGGTAGTTTCGATCACAATCTGCAGGCGCTCCGTGCCGTAACCCTGCTCGAAAATCGCTACGCCGAGCACGATGGGTTGAACCTCACCTGGGAAACCCTCGAAGGCATTCTCAAGCACAACGGCCCGCTGCCGGATGCCACCGGGCTCGATACTATCCCCGCTGCCGCGCCGTTCCGCCCCGAAACCCACGCCAGCCTTGAAGCCCAGATCGCGGCCATCGCCGACGACATCGCCTACAACGCCCACGACATCGACGACGCTCTCCGTGCCGGAATCTTGACTGTCGACGATCTCGCCGCCGTCCCCCTAGTCGGCCCCATCGTCGACAAAGTCCGCGCCCGCTGGCCGGACCTGGCCCCCAATCGGCAGGCGCACGAAATTCAGCGCCTGCTGATCACCCGCTCGATCGAGGACGTCATCGCCACCACCGAAACCGAAATCGCCGACCTCAGACCGACAACCGTCGAGGACATTCGCACCGCCGGTCGCACGCTGGCGCGGTTTTCGCCAGCAATTTTCGAAGCCGTCACCGCGCTCAAGCGCTTCCTATTCGCTAATGTCTACCGCCACCCAACCGTCATGGCCCCGGTCGAAGCCAGCGAACGCGTCGTGGCGCGGCTGTTCGACCATTATTGCGAACGCGGCGATCTCCCAGGTCGCTGGCACACCGCCTACCTCGCTGCACCAATCGAAGCCGCCCGGGCTCGCATCGTCGCCGATTTCATCGCCGGCATGACCGACCCCTACGCCATGGCCGAACACGCCCGGTTGTTTGACGCTCCGGCGTAATTCCGCTAACCCGGCGCCTCCCTGCCACAGGTCCCCCATCATGGACGTTTTCGCGCATTTCTCGACCCGCATCGCCACGGCCCTCGCCGAGATCTATCCCGATCTCGATCGCGCGCTGCTGAGCCGATTTGTGGTCGAGCCGCCTCGCGACCCGGGCCATGGCGATCTGTCGACCAACGCCGCGATGGTGGTGGCCAAGCCACTCGGCAAATCTCCTCGTGACGTCGCTGCCGCTCTCGTCGCCAAATTCGAGGGCGACGCCGATGTGACCAGCGTCGAAATCGCCGGCCCCGGCTTCATTAATTTCCGCGTCGCCAACGGCCTCTGGCAGTCGGTGATCGCCGCCGTGCACGCCGAGGGCGCCGATTTCGGCCGCTCTGACATTGGCTGCGGCGAGCCGGTCAACATCGAATTCGTCTCGGCTAATCCGACCGGCCCGATGCATGTCGGCCACACCCGCGGCGCGGTGTTCGGCGATGCCCTCGCCACGCTTATGCAATTCTCCGGCTACGCCGTGACCCGCGAATATTACATCAACGACGCCGGCGGGCAGGTCGATGTACTGGCACGCTCCGCCTTCCTGCGCTACCGCGAGATATTAGGCGAAGTCATTGAAATACCGCGTGGTTTCTATCCTGGCGATTACCTCGTCCCAGTCGGCCAGCAACTCGCCAATGAGTTCGCCGGCACGCTGCGGTGGCTGCCCGAAGCCGAGTGGCTACCGATCGTCAAGGATCGCGTGCTGGTCGCCATGCTGGACCTGATCAAAGCTGATCTGAGCAAACTCGGCATCCGGCACGATGTGTTCTTTTCCGAGCGCACCTTGCACGGCCCTGGCGGCGATATCGAGAAGACGCTGGCCTGGCTGCGGGAGCAGGGGCTGGTCTACCAGGGCCGGCTCGAAGCCCCCAAGGGGCAGGTCGATGACGATTACGAGGACCGCGAGCAGACGCTGTTCCGCGCCAGCGATTATGGCGACGATGTCGACCGGGCGCTGGTCAAGTCCGATGGCAGCTACACCTATTTCGCCGCCGACATCGCCTATCATCGCAACAAATATCTGCGTGGCTTCAAGCACATGATCAATGTGCTTGGTGCCGATCATTCCGGCTACATCAAGCGGTTGAAAGCGGCCGTGAAAGCTGTTTCCGGAGGCGAAGCCGATATTGACGTCCGCATCTGCCAACTGGTTCGGCTGCTCAAGGATGGCGAACCATTCAAGATGAGCAAGCGCTCCGGCGATCTCGTCACGCTCGCCGACGTGGTCGACGAAGTCGGGGTCGACGCAACGCGCTTCATGCTGCTGTTTCGGCGGAACGATGCAGCGATGGATTTCGACTTTGCGCTGGTCAAGGAACAGACCCGCGACAATCCGGTGTTTTATGTCCAATATGCCCATGCGCGGACGCATTCGATCTTCCGCACCGCGCAGCGCGACATGCCCGGGCTCGATATCTCGCCGGCTGCGCTCGCCGCCGCTGGTCTCTCGCTGATCGTCACTCCGGCCGAAATGGAACTAGTCCGTTTGCTGGCGGGCTACCCCCGTGCCATCACCGCCGCGTCCATCGCGCACGAGCCGCATCGGATTGCATTTTATGTGCACGATCTCGCCGCGGCCTTCCACGCCTTCTGGGCAAAAGGCAAAGAAGATCCGACGTTACGCTTTGTTAACGCTGAAGAACCCACAATGACCTTGGCTCGACTGGCCCTAGTCGATGCCGTCCGCCAGGTGCTGTTGAACGCGTTGACGCTCCTGGGAGTCACCGCGCCCGAAGAACTTTCATAATTCGGGCGCATTACTGGGTTGTTTGCAGCATTCGGGCACCAGCCCGTTTGTCGCTAGCGTACAAGGGGCGCCTCCTCGATGTCGAACGCCAAACCCCAGTCCGAACTTCAGCCCGCCGACGACCTGATCGCAGAGTTGGCGCGTTTGATGGCAGAGGACGCAGGAACCGATCAGGTCACTACCGCACCGGCAGCAGCGCCGGTCGAAACTTCACCACCGACTCCGGCAATTGCGCCGATGCGGTCGATCCGGCTGCCGAGTGCAGAATTGACCCCGACGCCGGTCGCGACGCCGCATGGCGATCTCGATTTTGGCGTTCGTCAGGGTGGGCCGGCTGCACGCGCCGATCTGGCGGATTTCGATTTCGGCTTCAGCCAGCCGGAGCCGACCCCCACGCCTGAGCCGACGCCGGTCGAGTTTCATGCGGCTCCGGCCACAGTGCCCGTCGCTGTTGCTCCCGGTCCAATTCAACAGCCTGCCGTGATTTCCGGGCCGTCGGCACCCGAACATGACGTCATCGCCGAGCTGATTGCCGCTGAGTTTGCCGCGCAGGCTGCTGACGCCGATGCCGAACAATCGGCCGCTGCGCCCGCCGCTGCCGCACCGGCGCCAACCCCGATCCCGCCAGTCGATTTCAGCCGCCGCGCGCCTGCGGCGGCAGCCACGGCGCGGGTTCAACTGGCCAACGCCAATCCGCGTTCGCCTGAAGGCACGAATGCTCCGGTCATTCGGCCGGTCAATTTCCAGGCCCGCACGGCTCCCACCCCGGTCGCCACTGCGCCGCAACCGGCTGCTGCAGCCCCGCAGCCAGTAGTCGCCGCCCCGCGGCCTACGCCAACACTCGTCGCCACTCCACGCGCCGATGAAGTTGCACCCGAGCGGCAGGTTCGTCCCGCCGAATTCGATCGTTTTAATACCGCGCCGGTGTTCGGCCTCGGCAGCAGTCGCGCCACGCCTGTTGCTGCCGACATGCAGCGGCGGACCGAGCCGCAATTTGATAATTCGCCCGCCGAAGCCATCGCTCAACTCGCGGCTCGCGACCCGATCGACGAAATCGAGAGCCTGATCGGAGAAGCGGTACGCGTAGATATGGCGCCGAAGCCGGTTCGTCCGGCTCCGGGTCCGGTGGTGGCGCCGATGGCTGCGACGACCGGTCGTCGCTCGCTCGGCCGCAAGGCCGTCGCCCCGAAATCGACCTCGGCTGATGACGCGATCCTGGCCGCCGCCGGTGCTTCCGGTATCGAGGTCGACCGCGTCGACAGCGATGATGACCAGCGCACCCGCGACACTTACGAAGATGAGCGCCCCCGCCGCAGCATCCGGAGCATTGTCGGTCCCGCCATTGCTCTGTTCATGCTCGTCGTCGCCGGGCTTGGCCTCTACTGGGTGCTCGGCAGCAACAGTGGCACCGGCGGCGCAGCGGCCCCGGTGCTGACCGGCGACGCTACCCCGGTCAAGGAGGCTGCGCCGGTCGCTGTTGCCGATGCGGCTGACCAGCGCTCGGCAGTGTTTGACGAACTCGATGGCGTTACGGTCGCCGAGGGCGGCGAAACGCTGGTCTCGCGCGATCAGAGCGACAATGTCGAAGTTGCCGCCATCACTCCGCCGGAGGCCGAGGAAGCGACGCTGACCCAGCGCAAGGTCCGTACCGTTACCGTGCGTCCCGATGGCACCATCATCAGCGGCGACGATGCCGTGGCGGGCACTGAGGCGCTTCCAGTTGACCGACCGCTGGTTCCTGAAATTGCCGGCTCAAGCGCCGCTGCCGATGCGACCAACCTCCTAGCCAGCGTCGCCTCGGCACTCGCCAACGAGCAGGGCGGCCCAGCCAGTCTCGCCGCTCCGGGCGCTGCCGGCGGCGAGGCCAACGCCGCAGCGGCCGCCGCCTTCGCCGATCCGGCAACGCAGGCACCGCTCGATCCCAGCATTCCCTATCCGCATCCGCGCCCCGATTGGTACGGCGACGGTAATGCTTCGCTCGCTCCCCCGGCGGCATCGCCGGTCACCGCCATCGTCGATACCCCGCCGGTGACCCTCGCCTCCCTTGCCGCCGAGGTTCCGGCGGCAACCGAACCTGTCAGCGTTCCGCTCGTCGACCTAGTCGCCGAAGTTCCCGCCGATGAAATCGCCGTTGCCACACCGGCGCCTGCGGGAACCACCGCCGCTGCCTGGGTACAGGTCGCCTCGCAGACCAGCCAGGCAGAGGCACAGGCAAGCCTGTCCGTGCTTCAGCAACGTTATGGCAACGTTTTTGGCAATGCCCAGCTGGAGATCCAGCGTGCCGATCTTGGCGCCAAGGGGGTCTACTACCGCGTCCGTCTCCCGGCAAACTCCACTGTCGAAGCGACCCAAATCTGCGCTCAGATCAAAGGCGCCGGCGGCGACTGCGCCGTATTCTAGGCTCCCTTCTACGGCTTGACGGGTCTCCGTTCGGTGGCAAGAAGTGCCCCGCGGAGATTTTTATTTTGAGCCGCCTCCCATGAGCGACCCGACCAGCGATTCCACCACCGACTGGTTTGCCGCGCCCGTCACTCGGCCGGCCGATGACGCTGACATCTTTCATGTCGATGTCGCTGGCTACGAGGGTCCGCTAGACCTGCTGCTCGATCTCGCCCGTCGCCAAAAGGTCGATCTCTCCGCCATTTCCGTCTTGGCCCTCGCCGAGCAATATCTGAGCTTCATCGCCACGGTGCGCGACAAGCGCATCGAACTCGCCGCCGATTATCTGGTGATGGCCGCCTGGCTCGCCTACCTCAAAAGCCGGCTGATGGTGCCGCAGGCGCCCGGCGATCCCGAGCCGTCCGGCGAGATGCTGGCCGCGGTGCTGCAGTTCCGCCTCAAGCGCCTCGAAGCCATGCGCGACGCCGCGAGCCGCCTGATGAACCGCCCCCGCCTCGGTCTCATGGTGTACCAGCGTGGCGACCCCGAGCCACTGGTCATCGAGCGGCGCCGCTTCTGGGAGGCGACCCTCTACGAACTGCTGAAAGCCTATGGCGAACAGCGCGAAAAGACCGTTTCGACCGACTACACCCCGTTCACCCGCACCGTCTGGGCGCTGGGTGATGCCCGCGACATCCTGCAGCGACTGATCGGTGACAGTTTCGACTGGCTACCGCTCGACACGTATCTCGCCGAGTATCTCGTCAAGCCGGAGCATCGCGCCACCATCCTCGCCTCGAGCTTTTCGGCGAGCCTTGAACTGGTGCGCGAGGGCCAGCTAGAACTCCGCCAGCAGGAGGCATTCGCGCCGCTGCTGATGCGCCGTCGCAAATCCGACAGCACGGAGTGACGATGGCAATCGATGAGGACGCAACGGCGATCGCGGCGCGCAATCTGCGCGTGCTCGAGGCCCTGCTGTTCGCCTCTGCGGAACCGCTCTCAATCGCCGAGATGACCCCGTTCCTCGGCGACGGCGCCAATCCCCGCGCGCTCCTCGCCACCCTGACGCGCGACTACGCCTCCCGTGGCGTCAACCTCGTCCGCCGTGGCAATGGCTGGGCCTTCCGCACTGCCGAAGATCTCGGCTTCCTGCTCCGCCGCGAACACACTGAACACCGCGCCCTGTCCCGCGCCGCGCTCGAAACGCTGTCGATCATCGCCTACCACCAGCCCGCCACCCGTGCCGAAATCGAGGAAATCCGCGGCGTCGCCACCGGCAAGGGGACGCTCGACCTGCTGATGGAAGCCCGCTGGGTCCGCATGCGCGGTCGCCGACGCACCCCCGGCCGCCCAGTCACCTACGGCACCACCGAAGCCTTCCTCGATCACTTCGGCCTCGAATCGCTCGCCGATCTGCCGGGGCTCGATGAACTGAAGGGCGCCGGCCTGCTCTCGGGCCGTTTGCCCCCGACGCTCCAAATCCCGCTGCCCTTCGATGGCCCGCTGCGCGACGACGAAGACCCCCTCGACCCCGATGATACCGGCGACGGCGAGCCATGAGCACTGTTGACGATACCGAACGCGCCGGCTGGGGCCCCCGCGGCACCGCCGGCGTCAGCTTCGCCTCGACGCTGGCCTTCGATGCCGTGTCCGTCCGGCTCGGTGGTCGCCAGGTGCTCGATGGCTTCAGCCTCAGCCTCGCCCCCGGCGAGATCGTCTGCCTGTTGGGCGATTCCGGCTCCGGCAAATCCACCGCCCTCCGCGTCGCCGCCGGCATCCAGGCGATCGATGGCGGCACGGTGCGGATCAACGACCGGGCGGTCTCCGTCCCCGGCCGCACCCTGTCGCCCGACCGGCGCGGCATCGGCCTGATGTTCCAGGACTTCGCGCTGTTCCCGCACCTCTCGCTGCTCGGCAATGTCAGTTTCGGCCTCCGCCGCCTCGGTCGCGTCGCCGCCAACCGCCAGGCCCACGCGGCCCTCAAACGCGTCGGGCTCGATGGCCGCGAGCATGATTTCCCGCATCGCCTGTCGGGTGGCCAGCAGCAGCGGCTGGCGCTCGCCCGCACCATCGCGCCGCGTCCCGGCATCCTGATGCTCGACGAGCCGTTTTCGAGCCTCGATGCCCGCCTGCGCGAAACCGTCCGCGACGAAACCCTCGCCGTGCTGCGCGAAACCCACGCCACCACCATCATCGTCACCCACGATCCTGAGGAGGCGATGGTGGTCGGCGATCGCATCGCCTTGCTCCGCCATGGCCGCGTCGCGCAGGTCGCCCGCGCCGCCGAAATCTACAATCACCCGATCGATCTCGATGCCGCCCGCTTCTTTTCGCCGCTGAGCGAAATCCCGAGCCGCGTCGCTTCCGGCATGGCGGACACCCCTTTCGGCCGCGTCGCGGTCGTCGGCTTCGCCGAGGGCGATCCGGTGATCATCGCCCTCCGTCCGGTCGGTGTGCTCGATATGCAAATGGCCGGGCAGGGCACCCCCGGCCGCATCGTTTCGAAGCACGAAGCCATCGGCGTCGACATCTGCGAAGTGCAGGTCGCGGGCCTCGATCGGCCGGTCGGTATCCGTCAGCGCTCGGACCCGAAATTCACTGTGGGCAGTGACGTTTTCCTCACCCTCAATCCGGAACACATCCTTGTGTTTGGCGCGCTTTGAACCTATTTCTCGAATAGAGCACTAAGCGTTGGGCACCGCGCCCTACAGGAACCTGTGCGGGTCGATCCTCCGGCTGCCGCACGAGACGAGTTTTGGGAGACGAGTTATGCACGCGCCAGGCATTTGGGGCATCATCATCGTGGCCGCCGTCGTGCTGCTGCTGTTCGGCCGCGGCAAGATTTCCGGCATGATGGGCGAAGTCGCTTCCGGCATCAAAGCCTTCCAGAAGGGCATGAAGGACGAAGACAAGCCGACGCCACTCGAAGCCGGTACCACCATCGACGCCCGCGAAATCGATAGAAGCAAGGACGTCTGAGGCCGCCACTAGCGGTCCGGGCGAAGGTTACCTGCGATGATGGGTATTGGCTGGACAGAGATGTTGGTCATCGGCGTGTTCGCCCTGATCTTCATCGGCCCCAAGGAATTGCCCAATGTCATGCGTCAGGTCGGCAAGTTCGCCAACACGATTCGCAAGATGGGCAGCGAATTTCAGCGTGAGATCAACAAGACCACTGGCCTTGATGAGGTGCGCAATCTGCGCAACTCGATTACCGCACCGCTAAAGAAAACTGCCGACGAAATCCGTCGCGAATTCAATACCATGACCCCGACCGGCACCAAGCCGTCCGGTGCGCTGAAGCCCGCCGATCCGAAGTCTGAGAGTGTCGTCGCCGAAATCCAGGCCGCTGCCGGCATCATCCCGGCGCCTGCTACTGCTGCTGCCGCGCCGGTCATGATGTCGACCAAAGCCGCTGCCGCTCCGACGCAGTTGCAGGCCCTGCCGCCGAAAAAACCCCGTGTGCGTGCGCCTTCCAAGGCCATCCCGGTGCCCAATGGCACCGTCACCCGCGAAGACTTGGCCCCCGTCGCCAGTCCGGCGCCCGCCGAAGCGATCGCGCCTGCCAAGCCGACACCGGCGACGAAATCGACAGCGCCGCGCAAGTTGGCCGCGAAGCCGCTGGCCAAGCCTGCGGAAGCCATCGTCCCGATTCCCCCGGTCAAGGTGACGCCGACCCGCCGGCCGCGGCGCGTTGTCGATACCACGCCCGCCGCTTCCGACGCGGAAAGCAAGTCCTAGAACATGGCCGCCGAAGATACCAAAAGCGCAGCATCGACCCTGCCGCCCGTCGTCATCGACACGGCAACAGCCACCGCCAAGCCCGCGCCGAAAGCCGAAATCCCCGACGAGTTGGCCGGCAGCGAAGCGCCGCTGATGGATCACCTGATCGAGCTGCGCAAGCGGCTGATCATCACCTGCGTCGCGCTGTTCGCCCTGCTGATCCTCAGCTTCATTTTCTCCGGTAAAATCTTCGACCTGCTGCTCGAGCCGTACCGCTCGGTGATGCCGATCGACCAGGCAACGCTGCTGCCGCGTGACATCAAGCTGATCTACACCGCGCCGCAGGAATTCTTCTTCACCCAGCTGAACATCGCCTTCTTTGGCGCGATCTTCCTCGGCTTCCCGGTGATCGCCAGTCAGATCTACATGTTCGTCGCGCCCGGCCTTTACAAAAAGGAGCGCCGCGCCTTCATCCCTTATCTCATCGCCACGCCGGTGTTTTTCGTCCTCGGCGCCTCGCTGGTCTATTTCGCCATCCTGCCGATGGTGATGCGCTTCTTCCTCTCGATGCAGACCGCGGAAATCGAGATGCTGGTCAAGGTCAGCGAATATCTCGGCCTCGCCATGACGCTGATTCTGGCGTTCGGCGTCTGTTTCCAGCTCCCTGTCATCCTGACGCTTCTCGCCCGCATCGACCTCATCGGCGTCGATTTCCTTCGAAAAGGCCGGCGCTACGCCATCGTCATCATCCTGTTGTTTGCGGCCTTCATCACGCCGCCCGATCCGGTCTCCCAGTTGGGCCTTGCCGTGCCCATGTACCTGCTCTACGAACTCTCGATCCTTTCGGTGCGCTGGGTCGAAAAGTCCCGCGCCGCCGCATTGGCAAAGCAAGCAGCAGCCGAGTCCGAGACGTAACGCGCGACCGGACTTTTCTCCGGGACCAGGCGCATGTTCGACATCAAATGGATTCGCGATAACCCGACGGCCTTCGACGCCGCCCTGGCAAATCGCAAAAACGTACCGTTCAGCGCCGCTCAGCTCATCGGCATCGACGAGCAGCGCCGCGCCACCATCCAGCGCCTCAATGACGCGCAGGAAAAACGCAACGCCACCAGCAAGCTGATCGGTCAAGCTAAGGCGCAAAAAGACGAGACCCGCGTGGCAGCGCTGATGGCCGAAGTAGCCGGCCTCAAGGACATCATCCAGTCCGGTGAAGCCGAGCAGCGCGAACTCGACACCAAGCTCCGCGACGCCCTCTCGGTCATCCCCAACATGCCTCTGGATGGGGTGCCAATCGGCGATGACGAAACCGGCAATATCGAATATTTCGGCCGCAACGGTACGGCCGAGACTGCTGCAACGATCCGTGCCCCCAGACCCGTCTTCGCCTTCGCGCCGAAAGAGCATTACGAAACCGGCGAAGCCATGGGCCAGATGGATTTCGAAATTGCCGCCAAGATCAGCGGCTCCCGCTTCGTCGTCCTCAAATCCGACCTCGCAAGGTTAGAGCGCGCAATTGGCCAGTTCATGCTTGATCTCCACGTCGATGAACACGGCTACACCGAGGTTCAGCCGCCTCTGCTAGTTAAGGACGATGCTCTGTTCGGTACAAACCAACTGCCGAAATTTGAGGACGATTTGTTTTTCGTGCCGCATGGAGATGGGCGGTTGGCGCTAATCCCCACTGCGGAAGTCCCGATGACGAACCTGGTGCGAGAGACTATTGTCGCCGAGGATGAACTCCCGCTGCGCTTCACCGCACTAACCCCGTGCTTCCGTTCCGAAGCCGGTTCGGCGGGCCGTGACACCCGCGGCATGCTGCGGCAGCACCAGTTCAACAAGGTCGAAATGGTCGCCATCACCACGCCAGAAACCTCGACCGACGAGCATGAAAAGATGCTCGGCGACGCCGAGGACGTGCTGCAAAAGCTCGGCATCCACTATCGGGTGATGACGCTGTGCACCGGCGACATGGGCTTTGGCGCGCAGAAAACCTATGACATCGAAGCCTGGTTGCCCGGGCAGGATACCTATCGCGAAATCTCATCGGTCTCGGTCTGCGGCGATTTTCAGGCCCGCCGCATGGATGCGCGCTTCAAGGGGAAGGATGGCAAAGTTCGCCACGTCCACACCCTCAACGGTTCCGGCGTCGCCGTGGGCCGCGCCCTCATCGCGGTGATGGAAAATTACCAGCAGGAGGATGGCTCGATCGCCATTCCGGCGGTGCTGCAGCCCTATATGCGCGGTAGAACCAGCATCGGCGGCCGTTCGTGAGTCTCGAAAATCCCCGCATCCTGCTCGTCAACGATGATGGCGTCGATGCGCCCGGCATGGACGTGCTGCGCCGCATCGCCGCCGAATTATCCGATGACGTCTGGGTCGTCGCGCCCGATAGCAACCAAAGTGGGGCAGGGCACCGCTTCTCTATCGCTCGTGAACTGTCGCTGACCGAGCGCGAACCCCAGGTGTTCGCCATCCATGGCGGATCCCCGGCCGATTGCGTCGTCGTCGGCATCACCCATTTGATGAAAGACCAGGCGCCCGACCTCGTCCTCTCAGGTGTGAACAATGGCCAGAACCTCGGCGACATCGTCCATTGCTCAGGCACCGTAGCCGGGGCGCGCGAAGCGGCGCTGCACAACATCCTCGGCATCGCCATCAGCCAGGCCGTCGATTACGTCCACCGGAAGGAAGTCATCTGGGATAATTCCCTGCAGTTCACCGCCGGCATCGTCCGCACCTTGATCGCCGAAGCGACCGGCCGCGACACCTATTACAACGTCAACCTGCCGTTCTGCGCACCTGAAACCATCACCGGCATCGAACTCGTCCCGCACCAGCGCTTCTCGCGCTCCGTATTCGCCTATTACCCGAGCGACAACCCCGGCAAATTCTTCATCGCCATCCCCGAAACCCCTCTCCCCCTCGACGATGCCAGCGACTTCCAGACCCTGCACCAGCGCCGGGCCATCACCATCACCCCCTTGAGCCTGCTGCAGACCGACACGGCAACCACCGAACGCCTGCAGGGCAAGTTCACGCTGTGACGGAGTAGGCGGCGCCGACGGCAGAGAAGCCGGTGCCGGGGCCGAGTTCGCGTTAGAACCGCGCCACTTCGGCGAATCTGAAACCCAGGCAACCCCCTTCGCCTTCCGCGGGCTTGGGCCGCGGACCCAGGCGCGGACTCAGAATGGGCCCGCGGGTCGAGCCCGCGGGATGCGGTGGTTGTGGCTGTGCTCGCATCCGTAACTGAGGTGAGCTTTGGGGTGATGCAAAGCAACTCTGCTTTAGCCCCAACTCCATCCCAGCGAAAAGGCGATGCAGCAAACACAGAATCTTCCCCTTCCTCGCCTTCCGCGGGCTTGACCCGCGGATCCATGCGCGGACTCAGGATGGGCCCGCGGGTCGAGCCCGCGGGATGCGGTGGTTGTGGATTAGATCGGGCAATTGGCCGTTGGCAAGGCGTTGGTGTGGGGCGGGGTTCAGTTCAGGTCGAACGTCCATTCATGGTCGGTGTGTAGGTACTAGCTGAGCAACTTCTCCTTCCTCACTTCCCTCACTTTCCTCGCCTTCCGCGGGCTTGACCCGCGGACCTAGGCGCGGACTCAGAGTGGGCCCGCGGGTCAAGCCCGCGGGATGCGGCGGTTGTGGCTGTTGCCGAGTCTGGCGGGGCGGAAATTGTGTGAATGTGGAGCAACTCCTTTAGCCCCCAGCTCCATCCCCGCGAAGGCGGGGACCCAGTCTTCCACCTGTCGACATGGCACTCCCCGTCCCCACGCACCCACTCCCCGGCCCCAAAACACTTAACACTTCGGTAACCTTACTTGCCCGCTAACCCGGACACTTATGGTCAATGCAAATCGCGGGGGCTTTAAGGTCGCTTTTACCTTAAACGCCTATCGTTGGTTCTGTTGAGTACCTGTGTACGAGTGAGCCGATGAGTATGGGCGTATCCGGTAAGGCGCTGCGAAGCGCTGTTGCAGTGGCGAGCCTGATGGCCGCCACCTCCCTCTCGGGATGTTCCGGGCTGAGTGGCCGCATGATGGGTCCCGACGCCATGTCGACCGGCTCGGTCGCCAGCAGCGCCACCGATGGCGGCAGTCTGAGCCAGCCGATGCCCTCGGCGCTTGGGGCCGACTCTGACCTGGCCATGAACCAGTTCCTGCCGCCGTCGAATGTCGGCAACGGCATGAGCACCACGCCCGGCGCGCTGTTGCCGCCCGCTGCCTTTGCCAATTCGCCCACAGCCTTCCCGACCTCGCCCATCGGCGGCGGCGGCTCCGTGTCCACCGGCGACCTGCCGGTACTCAGTTCGACAACCAACTCATTGGGGAACCCCGTCGCCATGCCCGCCACCCAGACCCTCGCGCCGCTTCCCGTCGCAGCAGCGCCCCTGCCGCAGGGCACCGGGTCGCCGACGCTGGCTTCCGGCGATGCCTATGTGCATGTCATCCAGAGCGGCGAGTCGCTCTACACCATTGCCCGCAAATACGATGTGACCACCCAGGCCATCGTCGTCGCCAACGGCTTCTCGTCGCCCGACAAGATTTTCGTTGGCCAGAAGATCAAGATCCCCGGCCGTGGCGATCTCAATGGCACGGCGCAGCTGAGCGCACCGGCTCCGACCCAGATGGCCGCCATCGATGAAGGCCAGACCTCGAGCCCGCTGGTGACCACGCCGCCCAAGATGCAGTCGACCGCCGCTGTCGCAGATCCGACGCTGCTGGCGCCCCCCGAAACCCCCGTGCCGCTCGCTACCAAGGTCGCCGTGCAGGCGCCCGTCGCGGCCCCCGCCGCCGGTGAGCCCAAGATGTCGGGGGCCGAGAAATTCCGCTGGCCGGTATCGGGCAAGGTCATCGCCGATTTCGCCCAATCAAAGCAAACCGGCATCAATATCGAAATTCCCGAGGGCTCGACCGTCAAGGCCGCCGAAAACGGCACCGTGATCTATGTCGGCTCAGGCGTCGAAGGCTATGGCAACCTCGTGCTGATCCGCCACCCGAACGGTTACGTCTCAGCTTATGCGCACCTGCAAACCATGTCGGTCAGCAAAGGCCAGATCGTCAACCGCGGCGACAATATCGCCCTGTCCGGCATGACCGGCTCGGTCACCAAGCCGCAGCTCCACTTCGAACTCCGCAAAGGCGCCACCCCCGTCGACCCGCTGCCGATGCTGGCGACCTGAGGCAGCGGTGGTCAGCTGACCACCTTGCCCAACTCCCCCGCCAGTCCGCGCACGAACTGGATCGCCACCCGCCCGGATCGCGCCCCGCGCGTCGCCGCCCACTCGAGCGCCCGCGCATTGAGCGCCGCCTCGCCGATATCGATGCCGTAAGCCTCGGCATAGCCGCGCACCATTGCGAGGTAGGTCGGCTGGTCGCAGTTGTGAAACCCGAGCCACAGCCCGAACCGGTCCGACAGCGACACCTTCTCCTCGATCGCCTCGCCGGGATTGATCGCCGTCGCCCGTTCGTTGTCGATCATCTCGCGCGGCATCAGGTGCCGGCGGTTCGACGTCGCATAGAACAGCACATTATCCGGCCGCCCCTCGAGGCCGCCATCCAGGATCGATTTCAGCGCCTTGTAGCTGGTCTCGTCGCGATCAAAGCTCAGATCGTCGCAGAACACGATGAACCGCGCCGCGTCACCGGCGATCATCCGCATCAGCTTGGGCAGCGATTCGATGTCCTCCCGCGCGATCTCGATCAGGATCAGCCGCGACCCCGCCGCCACCGCCATCTCGGCCACCTGCGCGTGCACCGCCTTGACCAGCGACGACTTGCCCATCCCGCGCGCGCCCCACAGCAGCGCGTTGTTGGCACCGAGCCCGTTCGCGAACTGCAGGGTATTGTCGACGAGGATATCGCGCACGGAATCGATGCCGCGCAGCAGCCCGATCGGCACCCGCGACACCTTGCGCACCGGCAGCAGCGCGTCCCCCTCCCAGTGGTAAGCATCCACACCTGCAAGAAGCAGGCAAACCGCCTCAGGCTTACCGTCTTGCCTGCGCAGGCTTGCGGCAATTTCAGCCAGCGATGCGGCAATCCGCATCAGCGCGTCGTCGGTGGTCACGTTGGGATTCTCCGGGAATTGGGGTCTTTGAGCGCACCGCGATTGCCTTTGCAATCCCACCAGCCCCTCTGTATATTCCGCGCGATTTCAGGGCACAGCCCGCAATCGTACCCTATATGAGGGCCTTCGCGATTGTTTGACAACAACCCCATCCCCATTCGCGGATACGAGGAGACGAAATGTTTGTGACGCCAGCCTTTGCGCAGGATGCAGTTGCCGCAGCCCCAGCCGACGGGACCACGGCATTGCTGCTGAACATCCTGCCGATCGTCCTGCTGGTGGTCATCTTCTGGCTCCTGATCTTCCGGCCTCAGCAAAAACGCCTGAAAGAACAGCGGTCTATGCTCGAGGCCGTGCGGCGTGGCGATACCATCGTCTCGACCGGCGGTATCATCGGCAAGGTCACCAAATCCGAAGCCGGCCAGGATCTCGAAGTCGAAATCGCCCCCGGCGTCAAAGTGAAGATGCTCCGGACCATGATCTCCGATGTGCGGACTAAGTCCGCGCCGGTGAACGACAACAAGCCGGCGTAATTCAAGCCTACGCCGACGTCAGCCGGGTAGCCGGCTGACGATTTCCTATTAGGACTGTGTTATGCAGACTTCGCCAATTCGGGCCGCGATCATCGTTATCGTATCCCTCGTGGGGATTTTCCTCGCGATTCCGAGCTTTTTGAACAAAGATCAGCTCGCTGCATGGCCCGACTGGCTGCCGCACCAGCAAATCGTTCTCGGCCTCGACCTCCAGGGCGGCTCGCACTTGCTGCTTGAAGTCGATCGCGCTTCGATCATCTCCGAACGCATCAAGGATCTGCGGCGCGATGTTCGCTCCGTACTCGCCAACGATAATGGCATCGGTAACATCATCACGACCGATGGTTCGACCATTATTGTCGAGTTGACCGATCCGACGCAAAAAGCCGCGGCCTCGACTGCGATCCAGACGCTGCAGAACACCATCTCGAACTCATTGTTCGCCATCGGCGGCGTGCAGGAACTGGCCTTCGGCGAAAACCCCGAGGGCAAGCTGACCGTGTCATTGACCGACCAGGGCATCACCGAACGAATGAGTTCGCTGGTCCAGCAGTCGGTCGAAGTCATCCGCAAACGCATCGATGAACTGGGTACCACCGAGCCGCTGATCCAGCGGCAGGGCACCGATCGCGTCATGGTGCAGGTTCCCGGCTTCGAAGACTCGTCGCGCCTCAAGGACATCATTTCTCGCACGGCGCGCCTGACCTTTCACCTCGTCTACACCGGCATGACGGCGGCGCAGGCCGAGGCACAGGGCCTGCCGCCGGGCACTTTCATCCTGCCGTCGGCAGATGGCGGCAAAGAGCTGCTGTATGAAGAAGTGGCTCTCGGCGGCGAATCCCTTGTCGACTCTCAGCCGAGCTTTGATCAGCAAAGCAATCAGGCCGTTGTCACCTTCCGCTTCGACACCCGCGGTGCGCAGATCTTCGCCGAAATCACCGCAAAGAACGTCGGTAAGCGCTTCGCCATTGTTCTCGACAATCAAGTTATCACTGCGCCAAATATTATTTCGCCGATTCTTCAAGGCTCTGGCCAGATTTCCGGTAGCTTCACCTCAGAGACGGCCAATGATCTCTCCGTCCTCCTGCGTGCCGGCGCGCTGCCGGCGACACTTGCCATTGTCGAGGAGCGCTCGGTCGGCCCGAGCCTTGGCGCCGACAGTATCCGCTCGGGCCTGCTGGCCGGTATCGTCGCCGCGGCCGGCGTTGTCATCTTCATGACCATTGCCTACGGCTTGTTCGGTGTGTTCGCCAACATTTCGCTGATCCTCAACATCGTGCTGATCTTTGGCGCGCTGTCGCTGCTGGGCGCCACGCTGACCTTGCCCGGCATCGCCGGCATCGTGCTCACCATCGGTATGGCGGTCGATGCTAACGTGCTGATTTATGAGCGTATTCGCGAGGAGCTCAAAACCGGCAAATCGAACCTTGCGGCTATTCATGCCGGTTTCCAGCGCGCCTGGGGCACCATCATCGATTCGCATCTGACGCAGCTTATCGCCGCCGTCGTGCTGTATTTCCTCGGCTCCGGTCCGGTCCAGGGCTTTGCCGTCACACTTGCCCTCGGCATTCTGACCTCGCTGTTCACTGCCTACACGGTGACGCTGTTTTTCGTCGGCGTCTGGTATCGCTGGCGCCGGCCGAAAACGCTGAAAATCCAGCATTTCCGCTTCATTCCGGACGGCACCAAGATCAATTTCATGCGCATCTCGCGCTATGTCATCATCTTTTCCATCGTCATGAGCGTGCTGTCGGTCGGCTCCGCCGTGTTCAAGGGCTTCAATCTCGGCATCGATTTCAAGGGTGGCTCGGCCATTGAGATCCAGCACACCACGGGTCCTGCCGATCCGGGTCGCATCCGCGAATTGCTCGACGGCCTCGGCCTCGGCGACGTGCAGGTCCAAGGTTTCGGCCCGCCTGAAGACGTGCTGGTCCGCATCGAAGCCCAAACTGGCGGCGACACCGCCCAGCAGGACGCGGTAGCCAAGGTCCGCGACGTTCTCGTCGCCGAGGACTACACCATCCGCCGCATCGAAGCCGTCAGTGCCTCGGTGTCAGGAGAACTCGCGTGGAAAGGCACGCTTGCGGTGCTGGTCGCCTTGGGCGCCATCCTCATCTACGTTTGGTTCCGCTTCGAATGGCAATTTGCACTTGCTGCTATCACGACCACCACCCATGACATCATCATGACCATCGGACTGTTCTCGATTACCGGGATCGAGTTCAACCTGACTTCGATTGCGGCAGTGCTGACTCTCGTTGGCCTGTCACTCAATGAAACTGTCGTGATTTCCGATCGCATCCGCGAAAATCTCCGCAAATACAAAACCATGCCACTGCCGGAGTTGATCAATCTGTCGATCAACCAGACCATCGTCAGAACCTCGCTGACTGCCTTCACGATCTTCCTGGCGCTAATTCCGCTGGTTTTGTTTGGCGGTGAAGTCATCCGCGGTTTCACCATCGCCATGACCTTCGGCGTGTTCGTCGGCACCTATTCGTCGATTATCGTCGGCGGACCCATTCTAATCTTCTTCGGCCTGAAATCGCGCAGCGAGACGGCGGCGAAGTCGCTGGAGCCGAAGCGCGCCGGCGGCGCTGCCGTCTGAAAGTGGAGCCGTTCGAGCCGGGGCAGGGGCATTATCCCTATCAGGCACCGATCGACGCCTATGGCGGCGGCGGATTTCGTTTCGCCGGGATGTCGCATAAAGGCTCCCTTCTCGCCCTACCGACCGGCATGTTCGCCTGGGACGTAACGGCCGCGCCGGAGTTGACCCGGCAGTCTTTGACGCGAGTCTTTGACGTTGCAGCGCGACTGGACGTCCTGCTGATTGGGCTTGGCACCGATATCGGGTTTCTCGATCCGCTTCTCCGGCAGGCATTTCGCGACCGGGGCGTCGTCGTCGAGGCGATTGCCACCGGCGCTGCCGTCCGGACTTATAACATCCTCCTCGGTGAGCAGCGGGCCGTTGGGGCGGCGCTGATTGCCGTTGATGCCAACCGCTGATGGCGGGCGCGGTGGAAATCGTCGCGCAGACCCTGCGGACAGCCGACCGCGATCGGTATTTTTCCAGTCTCCTGCTTCGGGAGCCGCAGCGCGCGGCGGTGCAGGCGTTGCTGGGGTTTAATGCCGAACTGGCGGCGACGCGGAGCCGTGTGCGGCAGCCGGCGCTGGGGGAGATTCGGCTGCAGTGGTGGATTGATGCGCTGTCCGGTGCTGGGCATGGCGGGGTGCGCGACAATCCCATCGCTGCGGCTTTGCTCGATGCGATCGAGCGATATCGCCTGCCGACCGGGCCGCTGCTGCGGTTGATCGAGGCGCGGCGCTTTGACCTTTACGATGACGCAATGCCTGATTTGCGGGCCTTTGAGGGCTATGCGGGGGAAACGGCGTCGCGGCTTTTGCACTACGCGGCGATGGTGTTGAACGATGGCGAGGCGGTGGAGTCCGGCGATGCGGCGGGGCATTTGGGGGTGGCGCAGGCGTTGACCGGGCACCTGCGGGGGTTTGGTTACGAGGCGAGCCAGGGGCGATTATTTCTGCCGCTTTCTGTATTTGCCGCCAATGGGTTAGGGGAGGGGGAGGTGTTCGCGGGGGTGGTCAGCGAGGGTTTGCTGGCGGCGCATGCGCAGCTGACCGAGATCGCGGCGTCGCATCTGGCGCTGGCGAGTACGGCGATCTTGGCGTTGCCGGTTAAGTTACGGCCCGCGTTCACTATTTTCCCGGTGATCCGGACGCAGCTGGAGCTGGTGCGGCGGGCAAATGCGACGCCGTTTACCCCACCGGCGGACCTTGCCGACTGGCGGAAGATCGCCATGATGACGGCGTGGAATTGGCGCTATAAATAGCGCGAAAATCGCTAACCCTATGCAAACGCTGCGATATCGGCCAAAGCGCGTTGCGAGAATGCCTGTCGTTTTGCCTGCGTCCTGTCGACACCCCGCCAACGGCCAACATGGCCCTCCGGCTTGCTGACGGCAATTTCGGGAAACAGCCCAAAATTGACGTTCATAGGCTGAAAACTGCGAGTTCCGGGTGTATTTTCGGTCGCGAGATGACCGCCGGTAATGTGCGCGAGCAGCGCTCCCATGGCAGTTGTGGGCGCAGGAATGCTTGTGACTTGCCGGCGTATTGCCTGCGCTGCCATTCGGCCCGCAAGCAACCCGATGGTCGCGCTTTCAACGTAGCCTTCGACGCCGGTGATCTGGCCGGCGAATCGTAAACGCGGATCGACTTTGAGCCGCAATTCCCCATCGAGCACTTTTGGCGAGTTGAGGAAGGTGTTGTGGTGCAGTCCGCCGAGTCGGGCGAATTGCGCGTTCTCGAGGCCGGGGATCAGCCGAAAGATTTCTGCCTGCTGCCCGTATTTTAGTTTGGTCTGGAAGCCGACCATGTTCCACAGCGTGCCGAGAATGTTGTCCTGGCGAAGCTGGACGATGGCATAGGGCTTGACGGTCGGATTGCGCGGGTTGGTCAGCCCGACGGGCTTCAGCGGACCAAAGCGCAGGGTCTCGCGCCCGCGCTCCGCCATCACCTCGACCGGCAGGCAGCCGTCGAAATACGGGACATTTTCCCACTGGTGGAAGACGTGCTTTTCCCCGGCGAGCAGTGCATCGACAAATCGATGGTACTCGGCTTCGGTCATCGGACAGTTGAGGTAGTCGGCACCGGTGCCGTTTGGCCCGGTCTTGTCGTAGCGCGACTGCGCCCAGACGATGTCGCGGTTGATGCTCTCGCTGTGCACGATCGGCGCGATGGCGTCAAAGAAGGCCAGTTCGTCGACCCCGGTCAGCGATTGGATGGCTTCCGCCAGTGGCCGCGAGGTCAGCGGACCGGTGGCGATGATGACATGCTGCCAGTCGGCCGGCGGCAAGCCGGTGATCTCGCCGGGCTCCACGGTGATGTTGGGGTGGTCGTGAATGGCAGCCGTCACGCCATCAGAGAACGCGTTGCGATCGACGGCGAGGGCGCCACCCGCTGGCAGGGCGTGGGTGTCGGCCATGCGCATGATCAGCGAGCCGCAACGGCGCATTTCCTCGTGCAGCAGGCCAACGGCGTTGCGCTCGGCGTCATCGGAACGGAAACTGTTGGAACAGACCAATTCGGCAAGGCCGCCGGTCAAATGCGCCTCGGTCAGCTTTTCGGGCCGCATTTCGTGGAGGATGACGCTGATGCCGGCAGTCGCCGCCTGCCAGGCGGCTTCGGACCCGGCGAGGCCGCCGCCAATGATATGGAGAGTATCGGTTTCAGACATGGCGCGGGGATAGCAAACGGACTCGCGTGGCGCAACTGGCCTCGCTGTCGAGGCCGCGATCGGCGCTGCTGCCGAAAGCTAAGTCCCAAATAGCAAACACCCGCCACTCAATGAGAGGCGGGTGTTCGGAAGTCGGTCGAAGTGGTCGTCAGCGAACGATCAGAACGCTGCAACATGATCACGGGCAATACGCTGGATGTCGCTGCGGTTGATGCCGAGATCGTTAAGCTGACGCGTGTCGAGAGCATTGAGTTCACGCACGGTCTGCTGGTAGGCCGACCATTTCTTGAAGCTCTTGCGGATGTCCATTGGAAGTCTCCTTGTTTTGACCACCACTAAATAGGCTGGACCCGGTGCGATGAGCAGAGCCTCATTGCTCAAACGAGCCATGCGAAAACCGCACGGCGTTAACCGCCGATATTCATCTGACGTTAAGCCCTGCTGAAGTGAAACGGCCGCCGGGCGATCCGGCGGCCGTATCGGAGAAGGGCGCTTCCGACGCTCATCGGTCAAACAATCCGCGGGTCATTTTCGGAAACTCGGCCCCGGAAAGGCCGAATCCGTCGCGAGTTGTCGGGAGTTCGAGCTCGCGGATGGACTGCTTGATATCGATGAGCCGCCTGACGCGCCATACTGCTCGTACGAACATTGACGTCATCCTCGCTGGTGGTACGAGCGCAGGATGAGGGCATTTGCGACTTTCGGCTATGCCCTAAGCGTCAACCGCGCTATGCAATTCCAGCATGGCTATTTCACACGATTGATACGTTGCTATGGGTTTTCCACGACTCGTGCGGAAGCGCACACGACAGCGGAAAGCCTTGCTGCCGTATTGCCTACTCGGCGGCCTGCCGCGGTTGCCTTGCGGAACGCTTCGTTGCCGATAGTTTTTTCGCCGGACGCCGGGCAATGACGTCTTTCAGGAACTTGCCGGTGTAACTGCGGGGGTTCGCCGCCAGATCCTCCGGCGTGCCGACGCCGACAATCTCGCCCCCGCCATCGCCGCCCTCGGGACCAAGGTCGATGACCCAGTCCGCGGTCTTGATGACTTCGAGATTGTGCTCGATGACGATCACCGAATTGCCGCCATCGACCAGTTCCTGCAGCACTTCCAGCAGCTTGGCCACATCGTGGAAATGCAGCCCGGTGGTCGGTTCGTCGAGCAGGTACAGGGTCCGCCCGGTGGCGCGCTTGGACAATTCCTTGCTGAGCTTGACCCGCTGCGCCTCGCCGCCCGACAGGGTATTGGCGGGCTGGCCGATCTTGACGTAGCCGAGCCCGACACGCTGCAGCGTCGACAGCTTGTCGCGGATCGACGGCACTGCCGAAAAGTAGTCGACACCTTCGTCGATGGTCATGTCGAGCACGTCGGCAATCGACTTGCCCTTGAACTGCACTTCGAGCGTTTCACGGTTGTAGCGCTTGCCCTTGCAGACTTCGCAGGTGACGTACACGTCGGGCAGGAAATGCATCTCGATCTTGATGACGCCGTCGCCCTCGCACTTTTCGCAGCGTCCGCCCTTGACGTTGAACGAGAACCGCCCCGGTCCATAGCCACGTGCCTTGGCTTCGGGCAGGCCCGAGAACCATTCCCGCAACGGCGTGAAGGCTCCGGTGTAGGTAGCCGGATTGGAGCGCGGCGTCCGCCCGATCGGCGACTGGTCGATGTCGATCACCTTGTCGAGCAGTTCTAGCCCGGTCAGCGATTCGTGCGGGGCCGGGACTACCCGGGCGCCATTCAGCCGCCGCGCGATGGCCTGATACATGGTGTCGATCATCAGCGTCGACTTGCCGCCGCCCGAGACGCCGGTGATGGCGACGAACAGCCCAAGCGGCACATCGACGGATACATTCTTGAGGTTGTTGCCAGTCGCGCCCTTGAGGCTGAGCGCCCGGCCTTTCTGAGCCTTGCGCCGGACAGGCGGAATCGCAATGCCCATGCGGCCCGAGAGATACGCGCCGGTGAGGCTATCCGGATGGTTCAGGATATCGGCCGGCGTCCCTTCGGCGATGATGTGGCCACCATGGACACCGGCGCCAGGGCCAATGTCGACCACGTGGTCGGCGGTCAGGATCGCGTCCTCATCATGCTCGACGACAATGACGGTATTGCCGAGATCGCGCAGCCGACGGAGCGTTTCGAGCAATCGGGCGTTGTCGCGCTGATGCAGCCCGATCGAGGGCTCGTCGAGCACATAAAGCACGCCGGTGAGACCCGAACCGATTTGCGAAGCTAGCCGGATGCGCTGCGATTCCCCGCCCGACAGCGAGCCGGAATTGCGCGCCAACGTCAAATAATCAAGGCCAACATCGTTGAGGAACTGCAGGCGATCCCGAATTTCCTTGAAGATACGCTCGCCGATCAGCGTCTGGTTGGCGTTGAGGTGCGCCGGGAGTTGCTCGAACCATTCGGAGGTGGCGCGGATCGATTTTTCCGTCACCTGCCCGACATGCAAACCGTCGATCTTTACCGCCAGCGCTTCGGGTTTCAGCCGATAGCCGCCGCAGGTCGTGCAGGGCTTGCTTGACAGGTAGCGCTCGATTTCCTCGCGCATGCCGGCGCTTTCCGTCTCCTTGTAGCGGCGCTCGAGATTGCCGATCACCCCTTCGAACGGCTTCGTGGTCTTGTACTGGCGCAGGCCATCATCATAGACGAACAGGATGGCGGTCCTGCCGGTGCCATAAAGCACGGCGTGCTGGACTTCGAGCGGCAGGGCGTTCCATGCCGTCCCAGTCGAGGCGCCGAAATGCTTGGCGATGGCAGTCAGCGTCTGCAGGTAATACGGCGCACTGGTCTTGCTCCAGGGCAGGATGGCGCCATCGCGGAGCGATAGCTCGCCATCCGGCACGATCATCTCAGGATCGATCTTGCGTTCGGTGCCAAGCCCGTCGCACACCGGGCAGGCGCCATAGGGGTTGTTGAATGAAAACAGCCGCGGCTCGATCTCCGAGATGGTGAACCCCGAAACCGGGCAGGCGAATTTTTCCGAGAAGGTGACCCGCTTGGGCGAGCCATCCTCCTCCTGCTCATCGGCGAATTCGACCAGTGCGATGCCATCGGCGAGTTTCAGCGCCGTCTCGAAACTTTCGGCGAGGCGGGTGGCGATATCGGGGCCGATGACCAGCCGGTCGACCACGACCTCGATGTCATGCTTGATCTTCTTGTCGAGGTTGGGCGCATCCTCGATATCGTGGAACTCGCCATCGATCTTGACCCGGAGGAAGCCCTTGCGCAGCAGATCATTGAGTTCGCGCTTGTATTCCCCCTTGCGACCACGGGCGATCGGCGCCAGCAGATAGGCCCGCGTCCCTTCCGGCATTGCCATGGTGCGGTCGACCATCTGCGACACAGTCTGCGATTCGATCGGCAACCCGGTCGCCGGCGAATAGGGAATGCCGACGCGCGCGAACAACAGGCGCAGGTAATCATAGATTTCGGTGACGGTACCAACGGTCGAGCGCGGATTGCGCGAAGTCGTTTTCTGCTCGATCGAGATCGCCGGCGACAGCCCGTCGATCTGCTCGACATCGGGCTTCTGCATCATTTCAAGGAACTGGCGCGCATAAGCCGACAGGCTTTCGACATAGCGCCGCTGGCCTTCGGCATAGATAGTGTCGAACGCCAGCGAGGATTTGCCCGAGCCGGACAGCCCGGTCATGACGATCAAAGAATCGCGCGGCAACCGCAGGTCGATATTTTTGAGATTATGTTCCTTGGCCCCGCGAATGACGATTTCGCGGTTCTGGCTGATGGCTTTCGGCATGCGGTTCACAATCCCATGGCACTCACTGGCGCGAGCACGGTGTTGCAGAGTCTGGGGTCAGGTGCCGGCGGCATGGCGGCAGACCCTAGATTGTCACGACTTCCGCGGCTTGCAAGGCGCCAACCCATGCATCCGCCGAATGTAAGCAACCAATGAGAACATAAATAGAACGACCAGGAGTCGGTCAAGCTACTCGCCGAGCAGGATACCTTTTTCGCGCATGTAATCGCGCTCGGCCTCACTGGCGAACCGCCGGTCCCAATCGGCCAGTAGCCGGTTGGAAAAACGTTGCCAGACCACCGGCACGAACGAGAGGAAGATCATCGGCATATAGCCGGCGGGCAGCATCGGCGAGCCTTCCGGCTCCTGCTGCAACTCCCAATAGCGACGGTTGGCGAGCCGGTGATGGTTCGCGTGCAGCTGCAGATTATAGAACATGCCGGTCGAGACGCGCCGATAACTGTCCCACGAATGCCGGGCTTCGACGCGGGTGCCGGGAATGCGCACGAGGCCGTAATGCTCGATGTAATTGACGATTTCGAGATAGACCTTGCCGATGGCGCCGGCCATCAGGAACAGCCAGAAGCCCATCGGCCCGAGGAAAGCCACGAACGCCGCGGCGATGGCGAGCGACATGGCCTGGCCGCGCCAGAAGCGATTGTTATAGATCATGTCGCGAACGCCCCGGCGCTTCAGCCGGTCACGTTCGGTGCGGTAGGCGTTGATGATCTGGCCGATGGTCGAGCGGATGATGAACACCAGCACATACTCGCCGCGCCGTGCGGTGGCGGGATCGAGTTCGGTCGCGACGTTTCGATGGTGGCCATAGACGTGCTCGATGGCAAAGCCGGTGTCCCAGGTAAAGGCCAGCAGCCAGCGGCCGACAATGAGATCGAGCGGGCGATCGACGCGATGGATCAGCTCGTGCGCCACGGTAACGCCGGCCATGCCACTGTACATGCCGAGGCTGACGAAAGCGCCGGTGACATGGTAATCGCCGGTGCGGGCCCGGGCTGCGATGGGATCGAAGCCAAACAGGCGCGATACCGCGTCGAGCCAGGCAAAGCCGGTTTCGGAACTGACGTTGACGACGACGAGGGCGAGCAGCACGATCAGCGGCAGGGTCAGATACAGCATCGCCTGCATGAACCAGCGCGGCGGCAGTTCTTCGGCCGGCCCGGCATCGCCCAGCAACTCGTCGACATAGCCGACGAGCAGAAACGACAGGAACAGCCCGGCATAGGTCAGCGGTCCGCCATAAGCGACCGTCATCACGCCGATGATGATGAAAATGTTCATCAGCGCAAAGCGGACGGTGTTGAAGGTGCGGTTGGCGAGCAGCGAAATAACGCGCGGAGTGTACGGGGTCGGTTCGTGCATAACTCAAAGGGCGATCGAAAGTGGGGAACAATGGTTTCTAGCGCGGGTAACGTGGCGCGAAAAGATTAGTTTGCACAGGGGTGATCACCTTTCAGATGGCTTGACAAAGCCATTGGTGATGAGAACATAGAGGGAACGATAGAGTAGCTGTGGGTATCCGCCGATGTGTTTGGCGGTCTACCGGCGCGCACTATATGGTTACGGCATCGGGCTGCAGGGCGGCTCATCGGATACGGAAGGAAAATCACATGGCGGGAAGCGTCAACAAGGTCATTCTCATTGGCAACCTCGGGGCAGACCCGGAAGTCCGCAACCTGCCCAGCGGCGGCAAGGTAGTGAACCTCAGGCTGGCGACCACCGAATCCTGGCGCGACCGGAACACCGGCGAGCGCAAGGAAAAGACCGAGTGGCATCGCGTGGTGATCTTCAACGAGGGCATCGGCAAGGTCGCCGAGCAATACCTCAAGAAGGGTGCCAAGGTGTATCTCGAGGGCCAGCTGCAGACCCGCAAATGGGAAGACCAGGGCGGGCAGGAGCGGTATTCTACCGAGGTGGTGCTGCAGAATTTCAACGCCACGCTGACTATGCTTGATGGTCGCGCCGAAGGCGAAGGTGGTGGCTACGGGGCTGGTGCCAGCTCCGGCGGTTTCTCCGGCCCACCGGCGGAACCGCGGTCGCAGCAACAGAACCGTCGTCCGGCCCCTGCGGCCAATTTCGACGCGGGCAACGACGATATCCCGTTCTAGGGGTGGAGTTGGACCGGGCTTGTTCCCACCGCGGTAGGGAGTAAGCCACGGCATTCAGGTGTCGCCAGTGATGGGAAACCGCAAGGCAAACCCTCCCCTCCCCGTTGAGGGGAGGGCTAGTGAGGGGGTAGCTCCAGGGGCAGGAGTGGCGGTTTTATACACCGCTGCGCCACAGGCTCCGAACTCAACCCAGCAAGAAATCCATCACTGAAACGAAAACGGGCGGCCAATGGCCGCCCGAAAATTCAACCGCTGAATTCGGCCCATTACTTCGTGAACGGCACCGAGGCCTTGATCACGTCGCCGGAGTCATTGAACACCACATTGAACTGAACGCCGATCTGGCCGCCCTGCAGCGCTACGACAGCGCTGATGGTCATTGGCTTGCCATCGTCGTCTGACGACTTTTCCTTGAGGTTGAATACCACGCCATCACCGGATTTCTGCCCGACGGCGACGCCGGTGAACTTGGCATTCGAGGTCATTGCTGCTTCGAACTGCTGGCTGGCATCGACATAGGCGAGGGTGCCTTTGATCGCCAGGTTGGTGCCGGCGAGGGCGCAGCGGCCGTTATAGACAACCTTGTCGCCATTGCCCTTGGCGAGCGAGAGCTTGCACACGACAGACTCGGTTTCGGCGCCGGTCAGCACGCCGCGGCCTTTCCATTCGCCGATGTAGGATTGCAGCAACTGCACATCGGCAGGTGCGGCGAGGGCGGCACCGGTCGAGGCACCGAAAGTAACGAGCAGACCGGCGAGCGCGAGGCCTCGCGAGAGGGGTCCGAATTTGGTCATGACAGCACGCCTCCAAGCGTAATTACTGGCTACCCCCCGGCAGCAGCGGGATGGTCGGCGCATGGCTGGCCATCGAACGATGTGGCTACATACTGTAAAACGCAGCGGTTCCGCAACGGAGGTCACAGCGAAATCATCGCGGCGACTGTTGCGATCACGTTGCGGCGGGTCGCGGCCCTTGTGGGATGGGGTCGATCCCGACATCCGTAGACTCGGCGAGATTCACATCCTCGGCGCTAATCTCCGGGCCGCCGATGCCCCCGAGCGGGTCGAAGAACTTGCCGCCGGCGACCAGAATTGCCGGCAGGAGGAAGAGGTCGCCGAGCAGCGCCAGCGCCAGGGTGATGACGAACAGCGATCCGAAAAGCGCCACCTGCGGCAATTCCGAGAAGGCCACGATGGCAGTGCCGGCGCAGAGAATGATGGTGGTCGCGATGATGGCGCCGCCGATGCGCTCAAGCGTGTGCTTGACGGATTCGATGTGACTTCGGCCCTGGTGTCGTCGCCCATGCAAATAGTGCGAGAGGAAATGAATGGTGTCGTCGACCGCGATGCCGAAGGCGATGGTCAGCGCGATCACGGTGGTCAACTGCAGCCCCTGACCGCTGAGATACAGCCAGGCCTCGGTGCCGAGGATGGGGAACAAATTGGGGATGATCGAGGCCATCGCCACCCGCCAGCTCATGAACGCGAAGCCGATCAGGAACAGATTGACGACGACGCTAAGCGTCAGGTCGAGCTGCAGGCCGCGCACGATGGTGTCGGTCGCAAACGTTGTGAGGATCCGAAACCCGCCGATTTCTGCGTCGGTAATCCCCGCGGCGGTCAGTTCGCGCTGGGTATTGTCGACCAGCGCCTTAAGGTCGTTGCTGTCGATGATCGTCGGCATGAAGCCGGTGACCAGCGCCTGCGTGCCGTCATCGGTTACGAAACGGCGCTTCAGGAACGGCCCGACGGCGGCGAAGATCTGCTCGCGGGTAAAGCCTGAATCCGCGTAATGGCGGAAGCTCGCGGCCGAGATCACCTTGTTCTCGCCGAGCTGTTTCTCGAGGATGGCATGGACCTTTTCGATGGTCGCGAAATCCTCGTCGCCGACATCGGAAATGCCCTGCTTCAGCGGCACGCGGATATAGAGCGGCGCCACCCCGCCAACCCCCTGATCGATATCGGCCGCTGCAGTCAAAGCGGTAGAATCGGTCGCGACGAAATCCTCGAACGAGAAGTGCGGCTGGATCAGGAAATACGGGATCAGCAGCGCGCCGGTGGCGACGATGGCGGCGATGGCGATCGGCCGGCCAAAGCGCGTGGCGAGAAACCACGACACCGGCAGCGGCGCGGTCAGGGCAAAGCTAGGGGTGCGGGGCAGCTTGAGCCCGAACCGGATCACCGTCTTCAGCAACAGCGGCAGGAAGGTCATCACCGTCATGAAGATCAGTAGCGAACCGATGGTACCGGCAATCGAGAACTCACGGATACCCTGACCGGCGGTCAGCGACAGCGAGGCGAACGATACCAGCGATACCAGCATGGTGAGAGCCGAAGCCGGGCCAACGAGCTTTACCGTCGCATCGACAGCATGCCTTGGGTCCATGCCGTCGCGCCAGAACGCCAGCCAGTTAAACGTAAAAAATAGACTTTCGGCAAAGCTGATGACCAGCACCAGCGTCGTGACGATGATGGTTAGGAACGAAAATGACCCAAAGAACATCAGGATTAGCCCCATCGCCCAAGATACGGCGATGAAGGGCGTCGCCGAGACGATCAGGGCGATCGGCAGCGAGCGGAAGCTGATCAGCGCAATCAGCGCGCCCAAGCCAAAGCCCCAGATGGTGAATTTGACCTGGTCGTTGACGGCGGCGCCCAGCATCTCGGAGGTCCAGATCGGCGGGCCGGTTAGTTCGACCGACAAATCGTCGCTCTGGTAGGATGCGGCGAGGGTCTTGAGGCTGGCGATCATGTCCTTTGTGCCGTTGCCCTTGGTGAGCTCGGGGTTGGGGAACATGATCAGCACCACACCCTTCAAATCGGGCGTGATCAGGTTGCGCATCATCGGATCGTTCTGCTGCAAATCCTGCAGTGCTGCCGTCACCTGCTCAGGCGTCGTCATATTCTCGGGCACGGCGGGCACGGAGCCGCCGTCGCCGGTGGGCTTGCGCAGTGTGAACGCCGACATGGTGCCGACCGAATAATCGTTCAGTTCGAGTTCGAACGCGAGTTCGCGGACTTTTTCGATCGTCGCCGGGTTCGACATGTTGGGCGAACTGACGAGGATATAGATGTCGTTCTCGAAGGTGCCGAAAGTTTCCGACAGCCGCGCATAGGCATCATATTCATGGCCCGAATGCGCATAGACCCGCAGCAGATCACCATCGACATTGGCGCGGGGAATTTGGGAGAAGCACAGCAGGGTGAACAGCAGCACCACCACCGCCATGATCCGCGGGTGCCGAAGGGTCAGATAGCCGAGGTATTCGAGGCCGAAGCCGATAGAACGCTTGTGAGTGATCGCGTCGCGGATGCGAGTCAAAGTACTGGCCATCGAGCTTAACGTTCCTGCTGCTGCGCGGCGCCTTTTACGCTCAACTAACCACGCTCGTCCACTACCGCACTAACGAGACGCATTAAACCGCGTTCGAAGTGTGATAATCGGCAGCCGTCAGGGCTGAAAGCATGGCACTTCCAACCGAAATCGCCTATATAATCAGCATGACCGCAAACCCCGAATCGAACCTGTGACCGACACTCCCGACCCCAAGGGCGGCCCGCCGGGCCCGTCCGACTTCGCCATGATTTCCCTGTCCGACGAAATGCGGCGGTCGTATCTCGACTACGCCATGAGCGTGATCGTCAGCCGGGCGCTGCCGGATGTACGCGATGGGCTCAAGCCTGTGCACCGGCGTATTCTCTATGCGATGCACGAAGCCGGCTATGAATGGAACAAGCCGTACCGTAAATCGGCTCGTGTCGTCGGCGACGTGATCGGCAAATATCATCCGCATGGCAATGACGCAGTCTACTTCTCGTTAGTCCGTATGGCGCAGGAATTTTCGCTGCGGGTGACGCTGGTCGACGGGCAGGGCAATTTCGGCTCGGTCGACGGCGATATGACGGCGGCCATGCGCTACACCGAAGTGCGCATGGAAAAAGTCACCAATGCGCTGCTCGATGATCTCGACAAAGATACGGTCAATTTCCGCGACAACTATGACGGCTCCGAGCGCGAACCGGTCGTGCTGCCGGCGCGGTTTCCGCACCTGCTGGTCAACGGAGCGGGCGGCATCGCCGTCGGCATGGCGACCAATATCCCGTCCCATAATCTCGGCGAGGTCATCGACGCGACGCTGGCGATGATGGACAATGAATTCGTCAGCATCGACGAACTGATGGCGATCATGCCGGGCCCCGATTTCCCGACGGCCGGGCTGATCCTCGGCCGCACCGGCATCCGACAGGCTTATGAAACTGGTCGCGGCTCGCTGCTGATGCGTGGTCGCGTCGAAGTGCAGGAAGTGCGGCGCGAGCGCGAAGCGCTGATCATCACCGAAATCCCCTATCAGGTGAACAAGAAGGTGATGATCGAGCGCATCGCCGAACTGGTGCGCGAAAAGAAGCTCGAGGGCATTTCCGACCTGCGCGACGAATCCGATCGCAACGGCATGCGCGTCGTCATCGAACTCAAGCGCGATGCGGTGCCCGACGTGGTGCTCAACCAACTGTATCGCTTTACCCCACTGCAATCCTCGTTCGGGTGCAACTTCGTCGCCCTGAATGGCGGCAAGCCCGAACTGATGGGCCTCAAGGCGATGCTCAAGGCCTTCATCGACTTCCGCGAGGAAGTGGTGACGCGCCGGGCGCGCTTCATGCTCAACAAGGCGCGCGATCGCGCCCATATCCTCGTTGGCCTCGCCGTTGCTGTCGCCAATATCGATGAAGTCATCCACCTGATCCGCACGGCGCCCGATCCCGCGACGGCGCGCGAGCGGCTGATGGCCCGCCACTGGCCGGCCCAGGACGTGTCGCCGCTGATCGCGCTGATCGACGATCCGCGCCACACCATCAGCGCGGACGGCACTTTCCTGCTGTCGGACGAGCAGGCGCGCGCCATTCTCGCGTTGACGCTGAGCCGCCTGACGGCGCTCGGGCGCGATGAAATCGGCGACGAACTCGCCGGCCTCGGGACGCAAATCTCGGACTATCTCGATATCCTCCGCTCGCGCGATCGGGTGCTGGCGATCATCCGCGAAGAATTGACGGAAGTTCGCGACCAGTTCGCGACCCCGCGCAAGACCTCGATCGAGGATGCGGCGGGCGATTTCGAGGACGAGGATCTGATCGTCCGCGAGGACATGGTGGTGACCGTCACGCATGGCGGCTACATCAAGCGCGTACCGCTGACCGCCTATCGGGCGCAGCGTCGCGGCGGCAAGGGCCGCTCGGGCATGGCGACACGCGACGCGGATTTCGTGTCGCGGCTGTTCGTTGCCAACACCCATACGCCGGTGCTGTTCTTCTCCTCGCTCGGCCAGGTCTACAAGATGAAAGTCTGGCGGCTGCCGATGGCTGAGCCGCAGGCGCGTGGCAAGGCGCTGATCAATCTGCTGCCGCTTGACCAGGGCGAGCGCATTACCTCGATCATGCCGTTGCCCGAGGACGAAGCCGACTGGCAGAAGCTCGACATCATGTTCGCTACCCGCAGCGGCGGCATTCGTCGCAATTCGCTGGCCGATTTCGTCGAGATCAACCGCAACGGCAAGATCGCCATGAAGCTCGACGAGGGCGATGAGATCGTCGGCGTCGAGACGGCGACCGCCGCCGACGACGTCATGCTGACCACCGGGCTCGGGCGGGCCATCCGGTTCGAAGTCGGCGACGTGCGGGTGTTCAAAGGCCGCGATTCGACCGGCGTGCGCGGCGTGCTGCTCGGCAAGGGCGATCGGGTCATCTCGATGTCGATCCTCCGGCATTTCGACGCTTCGCCGGCGGAGCGCGAGACCTTCATCAAGCAGTTCGGGGCGGCGCATCGGGCTGCGACCGGCGAAGAGGGCGAAGCCGAGACTGTCGAAATCGTCGATGCCGCCGAGGAGGCCGAAGGCGCGGCGGGGGAAGTGGCCCTGTCGGTCGAGCGGTACGCCGAAATGGGCGCCTCGCAGCAATTCGTGCTGACGGTCAACACCTTCGGCTATGGGAAGATTTCCTCGTCGTTCGACTTCCGCCTCTCCAATCGCGGCGGCAAGGGCATCCAAGCAACCGATATTTCGAAGCTGAAGGAAATCGGCGATCTGGTGGCGGCATTCCCTGTCGAGTTCTCCGACCAGTTGATGCTGGTCAGCGATGGCGGGCAGTTGATCCGGGTACCGGTCGAGGGCATCAGATTTACCCGTCGTGCCAGCAAGGGCGTCCGGGTGTTCAACACGGCGCAGGATGAGCGCGTCGTTTCGGTGGAGCGCATCAGCGAGCCGGAGGCCGAGGACGGCGGTGAGGTGGACGCGACTGGCGACGAAGCGTAGTCGCGGTCGCAATGCCGGACGTTTCAGGCCTGCTGTCGTTCGTCGCTGCGGCAGTGCTGGTTTGCACCGTGCCGGGAGCTGCGGTTTCGGCGGTGATGGGAACGGCATTGTCGCGCGGCCTTGCCGCCGCCGCGATAGTCGAACTCGGCATTCAGGCCGGTCGGCTCAGCATGGTGCTGCTGGTTGCGGTTGCGCTGTCGACCGTTACCCTGGTGATGGCGGCGGCTTTCGACTGGATCAAGTTCGCCGGCGTCGGGTACCTGCTGTGGCTCGGCTATCGCTTCCTTGTCGCGCCGCCCGGGACAGCCGGGCGCTCGGTCGGTGGAGCGGGAGCCGCCGGGCTGTTCGTCGGCGGGTTTTTCGTGCCGTGGACCAACCCCAAGGCGATCTTGTTTTTCGGGGCGCTGCTGCCGCAATTTGTCAATCCGGCGTTTCCGGCCTGGCCGCAGATCATCGCCCTAGGACTGCTTGAAATGCTGATCGCGGCGTTGTGCGACCTCGGTTACGCCGTCGCTGCAGCGCAAGCGCATCGGCGGTTTGCGGGGTCGGCGTGGATTAATCGTGGCGCCGGAGTGCTGCTTATCGGCGCAGCGCTGTGGCTGGCGCTGCAGCACGGGCGTTAGGAGCAGACGGTTTCGACCGGCGTAATGTTGTCGAGGATGTGCTTGATCGTCGGCGAGGCGCCGAGGCCGAGGATGACCCCGAAATCATTGCTCGACAGCAGACCCTTGGTCGCCAGCTTGCGGAGACTCGCGGTGATGTCGGCGTGATAGAATTTGACGTAATCGACAGTGGCCGACAGGCCCATGTCATAGAGGGCGGTGCCGAGTTTGGCTTCCTGGCCGCCGATGCCAACACCGGCAAGGAGGCTCATCTGGTCCGAGGTCAGATTCATCGCCACGGCCATCAGGTCGAGGCGGGTGACATAGCGATCGACCAGCGAGACGAAAATCTTGCGTTCTTCGCCGTCGCACAGCCGGGCGATCTTGGTGCTGGCGTAGCAATTGAGCCGCCGCGCTTCACGGGCGAAGGCGCCGCTAGCGATCTGGTTGCCAAGCAGGACCGCTGCGCCGGCGCGGAGTTCTTCGTCTCTATCATTGTTAGCATTGGCGTAGACCTCGCAGGAGGCGGTGTCCTTGGGGGTCCAGATCCGGCTAAGGTCGGCGACCATCACCAGCGGCGCCATTTTCTGGGTACTGGGGCCGGCGGCCTTGATCATCCAGCTGACGCCGAAAAAGGCGCCGCAGCCGAGGGCGAAGGTGGCGAACACGATCATTACCAAGGTGAGTGCTTCGCTGTTGCGCGACGACGGCGCAAAGGCACCGCTTTCCCGTAACGAACGAACTGCAGCGCGCCCCGACATCGTGCCTCACTCGAAATTAGTGTCGGTACACTGCACCCGACACCTGAAAAGAGTTTTAAGTCTAGCAGCGGAAATCGCTGGTTTATTTGCCGTGCTTGCACCTCGCCGGGTGTCGTGACACAACGCGGCGGCATCCGGGGGAGCGGAACGGCGATGACGAAACTTGTCGGATTTTATCCTGGATCGTTCGATCCGGTGACCAATGGCCACCTCGACGTCGTCGAACGGGCCTGCAAGCTCGTCGACACCTTGATCGTCGGCGTCGGAACGCACCATTCGAAAAAGGGCCTGTTTACCCACGAGGCGCGGCTGTCGCTACTGAAGCAGGTGCTGGAGCCGATCGGCCGCAGGACCGAGACCGAATTCGAAGTGGTCGAGTTCGAGGGGCTGATGGTGCAGGCGGCGCGCCAGCACGGCGCCAAGCTGATCATCCGCGGTTTGCGCGATACCACCGATTACAATTTCGAGATGCAGATGGTCGGGATGAACGCCCAGATGGCGCCTGATTTGCAAACGGTGTTCCTGCCCTCGAGCCCGCATGTGCGCCACATCTCGGCCACGCTGGTGCGGCAAATCGCTGAAATGGGCGGCGACATCACCGCCTTTGTCCCACAGCTCGTACTGAAAGCCCTCCGATCATCATGAACACATTCGCACGAGCCGCCAGCAAGCTGGCGAGCGCCATAATTGTCGGCTTCGCCCTGCTGACCGCCGGCATGACCGCTGCATCAGCCCAGACCGGCACACCGCACGTGATGCTGCAACTCAAGGACGGTACGGTCGATATCGAACTGCTGCCGGCACTGGCGCCCAAGCACGTCGAGCGCATCGTCGCGCTGACCGAACAGGGATTCTACAACGGTATCGTCTTCCACCGCGTCATCGACGGCTTCATGGCCCAGACCGGCGATCCGACCGGCACCGGCGCCGGCGGTTCGGACCTGCCCGACGTTGTTGCGGAATTCAACGCTGAACCCTATGTGCGGGGCACGGTCGGCGCGGCGCGCACGGCCGATCCCGATACCTTCAACTCGCAGTTTTTCATCACCTTCGCCGATGCGAGCTTCCTCAACAACCAGTACACCGTGTTCGGCAAAGTCGTCGCCGGCATGGAGTTCGTCGATAACATCACCAAGGGCGAGCCGCCAGCGAACCCGGACAAGATCATCGCCGCCACCATCGAATATCGCTGATTTTTACAACGGAAAACCTTGAGCCATGGCCGACATCACCGACCCCGAAAACACCCTAATCATCGAAACCACCAAGGGCCGCGTGGTCATTGCCATGCGCCCCGACCTCGCGCCCAACCACGTCGCGCACATCAAGAAGCTGGCGCGTGAAGGGTTTTATGACAACATCGTGTTCCATCGCGTCATCGACGGCTTCATGGCGCAGACCGGCTGTCCCAAGGGCACCGGCACCGGCGGTTCGAAGTACCCGGACCTGAAAGCCGAATTCAACGCCGAGCCGCATGTCCGCGGTGTCGTCTCGATGGCCCGCTCGCAGAGCCCCGACAGCGCCAACTCGCAGTTCTTCATCGTCTTCGATGACGCCCGCTTCCTCGACAAGCAGTACACCGCCTGGGGCAAGGTCATCGAAGGCATGGAAAATGTCGACAAGATCAAGCGCGGCGAGCCGGTGCGTGATCCCGACAAAATGACCACCGTCAAGGTCGCAGCCGACATCGCCGCCTGATCTCGCCATTCAGCCGCGGTTCACGCGAGCGATGCGATAGCGCCCACAGCAGGGGCCGCCGGTTACCGCCGGCGGCTTTTTGCATTGGGGGCTTTCCGTCACATGAAACGAATACTCGCCACCGCGGCGGTGCTGTTGATCGGGCTTGGGGCCCGGCCGGCACTGGCGACCGAATGGATTGTCTGCAGTTCGGCCGATGGGGAGGCCAGCATCGCGCTGCTGGTTGGGCATCTGAGTTTTCTCGCCATCAACCGCGCCAATTTCCAGGTCGGCGACGAGAGCTGGTCGACTAACCCGGAGCTGGAGCCGGGTACCCCGATACTGGTGGCGCAGGCTTATGAGTCGGAGACTACCCTCGATGTCGATCTTGCCGATGTGGGGTTTGAGGCGGTGCTGGCATCGCTACAGGTGGTGATGACCATCGAGGGCGACGACTACATCTCCGGTGGCGTCCTTCGGGTCAGCGGCAAGGGCGCGTGGGTGGTGACATGCGAAGGGCCCTGATGCTTGGCGCGAGCCTGTTGTGCTTCACCACGCCGGCGCTGGCCGAGTCGATTCGTTGCGAAAATCCGGATCAGACGGTGCTTATTGAAGTGTCGATCGAGTTCGAGGCGACGCGAGGTGCCGGCTCGGTCACCCGGGTACGGGTGGAAACGCCGCATATCGTCATGAGCACCGAGCCGGGCGGCAGCGACCGCGCGGCCGAGATATTGGCTTTCACCGACATTGCCTACGACCGCATCGAGATCGGGTTGGAATCGCCTGAGGTCGGGCCGATGACTTTTTTCATGCAGCTGGTGCGGGCGGCGCATTATGACGACGCTGGCGGGCCGGACACCGATATCGTGGTGGCGGGCGTCGCCACTGTCGCGAGTGTCGGCTCCGTGACGCTGTTGTGCTCGCCATGGTGAACCGGCCGGCGATGTTTTTGCTGGTTGGCGCGCTGGCAACCGGGCCGGCGTTTGCCGATACGCTCAACTGCGTGACGTTGGACGGCACGACGACGGTCGAGGCCGATATTACGTTCACCCCGGATCGCGATGGCGGGACCGTCAATGAGGTGACCGTCACCGATGGCGATTTCGTGCTGTCATCGAACCCGGCAAAGGGCGAGGGCGCGCTGGACTATTCCATGATAGATTACAATCACCTCGAAATCCAGCTGACGGTGCCCAATGTCGGCCCGATCGGCTTCACCCTCAACATCGTCCGCACCGCGCACTATGTCGGGCCAGTCGGCCCGGACACCGATATCGTGGTCGCCGGGGTGATCGGGGGCGTCAGCATCGGGACCGGCATCGTGGTGTGCACGGGATGGTAAGGTTGTTCGCAATCCCGGTCGCCATGGCGCTGCTCATCAGCCCAGTACTCGCCGGCGAAGGGCTGGTGTGTTTTGCCACCGTGCCCGGAACCTCGGCAGGCGTGCCGCTGGGTGGCGGGCAGGGGATTTCGCCGCTCAGCGCTGAGATCGAGTCGGGTGGGCGGCTGTGGTCGACTGACCCACTGCAGGTCGGCGCGATCCCGATCCTGATCGGGCAGGCATTTGGCGATGACGAGTCGATCCGGCTCGATTTTACCGACGACAATTCCGAGCGGGTGGTGGCGAAGCTGCGGCTGTTTGTCGGTGGGTCCGATGATGTGATCGCCGGCACCCTGTGGCTCGAGGACATTGGCGCGTTTGCCGTGGTTTGCTAATAGGCAGGCATGAAAGTTGCCGATTTTGATTTCGACCTGCCTGAACAGCAGATCGCCTTGCGTCCGCTCGAGCCGCGCGATGCTGCGCGGTTGCTGGTTGTCGATCCGGTAGCAGGCATCGCCGACCGCCACGTCGCCGATCTGGTCGACCTGCTCGACGCCGGTGACGTGCTGGTGGTCAACGATACTCGCGTGCTGCCGGCCGAACTGTCGGGTCATCGCATCCGCGACGGCGTGCGGGCCAAGGTGTCGTTCAATCTGCACAAGCGCGTCGATAGCCAGACCTGGCGGGCCTTCGCGCGACCGGCCAAGAAACTGGCGGTGCGCGACCGCCTCGAACTCGGGTCTCGGGGCGAACTCCTCGCCACGGTTGCGGAGCGCGGCGAAACCGGGGAGGTAACGCTGGCGTTCGACCTCGACGGTGCCGATCTCGACTCCGCAATCAAGGCGCATGGCGCCATGCCGTTGCCGCCGTATATCGGGGCGAAGCGCAAGGCCGAGGCGAGTGATGCCACCGACTATCAGACAGTGTTCGCTGCCCGCGACGGTGCCGTCGCCGCGCCGACGGCGGGGCTGCATTTCACGGAATTGCTGTTGCAGAAGCTCGCCGACAAGGGCGTCACGATAGAACGGCTGACGCTGCATGTTGGGGCCGGAACGTTCCTGCCAGTCAAGGTCGAGGACACTAAGGACCACGTGATGCACTCGGAATGGGGCGAGATCGACGCCGCTACGGCGGAACGGATTGTCGCCGCCAAGGCCCGTGGCAGCCGCATCGTCGCGGTGGGAACCACCACCCTGCGGCTGCTGGAAAGTGCAGCGCGCGCGACGGGCACCCTGCAGGGGTTCATCGGCGAAACCGACATTTTCATTACCCCCGGCTACCGCTTCCGCGTCGTCGATCGGCTGGTGACCAATTTCCATCTGCCGCGCTCGACGCTGTTCATGCTGGTCAGCGCCTTTTCGGGGTTCGAGGTGATGCGGCGCGCCTATGCGCATGCCATCGCCACCGGCTACCGGTTCTATTCCTACGGCGACGCATCTCTGCTAATCCGCGCCGAGACCGACAGAGCGGACGACCACGCGTGACCGACCAGAGCTTTACCCTCATTGCCACCGACGGCGCGGCGCGCCGCGGGCGGATCGATACGCATCGTGGCGAAATCCACACCCCGGCATTCATGCCGGTCGGTACTGCCGGCACGGTCAAGGCGATGTACCCCGAGCAGGTGCGCGAAACCGGCGCCGATATCCTGCTCGGCAACACCTATCACCTGATGTTGCGGCCTGGTGCCGAGCGCGTGGCTTCGCTTGGAGGCCTGCACGATTTCATGGACTGGCAACGCCCGATCCTGACCGACAGCGGCGGTTTTCAGGTGATGTCGCTGTCAAAGCTCCGGAAGCTGACCGAGAGTGGCGTGACGTTCCAGTCGCATATCGACGGCACGGCCTATGAATTGACGCCCGAGCGCTCGATCGAAATCCAGACCCTGCTCGACAGCGACATCGTCATGCAGCTCGATGAATGCATCGCGCTGCCGGCGGAACGACCGGAGATCGAACGCGCCATGGAATTGTCGCTGCGCTGGGGCGAACGCAGCAAGACCGCGTTCGGGCAGCAGCCGCAGCGCGCCCTGTTCGGCATCGTCCAGGGTGGCGACGATCCGGAACTGCGGGCCCGTTCGGCCGCCGGTTTGCGCAGCATCGGCTTTGATGGCTATGCAGTCGGCGGGCTGGCCGTCGGCGAGCCGCAGGAAGTGATGTTCCGCGTGCTTGGCGAGATTACCCCCGAGTTGCCGGTGTACCGACCGCGCTATCTGATGGGCGTCGGCAAGCCGGACGATATTCTTGGCGGCATCGGGCGTGGCATCGACATGTTCGATTGCGTGCACCCGACGCGGGCCGGCCGGCACGGGCATGCCTACACCCGCTTCGGCGTCATCAATCTGAAAAATGCACGGCATAAGGATGATAGGCGGCCCCTGGACGAGGCGTCGCCGAACCCGAATTGCCGACGTTTCAGCCGGGCGTATCTGAGCCATCTCGTTAAACTGGAAGAGATTTTGGGTGCGATGATCCTTTCGCAGATCAACCTCTCCTATTACCAAGAGCTGGTCATCGGCGCCCGGGCCGCCATCGAGGCCGGAACATTCGAAACTTTCGCCGCAGAGACCCGCGCCGCGTGGGCGCAGGGCGACCTGCCGCCGCTTTGAAAGAGACTGCCATGGCCAAGACCGAATCGGCGCTCAACCCGTTGATGAAGCATCGCAAGCGGCTCAACGAGACGACGATGCGCGAGCTGTTCGCCGCTGATACCGGCCGGTTCGAGAGCTTTTCGGCCTCGGCGGGCGAGATCCTGCTCGATTATTCGAAGAACCGCATCGACGCCGGCGCGATGAAGGCATTGATCGGCCTGGCGCGCGATGCGGGCGTCGAGGCGCGACGCGACGCGATGTGGGCGGGCGAGGCGATCAACATCACCGAAAACCGCTCGGTGCTGCACATGGCGCTGCGCTATGGCGGCGACCAGCCGGTGCGGGCCGCCGGCGGCGATGACATCATGCCGGGCATTCGCGAGGTGCTCGAACGGATGCGGGTGTTCTCCGATCAGGTGCGCGACGGCAGCATTCGCGGCGCCACCGGGGAACAGTTCACCGACGTGGTCAACATCGGCATCGGTGGCTCGGATCTCGGGCCGGCGATGGTGACGCTGGCGCTCGAACCGTATTCGCGCGCCGATCTGCGGCTGCACTACGTGTCCAACGTCGATGGCGCCCACATGGGCGACACGCTGAAACGGCTCGACCCGAAGCGGACGATGTTCATCGTCGCCAGCAAGACTTTTACCACCGACGAGACCATGACCAACGCCAACACGGCGCGCGGCTGGCTGGCGACGGCGCTCGGTGACGGAGCGGTCAACGATCATTTCGCCGCGCTCTCGACCAACCTTGCCGCCACCGACGCCTTCGGGATCCGGCAGGACCGGATTTTCGGGTTCTGGGACTGGGTCGGCGGCCGTTATTCGGTGTGGTCGGCCATCGGGCTGCCGGTGGCGATTTCTGTTGGCTTTGATAATTTCAAGGCGTTCCTCGATGGCGCCTATCAGATGGACCGGCATTTCCTCGAAACGCCGCTCGAGCAGAATTTGCCGGTGATCATGGCCGTGCTGGGGGTGTGGTATCGCAACGCCTGGGGCTTCTCGACCCATGCGGTGCTGCCCTACGACCAGCGGTTGTCGCGCTTTGCCGCCTATTTGCAGCAGCAGGACATGGAATCGAACGGCAAATCGGTGACGCTGAGCGGCAAGCCGGTGCAGTGGCCGACCGGGCCGATCATCTGGGGCGAGCCGGGCACCAATGGCCAGCACGCGTTTTACCAGCTGATCCACCAGGGTACCGACGTCATTCCCTGCGATTTCCTGATCGCCGCCCAACCGCACGAGCACTTGCCGCCGCATCATGACAAGCTGGTGGCCAACGTGCTGGCGCAGTCGGAAGCGCTGATGCTGGGCAAAACCAAGGACGAAGTCGTCGCCGAGTTGAAGGCGCAGGGGCTGACGAAAGACGCCATCAAAGCGCTGACGCCGCACAAGATGTTCCCCGGCAATCGCCCGTCCAACACGCTGATGTATCCGAAGCTGACGCCGGAAGTGCTCGGGGCGCTAGTGGCGCTCTATGAGCACAAAGTGTTCGTGCAGGGGACGATCTGGGACGTCAATTCCTACGATCAGTGGGGTGTCGAGCTTGGCAAGCAACTGGCCAAGGCGCTGCTGCCCAAGGTCGAAGGCATGACGGGGACCGAGGGGCACGACAGCTCGACCCAAGGGCTTGTCCGGCATTACTTGGCGCTGAAGGGCTGACCGACCATCGCGGTCGGAGTGAAAGTGGACCTGGGGGGCGAGAAATGCCGGCCGGACTTGCGTTGTCGTGGCGAGCCGTGTGGCGCCATAGGTAGTTTGCCAATCTTGCGACTGGCCATGTCATGACGACGGATGCGGCCAGTCCGACAGTCCTTACGATTTGGTATCGCTGGGCGATCTGACGGACACCCAGTCCGACGGGGCGGTCGAGCCATGAATGTCACTTGCGTCCAGCCCCCTATGGGCCTCGTTTCGAGCTATCCGATCGTGGGCGTAGGCGGACTCGCTGACACGAGGATCAATTGCACCGCGTTCAAGCGACCGGGCCTTACCTCGTGCAAGGGTTACCAATTCACCTCGTTCTACAATGCAACCGGACACCTGACCATTTCGCGCCGGTCGCTTGGTGCGGGCGGGGGCTGGACAACTTTTCCAACCGGATTTTCGCCAAACACACTCAACGATCCGCATTGCGTTTCAGTTGTCGCGGTGGACGGCGACGGCTTCTTGCATGTGGCCTGGGGCGTGCACGGACATGAACTGCGTTACACGCGCAGTACTTCGCCGGTAACTAGTGAGACCGAAATCGTATTGAACGGTCGTGTGAGTGCCGACGGCGTGCATGAAACGCTGGCTGCCGAAGTGCCGCTGCATGACCGCCCGGTCACCTATCCCGAATTTACTACCCTTCCGGATGGGGACTTGTTGCTGCAATTCCGCACCGGGCGCAGTGGTGCGGGGGACTACCATTTGCTGCGCTGGGCACTTGCTGAGCAGCGATGGGTAGCGGTCAGTGCCGCGGTCGACGGCGACACGCCCTGGTTTTCCGCCTCCGCGCCGGCCGGTGCCGAGATCGGCAGCGCATATCCTTCCAATCTAGTAGTCGATGCAGAGGGCTGCATCCATGTTGCATGGACTTGGCGGGCCAAGCGCGGTCCCGGCAATCCATTCACCGACTATCAGCGCAATTCAGGTGTGTTTTATGCTCGTTCGCTGCCGTTGTCGGGCCAACCTGCGCCGCTGCGCTGGGTTGACAGCGCAGGACAGTTATACGGGCGAAACGCTCGGCACGCGATCGATCAGGGCAACGCCGTGTCAGTCGTCCCCATCGCTAGAGGCGAGAGCCTGATCAATACCTGGAGCCTCGCTCTCGACGGAGATGGGCAGCCTGGCATTGCGCTGTGGTATGCGCCGAACGCAGGCAAAGGTGACCATACCCGTCAATTCGCGTTGGCGCGCCGAACAGGCGCCGGGTGGTCCATGCATCAGATCGGTACTCGGCTGCCGGAGTACGACGGACGCGTTCCAGAATCGCTCCTCGGCACTCTGACGATGTCGCGGCCGATCGTGCTCTATCGGGGCTCGGCCACCATCGTGATCTTTTGCGACCACCAGCGCAATCGATCGATCTCGGCGGCCATTGCCTTGGCAGGGTCGCCCTCCAACTGGGTATTCGTTGCCATCACCACCGCGGACGCCGGTCTCTGGGAGCCGTCATATGATGTCGAGCGCTGGCGCGCCGCCGGAATCATCAGCATGCTATACCAGGCGGTGGGAATCGGTGCGGCGGTCTCGCCGCTGTCGGTGATCGAGATCGACGCCGACGCTTTGGTCCAGCTTGCCGCCAGGCATGCCGAGCGTGATGATTACGCAGTCCGAGACTGGAGAACTGGCAAGGGTTGGTATGCCCGGTGGGGGTCGAACCCACGGCCATCCGATTAAAAGTCGGATGCTCTACCACTGAGCTACGGGCACGCTCGAAGTGAGGCGGAACATAGTGGCTGGCCTTTTGGTGTCAACCGCAAAGCTTGGCCCGCTGCAATGTGGTTACAGTGCCGTGCCGGAGAACGGTACCGGCAGGCAGGTGATGCCGATGCGTTCGAGGCGGGTGCAGAGCGCGGTGGCCTCGGCCAGATCGTCGAACGGGCCGGCGACGACGCGCTTGTCGCTGCTGTCGGCATCATCGGCAACCAGCGGGCCGAGCCCGAACAGCAAGGGGCCGAGCTTCGCATTGAGGGCGTCCCAGGTGGCGGGGGCGGCGTCGGCGGCCACGGCCGGGCCGATGGCGACACCGTATGCCGCGCCATCGGCAATTGGCGTGCGGGTTGGCGTGCCGATGATTTCGGGGAGCGGCTGCGCCAGCGGGTCGGTCGCCGGATCGAGCGCGGGGAGGGCGCCGAATGGCTGCTGGGTGACGACTACCGAACCGCCATCCGCAGCAAAACTCTGCGTCTGACCGGCGCCGATGGCGGCGGTGATGACGGTGCGGTCGACGGCAGCAGGTGCTTCCGCGCGGAGGGCTTCCATGATGCGCGGCAGGCTGAGTTCAAGCGCCCCGACCCGCCGGGTGACGTCGGTGTCGGATTGATCGGACAGCGACAGGCGGGTGGCGACGATCTCGTCGGCGCGGCGGAGATCGAGCGTCAGGCCCTCGAGTTCGGCGACCCGCTCACGCAACAGGCTGAGATTGGCGCCTTCCACGCGCGAGGCGTGGAGGCTGGCGAACCAGTTTTCGGGCACGGCGGCCGAGATGTTGGCCGACAGCAGGGCCACCGCACCGCAGGCGATGGCGAGGATGCTCCAGACGGTGACGTCGGATTGGCGGAACTGGTCGGAGGCGCGGGCCATGGTGCTCGATATCGAATCAATCTGTCGGGGCAGAGTAACATTGCGCGGCGGCGTTAGCGGTTTGCCAACCGGTTTCGCCATAAATTCGTGGGAATGGCCGCTCAACAGGGCGTTTCACCTGGAACTTTTGGAATGACGGATCTCGTAGCGATCGTTTTGGCCGCGGGCGAAGGCACGCGAATGCGATCGGCTATGCCCAAGGTCCTGCACCGCGTCGGCGGGTTGCCGATGGTGTCGCACGCTGTTGCGGCGGCACAGGCCGCGGGCGCCGGGACGGTTGCCGTGGTTATCGGACCTAACCACGATGCGATCCGGGATGCAGTGCGTATTGCGGTACCGGGTGCCGCGGTGCTCGAACAATCGGAACGGCTTGGCACCGGGCATGCAGTGCAACAGGCCCGGGTAGCGTTCGAGCAAGCAGGCGGCAATGTCGTCGTGCTATATGCCGACACGCCGCTGGTGCGGGCCGAGACCATCGCGGCGATTGCGACCCGGCTCGATGCCGGTGCGGACCTCGTTGTCGTCGGCTTCGAGCCCGAAAACCCGTCGGGCTATGGTCGCCTGCTGACCGATGGTGAACGGCTCCTCGCCATTCGCGAGCACCGCGATGCGACCGAGGCCGAGCGGGCGGTACGGCTGTGCAATTCGGGGATCATGGGGTTCAAGGCGGCAACGCTCCGGGCGGTCATCGACCGCATCGGCAATGCCAACGCCAAGGGTGAGTATTACCTGACTGACGCGGTGGAACTGGCCAATGCCGATGGCCTCGCCGTTGCCTTCACCGTGGTCGATGCGGCGGAGGTGATCGGGGTCGATGACCGGCAGAAGCTGGCACTGGCCGAGGGCTATTTCCAGGAGCGGCAGCGGGCGGCGTTCATGGCTGCCGGGGTGACGCTGCGCGATCCGGCGACGGTGTATTTTTCGCATGACACCGTCATTGGCCGCGACGTGACCATCGGGCCGAGCGTGGTGTTTGCGCCGGGAGTGACGCTCGGCGATGGCGTAACCGTCGAGGCATTCTGCCACCTCGCCGACGCGACGCTCGCTGCCGGCTCCGATATCGGCCCGTTCGCAAGGCTGCGCGGCGGGGCGGTGCTCGAGGAAGGCGTTCACCTCGGCAATTTCGTCGAGGTCAAGAAATCCCGCATCGGCAAGGGCACCAAGGCCGGGCATCTGAGCTATCTCGGCGACGCCGAGATCGGGCCGGGCGTCAACATCGGGGCGGGGACGATCACCTGCAACTACGATGGGGTGAACAAAGCGCTGACGGTGATCGGCGCGGGGGCGTTCATCGGTTCGAACACCTCATTGGTGGCGCCGGTGACTATCGGGGCGGGTGCTTATACCGGGTCGGGCAGCGTCATCACCGAGGATGTCGAACCCGGAGCACTGGCGCTCGGGCGGGCGCGGCAGGTCAACAAGCCGGGTTACGCGGCGATGATCCGCGAGCGGGCGCTGGCGTTAAAGAAATCGAAGCAGCGCTAGGTCGGGGGAACGCAACATGTGCGGTATTGTCGGTATCATCGGCGTCGAACCCGTCGCTCCGCGGCTGGTCGATGCGCTGAGGCGGCTCGAATATCGCGGCTATGACAGTGCCGGGGTAGCGACGCTCGAAGGTGGCGCGATCAGCCGGCGGCGGGCGGAAGGCAAGCTCGGCAATCTGGCGCAGAAGCTGGTGTTCGAGCCGCTCGGCGGCAATATCGGGATCGGCCACACCCGCTGGGCAACGCATGGTGCGCCGACCGAGGGCAATGCCCATCCGCATGCGACCGACAAGGTCGCGGTGGTCCATAACGGCATTATCGAGAATTTTCGCGAATTGCTCGCCGACCTCGCCAAGGACGGCTATCTGCCGAAGACCCAGACCGATACGGAATCGGTAGCGCTGTGGGTGACGCGCGAACTCGACCGCGGGCTCGACCCCGAGATGGCGGTAGCCCGGACGCTGAAGGAACTGCGCGGGGCGTTCGCGTTCGCGCTGATGTTTCGCGGCCACGACTCGCTGCTGATCGCGGCGCGGCGAGGGGCACCGCTGGCTATCGGCTATGGCGCGACCGAGATGTATCTCGGCTCGGACGCCATGGCGCTGGCGCCGTTCACTTCGCGGCTGACCTATCTGCTGGACGGCGACTGGGCGGTGATCACCCCCAATGGCGTCACCATCCGCGACGGTTCGGACGCCATCGTGCGGCGCGAAACGCTGGTGTCGCAGGCCTCGGCGCTGATGGTCGACAAGGGCAATCATCGCCATTTCATGGCCAAGGAAATCTACGAGCAGCCTGAAACCATCTCGCACACGCTAAGCCACTACGTGGACATGGGGGCTGAGAAAGTAGCGCTGCGCGAGACCCTGCCGTTCGACTTTGCCGAACTGAGCCGGCTGACGGTATCGGCCTGCGGCACGGCGTATTATGCCGGGCTGATCGCCAAATACTGGTTCGAGCGCTATGCGCGGCTGCCGGTCGATGTCGATGTGGCGTCGGAATTTCGTTACCGCGAACCGCCGGTGGAGAAGAACGGGCTCGCCCTGTTCATCTCGCAATCCGGCGAGACTGCCGATACGCTGGCGGCGCTGCGGTATTGCGCTTCGCAGGGCCAGCACATCGCGAGCCTCGTCAACGTGCCGGAATCGACCATTGCTCGGGAGAGCCACGTGGTGTTTCCGACGCTGTGCGGCCCGGAGATCGGGGTGGCCTCGACCAAGGCGCTGACCGCGCAACTGACGGCGCTCGCCAGCCTTGTTGTCGCCGCGGCGGTGGCGCGGGGGACGCTGAAGGCGGGGCAGGAGGCCGAATTGGTGCGTGCCTTGACGGCGTTGCCGGCAGCAGTTTCGGCGGCGCTCGGTACCGAAACGCAGATCGAGAGCATCGCCAAACGGCTGAGCAAGGCCAAGGACGTGCTGTATCTCGGCCGGGGTCCGATGTTCCCGGTGGCCATGGAAGGCGCGCTGAAGCTCAAGGAAATCAGTTACATCCACGCGGAAGGTTATGCGGCGGGCGAACTGAAGCATGGGCCAATCGCGCTGGTGGACGAAACCATGCCGGTGATCGTCGTCGCGCCTTCGGACGAGCTGATGGAAAAGACGCTGTCCAACATGCAGGAAGTGGCGGCGCGCGGCGGCAAGATCATCCTGATCACCGATGAGGAGGGCGCGCGCCATATCGGGCACGATGTCGCCGACCTGATCGTCATCCCAAAGGTGTCGAGTTTCGTCGCGCCGATTCTGGCACTGATCCCCGTGCAATTGCTGGCCTACCACACAGCGGTATTCATGGGCACCGACGTCGACCAGCCGCGCAATCTGGCTAAGTCAGTGACGGTCGAGTAGTCAGCCGGCGCGGATCAGCGGGATCGCGAGGTCCTTGCGGAAGAGGTACAGTAGCGTGCGCAGCGCCTCGCCTTCGGGTCCGACGAGGCCGGGGTTGGCGGTGAGCGCTGCCATCGCGTCGTCATGCGCGAAATCGAGCAAATGGCGGTGGACGTCCGGTACGGCGAGGCGGTAGCCGGGCATGCCGGATTGCCGCGTGCCGAGCAGATCGCCCTGGCCGCGCAGTTCAAGATCGCGCTCGGCGATGATGAAGCCGTCCTCGGTCGACCGGATGGTGTCGAGCCGCGCCCGAGCGGTTTCGCTCAGCGGGTCTTTGTAGAGCAGGAGGCAGGCCGAACGCGCCGAGCCGCGCCCGACGCGGCCGCGGAGCTGATGCAGCTGCGCGAGGCCGAAGCGTTCGGCGTGCTCGATGATCATGATGGTGGCGTTGGGGACGTCGACGCCGACTTCGATCACCGTGGTGGCGACCAGCAACTGGGTCTCGCCCGCCGCGAATGCCCCCATCGTCGCCTGCTTCTGCGCGCCGCTCATGCGGCCGTGGATCAGTGCGACCCTGGTGCCGAAGAGCTTTTGCAGTTCGGCGAACCGGTCTTCGGCCGAGACGACATCGAGGGTCTCGCTTTCCTCGACCAGCGGGCACACCCAGAACGCCTGCGTGCCTTCGGCGAGACGCGCCTGCAGCCGCTCGATGACGCGGGGATAATCGCCGATCGACAGCACGGCGGTATCGATGGGCTGGCGGCCGGCGGGCTTCTCCCGGAGCAGGCTGACGGCCATGTCGCCGAAATGGGTGAGCACGAGGGTGCGCGGGATGGGCGTCGCCGTCATCACCAGCAGGTCGGTGGTGCGGCCCTTTTCCGACAGCGCCAGCCGCTGGTGGACGCCGAAACGGTGCTGCTCATCGACCACAGTCAGGCCGAGGTCGGCGAACTCGACGCCAGACTGGAACAGCGCGTGCGTGCCGACGGCAATGGCGATGCTGCCATCGGCAAGCCCCGCCAGTGCCGGTCGGCGCTCGGCGGCGCTCATCTTGCCGGTGAGCAGGACGATGCCGAGCCCCGCCGCCTCGGCCAGCGGCTTCAGTGTCCGGTAGTGCTGGGCGGCCAGCAATTCGGTCGGCGCCATCAGGGTCGATTGCGCGCCGGATTCAGCGACTGCCGCCATCGCGAGCAGCGCCACGACGGTCTTGCCGGAGCCCACGTCGCCCTGGATCAGCCGCGACATGCGGTCGGGCGAGGCGAGGTCGGCCCGAATATCGTCGAGCGCGCCGCGCTGGCCCTTGGTGAGGGTGAACGGCAGGGCGGCAGCAACTTTATCGGTCAAGGCCCCGGTAAAGGCGCGGGCAATGCCGCGGGCCGAGACCATGGTCGAGCGGACGAGTTGCAGCGCCAACTGGCCGGCGAAATATTCGTCATAGGCGAGGCGCATGCGGGCCGGCGACCACAGCTCGCCGTTTTCCGGCGTCTCCGGTTGGTGCACGGAGCGCATGGCGGCGTCGAAAGTCGGCCAGTTGCGGCCGGCGAGCGTCGCCGGCGGGACCCATTCGGGCAGGATGGGCAACTCGCTGGTGATCTGGCGGATGGCCTTGGTCAGGGCCTTCGAGCTCAGGCCGTGGGTCAGGGGATAAACCGGTTCGACCAGCGGCAGGTCAGCAAATTTTTCGACTTCGACGATGTAATCGGGGTGGGTGATCTGCTTTTCGCCCTGGAAGAAGCCGATTTCGCCCGAGACGTAGCGTTCCTCGCCGACGGGCAGGGCGCGTTCGACCCAGCCACTCTGGGCGCGGAAGAACACCAGCTGAATCTCGCCCGTTTCGTCATGGGCGAACACCCGGTGCGGCAAATGCGGCTTGCCGGAGGGTGGCGGCTGATGCCGGTCGATGTGGACCCTGAGGGTCGCGACGAGGCCATGATAGGCGTGGCTGATGCCGCTCATCCGTCGCCGGTCGATCACCCCGGTCGGCATATGCATCAACAGGTCGAGCGCAATCGCCTCCTGCCCCTCGGGCGCGCCAAAAAACCGGGTCAGCAGCGCCGACAGCTGCGGCCCGATCCCCTTGATCGAACGCAGCGAGCGGAACATCGGATCGAGGATGGTCGGGCGCGGCATGCCGGTTGCTTTAGCGGATTTACCTCGCCCCGTGAATGTCGGCGATACGGGGAGTTGAGCCGGGGCGCAACAGCGCGTAAACAACTCGCCCACAGTGCCGAGAACACCCGATCATGGCTGCTTCAACAGAAGCCGGTGACGACATTTCCGTGCGGTTGAAGCGCGCGCGCTATCGGGCCTGGCATCGAGGGACGCGGGAGATGGACCTGATCCTCGGGCCGTTCGCCGATGCTCGGCTGCCGCGGTTCACGGCGGCCGAACTCCAGAGCTTTGAAGCGCTGCTCGACGAGGCCGATCCGGACCTGCTCGACTGGGTGCTGGGGCAGGCGATGGTGCCGGCGCGGATCGATCCGGCGACGATCGTGGCGCTGAAAACCTTTCGGCAGGCGCAGGCGGCCCAGCAATGACCAAGACCCGTCCCGACAAGATCATCGCCGATGTGCCCGACGGGATGCAGCCCTTCGTGCTGGCCCGGCAGGTGGAGCAGCGGCTGAAAGACGAGCCGGACGCCAAGGTGGCGCTGGTGTTCGTGGCGCGGGACGGACGACGGCTGCAGCGGATGGCGGAAATCCTCGAGCAGGTGCTGGCGGGTCATACCGTCCTGACGCTGCCGGCTTGGGACTGCCTGCCGTATGATCGGGTATCGCCGAATGGCGTTACCATCGCCGCGCGGATGACGGCGCTGTCGGCGCTGGCGGATAAGGCGACCAAGGGCGCGGTGGTGCTGACGACGGTCAATGCGCTCGTGCAGAAACTGCCGCCTCGACAGGTAATTGCCCGGATGTCGTTTTCGGCCGCTGCGGGCCAAGTGGTCAAATCCGACGATCTGCTCGCCTGGGCCGGTACCAATGGCTATCTGCGCGTCCCGACCGTGCGCGAGGCGGGCGAGTTCGCGGTGCGCGGCGGCATCATCGACCTGTTCGCGGCGGGTGCTCCGGCGCCGCTGCGGTTCGATTTCTTCGGCAGCCAGATCGAATCGATCCGGACGTTTGACCCGGACACGCAGCGCTCCACCGGTAGCCGCAAGCGCATCGACCTGGTGCCGATGAGCGAAGTGCTGCTCAACGACGAGACCATCCGGCATTTTCGGCAGACCTATACGACGGCGTTTGGCGGCAATACTGCGGACGATCCCCTGTATGCGGCGATCAGCTCGGGCCAGCGCTTCCCCGGGATCGAGCACTGGCTGCCGTTCTTTTATGATCACATGGACCGGCTGGCTGACTTCACGGACGACGCGCCGTTCTATTTCGACGATCAGGCGCGCGAGGCGATGACCGACCGGCAAAAGCAGGTCGGCGATTATTACGAGGCACGCGAACAGCTGCGGCTGACGCCGCAGAAGGCCGGTGGCGGGGCGCCGTACAAGCCGGTGCCGGCCGAGCAATTGTACCATGTCGCGGATGACGCGTTCGACCTCGCCGGGGCGGCGGTGGTGCAATTGACGCCGTTCCTGCCGCCGGAAACCAAGGGGGTCGAGGATGCGGGCGGCCGGTTGCCGCCGACTTTCGCCGCGGAACGGCAGGCGACGGACGTCAATCTGTTCGAGGCGGTGGTGACGCAGCTGCGCGAGCATGGCCGCGCCAAGCGACGGACCATCATCGCTTGCTGGACCGACGGCACGCGCGACCGCATGGCGCAGGTGCTGGCGGACCACGGTTTGACCAATCCGCGGCTCGCCGAGAACTGGCGCGATGCCGAGACGACTTCGGCGGCGACTACGGCGCTGGTGGTGCTGGGGCTCGACAGCGGCTTCCAGACCAAGGATCTGGTCGTGCTGTCCGAGCAGGACATTCTCGGCGAACGCATCCTCCGGCCGCAGCGGCGGAAGAAGGCCTCGGACGCGCTGACCGAGGCCGCGAGCCTCGCTGCCGGGGATCTGGTGGTGCATGTCGATCACGGCATCGGGCGTTTTATCGGGCTGCGGCCGATCGAGGTGCAGGGTTCACCGCATGACTGCGTCGAGATCCAGTATGCCGGCGAGACCAAGCTGTATCTGCCGGTCGAGAACATCGAGCTGCTGAGCCGTTACGGTTCGGACGAGACCGGGGCAACGCTCGACCGGCTTGGCGGCGCGGCGTGGCAGGCCAAGAAAGGCAAGCTCAAGAAGCGCATCCGCGAGATGGCGGAGCAGCTGATCAAGATCGCGGCGGCGCGGCTGCTCAGCACCGCGGAGCCGATCAGCATTCCGTCCGGGGCGTATGACGAGTTCGTGACGCGGTTCCCCTACGAGGAAACCGAGGATCAGCTGACGGCAATTTCGGCAGTGTTCGACGATCTGACCTCGGGTCGGGTGATGGACCGGCTGGTGTGCGGCGATGTCGGGTTCGGCAAGACCGAAGTCGCGTTGCGGGCGGCGTTCGCAGTGGCGCTGGCGGGGCGGCAGGTGGCCGTCGTGGTGCCGACGACGCTGCTGGCGCGGCAGCATTTCAAGACCTTCACCGAACGGTTTTCCGGCCTGCCGGTCAATGTCCGCCACGCCTCGCGCCTGGTGCCGAACGCCGAGCTCAAGGCGACCAAGGAGGGGCTGGCGAGCGGCCATGTCGATATCGTCATTGGCACCCATGCGCTGCTGTCGAAATCGGTCAGTTTCAGCAATCTCGGGCTGCTGATCATCGATGAGGAGCAGCATTTCGGCGTCTCTCACAAGGAGCGGCTGAAGGAGATGAAGGACAATGTCCACGTCCTGACGCTGACCGCGACGCCGATCCCGCGGACGCTGCAGCTGGCGCTGACCGGGGTGCGCGACCTGTCGCTGCTGGGCACGCCGCCGGTCGATCGGCTGGCCATCAGGACGTTCATTTCGCCGTTCGATCCGCTGAGCGTGCGCGAGGCGCTGCTACGGGAAAAATACCGCGGCGGGCAGGGCTTCTACGTGGTTCCTCGCATCAAGGATCAACCGGAAATCGCCGAGTTCCTGCGCGAGCAGGTGCCGGAGGTCAGTTTCGTCGTTGCTAACGGGCAGATGGCGCCGAGTGAGCTCGACGACATCATGAACGCCTTCTACGACGCCAAATTCGACGTGCTGGTAGCGACGACGATTGTCGAATCGGGGCTCGATATTCCCAATGCCAACACGCTGATCGTGCATCGCGCCGACAATTTCGGTTTGGCGCAGCTGTACCAAATCCGGGGGCGCATCGGTCGGTCCAAGCAACGCGCCTATGCGCTGTTCACCGTGCCGCCCGACCGCAAGATGACTGACACCGCCGAACGCCGGCTCGGGGTATTGCAGTCGCTCGAAGGCCTCGGCGCAGGGTTCCAGTTGGCGAGCCATGACCTCGATATCCGCGGCGCAGGTAATCTGCTCGGCGACGAGCAGTCGGGGCACATCAAGGAAGTCGGCTACGAGCTGTATCAGTCGATGCTCGAGGAAGCGGTGGCGGCGCTGCGCTCCGGGGCCGTCGATTATGAGGATCGCAACGACTGGAGCCCGACGATTTCGCTCGGCATGCCGGTGATGATCCCCGAGGATTACGTGCCGGACCTGCAATTGCGGATGCAGCTTTACCGGCGCCTCGGCGATCTCAGCGATGCGCGCGAAATCGATGCGTCGGCCGCCGAACTCATCGACCGTTTCGGGCCGCTGCCGGAGGAGGTCGAGACGTTGCTCAAGGTCATCCTGGTCAAGGCTTTGTGCCGGCAGGCCAATGTCGAAAAGGTCGATGCCGGCACCAAGGGCGTGGTGATTACGCTGCGGAAGAACGAGTTCCCCAACCCGGCCGGCCTCGTGCGCTTGGTCGGTGATCCGACCCAGCAGGTGCGGGTGCGGCCCGACCAGAAGCTGGTGTTCGCGCGTAACTGGCCGACCCCCGAGGCGAGACTGCGCGGCACCGCGGCGATCCTGACGCGGATGGCCAGCCTCGCGGGGACCGACGCGGCGACGGTAACGCTAGCGGGAGAATGATAGGGGTTGGTAACGGCGTCATGTTATTGCCTGAATCTAGCCCTTGAAGGGCGCCATGCTAAGGCGGCGGGACGAGCTGCCGCGCTGGCCAAAGAGCCAAAGGATTTTCGATGACTCTGAGAAATTTGCTGATCGCCGGCCTGACCGCGGCCGCCCTCGTGTTGCCGACTGCCGCTGCGCTGGCGCAGGAGACTACCCCGCCGCCCGCGACGACCGAGACCCCGGCCGCCGACCCTGCCGCTGCACCAGTTGATCCCGCGGCGCCGGTTGATCCCGCGGCGCCAGTCGCACCAGCCGATCCGGCTGCAACGACTGCTGCAACTGATCCCGCCGCGTCACGGACGCCCGCTGAAAATTGGCTGAAGGTTTGCGATCCGCTGGAAAACGGCGAGAAGGCCTGCATCATGCGCCAGGTGGTGCTGGTCAACGGGCAGTTCATTGGCTCGTTCCTGTTGCGTGACGATCCAGGCCAGGAGAGCCGCCTGCTCGCCGTGGCTGCTGTGCCGCTTGGGGTGCTGCTGCCGTTCGGGCTGACCTGGCAGATCGATGGCGGCAAGCCGATCCGCGTGCCGTTCATGCTGTGCGACCCGACTTCGTGCGCGACGCAGTTAGTGATCAATGAGGCCTATGTGGACTCGCTCAAGCGCGGCGCGACGCTGAAGCTGACTGCTAAGAATCGCCAGAACCAGGATTTGACCATCGAGATCAACCTTGCTGGATTCACTACGGTCTATGACGGCGAGAGCTCGCTGACGTTCGACCAGTTCCAGCAGGAAGTGACGGGATCGACAGCGCTTGAGCAGCAGCTGCAGGACCGCGCGGAAGAGATGCGCCAGCAGCTGAGCGATGGGACAACGCCGCCGGCGACGGCTCCGGCTGAGGCCCCGGCTGTCACGCCTGCCCCCTGATCACTGATCGCAGTTAGAGGTTTTTGAGGCGCGGGCTTATCCCCGCGCCTTTTTCTTTGTGCGTCGACCGCCCTTGGTTTTCATCAAACCCTTCCCAGATAGAACGGCAACGAGGAGAGGGAGACGCACCGCATGGGCAAGGAACAACGGCGATTGAACCGGCTGTTCGAGGGTCTGGGACGGAAATTGCCATTTGCCGCGGGTTTCCTCGACTGGGTGCGCCGGCCATCTAGCCGGTGGATCCGTATCCCGCTTAGCCTGATCCTGATTTTTGGCGGTATCTTTAGTTTTTTTCCGGTACTCGGCATCTGGATGCTGCCGCTGGGGCTGCTGATGCTGGCGCTGGACCTGCCGTTCCTGCGAGGGCCAGTCAATCGGTTGATCCTGTGGGGACAGCGGAAATTGGCCCTGTGGCGCCGCAGCCGCCGCGACCGCAAAGTGGAACGCGCTGCTAATGGCGGCCGCTGAGGTCGAGTTCACCGTCGCGAAATGCGGCCTCGATGCGATCGACGGTCGCAGCAAGGCGTTCGTCGATAATGTGCAGATACTGCGCCCAGTCTTCGAGGCGGCCAAGTTCACTTGCCCCGTCGGAGATGCCGCGGATGGCAACGAGCGGGACGCCGAACCGTTGGCAGGCGCGGAGCAGGGCGTAGGTTTCCATATCGACCATGTCAGCCTCGATTGCGTCGTAGGCGCTGCCGGAGACGACACTGGCGCCGGTGGCGAGTGAGGCCTGGCGCACTCCCGACAACGCTGGTCCTAGCGTTAGGACGGCCGGCAGATCAAGGAACGGCGTGACCCCGGGCGCAAAGCCCAGTGCCGTGGCGTCCATGTCGCGGTAGGTGACGGAACTGGCCTGATAGATCCCGGTCTGTTCGAGGCTCCGCGAGCCGGCCGACCCGAGCGACACAACCAGCGCCGGCAGTGCGCCGCGCGCTGCGTGTTCCGCCAATGCGACCGAGAGCGAGATCGCCGCTTCGACCGGTCCGACGCCGGTCATGACTGGATCGATCCTGGCGCGGAGATATGGCCCGAATTCGACGGTCACGGCCATGACGTAGAGAATCGGCGGCATTGGTCTAGTAGGTCTTCATCGCCAGATGGGGCATGCCGCCATCGGTGAATTCTTCGCCGTAAGCGACATAGCCAAGTCGCTCGTAGAATTGCACTTTGTCTGTTTGGGCCGTCAGGTAGAAACGATCGCAGCCCAGTGCCTTGGCGTGGGCCATCGCTGCCAGCATCATTGCCTTGGCGATACCGCGACTGCGAAAGGCGGGATGGACGGCGACACGGCCAATTTTCATATCGTCGGCGCGCTCGATCAGCCGCAACGTGCCAGCGACTTCGCCTTCCGACACGGCTACAAAGTGCGTCGCCGTCAGGTCGTCGGCGTCAAGCTCCTCCTCGGGCGGCACGTGCTGCTCCCAGACGAACACCTGCCGTCGCAGGGTGAATGCGGCGTTGCACAGCGTCGAAAACACCGGGACAGTCATGATAATGGGGACCGCCACGGCGCTCTCCTCGTTGTGCGTCCAGCATAGCGCAACTGCCGTGGATGGTGAAAGATTGATAGAGTTGCCCCCGACGCATCGGGTGCGATGGTTTGAACTGGCTGGCGGGCACAGGGAGGTGGGATGCAGATTTTCGTTGATGCCGATGCCTGTCCGGTCAAGGACGAAGTTGTCCGCGTGGCCGAGCGGCACTCGGTAATGGTGACCTTTGTCGCCAATTTCGGGCTGCGACCGTCGCGCGACCCGATGATCCGCACTGTGATGGTCCCGCAGGGCGCCGATGCCGCGGATGACTGGATCGTCGAACAGGCGACAGAAGGCGATATCGTGGTAACGTCGGACATTCCGCTGGCGGGGCGGGCGCTCAAGCGAGGCGCGGTGGTGCTGGGGCCGACCGGTAAGCCGTTCACCGAAAGCTCCATCGGCATGGCGCTGGCGATGCGCGAACTCAATCAGCACCGGCGCGAAACGGGGGAGAGCCGGGGGCTCAATGCCGCGTTTTCGGCGCGTGACCGGAGCAGTTTCCTGCAGGCTTTCGACGAGGCGATCGTGCGGGGCAAGACATAAAAAAGGGCCCCGAAGGGCCCTTTTCCGAACAATCATAGCTGAGGCTTACGCCGGCTGGATGTTCACGGCCGAAGCGCGGCCATCACGGCCGGTCTCGATTTCGTAGGTGACCTTCTGGCCTTCATTGAGGGTCGTCAGACCCGAGCGCTCGACGGCGGAAATATGGACAAACGCGTCCTTGCCGCCATCGACGGGCTCGATGAAGCCGAAGCCCTTGGTGGTGTTGAAGAATTTTACGGTGCCTTCGATCATTGCGATCTCTTTCTGTGGCAACGTCCCGATTTTGGGACGGTGGTTATCCGGATGGCAACATGCCGACCGGCGACGTTCACATTTCTCAGGAGATCGACAATTGCCGGCAAGCCGGGACGTCAGATAGCGCTGGAGACGGTAGCGAAGCGTATGGGCAAGAAATGCCCTCGTTCGCCCACAACTTCAAGAGGTCGCTTCAAAATTTCATTTGATGAGTCTGGCGATTTGCTCAGGCCCAGAATCGAAGACAGCAAAAAGGGCCCGCGAGGGGCCCTTTCCGAATTCTGCCGCGTGGCAGAAAAGCTTAGCGGACCGAAAGATTGGTCGCGGACTGCTTGCCGTCGCGGCCGGTTTCGAGTTCGTAGCTGACCTTCTGGCCTTCGGCGAGACCGGAGATGCCGGCACGCTCGAGAGCGGTGACATGAACGAAAGCGTCCTTGCCGCCATTATCCGGCTGGATGAAGCCGAAGCCTTTGGTGGAGTTGAAGAATTTTACGGTGCCGTCGACCATGGTAGACCTCTTTCTGAGAAGCGTTCCGTCCGCGATGTCTGCCGAAATGGCAAGAAACGATTACACGGGGAACACGTGAATTCCGGTAGCAACATGCTGCCGGCGACGTTCACAATTATCAGAAGTTAGCCAATGGGCCGGCAAGCCGGGCCGTCAGATAGCAAGTGACGGGAGCGAAGCGTATGCCCTTACATGCGCCACCCCGATCACAAGTTCAAGTGGTAAACTCAGACTTCCTGCTGAGGTCGATCTCGGAAACCACACGCTCGAACTGCTCGGTCTCGCTGCGGACCCGATACAGCAGGGAGCCGTGACCCTCGAACGGCAAGGTCGCGACAACTTTGCAGAAGGCGCCGGACCGGGCCACGGAGCGACCGCCGCCATTCATCGCCAGGCGCTCGCCGATACGATAGCGATGCGTCGGAGCAGCGACGGTCGGGCGTGCCGCGCGCTTGAGCACGAAATCTACCAGGTCTTCTGCTTCGTCGGGCGCGCGGGGCGCCGGCTGGATCGTCACGCTTTTGCGCATTTTCCGATTGAGCGGCACGGCGATGGATTTTGACTGTTGCAAGGTCTGTCCTCGGCAGTAACGCCGCCCGACGGGTGCCGGGCAGGTCGTTGTGCGGGACTTACCGCGCCTTGCACATTAGCACAGCACGACGGAAAAAGGGTTGAAAAAGAGTCACGCCTGAGTAGAGGCCGCAAGCACCCACCCTTTGGCGGAGGGACAGGCTGGCTAAACTTGACCTGTGCGTCTCTCCGAATGGCGGCAGGAAGAGACCGGCAATCGTCGGCGACAATTGGTGTCACGTCCGACATGAAAAAGCCGGGGCGATGACCCCGGCTTTTTCGACTATGCAGTAGTAATCAGCTCGGCATCAGGTTGCGATGAAGTTCCTCATCTGTCGGCATCCGCCCGTCGGGAGTCAGGCGATCGACGGTCTCCGGGATCGACTTAGACAACCGCTGCAACAGTTCATCGCGGGACAGACCCGTCCGAGTCGCCAGTTCCGACAGGTTATTTTCACCAACGGCCTGCGCCACCTGATCTGGTGTCAGGCCTTGAGTCGGGACGCCTGGAGTGACCCAGGAATCGGCAACCTCGCTATGCCCGGCTGACTTGAAACTGCCGAGCAAGTCATTGAAGCCGCCGCTCAGTCCGCCTGCCGCGCCACCGGCACCGAACAGGCCACCGAGGCTCGACATCAGACCACCAAGCCCATCCTGGACCGGGTTGTTCCCGGCGACGCCCGCAGCGCCGCCATTGGACTGCATGCCTTTGACAGCGCCGGCGAGCTTGTCGCGATTCTGATACCCGGCCACAGCAAGGAGACCGAGAAGGGCCATCATCGATGGCATTGCATTATTGGCCATGTCGGCCTCCTGTTGTTGACGAGGGCGGCGGTCAGGCCCGGCGACGAGCGATCATGCCCCAGATGAACAGCACGATGATGGCACCGACAACGGCACCGATTAGACCGGCGCCTTCACCTGGCTGGTACCAGCCGAGCGCCTGACCAAGGTACGAAGCGACGAAGGCACCGACGATGCCGAGGATGGTGGTCATGATAAAGCCCGATGGCTCATTGGGCCCGGGCATGACGAATTTGGCAATGAGGCCGGCGATAAAGCCGATAATGATGGTCCAGAGAATTCCCATTTGACGCTTCCCTTGTTAGGCCCGTGCAGGGCGTGATGTAAAAGGAGCGATGAGCCGAATTGTTCCATTATTGCCACGGGATATGCTTTGCGCGTGGCCATGGCGCGATTTTCCTCGAAGACGCCCCGAAGCCACCGCCGACCTTCCGGTCTCGGGGTGCTGGGTAGAGAAGCGGCCGGGCGAGGTGTTGGACTCGTCGCGGGTGGTCCCGCATGGTTTATGTG
>JAQGJK010000006.1 GCA_028290665.1 Devosia sp. | reverse complement strand
CAGCAGGGCATGGGCGTTGGCAATGGCGGCTTCGCCACCTTTGACGGCTACATACATGTCAGTGTCCTTCCGAAATGCGCGTCGAGCGCGGCAGGCCCATCACATGGCCGTCGGCCACCAGCAGCAGATCGATGCCGCGAGGGAACAGGTCTCGGTTGTCAGCCCATTGGATGAGGAAATCCTCGGGCAGTCCGGCGGGGCTACAATGCCAGTGGTCGTTGACCCCCGGCCCGCGCAGCACGATGTCGGCGCCACCGGTTAGTGACGGGACAGCGAGTACGATGGTGGTGGAGCGATCGGGATATTCCTGGGTGCCGAGATTGAACTGGTCGAAGCGCGGCAGCTCTTCGACACTGGCCGCCAGAGCAAAGGTCGCCTTGGCCGGATCACGCGTTAGCGGGGCCCCGGTGTGGAAGGCGATGAAAGCCTCGATGGGTTCGGTGCGCAGCGTTTCGGACAACCAGATGTGGGTATCGGCGTCGCTCAACGTTAACAGTGTGCTAGCCAATTCGACCTTGAGCGGCACCTGTGCTAACGCGGTTTCAGCCAGTTTGCAGGGCGTGCCGGGGTTGGCCAGTGCATCCATGATGGCCCGGAACGAGGTCTGCGCATCGAACACCGGATTGGCGAAACCGCCTTCAAAAGTGCTGTCCATCTCAGTTATCCCCCCGAACCATGGTGAAGAAATCGACCTTGGTGGCTGCGGACTCTTCGCGGCTCTTTTGGTCGGCATTGGCGGCAAGTGCGCGCAAGGGCTCGATGATCTGGGCCTCGACAGGCGCCGCATTGCGCTGCCGCAGCGCGTCGATCACAGCGATCACCTCGGCCTTGGCGAGATCGCGACCGAGGCAATACCCATGCCCCACCTGCCCCGTTACAATGCGCACGCTGGCGCGGCTGACCGTCGCTTCGCCCAGGTTGAACGGCGCGCCGCCGCCACCGGCCCGGCCGCGCACCATGACGAGGCCGACTTCGGGGCCGCGCACTTTGGAATGCTCGGGCTTGTCGGCCCAGGCGTCCCAAAGTTCGGCCAATGCTTTTGATGGGGCGGCCGCCAAAACGTCGAGCGCGGCTTTTCTGGCGGTATTTGGAAGGGAAGTTTGCGTCTGCATGCTTGCCTCAATTTGTCTAATGTATTAGACAACTATTGTCCTGAATCCGGTCCTACGCTCCTCGTGTGAAAATGCAATGACAGTTTTGAAAGACGTATCCGGCGGGGTCGCCTTATGGCGCCGCATCGTCGATGCCATCCGGCTCGATATCATCGGCGGCAAGCTTGCCGAGGGCGATCGCCTGCCGACTGAAGCTGCGCTGGCCGAACGATTTTCCGCCAACCGGCACACGGTTCGGCGGGCGCTAGCGGTGCTGGCGGATGAGGGCGTAGTGGGGGCAGAACAGGGTCGAGGCACCTTCGTGCGCAATGCCAGGAGGCTGAGCTATCCCATTGGAAAGCGAACGCGATTTCGCGAGGGACTGAAAGGCCAGGCATCGTCACTGGCCTCGGTTAACATCAGCAACCGGCTGGAGAATGCAACGGCTACGGTGGCGAAGGCTCTAGATATACGCAACACGTCCAAAGTGGTGCGGCTTGAGGGCATGTCGCTGGCCGACGGAGTGGCTATTTCGCGGTCGACCACTTGGTTGCCGTATCGGCGTTTTGCCGATTTTGCCGAGCGGATCACGCGGCTTGGGTCAACGACGGAGACTTTCGCCAGCTACGGAATCGAAGATTATGCGCGGGCTTCGACCCGGATTTCGGCCCGTCATGCGGATGTTGAGGAGACGCAGTTGCTAGGGCTGGCGCCGGGGGCGATCCTGCTGGTGTCGGAGGCAGTTGATGTCGATGCGGATGGTGTGCCGATTTCCTATGCGCTGAGCCGGTTTCCGGCGGAGCGGATGGAACTGGTGGTCTAGGCTCGGACGGGTGCGGTGACGTCCTGCAGCAGGCGGACGAACTGTTCGCCGGCGGTGGCGAGGTCGCCGGAATTGTCGATGCGGATCGTGCTGGCCGGCAGGCGGTCGCCGACGCTGCGACCGAGGCGGCGCTGGATGGATTCTTCGGTTTCGCGGCCGCGATTGGCGAGGCGCTGGGCGATGACGTCGCGATCGGCAGTCACCGATACCACGAGGGCGTCAGGGTAGCGCTCGAGCAGCGCCGGAATGACCGCGCGGGAAAGATTGGCGACGACCGCCCTGCCCGCCTCGAGATCATCTTCAAGAGCAATTGGAAGACCATAGCGCAGGCCGTGCGCGTCCCAATTTAGGGCAAACCGGCCGGCTGTCTCGGCCTCGGCGAAGGCGTCTACATCCATGCTGTCGTGGTCTTCGCTGCCTTCATGGGCCTCGCGGGTGACGACACGTTTGACGAAGGCGACGCGGCCAGAGGCTTCGAGGCGCGCGCGGGCAAAGTCGATCAGGCTGTCCTTGCCCACTCCGCTCGGTCCGACGACAGCGACGAAAATTCCGGTCATATCACGCGTTTACCCTGCCGCCACACCGTCAGCACGATGGGAATACCATCT
>JAQGJK010000019.1 GCA_028290665.1 Devosia sp. | reverse complement strand
CGGTGAACCACTGGTCCCACCTGCCCTCGCGACCGAAATGGTGCTGACTCAGACGCAGCCTGACGCCATTGCAGAGACGACCGCCGAAGGGCTGGCCCGGACCGCTGACGATGCGGTCCTGGCAGGTCCCAAGCTTGGCTCGATGCCACTGGTGGTCCTTGCGGCTGGCGAAAGCCTGCGCAACTTGCCCAACTGGCCAGAAGCGCAGCGTGCCATGGCGACGCTCAGCACCAATGGTCAACTGATCGTCGCCGATACCAGCCCTCACGGAATTCATATCGCGCAGCCTGAGATCGTCGTCGATGCAATCAACGAGGTGATCGCCGAGGTACGCGAGCAACTAACTCAGTTCGGTTTCGAGAAATAGGCTCTGGGGACGGCGTAGAGAGCCTAGGCCGTTTTTCGTAGGTTGTGCCTTGGACCTGGATTGGACCCTCTGTTTTCGATGAGTTTTAGATCTTCGTTCTACTCGCTGCAAAGGCACCGTGGTCGCTAGCTCCACAGCCTCGAATTGGAGCCGAGAAGCACTTCACACTCCATGGGCGGGGGCAGCTAAAAATAGTTCGCTGCGGCCCTTGACGCTTTAGAGCATAAACTCTAATGCATCGGTTAGAGCAAAAACTCTAACGGATCTAACAGTGCCCACCGACACCAAATCACGCATCCTCGACGCTGCCCTCGCGCTTTTCAACGAGCGGGGGACGGCCAACGTCACCACCAACCATATCGCCGAGGCGCTCAGCATGAGCCCTGGCAATCTCTACTACCACTACCGCAACAAGGCGGAGATCGTCCGCGAGCTGTTTGCCCGGATCGCGGGGGAATGGGCGGTCAACTACGCCGTGCCGCCCGCCACCATGCCCAGCATCCCGATGATGGAGGCCATGGTGGCCGGCAATTTCGAAATTCAGGCGCGTTACCGGTTCTTCTTTCGCGACCTGACGCTGCTGCTCAATGCCGACCCCGAACTTGCCGCAGCCTATCGGGCCAACCGGGCGGGCGGCATCGGCAACACCAGGTTCCTCATCAACCTCTTCGTCGACGCAGGCGTCCTGACGCCGATCGGCGACGACGCAGCCCTCGATGACCTCGTCCAGTTGCTCTGGCTGGTCGGCGATTTCTGGCTCGTCTTCAAGGATACCGGCGGGGCTGAGTTCAGCCAGGCCGACATGGACCAGGGCGTCCGGCTGTTCCGGCGCCTCCTCACCCCACACCTCAAAGGTAATTCGCCATGACCACTCAATCCCGCACCGCGGGCGCCTTGCTCGTCGCCATCCCGCTGATTTTTACCGCCGGCTTTACCGGCTTGCAGATGACCTTCGAATATCCCGATATCCTGCGGCATCCGGCGGGCGAAGTGCTGACCCGCTTTGCCACGGCAGGCGCGGACCTGCACCTCTACTGGTACGCCATGATGCTGGCGTCACTGCTGATGACTGGCGCGGCGATCGCGTCTGGGATGCATTTCTGGAAGCGCGATAACTTCCTCGCCGCGCTGTCGATAGGCGCCGGCGTGCTGGCTGGCCTGGTCCAGGCCCTCGGCCTGCTCCGCTGGGTGATGCTGATCCCTGGACTCGCGGCGATGTATGTCGCACCGGGCGCCACCGAAATGCAGCAGACGATGGCCGTATCGCTGTTCGATGCCGCCAACCAGTACCTTGGCGTCGGCGTCGGCGAGCATTTCGGCTACTTCTTCACCGCGATCTGGACCGCACTGACGGCCGCGCTGATCTTCCGGACCAACCCCATCCTCGCCGTCGCCGGGGTCGTCATTGCCATCGGTGTCGTCTCCGGCATGCTCGAGCCGTTTGGCGTGCCGCTGACCGGCCTGATCAATTCGATCAGCTACACGCTGTGGGCCGTCTGGACGCTGATCCTCGGCATCACGGTGCTGCTCGGCAAGCGCCAGCCGGCTGCGACCGCCTTCCAGCCCGCCTGATGCCGCCAGTTCCTCCACCCTCAACTCAGGAGACCATTGTGACCACGATCGACACACATGCCGCCGCCCCTGTCTGCGTCATCGGCTATGGCGCCCTGGGACAGGAGATCGTCGCCCAGCTCATTGCCGCGGGGCGGACCGTCAGGATCATCCAGCGCTCACGGCCTGAATCCATGCCGCCCGGAGCCGGGTTCGTCGCCGCCGACATCATGGATGCCGCCCAGCTCACGGCGGCAACGGCCGGCGCCGAAGCGCTCGTCTGCGCCATCGGCCTGCCCTACGTTTCCAAGCTGTGGGAGCAGGGCTGGCCGCTGGCGATGCAGAACCTGCTCGTCGCCTGCGAGGCGCACGGAGTCCGGCTGGTGTTCGCCGATAACCTCTATCTCTACGGCCCGCAGGATGGTCCGCTGACCGAGGATTTGCCACCGGTCGATTATGGCCGGAAGCCGAAGTCGCGGGCCGCGGCGACACGGCTCTGGCAGGCAGCCCACGCCGCTGGTCGGGTGCAGGCAGTTGCCGTGCGCTCGCCGGATTTCTACGGACCCGGGGTGGTGCAATCGGTGCTTGGCAGCGAATCCATTGTCGCCCTGGCGCGGGGCAAGACGGCGACGCTGCTCGGTAATGCCGATCTGCCGCACGATGTGGCGCATGTCGCCGACTATGCTCGGGCGGTCATCACCCTGCTCGATGCCCCCGACGACGCCTATGGACAGGCCTGGCATGTGCCAACGGCCCCGACATTGACGCTCCGCCAGCACCTGCAGATGGTCGCCGATGCCTTGGGCGTACCGCTCAAGCTCACCGTCATACCCAGTTGGGCAGCGCGCCCGCTAGGACTGTTTGTGCCGTTCATCCGCGAGGCCGCCGAGATGCAGTTCCTGTTCGACCGCCCCTACGTCGTCGATGCCAGCAAGTTTGCCGGGCGCTTCTGGTCCAACGTTGTGCCCCTCGAAACTGGCCTCACCGCGACTGCACTTTCCTTTCGCCCAACCGCAACCGGTGTTGTGCCATTGCTGGGCACCGCACCTACGAAGTCTTTCGCACGTCGCCGTGGGGCGCCGACTGCTGCGAACACCTCGTCCGCTTCATTCGACCCTGGAGAGCTCGTCGGCCAGCAGGTCGAAGACGACGCGGATGCGCCGGCTGGTGTTGACCTCGCGATGCGTCACCAGCCACATCGAGAAGACCAGCGGTTCGAGCTCGGGCAGCACGCGACGAACCATAGGCTCACAGTCGCCGATAACGCCGTCCTGGATTCCGATGCCCAGCCCGTGCTTCACCAGCCCCCACATCACCAGATAATTCTCCGCGAGAATCGGAAAGTTGTGTTCGGTGAGGTTCAGGCCGAGTGCGTTGAGGCCCTTGATGAATATCCCGGTCCGGTCGATGTTGATAAACTCGGCGTGCCGCAGGTCGTAGGGTAGCTTTGGATTACCGAGCCGCTCGATCAGGGCGGGAGTTGCATACAGCCGAGCGGGAATGTCTCTGAGTTTCTTCGCGATCAGGTCAGGCTCGGTGGGCTGATAGTTCCGCACCGCGATGTCGGCCTCCCGGCGTCGCAGATCGCTGCTGACGCTCGAGGCGATGATGTCGATACGAATGCCGGGATGGGACCGGCGTAGTTTCGCGAGGATTGGCGGTAGCAGGATCGCCGCGTGCGCCTCGCTGGCAGTGATCCGGACCGTGCCTTCAATCGATTGGGCATTGCCCGCCGCAGACAGCGACACCCGGCTGGCGGCATCTCCCATGGCCCGCACGTGATCGAGCAGGTCGAGCCCGCTGGGGGTGAGCGTGAAACCGCGGCCGACGCGTTCGAACAGGACCACGCCGAGCTCTTGCTCAAGCGCGTCGACCTGCCGTCCGAGCGTCGGTTGCGCCATGCCGAGCGCCCGCGCCGCTGCCGAGAGCGAACCTTCTTCGGCCGTGATGAGAAAGGCACGCGCCCGGTTCCAGTCGAACTTCACCGAGCGCCAATCCATGCATGAATGCATATCAAATGGACACAACTGGTCAATGTATCCCGACACCGGCTCGCGCTAGTAAATCGCCATGCACGGACCTGGATAGACCTCCCGCGCAGCTTGGCTTCGCAGCTTAGCGAGTACAGCGAAGCCTCACTTCCCCGCCCCCAATCAAGATCCCACGCGAATGGTCGCGGCGGGAAGCGACGAGCTTTTGCTCGGAAGGACTGCCATGATCTCCTCCACTCTTACTGCCGATTTCAGGGAAGCTGCGCCGGCAACCCTCGGCTCGAAAACTGCAGGCCAGCCAGACCAGCGGATGGCTCATTCGCGGCTGATTGGCGCCCTGTTCCTGTTAGGCTTCCTGTTCTATGGCACGGGCTTTGCGCTGGTGTCGTCGGTTGTCGGCGCCCCCGACTTTCTCGCGACCGTCGCCAGTCACCAAACGACGCTCGTGCTGGGCGGCATCCTCATGCTGCTGCCGATCATCACCGATGTGTGGCGGGCAGTAGTGTTCTTCCCCATCCTCGGGGAGCATGGGCGCTCGACGGCGCTGACTTACCTCGCCGCGCAGATCGTCTCGGTGGTCATGTTCTTTATCGGTGTGCTCAGCCTGCTGCTGATCGTCCCGCTCGGTCCGTACGTCGCCGATGCGGCGGGTGGTAGTGTCGGCTGGGCCACCGCAATGGGTTCGCTTCTCGTCCAGTCGAACGAAAACGCCTACCAGCTCGCTCAACTCTCGCTCGCCTTCGGAAGCTTATCGCTGTGGTTCTACGGGTTCCGCGTCAAGCTGATCCCCCGCGTCTTCGCCGGCTGGGCGCTGGTTGGCTATGTCGCCCTGCTCACCGGCGTCATCGCTGAACTCTTTGGCTTCCCTATCGGCGACATGCTGCTGATCCCGGGCGCCCTGTTCGAACTCGCCCTGCCGTTCTGGCTGTTTTTCAAGGGCTTCAGTGCCGAGGCCTACGGCCGGGTCGATAATCGCTCACCGGTGGCGAAGTGAGCCGCTGGGTCATGCACATGCCCAGCCCGGGCTCAGGCGTGGCCCAATTCCTCCGCCAGCAGATCAAACACCAGCCGAACGCGACGGCTGGTGTTCAGTTCGCGGTGCACCACGAGCCAGACTGGCAGCACCAGCGGCTCGAACTCCGGCAGCACGCGCTGAACCCGTGGCTCCGCGTCCCCGAACACATCGTCCAGAATGCCGATGCCCAGCCCCGCTTTGACGAATTCCCACATCACGAGGATGTTCTCGGTCAGGATTGGAAAGTTCCGCTCGGTCAGGTTGAGGCCGAGGGCGTTAAGTCCCTTAAGGAACATGCCCGAGCTGTCGATGCTGATGAATTCGGCACTCCGCAAGTCATATGGCAGCTTCGGATTGCCGAGCCGCGCCAGATAGTCCGGGGTGGCGTACAGCCGAAGGCAGGAATTTCTGAGCTTCCTAGCAATCAGGTCCGGCTGGGTCGGGGGAAAATTGCGGATGGCAATATCCGCCTCCCGCCGTTGCAAATCACTAGCAGCGTTCGACGCGACGACTTCGATAGCGATGCTTGGTTCAAGCTGTCGCAATCGGATCAGAATCTCAGGCAACACCAGAGCGGCGTAAATCTCGCTCGCCGAGATGCAGATGGTGCCCGCGATGGTCTCCGACTGGCCCGCCGCCGAAAGCGACACGCGGTTGGCTGCCTCTCCCATGGCACGGACGTGAGCGAGCAGTTCGACCCCGCTCGGGGCCAATACGAAGCTTTTGCCGACGCGCTCGAACAACACGAGCCCGAGGTCCTGCTCGAGCGCTTCGACCTGCCGGCTCAGGGTCGATTGCGACAGCTTGAGGACACGCGCGGCGGCCGACAGCGACCCTTCCTCGGCAGTGGCGAGGAACGCCTTGGCCTGGTTCCAGTCAAAGTTCACTGCCCGCCAATCCATCCATAAACGGATAGCAGACTGCCGGTTCTGGTCAATTTATCTTTGCAGAACCCCAGCGTAGAACTCGGCCTGCGCTGAACAGCGACACAACTTCCGGGGCACCCGGAAAGTAAATCCAGATCGATGAACCGGGTCCTGGGGCTCGGACAGACCAGCATCTCCGCGCGAATTGTCGCGTCGGGACAAAGTGGAGCTTTGGCTCCGAGGGGCAAAACATGACGACCGGAACTTTGACGCAGAATGCATGGAATTTCGAACGGCTTGCTCCTGATAACTCATCAGTGGCTGCGGTCTGGGTCAGTAAGAAGACGGCCAGAATTGCTGGGGCTCTTTACTTGGGCGTCGGGGTCTTTGGCGGCTTCGCACAGGGCTTTGTCGGCCCGAAATTGTATGCAGCCCGCGATGCGGCGACGAGCGCAATGAACGTGGCGACGAACTCCGGGCTGGTGCGCCTTGGCGTCGTAGCCGATCTGGTAAACCAAGTGCTGTTCATCGTGCTTGCTCTAACCCTTTACGGGATGCTCAAGCATGTACGGCCCGGCGTTGCGCGGGTGATGGTCGCTTTCGTTGCTATTGCCGTCGCGATCGCCAGCCTTAACGCGGTGTTCCTGTTTGAGGCTCTGCAGGTTGCGACAGACGCATCTTATGCGACAGCCTTGAGCACAAGCGGCGCCAATGCCCTGATCATGACCCTCCTCGACATGCAGCACTATGGGCTGCTCATCGCCCAGATCTTCTTTGGCCTGTGGTTGGCGCCGCTCGGTTACTTGGCCTACAAATCTCAGCTGTTTCCAAAAGTCCTAGCCGGTGTCCTGATCCTCGGAGCTGTCTGCTACTTGATCGACGTCATGGCGGCGTTACTCTTCCCGGACTTTGGCTCGATGATCCACGGCTTCGTCGTGATCCCATGCGCCGTGGCCGAAATCTGGATGGTGCTTTACCTGCTGGTCATTGGCGTCAGAACACCGAGGCAACCGGTCGCGACGATCGCCTGAGTTGCGACAATTACCGCGGGCGGCCTCGCCATGGGTCGCTCATTTCTCTCCATGAAGCGCCATCCACGCCTCGGTGAAGCCCGCCGTGATCGATCGCGCATGCCAGGATTGCTGCTATGAAAGCTATGACCTACCACCGCTACGGACCGCCGGACGTCGTCACCATGACCGAAATGCCAAAGCCTGTGGCAAAGTCCGATGAAGTCCTGATCCGTATTCGGGCCACGACCGTGACGTCCGGAGACTGGCGCGCCCGCAGCCTCACCCTTCCGCCGGGTTTCGGGTTCATGGGGCGGTTGGTGTTCGGTCTGTTCGGCCCCCGGCAACCGATTCTTGGAACCGAACTCGCCGGGGTCGTCGAGGCAGTCGGCAATGAGGTAACGCGATTCAAGGTCGGCGACGAAGTGTTCGCCTTTCCAGGGGCAAAGTACGGGTCGCATGCCGAATATCGGACGATGCCGGCGAACGGCCTGGTCGCGCTCAAACCCGCAAACCTGTCGTTTGATGAAGCGGCGGCATTGTCGTTCGGGGGCACAACGGTGCTGCGCCCGCTGCGCGACCGGATCGGCATCAAGCCCGGAGACAAGGTGCTGATCGTCGGCGCGTCTGGCGGGGTCGGGACGGCGGCCGTGCAAATCGCCAGGCACCTTGGCGCCGAGGTGACCGGTGTGTGCAGCACCGGCAATGTCGAACTGGTGCGCTCGATCGGCGCGGACAGCGTGATCGACTACACCAAAGACGACTTCGCGCAGTCGGGGCGTTGCTGGGACGTAATTGTCGACACCACGGGCAGCGCCCCGTTTAGCCGTTGCGAAACTGTTCTTCGGCCCGGTGGGCGCCTGCTGGTGGTTCTTGGGTCCTTCGCCACGGTGCTCGGCATCGGACGCCCGGCACGGGCCAGCGGCAAGACGGTGATCGCCGAACTGGCTATAATCGGAATCGCGGATCTGGTCGACCTCGCCGAACTCGCCAGGACCGGCGCCTTCAGACCGGTGATCGACCGTAGCTATCCGCTCGCACTGGCAGCGGAAGCCCATGCCTATGTCGATACCGGGAGAAAACGCGGAAACGTCGTGCTGAGCGTCCCTCAATGAACGCTGCTTTGGTCACTTCGACAATCGGGTGGCTTTTGCCGGTAGTGTCTGAAACGGCCATGATGCGGCGCGGCTCGCAGGCGTCTTCGTCAGGTCGACGCTTATGACTATGCTCCCCTACGCGTTTGCGGTCGCTGGTTACGTTGGATCCCTGGTCGTTATTGCCGCCGGGTATGCGCTCTTCCCGGCTGCAAAAAACTTTGGGGAAAGGACAGGTAGCCCGGAGAAAAAATGCTAAGATCGACGGATTAAACAAATATTTTGCGGAGGGATGGGACCCCGCGTCCCACGTTCTTCGGTTCACCACGGGTTTGCGTGCCGCCGTTTATGACGTGAACCGGTGATGTAAATGGGTCCGGACTTTCAGGATCGCTTTGCCGGCCAAGCAGGTCTCCGGTCGGAACCTTTAACTTATCAGACGCCGAGCAAGTCCTCAAGAATTTGCCCTTCGAACGCTGCCAGTTCCGGCGCGCCGCGGCGGCGAGGCCGGGGGATGTCGATGGCGTGGTCGGTCGCGATGGCGCCGTCCTTGATCACCACGACCCGATCGGCCAGCGCCACGGCTTCGCCGACATCATGGGTTACCAGCACTGCGGTAAAGCGCTGGCTGAGCCAGATGCGCTCGAGCAGGCCCTGCATTTCGATCCGGGTCAGGGCATCGAGTGCGCCCAGTGGCTCATCGAGGGCCAGAATCCGCGGCTGGCCGACCAGCGCCCGGGCAAGGGCGACGCGCTGCTTCTGGCCACCCGACAGCACCGAGGGCCACTCCCCGGCCCGGTCGGCGAGGCCGACATCGGCGAGCAGCCGCAGCGAGCGCTCGCGCGCGGCCACCCCTGATGCGATGCCGTTGAGCCCCACGGCGACGTTGTCGGCGACCCGGGCCCAAGGCAGCAGTCGCGGTTCCTGGAACATCATGCGGGTGCTGGTCGCGGCGGCGACATCGTCATGCCGCAAAATCCCGCTGGTTGGCTGATCGAGCCCCGCCAGCAGGCGCAACAGCGTGCTCTTGCCGCAACCGCTTTTGCCGACGATGGCGATGAACTGCCCGGCAGGCACCTGCAGATCGATGCCGTTGAGGACGCGCTGGTCGCCGAAGCGCTTTTCGACGCCGACAAAGCTGAAGCCGAGGCCCGGCGCCGTCCGCACCGGCACCGCTGCGGCGTCGCGGAGGGCAAAGCCCTGGCCGAAGGTCAATTCAGTCATGCCGCATCTCCCGTCACCGGCCCTGATAGGCCGGATGCCACTGCAGGCTCAGGCGCTCGAACAGCCGGGCAATGCTGTCGGCGAGCTTGCCGAGCAGCGCGTAGATCAGGATCGACAGCACTACGACGTCGAGCATCAGGAACTCGCGGGCCTCCATCGCCATGTGGCCGATGCCCGATTGCGCCGCGATGGTTTCGGCGACGATCAGCGTCAGCCACATGATCCCCAGCGCATAGCGCAGGCCGACGAAAATCGATGGCAGTGCGCCGGGCAGGATAACGCGCCGGAATAGCTCCAGCCGCGACATGCCATAAGTTTTGGCCATCTCGACCAATTGCGGATCGACGGTCTGGATACCGAGCAGGGTGTTGACGTAGATCGGGAAAAATACCCCGAGCGCCACGAGAAACAGCTTGGCCTCCTCGTCGATGCCGAACCACAGGATGACCAGCGGGATCAGCGCCAGATGCGGCACGTTGCGGATCATCTGCAGCGTCGTATCGGTCAATTCGCGGCTGCGGATCGACAGCCCGTTGGCCAGCCCCAAGGCAAAGCCAATGGCGCCGCCGATGACGAGGCCACCCAGCGCCCGCGCCGTGCTGACGCCGATGTTTTCGAGGAGTTCGCCCGACACCAGCAATTTCCAGAATGCCGTCGCGACAGCGCTTGGCGCCGGCAGCACATGGGCGCGAATGACGCCGAAGCGCGACAGCGCTTCCCACACAAAGATGATGGCGAGCGGCAGCAGCCAGCCGATCGCCGCGCCCCGGAGTTGACGCAGCATCACTCGGCCGCCAGTTGAGCGCGGCCGTGATGGCCGACGGTGAATTCGTTGGCGATCTTTTCCGACAGGGTTTTGTTTGAGGCCTGCAGTCCGAGTGCCGGGAACAGTAACTCGGCGACGCGATACGCCTCTTCGAGATGCGGATAGCCCGAGCCGATGACCATCGAGATGCCGGCTTCCTGGTATTCGGCGAGCCGCTCGGCGATCTGTTCGGGCGTACCCACCAGCGCGGTCCCGGCACCGCCGCGCACGAGGCCGACACCCGCCCACAAATTGGGGGACACGACGAGTTGGTCGCGGCGGCCGGTGTGGAGTTCCGCCATGCGGCGCTGGCCGACCGAATCCATTTCCCGCGTGAAGCGCGCCTGCGCCGCTTCGATCTGGGCATCGGAGACTTTCGAGATCAGCCGATCGGCGGCGGCCCAGGCTTCCGCCTCGGTTTCGCGCACGATGAAATGCAGGCGAATGCCGTAGTTCAGCCGACGACCCTTGGCCTCAGCGCTCCGGCGGGCTGCCGCGACCTTCTGCGCCACCGCAGCCGGTGGCTCGCCCCAGGTCAGGAACGTGTCGCACTGGTCGGCGGCGAGATCGATCCCGGCCTCAGACGAGCCGCCGAGATACAGCGGCGGATAGGGGCGCTGCACCGGCGGATGATCGAGGCGACCACCTTCGACCCGATAATGCTTGCCGGCGAAATCGACGGTTTCACCCGACAGCAATTGCCGCCAGATGGTCAGGAATTCGGCAGCCTGCGAGTAGCGTTCGTCATGCGGCAGGAACACGCCATCCCCCGCGAGCTCCACCGGGTTGCCGCCGACCACTACATTGAGCAGCAGGCGGCCATGGCTCAGCCGATCGAGCGCTGCGGTCTGGCGGGCGGCGAAGCTCGGCAGGGTAACGCCCGGCCTCAGCGCGACCAGAAACTTCAGGCGTTCGGTGACTGTGGCGAGGCCGGTCGCGGTGATCCAGCTTTCCTCGCAGTTCTGTCCGGTTGGCAGCAGCACGCCTTCGAACCCCAGCCGGTCAACGGCTTGGGCGATCTCCTTGAAATAGCGGAAATCGGGCTGCCGTTCACCGATCGTGGAACCGAGATAGCTGCCATCGCCATGGGTCGGGATGAACCAGAAGAATTTGATCGGTTCGCTCATGGAAGCCTCGACGAAATGAGAACGCCCGGGACACGCGGCCCGGGGCGGGGAAGGATCAGTTGGCAGTCCAGACGGCGTCCTTGATCACGACTTTCACCGGGATCAGCCCGATGTCGAAGAAGCGGTCGGCAGTCGCCTGCTGGCCCGTAACGATCGCGTCGGTGATCGGCCAGACGCCGAACTTGGCGCGATTGGCGGCGATGGTCTGGGCTTCGAGCGGAACCCCGGTTACTTCATGCAGTGCCGCCGCGACTTCATCGCGATGCGCATCGGCCCACGCCGCCGCTTCGCCGAGCGCCGCGATGGTCGTCGTCAGCACGTCGCCATGCGCCTTGGCGAAATCGCCATTGGCGAGGAAGTAGGTGTTGACGTCGAGGATGTCGCTCGACCGGACCAGCACGCGGGTCGGGTTCTGGGTTTCGGCAATGGCAAAGAACGGATCCCAAACGACCCAGGCATCGATCGAGTCGCTGGCGAACGCCGCGGCGGCATCGGCGGGGCTCAGATAAACCGGCTCGATGTCGGTATAGGCGAGCCCGTCATGCTGCAGCGCGGCAATAAGCAGATTGTTGGCGCTGGTGCCTTTGCCGACGCCGACCTTCTTGCCCTTGAGATCGGCGATGGTGGCAATCGGCGAACTGTCCTTGACGAACACTGCCTCACCCGCGCCGTTCGAGGGCAGCGCCGCGACGTAAACAATGTTGGCGCCGCCGGCCTGACCGAAAATCGGCGGCGCGTCGCCAACCCAGCCGGCGTCGATGGCGCCGACGTTTAGTGCCTCGACCAGCGGCGGTCCGGCCTGGAATTCGACCCAGGTAACAGCGATGCCCTGTGCCTTCAGCGCTGTCTCGATAGTGCCGAGGCGCTGCGCCACGACCGGCAGGCCGGTTTTCTGGAAACCGATCTTGTAGTCGGTGAGCGCGGTCTGCGCCATCGCAGCATGCCCGGCCAGCAGCGACGCCGTCACGAGGCCGGCGCCCAGCAGTCTCTTGAAAATCGCGTTCATCATGGTCTCTCATTGGCGGGCGCAGCGTCGCTTCCCGCCCGGGCGGAAGTGGCGAACCTTACGATACTCTACCAATTCTATCGAGATATAAGACTATCGATTTGCATGGAAAATGCGAATGGGAGTGTTGTTGCCGGCCGTCGCGAGAAAATATTCTCCGCCGGCTAACCGGCAGGGGTAGTGCTCGTCCGTGGCTTGCTGAAGCGCCGGGTTAGCGGTGGCCCGACCACGGCACAAACACGCGCTCGATGATGCGGAGGATAGCTTCGAAGGCAAAGGATAGTGCGGCGATGACGAGGATGCCGACGATGACGATGTCGGTGACCAGGAACTGCGCCGCCGACTGCATCATGTAGCCAAGGCCCCGGGCGGCGGCGACGAGTTCGGCAGCCACCAGCGTCGTCCAACCGGCACCGAGCGCAATACGGATGCCGGTCAGGATTGACGGCAATGCCGTCGGCAGCAGCACGTGGCGCAGCACCTGCAGCCGGCTCGCACCGAAGGCCCGCGCGGCGTTGATCTGGCTGTCGGTGGCGGAACGCACCCCGGTTGCCGTCGAAATCGCAATGGGAGCAATCATCGACAGCGCAATGACCAGCACTTTGGCCGGCTCGCCGATACCGAACCAGATAATCACCAGCGGCAGATAGGCCAGCGGCGGCAGGGGCCGCAGGAACTCGATGACCGGATCGAGCATCCCCCGACCGACCGGGCTGGTGGCGACGATCAGTCCGGCCGGAACGGCGAACAGGGTGGCAAAGAACAGCGCTGAAAGGACGCGCCAGAGGCTGGTCTCGGCATGCTCGAACAGCGTCGAGCCCACATAGCCGCGGACCATCAGGGCAAAGAACGATTGTACGACACGCTCCGGTGTCGGCAGGAACACCGGCGAGACCCAGCCGCTGCTGCTGGCCACGTGCCAGAGGATGACGATGCCGGTGACCACTGCGGTCGCGACGCCGAACGGCACAAAGGGCCGCAGTTCGAGCCGCAGCCGGGGCGGCCGCTTTGGCTTTGACAGGATGACGGTCGGCTCGACCGCCGTCATGCTGCGACAGCGGTTGCTTCGCCATGAATGGCGGCCAGCAGCGTTTCGCGGGCCAGGATGAACCCGGGTTCCGAGCGCAGTCGTCGCGCCGGTTCGCCGGCGAGAAAGCGGGCGCCGAACGCGACGCCGGTCCTCAGGACAATGCGGCCCGGCTGCGGCGCGAGGACGATGATTTCGGTCGCGAGGAACAGAGCCTCCTCGACGCTGTGGGTGATCAGGAGGGCGCCGGTCCGGCTGGTGTGCCAGACCTGCAGCAGCAATTCCTGCATGCGCTCGCGGGTCATGGCGTCAAGTGCGCCGAGTGGCTCGTCCATCAGCAGAAATTTGGGCTCCGCAGCGAGCGCCCGGGCGATGCCGACGCGTTGCCGCATGCCGCCCGACAGCGTCCAGATCGACTTGTCGCCGTCGCCCGCGAGGCCGACACTGGCGAGCAACGCGTCGGCACGGCGCCGACGCTCGGGTGCGGCGATGCCCTTGAGCTGCAACGGGAGAGCGACGTTGTCCCGGGCATTGAGCCAGACGAACAGGGCATCGTCCTGGAACACCACGGCCCGGTCGGCCGATGGACCCGAAGCGATGCGTCCGTCGATCGAAACGGTGCCGGCGGTTGGCGTCTCGAACCCGGCCGCGAGGTTGAGCAGACTGGTCTTGCCCGAGCCTGACTGGCCGAGCACGGCAACAAACTGGCCGGACGCGATCGACAGGCTGACCCGATCGAGGATCAGGGTCTCCCGGCTCTTGCCGCCATAGGCGAAGGATACGGTATCGAGGCGCAGGTCGCTCATGGTTCACCGGTAAAACACCCCGCCGCCCGGAAGGAACGGACGGCGGGGCAGACGCGAACGACACAGGGGAGCCGTCCGCAAGACCTTACTGCGCGAAAAACCGCGTTGTTACGTAGGGCGAGTAATCGTCAAGCGCCGCCGGGATACTGCCCTGCGCGACGAGAAATTTGGCCGTCGCGGCGATCGCCGCTGCGGTACCGCCGCCGAGGAAGTCGGCACTCGCCTGCTGCTCACGCGACGGGAACACATAACCCTTGAGCAGCGCCGGGACATCCTCGACCTTGGCGCCCGAGAGTTCCGCGATCTTGCCGGCTTCGGCGGATGCCGCGTCCCAGGCCGCGGGATTGGCGAGATAGGCGGCATAGGCGTCGGCGGTGACGGTCACGAAAGCCTGCACGATCTCTGGATGCTGCTCGGCGAATTCCTTGCGCACAATCCAGGCATCGAAGGTCGGGCCACCCCACTCGGCGACTGCGGCCGAATCGGCGAGAACTGTGCCGCCGGTCGTTTTGATCTGGGTCAGCACCGGATCCCACACATACGCACCATCGATATCGCCGCGCTCCCAAGCGGCGACAATCTCGGGCGGACGGAGGTTGACGATCTGCAGCGACGCCGGATCGATGTTCCAGTGCGCAAGCGCCGTCAGCAGGCTGTAGTGGGCCGTCGAAACGAACGGGGTGGCGATGGTTTTGCCGACCAATTCGGCCGGATCGGTGATCCCCTTGACGGCCAGCGCCTCGGCCTCGGCGATGTTGCCGACGACGAAAATGGTTTCGATCGGCAAGCCCTGGCTAACCGCGACGGTTAGCGGTGAGGAGCCGACATAGCCGATGTCGATCGAACTGGAGGCAATCGCGGCGATAACGTCGGCGCCACCCTCGAAGCGGTTCCAGGTGATGGTCGCGCCAGTGGCGGTTTCATAGGCGCCATCGGCCTGCGGCACACGGCTCGGCTCGACGATCGGCTGCCAGCCGATGCGGAGATCAACGGCCTGGGCCGCGGCGGGGAGCGCCAGCGTCGCAGCGCCGAAAGCGGCGACGGTCAACAGTGAGCGGCGAGACAAGGACATGGGATTCTCTGAGGTTGCGTGACGCAGCTGACCGACGCGGCTGCGTCAACCAGAACCACAACCTAGCTTTAATCTACTAATTCTGTCGAGTAAGAGGATTGTGGGAGACGCTCACCAATTAGAAAACCAGTGCGTTGAAAACGCATTTCAGGAACTGAATTCTTAATCTGGCCTCAATTGGTTCATCCAGAACAATTTCATTCCAGGCGCTCGCGTGATGAGCCGCATTGCAAAGGGCACCGGAGCCAAAATTTGCCAACTGCGCCAGTTTGGCACGAGCCGATTGCGCGACACCCCGTTCTTATAGTCTATTAATTTTATAGACTAGATTGCGGAGCCCATCATGGTCCTTACAATGGAGCGATGCGTTGCGACGGCTTCGTCACTGGCCAGCAGCGCGGGCAATGAAAGGATCTTTATCTTGCTCACACGACGCGTCATTGTCAGGCCGGCTCGCAGCGCCCTCGCGCTCGCCGCCCTGCTGTTCCTCAGCGCTCCGGCGTTCGCACAGGATACTCCCGTGGCGGGGGGCACGCTGATCTACCTCGAACAGCAGGCCCACACGATCCTCTACCCTCCGGCCGGCGGATTTTATCCTAATGGCGGCGTGCTGAACCAGATCACCGACAAACTGACCTGGCAGAACCCGGAAACGCTGGCGATCGAACCGTGGATCGCCGAGTCGTGGGAGGTGAACGCCGACGCCACTGAATACACCTTCAAAATCCGGCCCGGCGTCACCTTCTCCGACGGCACGCCACTTGATGCCGCGGCGGTCGCGGCCAATTATGATACCTTCGGCCTCGGCAACAAGGACCTCAAACAGCCCGTCTCGGAAGTCCTCAACAACTATGAACGCAGCGAGGTCATCGATCCGCTGACCGTAAAATTTTTTTTCAAGGCACCGTCCCCTGGCTTCCTGCAGGGCACTTCGGTCATCGGGTCGGGACTGGTCGCCGCTTCGACCCTCGCTCTGCCGCTCGATCAGCTCGGCGATGCCACCAAGATCATCGGGTCGGGTCCGTTCGTCGTCACGAGCGAAGTCATCGGTCGCGAACTCAATCTGACGGCGCGTGCCGATTATGACTGGGCCGCTCCCGGGTTCGAGCATCAGGGCCGGGCGCATCTCGACGCGATCAAATACCTGATCACGCCCGAAGACAGTGTCCGCATCGGCGGTCTCCTCGCCGGCCAGGCCGATGTCATCCGGCAGGTGCAGGCCTATGACGAGCCACAGGTGGAAGCCGCCGGTTTCCAGATTTTTGCACCACCGACCCGCGGCGTGAACAACAGCGTGGTGTTCCGCCCCGACAATCCGCTCGTCGCCGATGTCCGCGTCCGCCAGGCCCTGCTGCACGCCACCAATGCCGCCGAAATCGTCGCGACGCTGTTCTCGGAAAATTACCCGCAGGCCTCTTCGATCATTGCCTCCACGGCGCTCGGTTATGTCGATCTTTCCGACAAGCTCACCTTCGACCCCGCGCTCTCGGCCAAGCTGTTTGACGAGGCCGGCTGGACGATCGGGCCGAACGGGCTGCGCCAGAAGGATGGCGTCGAGCTGATCCTCAGCGCCTATGAGTCACTGCCCCAGCCGCAGAACAAGGAAACCCTGCAGCTGGTCGCCCAGCAATGGCTGCAGATCGGCGTCAAGCTCGAGGTGCTGGCCGGCGATTCCGGTAGTCGCACCGTCGACGATCTCGATCCGTTAAAGACCCCGGTGTCCCCGGCGATGGTCGGACGCGCCGATGTCGATGTCATCAAGAGCCAGTATTATCCGAAAAACCGCGACGTGCTGCGGCAGCTCGGGGGCGGCAGCGACAAGGTCAAAAGCTTCGTCGACGACAAGCTCAATGGCCTGCTCGAAGCCCTGACGTCGGAGCCGGATACCGCAAAGCGTCTGGCGATTGCCGGCGAGGTGCAGGCCTATGTGCTCGACCAGGCCTATGCCATCCCGATCTTTGAGGAACCGCAGGCTTTTGCTGCTGCGCCTTACGTCCACGGCCTCGCTTTCGAAGCTGTCGGTCGGCCGCGCTTCTACGATGTGTGGGTCGCTCGCTGATCCGGCGCCCGGGCTGCTCGGTCGACGGGCAGCCCCAACCCTCAAAGGAACGCGCCTCATGCAACGCTACGTGTTCAGCCGCATCGGACAAGCCCTGCTGGTGCTGTGGCTGGCGTTCACCGTCAGCTTCGTGCTGCTGCAGGCCCTCCCGGGCGATGCCGTTCTGATCAAGTTTCTCAGCCCCGAACTGGGCCTCAGCCCGGCGCAGATCGCCGAAATCCAGGCAGCCTATGGCTCGGACACGCCAGTTATCCTCCAGTACTTTGCCGCCATCGCCAACTTCGTCACCGGCAATTTCGGCTATTCGGTGCACGCCGGCGTCCCGGTCAGCCAGCTGCTTGCCGCCAACCTGCCACAAACCTTGCGGCTCGCGACACTGGGTTTGACCCTCGCCCTGGCAATCGCCGTGGCGCTGGCATTCCTGTCGACGCTGACGCGGTTCGCGTTCCTCCGTAATGCACTTCAGGCGCTGCCGGCGCTGTTCATCTCGGTGCCGACTTTCTGGCTCGGCATCATGCTGATCCAGGTCTTCTCGTTCCGGCTCCGGCTGATTCCGGTGATCAACCCGAGCGAGCTGCAGGGCCTGATCCTGCCGACCATCACCCTCGCCATCCCGATCTCGGCGCCGCTCGCCCAGATTCTGATGCGCAATATCGATGCGGCGCTGACACAGTCCTATGTCGAAGTCGCCCGCGCCAAGGGAGCGTCGCCGGCCTTCGTGCTGTGGCACCATGTCGCCCGCAATGCCGTGCTGCCGACGCTGACGATTGCCGGCATCCTGCTCGGCGAATTGCTGGCCGGCGCCGTTGTCACCGAAACGGTGTTCGGCCTCAATGGCATCGGCGGACTGACCGAACAGGCGGTGCGCAGCCAGGACACCGCCGTGCTGCAGGCCATCGTCGTGCTCTCCGCCGTGGTTTTCGTCATCGCCAATCTCGTCGTCGACCTGCTCTATCCGCTGTTCGATCCGCGGCTCAGAACGCGCCAGGAGGTGCTTGCGTGACCACCATCGAACCGACGCTGTCGCTCAACACCCATCAAGCGGCGCGCCCGCGGGGCCACGCACAGTTTCGACGTATCGTCCGGCGGGTGCAACCGGGCCTGCTGCTGTCGATCGCCGTGATCGCCATAGTCGTGCTGTGGGCCATCGCCCCGGGCGTGTTCGCCACACAGAATCCGGTACTCGGCGTTCCGGTCGACAAGCTGCAGCCGCCGAGTGCCCTGCATCTCCTCGGCACCGACGCGCTCGGCCGCGACCTGTTTGCCCGTATCGTCCACGGCGCGGTGCATTCGCTGACCGGAGCCTTCGTCGCTGTTGGGGTCGGGCTGGTGGTCGGCACCGCGCTCGGCGTCATCGCCGGCTCGTCACGGGGGTTCGTCGAGGCGGCGATCATGCGCCTAGCCGACGTGCTGCTGTCGATCCCGGCGCTGCTGCTGATGCTCAGCATCATCATCCTGCTCGGGTTCGGCACGGTGAATGCGGCGATCGCCGTCGGCGCGACCTCGATCGCCAGCTTCGCCCGTCTGGCGCGCTCCGAAGTCGTTCGAGTGCGGCGCAGCGATTATGTCGAGGCGGCATTCGGCAGCGGCGGCACCTTTGCCGGCGTGCTGTGGCGGCACGTCCTGCCCAATTCGCTGACCTCGGTCATCGCCTTCGCCGCGCTGCAGTTCGGCTCCGCCATCCTCGCCATCTCGACGCTGGGCTTCCTCGGCTATGGCGCCCCGCCCCCAACGCCCGAATGGGGCCTGCTGATTGCCGAGGGCCGCAACTACATTTCCACCGCCTGGTGGCTGACCACTGCCCCTGGCATCGTCGTCGTCATCGTCGTGCTGGCGGCCAACCGGATCAGCCAGGGCCTCGGAGGGCACGGGCGATGAACGAGCCTTTGCATCCCCAGCTACTGTCGATCGACCGTCTCGCGATCTCCTATGCCGATGGCGATGAGCGGCGGCGCGTCGTCGACGAGGTGAGCTTCGACATCGCGTCGGGCGAGGTCGTCGCCCTGGTCGGGGAATCGGGATCGGGCAAGTCCACCACTGCGCAGGCGATCATCGGCCTGCTGCCGGAGGGCGGCCGCATCGATAGCGGGGCCATCAGGCTCAACGGCGAGGCGATTTCCCACTGGTCGGGCAAGCGCCTTGCTGCCTTGCGCGGCAGTGTCATCAGCCTGATCCCCCAGGATCCCGGCAGCTCGCTCAATCCGGTCCGTACCATCGGGGCGCAGATCGGTGAAATCTTCCGCATCCATGGCGAGCGCGACCGCACCGCCATCGCCGCCCGCACGCTCGACCTGCTCGATCGCGTCGGCCTTTCCGAGCCGGCGTTGCGGGTCCGTCAATATCCGCATGAACTGTCGGGGGGCATGAAGCAGCGCGTACTCATCGCCATCGCCATCGCTCTGAAGCCGCAACTGATCATCGCCGACGAGCCGACCAGCGCCCTCGACGTCACCGTACAGCGCCGCGTGCTCGATCTGATCGATGAAGTCCGGCGCGATGCGGGGACAGCGCTGCTGCTCGTCACCCATGATCTCGGCGTCGCTGCCGACCGTGCCGACCGCATCGTCGTACTGCAGGGCGGTCGCGTACAGGAAGTTGGCGTCGCCGCCGAACTGCTCGCCCACCCCCGGAGCGCCTATGCCAGGCAATTGCTCGCCGACGCGCCATCGCTCAATGCCCGGCCGACGAACCGGCAGCCACCTGTCGCCGGTGCCGACAGCATCGTCGTCGCGGGCCTGATCCAGGATTTTGCCGTCGATCGCCGCACGGCAATCCGGGCTGTCGACGACATTTCTTTCACCGTCCGCCGCGGCTCGACCCACGCCCTGGTCGGCGAGTCCGGCTCGGGCAAGACCACCACGGCGCGCAGCATCGTCGGCTTCCAGCGCCCGACGGCCGGTCGCATCCTGATCGAGGGCACGGAGATATCAAGTCTCGCCGGTGCCGCGCTGCGACAGTTCCGCAGCCGGATCCAGCTGGTTTATCAAAACCCCTTCAGTTCGCTCGATCCGCGCCAGCGCGTCATCGATATCGTTACCGAGCCGCTGCGCAATCTGTCGAGCCTCGGCCCGACCGAGCGCCGCGCCAAGGCCGCGGCCCTGCTCGAACGCGTCGGCCTCCCCGAGGCTTTGCACATGCGCCGCCCGCGTGCCCTGTCCGGTGGCCAGCGGCAGCGTGTCGCTATCGCGCGGGCGCTCGTGCTCGATCCAGAGATTCTCGTGCTCGACGAAGCGGTGTCGGCGCTCGACGTGACCGTGCAGGGCCATGTGCTGCGCCTCCTCGATGAACTGCAGCGCGAGCGCGGGCTGACCTATCTCTTCGTCTCGCACGACCTCGCCGTGGTCAGGCAGATTTCGGATACCGTGTCGGTGCTGCAGAACGGCCGGGTAGTCGAGAGCGGCACGGTGGCGGACGTCTTCGAACGTCCCCAGAGTGCCTACGCCCGCCAGTTGATCGACGCCATTCCCGGCAGAAGGAGTTCCGCCCATGTCGGCCAGCCGTAAACGTCTCGGTTTCTTTAGTCGCCTGCTCGACGAGGTGTCCCCGGCCGAGCGCTACCGGCTGGCGACCGAGCAGATCATCCATGCCGAGGCGGTGGGGCTATCGAGCGCCTGGGTCGCCCAGCACCATTTCAACTATGCCGAGGGCGGGCTGCCTTCGCCACTGGTGTTCCTCTCTCATGTCGCCGCCCAAACGCAGACCATCAGGCTCGGCACCGGCATCATCACCCTGCCGCTCGAGCAGCCACTGCGGGTAGCCGAGGACGCCGCAGTGCTCGACCTGCTTTCGGGCGGGCGGCTCGATCTTGGTGTCGGCTCCGGCGGCACCGCGTCTTCGTTCGAGGCCTTCGGGCAGGACAGCGCTCAGCGCGGCGCGGTATTCGAGCAGCATCTCGCAGCGTTGAAACAGGCGCTTGGCGGCGCCCCGTTGCCCGGCACCGACCGGCTCTATCCACCAGCGCACCGGCTGGTCGATCGCATCTGGCAGGCCACCTTCTCGGTCAATGGCGGCGCCCGTGCCGGTGCGGCGGGTGATGGGCTGCTGCTGAGCCGCACCCAGCCACGCCCCGCCGATCGGCCCGACGCCAGCCTCGCCGACCTGCAGCATCCGATCATCGACGCTTACCTCACGGCGCTGCCCATCGGCCTGACGCCGCGCATCGTCGCTTCGCGCACCCTGTTCGTCGCCGATGATCGCGCCGAGGCCCGGCACTATGCCGAGGCCGGCCTCACCCGGGTTGCCGCCAATTTCAGGAAAGCCGGCCACCAGTTTTCCGGCGATACCCTCGACGATCTGATCCGGGCGCTCGACACCCATGTCGGCACGCCCGAGGACGTGATCGCGTCGCTGAGCCGTGACACGACGCTGTCGCGCGTCGACGAGATCGTCTTCCAGGTGCACTCGGTCGACCCGCCGCATGCGCTGATCCTGCGCTCGCTGGAACTGCTCGCCAGCGCTGTCGCCCCGGCATTGGGCTGGACCGGCGATGCACCCGCCAACACCGCCCCCCGCCTCAGCCTCGTGCGCTGAGCTTATCGATTGACACAGGAATTCCGATGACCCGAGACATAATCGACCAGTTGAGCGGTATCGCGCCCGGCTCCCACCTCGATACCGTTCGCCACAACCGCAGCGTCGCGCGTGACAATGCCCAGAACAGCTATGTTGCGCTGTTCGAGCCCTCCGATCCGGCGGGCGTCTCGCTGTTCGAGCGCTTCGCTCTCGCGGCCTTCGTCACCGGCCTCCACGGCGACACGAAGATCGCCGATCATTACCGTGCGACGCTAGCCCGGACCGCTCGTCCCGATGCACTTGCGGCGCTTGGCAGCGAGGTGCTTCGGGCCGCGGGGGAAGGTCCCTATGGTCGTTATCCGGCCGGTCCGCTCAGTGTCGAGGATATCCCCGGGCCGGTCCACCAGATCGCTCAATCCAATCGCCAGGTGCTCGGCCAGCGTCTGGCCGCCGGGCTTGAGCATGCGCATCTGCTGGTTTTCCGCCCGCGCGAAGCCAGCGCCGATGCACTCGCAACCTTGCTCGCCGCCGGCTGGACGACGGCCGATATCGTTACCCTGTCGCAGCTGGTCGCTTTCCTGAGTTTTCAGATCCGCGTCATCATCGGCCTCCGGGCGCTGGCCGCCGCAACGATCAGGGCCGATGCCGGCCTGATCCAGCCCGTCAGCCCCGTCTCCCTCGTTTAGGAAGCCCGACCATGTCCGTCACCGATACCGTCACCCGCTACGATCACGCTGACAAACCCAGCGCCTTCACCCAAGCCGAAATCGGCTGGGCGCCGTGGCTGACGCCGCTCGCCGAAGCCGAGCTGACCGAGCGGCACTGGGACGGCCTCGTCGATGCCTCGCGCTCGAAGTCGCCCTACTTCATGCTGCTGGCCCACGATCCCGAAATTCTCGGGGCGCGCACCCGCACCGACAAGGACATATTTACAATCCTGAAAGCGGCCTGCCGCGGGCCGAGCGCGAACTAGCCGCAGCCGCGACGTCGCGCAGCAATGGTTGCATTTTCTGCGCCTCGGTCCATGCGCGCTTTGCCGCGACCCATTCCAAACGCGGCGACGCCGTCCAGCGCCTGCTCGACGGCGGTACCGACGTCGATCTCGGTGAACGCTGGAACGCCGTAGTCGCCGCCAGCGTCGCGCTGACCGCCACGCCGCCCCGCTTCGGCGCTGCCGAAATTGAGCGTCTGCGCGATGTGGGCCTTGACGATGCCGCCATCGCCGACACCATCCAGGCTGCCGCCTTCTTCAACTGGGCCAACCGGCTGATGCTGTCGATCGGCGAGCCGACCGCGGCGGTGCAATAACGACCACCTTCGCAACACTATCCATAATCTTTGCGGCAACACAGTTGCCGCGTCATTCACGGAGACAAACTATGACTATCAAATCTCGGCGTCATTCCGCCACATCCACCACTCTCTTGCGCGTAACGACAGGGGCGCTTCTTGCACTGGCTCTCGTAGCAGCGCCCGCCGCTACGCAGGCCGGCGAAGATTTGGACGCCATCGTCGCGCGCGGGGTGATCAAGGTTGGCGTCGGCAGTCAGCCAGGTTTCTTTGCCCCCGACGAGAACGGCGTCTGGAAAGGCTTCTTCATCGATTTCGGTCGCGCGCTGGCGGTGACCGTCTTCAATGACCCCGAAAAGGTCGAGTTTACCTCCTCGTCGCCACAGCAGCGCCTGCCGGCGTTGCAGGCTGGCGAATTCGACATCCTGCTGTCGGGCGTGACGCAGACGATTTCACGCTCCTTCCAGCTCGGTTTCCACTTCGGTCCCACGATCTTTTATGACGGACAGGGGCTGCTCGTTCGGAAAGACATTGGTGTCACTTCAGGCGCCGACCTCGATGGCGCAACCATCGGCGTGCAATCTGGCACGACCGGTGAACTCAACATCGCGGACTTCTTCCGCAAGAACGGTAAGACCTTCACTCCGGTAACGATCGAGGACACCAATGAATTCCTTGCCGCCCTCGAATCCGGTCGTGTCGACGCGATCACCCAGGATGCGTCCGATCTCGGCATCAAGCAGACGCAACTCGCCAACCCCGAGGACTACATACTGCTGCCCGAACGCCTGTCGAAGGAACCGCTAGCGCCGGCAATCCGCCATGGCGATGATCGCTGGCTCGAGATCGTCAACTGGACCGTGTGGGCGACCATCGAGGCCGAGGAACTAGGGATCACTCAGGCGAATGTCGACGATTTCCTGACTTCGGAAGACCCGCTCGTACAGCGCTTCCTCGGCACTGACACAGCACTTGGGGAGGCAATCGGGCTTGATCCGAAATTTGCCTACAACATCATCAAAGCAGTCGGGAACTACGGCGAGATTTTCGAGCGCAACGTCGGCAAGGACAGCATCTTCAAGTGGGACCGCGGCTTTAACAGCCTTTGGACCGACGGCGGATTGCTCTACGCTCCCGCCTGGCGCTAACTACAACCGGGCTGCTGTCTGATGCCGACATCGTTCGAGCCGGGTCTTCCGAGACCCGGCTTCTTGCAGAGGGGACTCGCCTGGTGGGGCCCCTCGCCTGCCGCACAGCTGGGCTTGATCCTCGCCACCATCGGCCTCGTCTGGTGGTTTGGCCGTAACACGCTCGACACCATGGCCGACGCCGGCATCAATCCCGGCTTTGCCTTCCTGTCCCGCTCCGCCAATTTCGAAATCGGCGAGGCGATAATCCCCTACTCCTCAGCCGACACCTATGGCCGTGCCATTCTCGTCGGGCTGCTCAATACCGTGAGGGTAGCCGTGCTGGGCTGCATCCTCGCCACGCTGCTGGGCGTTGCCCTCGCCGTCGCGCGTCTCTCGGGCAATCTGCTCCTCGGCGGCCTGGTGCGCTGGTATGTCGAGATCATTCGGAACACGCCGCTCCTGTTGCAGCTGTTTTTCTGGACGGCGCTGACCCACGCCTTTCCACCGCCGCGACAGGCGCTGTCGCTGTTTTCGAGCGTGTATCTGTCTAATCGCGGGATCTTCGTACCCGGGCTCATTGTCGAATCCGTTCCGGCCGGCGCCAGTTTTGCGCTGGTCGTCGTCGCGCTCGTGGCTGCCGTCGGCCTTGCCGTCCTGCGCCGCACCGGCAAGGTGACCGCCGCGGGCGTTATCGCCACGGCGCTGACGCTGCTGGTCGCCAGCGGGGCGGGACTTTTGCTCGTCGGAGCGACGGTTCGCCTCGAGCTGCCGACCCTCAGCGGCTTCAACATCCGCGGCGGCTATAGCCTCAGCCCGGAATTCGCGGCTTTGCTGATCGGGCTCACCGTCAAGTTCTCCGCCGCCATCTCTGAAATCGTTCGTGCCGGAGTAGAGTCGGTCGATCGCGGGCAGTGGGAGGCGGCGCGGGCGCTGGGCCTCCGCAACGGCCAGATCCTGCGCCTGATCATCCTGCCCCAGGCCCTGCGGGTGATCACGCCGCTGATCACCTCGAGCTTTCTCGATCTGACCAAGGATTCCAGCCTTGCCGTTGCCATCGGTTACCCGGATCTCGTCAACATCATCAACACCACGGCCAACACCACGGGACAGGCGCTCGAGGCGCTGGCGATCCTGATTGGCGTTTATCTCGCCCTCAACCTCTCGGTCTCGGCGGTGATGAATCAGTACAATCGCCGCGTCGCGCTGCGCGGAGCGGGCCGGCGGTGAGCGCTCGGGGCCGGTTTTTCGTCCGCGGCCTCATGGCGAACCAGGCGCGATGGCGCAAAGGTCTGTTCGGTACGTGGCTGAATTCGGTTGTCACCATTGCAACCGTAGTGCTGCTGGCGGCGATCGTGCCGCCCTTCGTGCGTTGGGCAGTGCTCGATGCCACCTGGGTCGGAACGGCCGCCGATTGCAAGGCCGGGACCGGGGCGTGCTGGGCCTTTATCGGCGCCAAGCTCAATTTCATTCTCTACGCCTTTTACCCGCCGCCGCTGCATTGGCGGCCCGTGCTCGTCACGCTCATGCTGGGTGGGTTGCTGCTCCTGACAGCCCATCCCCGGGCTTGGCGCGCGGCGACGCTGCTGCTCTGGGTGCTGGTGCCAATAGCGAGCTGGCTCCTGCTTGCGGGGACGGTCGTCGGTCCGACGGTTCCCTCCAATCAGTGGGGCGGTATCCCCATCACCCTGCTCGTCGCAATGGTCTGCTTCAGCCTCGCCATCCCCATCGCGATTCTCCTGGCACTGGCGCGCCAGTCGTCGATGGGTGGCCTGCGTACGCTGGCGATCGTCTTCATCGAAGTCATGCGCGGCACGCCCATGGTGGCGATCCTCTATGTCGCCATGCTGATCCTGCCGATGATGATCCCGGGCGGGCAGCTGATTGACAAGCTCGGTCGGGCGATGATCCTCATCACGCTGTTTTGGTCGGCCTATGTCGCCGAAGTCGTTCGGGCCGGCCTGCAGGCCATTCCAGCCGGCCAATACGAAGCGGCGCGCGCGCTGGGACTCGGCTACTGGCGCATCATGCGTTTCGTCGTGCTGCCGCAAGCTCTGCGTCTCGTCATTCCGGCGTTGGTCAACCTTGCCATCGGCTTCCTGCTCGCAACGTCATTGCTCGCCACCATCGGCGTCTTCGACCTGCTCAATGCTGCCAAGACGGCTGCGATCGACCCAAACTGGCTGGGCTTTTACGACGAGGCCTACCTGGTCGCCGCCAGTATCTACTTTGCCATCTGCGTTATTGGCTCCCGCTATAGCCTCTGGCTCGAGCAGCGCCTCCGGCAGCCGCGCTGAACGCGTCAAACCGATGGCTGGCATAACCCGCAGGGTGGTTCCAGCTTCCCATCTCAGGCCGAGGTGAGGACTCTATCGACGTTGGAGATGTGACGGTAGGCGCCATGCCAATAGAGCAACGGTTCGGCCTGTTCGCGGGTGCGAACGGCGCGAACGTGGCCGATGAGGATAGCGTGCGAATGACGCTCGATGGCCTCTTCGAGTTCGCAATCGATCACCGTCAGGGCGTTCGCAAGGGCCAGCGCGCCGGTTTCAAGCTGCTGCCAGCTGGCGCCTTCGTAGCGGGCGGCGCCGGTCGCACCGCCGCGGCCGGCGAAACGGTCGGCGATATGGAGTTGATCATGCGCCAGCACATTGATGCAGAAACCACGATGTTCGCGCACGACGCCCCAGGACGATGATGCACGATTGAGACAAACGATCATCGATGGCGGGTCCATCGACAGTGAGGACACCGACGTGGCGGTAAACCCGGTCCGGTCGCTGCCCTGGCCCGTGGTGATGACGCTCACGGCGCCCGCCAGATGCCGCATAGCGTTTTTGAAGGCGGCGGCTTCATGACCGATTTCGGGCGACGCCGCGACTGCACTGGCAGCGGCCAAAAAAGCGTCAGGCGGTGCCATCCAAAAATTCCTGCTCAATTCACGACGGCGAGCGGCCGCTGGCTGGTTCTGGTGTTAGCGATGAAATGCTCCGGCGCCTGCTGGGCCCGGGCCTCGGCAAGCAGCCAGTCACGGAAGATTTTGACCCGCGGGTATTTCCCCTTGGCCGGCGTCGTCGCAAAGAAATAGGCATACTCGATGGGACGGGGCGTCCCGAACGGGCTGACGAGGCGGCCGGCAGCCAGATCGGCTTCGGCCAGCCGGTATTTGGCCAGCCCGATGCCCTGCCCGGCAGCTGCAGCATCGAGCACCAGCGACGACAGACTAAACCCCACACCGCCGCCGCCGAGCCGCGGCGACAGGCCTTCGGCCCGCAGCCAGCTTTTCCAGTCCGGGCAGGATGGGTCTCGCTCAAATCCATCCTCATGCAGGAGCGGCACCTCGGTAAGCGCGTCAGGACAACCATAGAGGCTATATTGCGCGGCAAAGGCGGGACTGCAGACGGGCAGCACCGACTCCCCGAACAGCCGGTCGGTTGCAAGGTCCGAATAACCGCCGGCGCCATAGCGGACGACGCAGTCGACGTCCTCGCCAGCGAGATTGATCAGCCGCGGCGAGGCGTCGATCTGCACCTCGAGCGCAGGCGCCGCGCGGCGCAGGGTTTCGAGACGAGGGATCAGCCATTTGGAAGCGAAAGAAGGGGCGACAGAAATCCGAATCGGCGCCCCGATATTACTGCCCGCCAGCCGTGCCAGTGATTCAACGACACCATCGAACGCTTCGGTAAGGCCCGGCATCAGTTCGCGGCCGGCGTCAGTCAGATGCAACTGCCCCCGGTCGCGATGAAACAGGGCGCGCCCGAGATGGTCCTCGAGGAGCCGGATCTGCTGGCCGACGGCCGCCGAGGTAACGTGGAGCTCAGCCGCCGCGCCGATGAAGCTGAGCTGCCGCGCGGTCGCAACGAATGCGCGCAATGCCGTGAGCGGCGGCAGGCTGGCCAGCGTCGGCGGCGCTGTCCTTCGGCGGTTCGGCAGATCGATCATCATGGCCAATTGCACCACGCCCGCCGACCAAGTGCGAGACCTGCCATTGCTATTGCACTGCGCCGGTTGCAATTTTTGCGATGCCGGCGAGGCAGAGCTGAGCAAAGCATGCTAAATGCTGACTTAGTCTATAAAATTAGTCAAATTTCCGACCGCAGTTGGCCGTAGTGAAGCAGGCGACTTTTCCGGCGCTTCCTGCCTGTGGCCATGACTTAGAAGCTGTCGCGCTTCGGCACCTCCGCTGGTGTCGTGCCAACCGGCCGCGCAGTGCCGACGCCCCCCATGCCCGCAGGCGGTTTGCCGGTGACCGCGTAATCGCCGACCATGCGATCGTGGTAGATGCGCGGATTGTGCGAAGTAAGGGTCCGGGTATTGCGCCAGTAGCGGTCGAGGCCGAGCCCGCTCTTGGCGGCTGAAGCGCCGAGTGCATCGAACAGCCGCGTCGTGGCGTCGAGCACCAGATTGCTGACCACCGTGACACTCTGGCTGACTTCGAGGTCAGCTTCGAGATTTGCCCGCTGCCGCTGTTCGGTATCACCACTTGCATGTGCGAGTTGCGACCGTTCGAGCGCCTGCGCTGCCCGGCCGACGATGGCGCCCGCCGCATAGGCGGCGCTGACGACCTGCCCGACGACTTGCAGGATTTGCGGGTCCTGGCTGACGCTTTGCGCATTGCCACGGCCATAGACGCGCGTCCGTTCGGCGACGAGGCGCGCGACATCGGTCGCGGCGGCACGGGCGATGCCGACGAAGGCGGCGAGATGAAACAGCTGGAAATAGCCCGATGAATAGGGGAAGCGGCTGGAGTCCGGTTTGATGAGATCGTCGGCAACGACAACGTCCGTGAACCGCGCCGTGCCGCTGGCGCTCAACTGCTGGCCAAAGCCATCCCAGTCGTCGAGGATTTCAACCCCGGGCGCCTTGACCGGTACGAGTGCGCCGATGGTTTTTCCCTGTTCGTCAGCGGCGTTGAGGTTGATCCAGTCGGCATAGAGCGAGCCCGAAGTATAGTATTTCTCGCCATTCAGCAGCCAGCCACCTTCGGGACGGCGGATGAGCCGTGTGCTGTGCGAGCCGACGACATTGCCGGCCGCTTCCGAGGATCCGCTACCGATGGTTTCACCAGCGGCGAGCCGCTTGACCCAGGCCGCGCGCCAGGGGCCGGCCTCGCCGTTCACCAGGTCTTCGGAAAAGCCGAAATGCGAGCGCAGCGCATTGACGAGGTTCGGCTCGGCCTCCGCAAGTTCCGTCAGCAGTTCGAAAAGTTCGGGCAAGGTCGCGCCGAAGCCGCCATCCGCCACTGGCAGGCGCAGTCGGGCAAATCCCGCTGCCTTGAGCCAGCCAACCTCTTCGGTCGGCAGGATATGAGCCGCTTCGCGCGCCACGGCACGTTCGCGGATGCGGGCGAAAAGGGGGCGGAACGGGGCAGCAAGTTCGGAATAACGGTCCGTCGGGCTCGCGCCCCAGACGAGAGGAGGCATGGACAAGATGATACTTTCAGAGAGTGGTCGGCCGCAGTTTGTTACATGCTGCGGCGACCAAGCGACCAAAAGTACGCGACATATTTTCTTTGTGCTGCGGCAAGCAACGCTTTGCGACAATGGCACCGTGCGAAGCGCTGCTTTGCGCTCGCGATAGAAGAACTTCCTTCCGTTCGGAGTGCGGTTGCCGGACTAGATGACAGGCTGCGGGCGCCGTCTTGCGCCCGTCAAAACCAGCCCGGAGTCTTCCCACAAATGTCGATCAGTCGCCGCCAGTTCAACCAATTGCTGCTGCTTGCCGGCGCCAGCGTCGCGCTGCCCGGCGCCGTCTACGCCGAGGACGCCACCCCGGTCGCGGGCGGGACGCTTAATTTTGTCTCGAACAATGAAATCACCCAGCTGGTCGCCATCAACACCACATCCGGCGGCCCGCGGACGTTCGGTTCGAAAATTTTCGAAGGGCTGCTGACCTATGACTACGACCTGAAGCCCTACCCGGCGCTCGCCACGGCCTGGTCGGTCAGCGACGATGGGCTCAGCTACGAATTCAAGCTGCGCGATGGGGTCAAATGGAGCGACGGCAAACCGCTGACCAGCGAAGACGTCGCCTTTTCGATCGGGCGTCTCAAGGAAGCGCATCCGCGCGGGCGCGTCAGTTTTGCCAATGTCACCGACATTGATTCATCCGATCCGGCAGTGGTCAGGCTCTCGCTGTCAAAGCCGACACCCCTCCTGCTAACGGCATTGGCGGTGGCGGAATCGCCGATCATTCCCAAGCACATCTTCGCAGCAATCGACCCCACCGGCGATCCGAAGCCCGAACAGATCATCGGCAGCGGGCCGTTCGTCCTTGGCGAGTGGGTCGCTGGCAGCCATCTTATTCTCGAGCGCAACCCGACCTATTGGGATGCACCCAAGCCCTATATCGACCGCATCATCGTGCGGACGATCTCCGACGCCGGGGCGCGGGCCGCGGCCTTCGAAACCGGCGAGATCGACATCGGCTCCTCGCCCGTGCCGCTGGCGGATCTCGGGCGGTTTCAGACGCTACCCAACGTCGTCGTCGATACCACCGACTATGCCTATAGCGGCAGCCTGCACCAGTTGATCTTCAACCTCGACAATCCGACGCTGCAGCATCAGCAGGTCCGGCTGGCAGTTGCCCACGCGATCAATGTCGATGCACTGGTGGCGCTGGTCTATTCGGGCTTCGCCACCGTCTCCCCGACCCCGATCAGTGTCGTCAACACGCGCTATTTCAACCCGGCGATCAAACCGCATGCCTTTGATGTCGACAAGGCCAACGCCCTGCTCGACGAGGCCGGCTTTCCGCGTGGCGCCGATGGTAACCGCTTCTCGGTGCGGTTGACGCAGAACCCGAACAACCCGCCGCTGTACGGCGATTTCCTGCGCCAGTCACTCGCCGCCATCGGCATCGACGCCCGGATCGAGAAGTTCGACTTCGCCGGCTACACCAAGACGGTCTATACTGATCGCACCTGGGATTTGACGGCCGAATTCCTCTCCAACTCGTTCGACCCGACGGCCGGCGTGCAGCGCGGCTATTGGAGCAAGAACTTCAAGATCGGCCTGCCGTTCTCGAACGGCGCGCACTACGAAAACCTCGAAGTCGACGCACTGCTCGAGGCGGCGGCGATCGAACCGAACGAGGACAGGCGGCGGGAGTTGTTCTTCCGCTTCCAGGAAATCATCGACGCCGAATTGCCGATCATCAACCTCGCGGCGCCCAACAGCATCGTGGTCGCCAACAACAGGGTGCGCAATTACGCGCCCGGCGCCGAAGGGCTGGACGGCACGTTCGCCGATGCCTGGCTCGACCCCAACGCCTGAAGATGAGTGCGGGGCGCGCCACGGCGGCGCGCCCCGATCGCCGGTTTACGGCATCGCAGACAGCCCGCCATCGAGGGTGAGGGTCTGCCCGGTCAGATAACGGGCCTCGGCGGAGGCGAGATAGGACGCTGCCGCAGCAATTTCGGCGGTGCTTGCATAGCGACCGGCCGGAATGCGGGCCAGGCGTTCGGGCGTACTCGGCAGCGAATCGACGAAGCCCGGCGCCAGCGAATTGACGCTCACGCCGCTCGCCGCCCACTCCCGCGCCAACAGCTTCACATAGTTGGCGAGCCCGGCCCGCAGCACCGACGAGACGACGAACACTGGATCGGGCCGCGCCGCGACATAGCTCGACACCGCAATCAGCGCGCCGCGCGATTGCTTCAGGTCATCACCGGTGAGCTTGGCAAGTCGAACCAGCGGCAGCAGCACGATGTCGAGGGCCGTGTGCCAATCTGCGTCGGTGAGGTCCGCGGCCGGCTTTTTCGGTGCATGCCCGGTGCTGACGATCACCGCATCAATACGGCCGGTCCGCTGCCGCGCTTCGGCAACCAGGCGCTCGAGGTCCTCGGGCTTGGTCACGTCACCGCGCACGGCAAAGCCTTTGATCTCAGCGGCGATGGCTTCGGCGTCGCCGGAGCGTCCCAACACCCCAACGTCGAATCCATCGGCCGCAAGGCGGCGGGCGATGGCGGCACCAATACCTTTGCCGGCAGCGGTAACGATTGCAGTACGACGCATGCGTGATCTCCAATGAGAGTTGACGTGGCACCAGGTCAAGTTCGGCGCATGTCTTGGATATGGCCTGCCAAGCGCCGCGAATCGCGGACTGACAATCCGTTGTTCCGAGACGCCGGCTTATACACCTTTAAGCGCTCTTGCTTGTTGGTCTACAAGTCGCGCGGCAGTCACGACAAGCACTTGTGGGCGTCATAACTGTTGTAGAATGATTATTCTCTATTGTGGCCGCGCCGGCTAAATGTCGCTTTCGGCAGGCAATTGGATGATAAAACGCCTTATTGAGCCAGTCGACACCGCGCGCTTTGCTCTTGTGCCCCTGCCGGCCTGACAGACCCGAGAGCTGCCATCATTGGCGCGAGGGCGAGTGCTTGCAGGGCATTGCGATGCGTAAAGTCAGACATGACTTACCGCCAGGCTTTCGCGCACATGGGAACCGGGAGTAGTCGCCAGCACCGTGATCAGGGCCGAAAGGCCGTCGAGAGTCACGTCGTGGCCGATGAACGGTTCCCCCTTCTGGGTAAGGCGGTAGCTGGCCGACGCCTCGAGGTTGAACCAACCGGGCCGCAGGATGGTGTAGTCGAGGTCCGATGCCTCGATAATTGCCGCAGCGTCCCGGTAGGGATCAAGCGCCGACCGGTATTTCTCACCTGGCACTTCGCAGTAGATGCCCATGGAGCTGACAAAGGTCAGCCGCTTGAGGCCGGTTTCATGCATCGCGTCGACGATGCTGCGGGCCTGCCGCGCCATGTCGCCTGCAAGATTGGCGTACACTACGTCCTGCCCCTGCATGGCGACCCTCGGCGCCATCGCATCAAGCACGTCACCTTCGACAATCTGGACCCGAGTTGGGTCCGGATTGGCAAGCCGGTTGGCGCGGCGCAGGAACAAGGTCAGTTCCGCACCGGCCTTGAGCAACACCGGCGTCGTGTGCCGTGCGACCTGACCATTGGCGCCGAGCACGAGCACCTTCGTTGATTGGACTGGACCTGCGCTCATCGATCAATCCGCGCCTGGTTGGCGGCCGAATACCGATCGCCCTTGATCTCGATGCCGCCGACTACCTGCTCGATCGCAGCGAGTTCGTCGTCGGTGAACTCGACCTCGGCGGCGCCAATATTTTCCTCGAGGCGATGCAGTTTTGTGGTGCCTGGAATGGGCACGATCCACGATCCCTGCGCCAATACCCACGCGAGAGCCAGCTGCGCCGGCGTGATCAGCTTATGTGTTGCGATACGCTTGACCGTATCGACCATGGCTTGGTTGGCAGCGCGGTTTTCGGCGTCGAAACGCGGCACGGAATTGCGGAAGTCCTTTTCCGCAAGCTTGGTGTTGGTATCGATTGTGCCGGTCAAAAAGCCTTTGCCGAGTGGACTGAACGGGACAAAACCGATGCCGAGTTCCTTAAGCACCGGCATGATCTGGTCCTCAGGCTCGCGCCACATCAGCGAATATTCGCTCTGCAAGGCGGCGACGGGCAGCACGGCGTTAGCGCGCCGGATGTTGGCGACACCCGCTTCGGACATGCCGAAGTATTTCACCTTGCCCTCGGCGATCAGGTCCTTGACCGTGCCGGCGACGTCCTCGATGGGCGTGTTGCGGTCGATCCGGTGTTGATACAGCAGGTCGATATGATCGATCCGCAGACGCTTCAACGAACCTTCTACGGCCTGCCGGATGCGCTCGGGACGGCTGTCCGGAACGCCACTGCCGTCGATGTCGAAGCCGAACTTGGTGGCGATCACCACCTGGTCGCGGATGGGTTCGAGCGCTTCGCCGACCACTTCTTCGTTCTTATAGGGGCCGTAGACTTCGGCGGTGTCAAAAAAGGTAATGCCGCGCTCGAAGGCATCGCGGATCAGCTTGACGCCCGCAGCCGTCTCAAGCGGCGCTCCATAAGACTGGCTGATGCCCATGCAGCCAAGGCCAATCGCCGAGACTTCGAGCCCGCTGATACCGAGTTTGCGTTTTTGCATTTTAGTGATCCTCATGCTTCCGGGATTGGCCGACTGAAATTGTCGAGAGTGATGAAATCGGGCTCAGGTCCGCCGCGAACGCCGGTTTCAAGGGCGTCAATGGCCGCGAGCTGCTCGGCCGTTAGTTCGAAGTCGAAGACGTTGAAATTCTCGGCAATGCGAGCGGGCTTGACCGATTTCGGGATCACCGAGCGGCCCTGCTGCAGACCCCAGCGCAGCATGACCTGGGCCGCAGACTTGCCATGCGTTTCTGCGATGGCGACGATGGTAGGGTCTTCCAGCGAACTCTTGCCGTTGCCGCGATAGAAAGTGATGCCGCCGATGGGCGACCATGCCTGGGTCAGGATGCCGTGCTTTTCATGCAGGCGCTGCAGTTCGACCTGCTGGAAATACGGGTGGACTTCGATCTGGTTGACGGCTGGCACGATCTCGGTTTCGGCCAGCAGGCGCTCGATATGCTCGGGCATGAAATTGCTGACGCCGATGGCGCGCACCTTGCCATCGGCCAACAGCTTTTCGAGCGCGCGATAGGCACCGAGGGTCTTGTCGAATGCCGATGGCAGCGCCTGATGCAGGATCAGCAGATCAAGCTGCTCGACGCCCAGTTTCTTCGCGCCCTTTTCAAACCCATGCAGGGTCTCGTCAAAACCAAAATCGTTGATCCAGATCTTGGTCTCGATAAAGAGTTGGTCGCGCGGAATACCGGAGCGACGAATGCCTTCGCCAACTTGCCGCTCGTTGCCATAGGCAGCAGCGGTATCGATATGGCGATAACCGACGCGCAGGGCCTCTTCGACCGCTGCAGTAGTTTCCTCGGGCGCCGACTGGAACACGCCGAGGCCAATGGCGGGTATCTGCACGCCATTGTTGAGCCGCAAGTTTGGTACGGTAGTCATGTGTTTGATCCCTTCTGTTCGGGGATAAGGCCGGGAGCGAGTTCGCCGTATCGGTGGGAAGCTGTGACGCCCCCATCCATCAGGAAGTCGCTGCCGGTTATGAAGCCGCCATCGGCACCCATGAGGAGCGCACCAACAGTGCCGACCTCGTCAGGTGTCGCAGCGCGGCCGACCGGGCTCAGTTCAATCATCCGGCGATAGCCCTCGCCGCGTGGACCGGTGAGTTCGTCCCGCGCCAGCGGCGTAATGACGATGCCGGGGCTGATGGTATTGATGCGGGCACCGCGCTTGCCCCAGCGGACCGCTTCCGCCATGACGCGCAGCGAGTTCCCGCGCTTGGACAGCTGATAAGCATTGAGCGAATCCGTAACGCGATCGGGCTGCAGCCACGGCAGCCGCAGCAGTTCGTCGACCGGCGTCGTAGCGAGAGCCGTGTTTTGCTCTTCGCTCAGCGCGCCGAGACGGTGGCCCGACTGCGAGGCGATCACTACGCCGGCGCCACCCTTGGCGATGACTGAGTCAAACTCTTCGAGTACCAGTGCCGTGCCGTAGAGGTCGACGCTGAGAATAGTTGCCGGGCTGGCCTGGGATGGCGAGACCCCAGCGGCATGGATGAGCCCGGTGACATCGCCCAGCCCCGTTGCGGTTTCGACCAGTGCGTGGACGGAAGCGCGCGACGACACGTCAACGCTTGCCGTGCTGACCTCGAAGCCGGCATCGGCCAGCACCTTGGCGGCCGCATCGGCATTTTCCACCCGCAGGTCGGCGAGCAAGACGTGCTTGCCGGCGCTGACGCGACGGGCGATGGCCTGCCCGATCGAGCCGGCACCGATGACAACAACAACGTCACTCATGACTATATTCCTTCGGTTTCGGCTGACCGGCCGTATTGCTCGTCGCTGACCTGTTCCATCCACTCGACGGCCTTGCCGTCGAGCGCTTCCTGGATCGCGATATGGCTCATGGCCGTTTTGGCGCTGGCGCCATGCCAGTGCTTTTCTTCCGGCGCAAACCGCACCACGTCGCCTGGGAGTACCGTCTCGATCGGGCCATCAACCCGCTGCACCAGGCCGCTACCGGCGATGATGATCAGCGTTTGCCCAAGCGGGTGGGTATGCCAGGCTGTGCGGGCACCGGGCTCGAAGGTGACGGTATTGCCGGCCATGGCGCTTGGGGCATCGACGGCATAGAGCGGGTCAATCCGGACAGTGCCGGTAAACCACTCGGCTGGTCCCTTGGCTGAAGGCTGCGAACCTGCGCGCTGTATTTTCATGACGGTTCTCCTTGCGACGCTCGAAACTTAGGCCTATTCCGCTCCTCGGATTAGTGAGGCTACGCTGCTTGACCCTATGAATGCCATTCATGGAACAGCGCATCGGTAGGTGTTGAAATTGATGACGCAGGCAGCAGGTCGTGCTAACCATTCATGAATGGACCGCGACAACGTTGCCGACCTCATTGCGTTCATCACGGTCGCTCAGGATCGTAGCTTCACCCGCGCTGCGGCACGCCTCGGGGTCTCTCAATCCGCGCTAAGCCATGCCCTTAGCAGGCTTGAAAAACGCCTCGGCGTCCGGCTGCTCACGCGCAGCACTCGCAGCGTGTCGCCAACCGATGCCGGCGAGCGCTTGCTTGCAACGGTCGAGCCGAACTTCCGAGAAGTTGACGACGCACTCGAAAGAGTAACGGAATTTCGTGACAAGCCCGCCGGTATCATCCGCCTAAGCGCCGGCGAACATGCGATCAACTCGGTGCTCTGGCCGAGGTTGTCGAGCTTCACCCGTGATTACCCGGACATCCGGCTCGAAATCATCGCGGAGAATGGCTTCGTAGATATCGTGGCCCAGCGCTACGACGCTGGAGTTAGATTAGGCGAACAATTGGCAAAGGACATGATCGCAGCTCGGATCGGTCCGGATTGGCGCATGGCGGTGGTCGGGTCGCCTCAATACCTGAAGGGCGGCCGGTGCCGACGACCCCCCATGAGCTGACGGATCACGTCTGCATTAACCTGCGGCTGCCGACTTACGGAGGCCATTACGCATGGGAGTTCGAGCAGGGAAGCCGTCGCCTCAACGTCCGAGTTGACGGCCAACTCACGTTTAGCAGCAGCACGCACATCCTTTCCGCGGCTCTCACAGGGTCGGGCTTAGGCTGCATTCCCGAGGATATGGTCGAGGCCTATGTCAAATCCGGGCAGCTCGTCCGCTTGCTCGAGGATTGGATGCCCACGTTTGACGGATATCACCTGTACTATCCAAGCCGACGCCAGAACTCGCCGGCTTTCACCAGGCTGATCGAAGCGTTGCGCTTCCGGCCGTAGTTCCTGGTCTTGGCTGCTCGCGTGAGCGGCCGTAGCAGAAACGACGAAAAGGCTATCCGGATTGGACCCGATGTCAGGTTTGGGCCGCAGGGGCGACCATTGTTTTTCGGCTACGAGCCGCGCTCGGGACCAACTCCTATGGAATCCGGGCTAACGACGAGTCGGCGTGTAAAGCAATGCGAGGTCAAGAATCGCAAACTCGACAGTTTGCGCGGGGCCGGCCGTTAGGATGCGAGTGAGCTGGGCCTCAAACCCCTCGCTAACCAATGAAGTCTCCCACATCGATGATGCCGATCGCCGTTGTCTTGAGCAGGATCTCGGATTCCGCTCCGCTCGTGCCGACGGTGTTGATCTCAATCAGCACGTCAGCGCCCGACTGGACGGCGCGAACCTGATTGGCGGCACTGAAGGCGCTTTGACCGATATAGGTCAGCGTGCCTGCGAAGGCCGATAGGTCGATGGTATCGTTACCGGCAAAGTCCTCGAAGTCGTTGATGACATCGCGTCGAGCACCGATCCCGCTGTCCTCCTTGGCCCGGAAGACAAAAGTGTCATTGCCCGCCCCGCCGAGCAGGGTGTCGATGCCCAGCCCACCATTCAGCGTGTTGTTGCCGGTGTTGCCGATCATGGTGTTGGCACGGGCATTGCCGGTGCCCGATACGTTGGCCGCCCCGGTCAGGGTCAGGTTCTCGACGAACCGCAGCCCGGCAGTGAAGTCGAGGTTGTAGCTGACCGCACTTTGCACGGTGTCGATCCCGCCCGCATCGATGGTGCTCGCCATCGTCGTCGTCTCGAACGCCCGGTCGCCGCTGTTGTCGACGACGTAGGTGTCATTGCCGGCCCCGCCCAGCAGCATGTCGATGCCCAGCCCGCCGATCAGCGTGTTGTTGCCGACGTTGCCGATCAGGGTGTTGGCGCGGGCATTGCCGGTGCCCGAGATGTTGGCCGCCCCGGTCGGTGTCAGGTTTTCGAGATGGACGCCCAGCCAGTTGCTCACCGAGGACTGCACTGTGTCCGTGCCTTGTCCAGCGGACTCGATGACGGCGTCGCCTGCCTGGTCCACGACATAGATATCGTCGCCCGGGGCCCCGAACAACTTGTCCGCGCCTGTGCCGCCGTCGAGGTGGTCGTTGCCTGCACCACCCTCGAGGATGTCGTCGTCTGCCTCCCATAGAGCAGATCGTTGTCTGCGCCGCCGACGAGGCCATCCGAACCTGCGCCTTCAAACATCTGGTCGTTGCCCGCGCCGCCGTCGAGCGCGTCGCCATCCCCGAAGCCGCGCAGCAGGTCGTCTCCGCCCCGCCCCTCGATCACGTTGGCCCCAGCACCCCCCTCGATGACCTGGCCGAAGTCGTTGCCGAAGAGATCGATGAAGCGGCCGCCGCGTCCAACGCCGCCAGCCGCTCGATCTCCGCGCCGACAGCGAGGATGTAGCCGAGGCTACCCTGCACGAATACGGTGTCCAAGCCCTGTCCAGCGGACTCGCTGACAGCGTCGCCCGCGGCGTTTACCACGTAGCTGTCGTTGCCCGGGCCCCCGGCCAATTGATCGTTGCCGGCACCGCCGTCGAGCTTGTCGTTCCCGTTCCCGCCGAAGAGCGTGTCCGCGCCGTCCAGCCCCTGCAGGGTGTTGGCTCCGGCATCGCCGCGTAGCCAGTCGCCGAAGTTCGAACCGTTGAGGTCTTCCACGCGGACATGGGTGTCGCCCGCCGCCTCGCCCCACCCACCACCGGGGCTCGTGAAGTCGAGCGCCGCTCCGACGCCGCCCGACGCGAAGGCGTAGGTCACCAGGTCGATGCCCGCTCCGCCGTCGAAGCTGTCCGCCCCGCCGCTACCGACCATCTTGTCGTCATCGTCGCCGCCCTCGAGCCGGTCGTTCCCGTCGCCGCCCACCAGCAGGTCGGCGCCGCCCATACCCTGGAGGATGTTGGCCGTGCTGTCGCCGTTCAGCCAGTCGTCGAAAGCAGAACCACCCAGGTTCTCCACCCCCGCAAAGCTGTCGCCCACCGCCTCCCCCCGCTCGGCCAGGGGGTTTCCGGCGAGGCCGGCGTACACGCGACCCGTCGCCGCTTCGTAGGTCACGAGATCGTTGCCCGCCCCGCCGTCGAAACTGTCGGCGCCCGGCCCCCCTACCATGACGTCGTCACCGCCATAGCCAAGCAGCAGATCATCCTCCGCGCCCCCCGTCAGCGTGTCATTGCCGCCGCCGAGAAGGAATGTCTGGACTACGTCGGTGTCGTAGTTGGTACCGATATAGACTGGCTGGCCGTCGACCATGGCCAGGCTGGAGTCGAAAGCCGTCCACTCGTCAGTGAAGTTCGAGGTGGATACTGGCGTCAACATGCCCCTCGCATCGAGCCGTAGCACGACCAACCGGACTGTTGTGTCCGATTGGTTTGACAGGTTCGGGGCATTCACCACCACGAACGTGTCGCCGCCAATCGTGAGCACGTCCACGCCTATTGCTATGCCGTCGAGAGCTACGCCATCACCGTCCAGCACGTCGGCCACGGCCTGGGACTGCGGGATCAAAGCCAACTGACCGTTCGCGTCGATGGTCATGACAGAGAGCGAAGGATGCGAACTGAACATGTTGGCGGTGATGGCGAAAGTCGTCCCTCCGACCGTCGCGGTCGCCACGTCAATGGGGTTCCCTACCTCGGGGTTTGTATCAGAGCCGAAGGTTTCGACCTGTTCAACCGTTCCGTCGGCTCTGATCTCGAAGACGAAGATGCCGTCAGGACCGAAGAAATCGACGATGGGCTGGATCAGGAAGGCCCGGCCGCCGACGTGCCCGATCGCGGTCTCTTCGGACGAGGCACCCATATCGCCCCAGAAGGTTGGGGTCAGTTGGCCATCGGCCCCACCCGGAACAGGTTCACCACGTCGATTAAGCTGCCGAAGGGGGTCCCTGGATCCTGACCCTCAACGTGCATATAGACAAAGGTCGTGCCGCCTACCGTCACCGACTGGATGTCGCCGAACCCACCGAGAAGCGGCGCCTCAGGCGAGGGCTCCTCGCGATACAAGTAGGTGAGGCGACCGTCCGCGCCCACCTCAAAGCAGGTGATGCCGTGGGGATATAAGAAGTTGTCGTTCAATGCCTCGATGTAGAGGAAGGTGCGGCCGCCCACCGTGGCGGTGGTCATGTTGTCGATCAGGCGCAGGGCCAGCCCGCCGCCATGCGACAGGTTCTGGACCGCGGTAAGCGTGCCGTCGGATGCAACTTGGAACACGGTCAGCCCGTTATCGCCGGGGTGCGAGTCCGTATAGGTGCCCCCGGCCACGTAGACGAAGGTTCCTAACCCGGTCGAGATTACCTCGAAGTCACCCGCGCCATTGATCATCAGCGAGGGATCGTCCGAGTCCCGCACCAGATCCGCCGGCGCGTATCCGCCCACGATGACCGCCATGTCCCGCCCCCTTGAACTGCCCCGAGTTTGCTACCGGGTGATGCGTTCAACGATCCATTGACTGTATAGAGTAAGCTGAGGCTTGCACAGAGTGCCTGATCTCCTTCTTCGGGTGAGATATATCCGTTGCCGGGGAGAAGACGGCGGTTTGGGAAGGTTCCCTTCACCGAGCTGAATACAGACCGACCCTTTGGCACTCTTTTCTATAAGAATGGACAGTCGATAGTCACCGTAAAAGCGATCATCGCCTTGGAAGGAACACTTGAGTTGGCACACTTTAAATGAAGATTACTGCCGAAACCCACTAGTGCGACGCTTGCTTGAGGAATTCTCTAAAACACGACTTTGAGCCGTCCGTCGAGAATAGCGTCAGAAGTGCGGCGAGCAGATCCCGAACTGCCATGTCTGAACTGTCGAAGGCTAGAGTGTCACAGAGTTTTCGTTTCCCTGCGGACGTCATCCGCAGTGCCGTTTGGCTCTGCTTTCGCCTCAGCCTCAGCTCCTCAAATATCGTCTACTTAGACGCGATCAAGATGGCGCTCGGTCCCGACAGGTCATTGCTTGTTACTGGCAACGCCGGAGACGCCACCTAAAATATGCATTGCCGGCAAGAGGCTCGTAGCTCGTGGAACCGAGCGCCCGGAGACAAGTTCACTGGACAGTATTCACCAGGAGCTCCTCCCTACTCCTGGTAAACTGAGCCCGGCGCGAGAAATCGCTACCGGGCCTCTTTTTGACCAGCGCCGCCCGTTGTTCTGGGATTGAAGTTTGTTATCTTGCTCTTTGATAGTTGCTTGGATAGGCTTGTGCCCTCTACAATATCGAGCAAGGCGATGACCATGGCATACACTAGGCTAGTCGCCCCCAGTGATGCACCTGACAATGCAGTGCTGGTCTACTTTAAAATACGAAAAGGCAAGGCCGAGGGCACAGTTATTTGGCCCATGATGACCGAGCCCAGTATAGACATCGAGCCGGCGCTGGCCATCATTAAGGCTGAGCGGGTGAAGAGACGGCTGGGGTGCCCCGAAGTCGTAGTTTACCTGGAGCCAGACGTCATATGGGACAGTCATTGGGCGACGCTGGTTGCACCTATGGCAAAAGCTCCCCTGCTAGAGGTGGTGATAGGCTAAGTAGTTTTGAACGGGTCGGTGCACGAAGCGCCTAGACTGACCTAGTTTTCATCGCGACCGGCTTGCGGCTGAAGGGATACTCGTCACCGCTCTGATGATCGCATTGCATGGTAATGACAGCTTTCCTCGTGCCACTAGGTTCAACGCTAATCTCGATCCTGGCCTTTATCGCAGCACGGAGCTAGGAATGCCCTCTGGCGCCAAGAATGATGCTTTTGCCGGTGTGGTGCACCACCATGACGTCGGCGCACCTTCCGGCTGCCGTTACCGTCAACATCGCAGCTCGATACCTGCACCAGATGCAGCGAAGCTAGTGCGACGCTTGCTCGAGGACTTCTGTGAGACACGATTTTGAGTCGTCTGTCGTCAAAACCTAAAGAAGTCCAGCAAGCAGATCCCGATCTGCCGTGTCTGAACTGTGCTGTCAGTCTGCTGCTAACCTCTCTCGAGCGAATGGGCCGGCTCGCTTCGATTTAGAGGGTTGATGATGAAGCCACTGTCGTTCAGGGGGCACCGGTTCCGACCGACGTGATCCGGAATGCCGTCTGTCTCGACTTTAGGTTCGGCCTTAGCCTACGTGACGTCGAGGAGTTGATGGCGCAGCGGGGCGTCGACGTCAGTTATGAGACGGTCCGCTGCTGGACGATCAAGTTTGGCCCATTGATTGCGCGCCGACTGCGGAAGCTGCGTCCTAGCCCCTCCCCTCGTTGGCACCTCGGTGAGATGGTGTGCTTGATTGGCGGCAAGCGCATGTATCCCTGGCATGCCGTCGATGACGAGGGAGAAGTGCTCGATCTCGTCGTGCAAACTCGGCGGGACAAAGCCGCAGCCCTTAAACTCCTCCAACGCCAGTTGCGAAACCAGCCGGTCACTCCGGAAGCCATCACTACGGACGGCCTCGCATCTTACGGTGCGGCACTTGGCTCGCTGCACCTGCGGCACCTGCATCGACCTAAAGAGCTCAGAGATTGAGTTCAGTCCGACCGACCGCGCCCTTCGATGGGCCAGATTTCCACCAGGGTATCGGCGCGCATGACGTGCAGATAGTCATGCAAGTTCGCAGTTGGATCGCAGTGGGGCACCGTACATTCGAGGATCGTCCCCACTGGCGGGACGGGTACGTTTGCCTCAGGCTTTAGCCGGCCGAACTCGTCACCGGCCCACGCGATGATGCCTGCCGTCTGACCATCGCGGAAGCAGCGGGGTGGGGGGCCGTCGATGGCAAAACTTTTGCTCCCGGCATCGGTGATGGCGTCGCCGGAGGCACTGTGGCCGATCACCGAGACGGCAACGAAGAGTGCGAAGGCGAATTCATCGACGGCACCTTCGACAGGACGGTAGCCTTCATCCATGAAGACATAGGAGCCGGCCTGGACTTCGCTCAGCACGCTGTTCTCGCCATCGATCGTCGAACTGCCGGTGCCGCCGCCGCTGACGATTGCAGGCGGATATCCGGCTGCCGTCAGCGCCTCGACGATGGCGCGGATGCGGGCGTTGGCAGCGATGTTGGCTACGCGGCGCTCGGCACTGCCGAAAATGTGCTGAACCTGGCCCGAATAGGCCTGGACGCCGCGATAATCTAGGTTCGGTGCTGCCGCGATGGCTGCGGCGAGGCTGACTGCTTCGGCTTGTGTGGTGACCCCAGTGCGGCCAAGACCGGGGTCAACGTCGATGACGATGCCAATCCGGGTGTCGGCGTTCGCTGCCGCGGCATTGAACGCAACAATCAGATCGAGCCGATCCGCCACGACCATCAGGTCGCAGCCTGCGGCGGCGGCATTGGCGAGCCGGGTGATCTTGCGCGGGTCGCTGACCGGGGCGGTGAGGAGCAGTGGTTTGATCCCGGAAGCAAACAGGGCCAGCAGTTCACCGGGTTTCGCGCAGCAGATACCGAGTGCACCAGCGTCGAGCTGCCGCCGCGCAATGGCTGCGCATTTGTGGGTCTTGGCGTGCGGGCGCAACCCGAGCCGGCTTGCGCCGGTGATTGCCGACATCCGCGACAGGTTTTTCTCGATCGCATCGAGATCGAGGATCAGTGCGGGGGTTTCGATGCGGGACCGGCCACCCGGGACACCGATCAATCCGGCATTGAATTCGGCAACCCCGCGCATCAGCGCAACGCCCTGAGTACATCAGTTGCCGCGGCATCGACCGCATCGCCGCTGATCGCCACGCCATAGTCCCGGCGCGCCCCGACAATGGAAACCTTGCCCTCGCGTACATCCTCCAGCACGCGCCACGCGTCCCGCTTGAATGCATCGCCGAAGCCGCCGCCACCGGCGCCGACGAGGCGGAAGATGTCTCCGGCGTTGGCCCGGCACGAGACCATCGGCATGGTCGGCAGCATGGTCTCGGTCCCGTCAGTGCGGATCAGGAGGTGTTGCGACGGCGAGCCTGTCGCGCCGCCTTCGAGACCGTAGGGCGGGTGGTCGCGGCGGTCGCCGCGCAGCGTGAAACGCATATCCTGGAGGAAGCGGATCTCACGCACGAACGACAGGCCGCCGCGAAATTCGCCGGCACCGCCGCTATCTGCAAGCATCGCATAGCTGGTGATTTCGACCGGCATCTCGGTTTCGATCAGTTCGATCGGCTGATTGGACAGATTTGCGGCGGGATTCGAGATGCCCTCGATGCCGTCGCTGGTCGCGCGTGCACCCCAGGTACCGACCAGCATCTCGTTGAGCACGAACTGCCGGCCATTGTAGCTGCCGCCACCCGACAGCAGGTATGGTCCACCCTCCGAGCCGGCGATCGCCCGATCGGGCACGACCTGCGCCAGCGCCTGCATGATGGCATCGAACACCCGATAGCCGACGACACCGCGCGCGCCGCAGGCAGCGGGAAAGCGCGGGTTCACGAGGCAACCTTCGGGCGCCCTGACCGTAATCGGCCGCATGTAGCCTTCGCAGTTCGGGATATCCTGCAGCGACAGGCAGCGGATTGCCGTGAACGCGGCGGACTCGGGCAGCGAAATCGGGCAGTTGATGCTGGCGGCGACCTGCGGCGAGGTGCCGGTAAAGTCGATGTCGATGGTATCGCCCGTAACGGTCAGCGTGACGCGGATCAGGACCGGTTCCGGCGTGTCGCCGACCCCGTCGAGGTAGTCCTCGGCGATATAAACGCCATCGGGCAGCTCGCGAATGGTGTCGCGCATCATGGCTTCGGCGTAGTCATGCAGCGCTTCGATGTAGGTACCCAGGCCCTCCCGGCCATATCGATGGTAGAGCGCCTGCAGCCCGGCTTCCGCCGTTGTGCAGGCGGCGACCTGTGCCCGAAGATCTCCGAGGACTTCGATGGGCGCGCGGGTGTTCGCCTCGATCAGCGCAAACAGCGCCGCATCCGGCTCGCCCTTGTTGTAGAGCTTCAACAGCGGGATGCGCAGGCCCTCCTGCTGGATCTCGGTCGCATAGATCGCTACGCTGCCGGGGACGATGCCGCCGACGTCGCTGTGGTGCGCCACGGTCGCCGCAAAGCCGGCCAGGACGTCGCGATGAAAGATCGGCTTCAGCACGTAGATATCGGGCAGGTGCTGCCCGCCGGAGCCGTAAGGGTCGTTGGTGACAAGGATATCGCCGGGGTGGAGGTCATCCCCGAACTTGTCCGCGACAAACCGCATCACCCGCGGGAACGAGCAAAGCTGGATCGGCAGCGTCAGCCCCTGCGCGATGATCCGCCCCTGCGGGTCGCAGAGCCCGGTGGAGTAATCCATGATATCGCGCACCACCGGGGAATAGGCACTGCGCATTACGATGAGCGCCATCTCATCGGCGATCGATGCCAGGCCGTTGCGGATCACCTCAAGTGTGATGGGGTCGATCTCGCTCATTGCGGCGTTACCTCGATCTCGATGTTTCCGGCAGCGTCGCGACGCGCCGCAGCAAACGGCGGCACGACGCAGGTGCAGTCGTAATCCTCAACGATGAACGGACCGGGTCGCGCGATATCGCCAAGCGCCGAGCGGCCAATGACCTCGACCTCGACGGCCGCGCCTGCAAAGATCGCCTGCCGGGGCTTACGGGTAAAGGCCGGCTCCGGGGCAAATTCCGCGATCACCGAAGCACTGGGCAGCCGCGCCAGCAGCCGGGCGTTGACGAATTGTACCGGGTCGCGCAGCGACCGGTGCCCGTAGGTGCGCTGGTGTTCGGCGTGGAAAGCCTCCTCGATCGCCGCGAGATCAAGGTCGGCGACCGGCACGTTGAGTTCGTAGGCCTGCCCGAAATAACGCAAATCCGCGGTGGCGCGCAGCACTGCTGCATCGGTCCCATACCCCTCGTCCGCCAGGCTCATCATTGCCCGGGTCCGGAGGTCGGCATAGATCGCTTCGAGGCGCGCCGCTGATAGCTCCCCGGTGCTTTTCAGCAGGGGCTGCACGAACTCCTGCTCGACATCGGAGCGCAGCAGGCCGAGGCCGGAAAATACGCCCGCCGCCAGCGGCACGACGATACGCCGGATGCCGAGGGCCGCTGCGATATCGGCCGCGACGACCGGCCCATTGCCACCAAAAGCGACAAGCGTAAAATCGCGCGGATCGCGGCCGCGATAGGTCGACACCGCCTTGACGGCGCGGGTCATGGTCGAGACTGCAAGGCTGAGGACGCCGCGCGCTGTCGTCGCGATATCCTGCCCGAGCGGTCCTGCAATCTGGGTCTCCAGCGCCGCCCTCGCGCCAGCACTATCGACCTTGATCGAGCCCGCGGCGAGGCTCTCGCCATTGATGTAGCCAAGCAGCACGAAGACGTCGGTCAGGGTGACTTCGGTCCCGCCGCGGCCGTAGCAGACCGGGCCGGGCATCGCGCCGGCGCTCCGTGGGCCGACGGTGACCCGGCGCTTGTCGTCGAGGGCGACAATACTGCCGCCACCGGCGCCGATTTCCGAAACGTCGATGAAGGGCATCTTGATCGGATACCCGCCACCCTTCACCAGCTTGCTCGACAGATTGATCCCGGCACCGACTTCATACTCGTCCGTCCTGGCGGCCTCGCCGTTCTCGACCAGCGCCGCCTTGGCGGTGGTGCCGCCCATATCGAACGAAATGATGTTGGCGCCGGTACCTTCACCGCGAACCAGGCGCGCGCAGGCGATGACACCCGCCGCGGGACCCGATTCCACCAGCGCCGCCGCGCGCTTTACCGATGCGGCCAACCGCATGATGCCCCCGCCGGAATGCATCATCTCGATAGGCGCGGTGATGCCGACGCTCGCCAATCGGGCCTCCAGCGCTTCGGCATAGTGGCGGATGACCGGGCCAACATAGGCGTTTACCACAACTGTCGAGGCGCGCTCGTATTCCCGGATCTCGGGCAGGATTTCCGACCCGCGGGTGAGGTACACCGATGGCCCCAGTATCTCGCTCAGAATTGCCTCGGCGCGCATCTCGTGAGCCGGATTGGCGTAGGCATGAAGGAAGCTGATGGCTACTGCCTCCACCCCCTCGGCAACAAAAGTCGCAGCCGCTTCCCGTACCGACATTTCGTCAAGTGGAACCCGAACGTCGCCGCCTGGACCAAGCCGTTCGCGCACTTCGAGCCGCAAGCGGCGTGGTGCCAGTGGACGTGGCTTGGCATATTGCAGGTCGTAGAGCACCGGAATGCGCAGTCGGCGGAACTCGAGCACGTCCCGAAAGCCAGCAGTCGTCAGGAGGCCGGTCTTCGCCCCTTTAAACTCGAGGATGGTGTTCGTAGCGATGGTAGTCGCGTGAACGATGCCGGTGATCGCGCCGGGGTCAACGCCGATCCTCGTAACAAGCTGCTGCAGCCCGTTGGCGATACCGCGACTGTAGTCGTCAGGCGTCGAGGCAACTTTGCACAGCTCGACGCGGCCAAGATCGTCTACAAGAACGATATCAGTGAACGTACCGCCAATATCGACACCCGCGCGATAGGTCCGTCCTGGCATGCTGGCGCTCGCGTTAAATCGTCTCGCAAAGTGCGTAGCTGGAGCGGTTCGCGTCAAGAAGCGGCTGTTTCTCGCAGTGAAACACTACACCGGGTACTCGTTGACCAGTTGGGTGGTGATGCGCTGGGCAATTCCGACCAGCCGGAGCCCGGCCGTCGCCGCGAGGCTGCGCGGCATGCGCTGGAGCGGCGCCGACACACTGACGGCCGCGATCGCACGGGCTGTTTCATCGAGAATCGGGGCAGCGACGCACATCGCTCCATCCTCGTTTTCGCCCTGTTCCGTGGCATAACCGAGCTTCGCAACTTCCCGCAACTGCCGCTCGATATAGCTTTTGTCGATCAACGTGCGACCGGTCATTTCCATGAGCGGTTGGTCGAGATAGCTGCGTTGCTCGGCCGCTGGCACGAAACCCAGAATCGCCTTCCCCAAAGCGGTGGAGTGCATCGGGTGCCGGTCGCCCACCCGCCCCTGGATGCGCAGCGATCGATTGGCTTCGACGATATCGACGTAAACGACATTACCGCCCTCGCCGCGGATAGCGAGGTTGACGGTTTCATTGAACTCGCCAACCAGTTCGAGCATCAGTGGCCGCGCGATGCTGCGCAAATTGTGCAGGCTGGTGTCGGCCTTAGCGATGGTGCGGAAGCGCGGCCCGATGCCGTAGCAATCGTTCCGGGAGTCATGGACCAGAAATCCCGCCCCGGTCAGGGTTTGCAGATAGCGGAAGGTCGTTGTCTTGGGAATCGACAATCGCTTCGAGATCGCGGTCAGCGACAGGTCGTGCCCACGCTCGGCGACAAGCTCCAGCACCTTTAGCGCCTTCATCACCGGCTGCACGATGTAGGGGTTGACACGTTTGTCGGCCATCGACCTCCTGTGGAACACAGAAGCGCCTCCTGGCGGACATTCCACCAGACGAAACGGGTGTTCCTTTACAGGGAATGTAGGCTGCGCTTTCTTGAATGCCAATAGGCGGAGGAGACAAGCCACGTGAACTCACACGACGACGCAAGTGCGAACAAGCAATTCCTCAGTTTCGCAAATTCCTCCCGTCTAACCGCCGAGAATGCCCAATGGATCGCAGGGGGCGTCAACTCGAATTTTCGCATCGGGATGCAGCCCGGTCCACTGGTCTTTGAGCGCGGCGAGGGGCCTTATCTGTTCGATGCTGACGGCAACCGACTAATCGACTATTATTGCGGCATGGGTGCCATGGTGCTCGGCCACAGCCCGGCGGGCGTACAGCGCGCGGTCAAGGAGCAGGTCGACAAAGGCATCCTGTTCGCCGGCCAAGCGCAGATCGAGGTCGAGGCCGCCCGGCTGCTTTGCGACCGCGTCCCAAGCGCAGAACGCATCCGTTTCGGGTCGTCGGGCTCAGAAGTGGCGCAAGCGGCGCTCCGGCTTGCCCGCGCCGCGACCGGTCGACGCAAAATCATCAAGTTCGAGGGCCACTATCACGGCTGGTTCGATAATATCCTGTGGTCGACCGCGCCGGCGCTTAACGCAGCCGGGCCCGACAATGAGCCAGTCCTGGTTGCCGGCAGCGCCGGACAGGACGCGATCGAGGCCGATGGCCTTGCCGTGCTGCAATGGAATGATCTGGACGCGCTGGAAGCACGGCTTGCAGTTGGCGATATTGCCGGCGTCATCATGGAGCCCGCGATGTGCAACCAGGGCGCCATCGCTCCGGGCGAAGGATATCTCGCGGGCGCCCTCGCCGCCTGCCGCAGGCACGGTGCAATTCTCATCTTTGACGAAGTCATCACCGGTTTCCGGCTCAGCCGCGGCGGGGCTCAGGAATTGTTCGGCGTGACGCCGGACCTGTCAATCTTCGCCAAGGGGATCGCAAGTGGTTTCCCCGTCGCCGCGATTGTCGGTCGCGCCGATCTCATTGATCGCTTCGTTACCGGCGGGGTGCTGCACGGGGGTACCTTCAATTCCCAGCCGGTCGGCATGGCGGCGATGGTTGCGACGCAGCACGCCCTGACGCAGGAGCACTACGAAGCGACCGCGGTGTATGGCGCGCAATTGCAGAGCGGCATTCGCAGCATTCTTGCCGACGCGGGCGTCAAGGCCGTAATCGCCGGTTTCCCGCTGATGTTCCACGTCGCGTTCGGCCTCGATCGTCCGGCACGCAACTTTCGCGAGCTGGCGCAACAGGACAAGGCGAGCTATGTGCGCTTCGCCTATGCCCTGCTCAAGCGCGGTGTGCGTGCACTCGAGCGCGGTGCCTGGTTCATTTCGTCAGAGCACAACGCAGAAGTCGTCGAGGAAACGCTTGAAGCGGTCCGAGGCGCGGCCGCCGAGGTAGCAACGCAAGGATAGCGGTGGTGGCACGAGGTCCACTACATCAATGTCCGTTTCGCCGATGAGCCGGTGTCGGCCCTCGATGTTTCGGTGCAGGCGCAGGTGCTCGCGCTCCTCGACGAAATCCGCGGGCGTCTCGATCTCGCGACGCTGTTCATCACCCACGATCTGCGCGTTGCCGCGCAAGTCTGCCACCGCATCGCCGTGATGAACCGTGGCGAGATCGTCGAGATCGGCAACACTGCCGATGTGTTCGGCATCCCTCAGCATGACTACACCCGTCAATTGCTGAGCTCGGTTCCGGGCAAGGCGTGGCTTGGCCAATTCGGCCGGGCAACCTGATCACTGGAGGATCGCATGCGTGTCTACATCGCTTCGATGGGCACCGAAACCAACACCTTCGCCTCGTTTCCCACCGCGATCGGCGATTTCAAGAGCGCGCAGTGGATCGAGGACGGAGTTGACGGCAAGGTTGAGTGGCCCTGGACCGCGCCACAGCAACTCTGGCTCAAGCGCTGCCGCGAACTTGGCTGGGACACGCTGGAGGGACTGCACACCTACGCCGAGCCTGGCGGTCTCGTCGTCCGCGAAGCCTATGAACAAATCCGCGATACCATTCTCGCGAGTCTGGGCGCGGCAGGGGATATCGACCTCATGCTGGTTTATCTCCACGGCGCGATGGTTGCCGATGGCTATGACGATTGCGAGGGCGACCTCGTCACTCGCATCCGGGCGATGCTGAAGCCTGGCGCCCGGACCGGCGTGCTGCTCGACCACCATGCCCACATGACCGCGGAACTGCTCGCCACTTCCGATGCGATCGTGCTGTGGAAGGCCTATCCCCATATCGATTATCGCGAGCGCGCCGACGACCTGTTCGGCATCATGCGCCGCACCCTTGCCGGCGAGATCGAGCCGGTCATGGCCGTGTTCGAGTGCCGCGCCTTGGGCCTGTTCCCGACCACTCGCGAAGGCCCGATGCCGGCGTTCGTTGACGACATGACCGCAGCCGAGGGTAAGGGCGGCATCCTCTCGCTCTCCCTTATTCATGGTTTTGGCTGGGCCGATACCCCGATAACTGGCTCGTCGATGCTCGCCGTTGCTGACCCTGACATGGCGGCTGCAACCAGCGCTGCCGACACTTTCGGCAAGCGCTTTTATGCCGAACGGCGTAAGGCAGCGCTGCCGTTCGTCGGCACCGACTGGGCCGTGGCCCGGGCCGCCGAATACAATGGCAGCAAGCCGATCCTGCTCGCCGACACCTCGGACCAGGTCGGCGGCGGCGCGCCGGGTGATACACGCATCTGCTGCGGGCACTGATCGCGCGGGACATCAGGGACATCGCCTTTGCACCGCTGTTTGATCCGCTGGCAATCGGCATATGCTTTGGCTTTGGCTTTGGCGTCGGTGTCGGCGCGAAGCTGAAGCTAAGGATCGGTGGCAAGTACGAGCCGCAATCGGGGAAGCCGCTCGATCTCGATGCCACCGTGCTGCACCTCAAGCGCGACGCGGTGCAGGGGTGGGTCGATGGGGAAACCATTGCGGTCGGCGACCTCGCCGTGGTCGGCGGTGCGGGTGTCGAGATTGTCCTGATCTCTAAGTGCGTCGGGCTGTTCTCGCCCACTCTCTTCACCTGGCACGGCGTCACGCTGGCGGACAAACGCGTTATCTGCGTCAAGGGGCTCTACAAGCACACCGACCTGTTCCGCGACATCTGCGGAGAACAGCACTATCTCGCGACCCCCGGCATCTGCAGCCCCGACTGGAAGGCGCGGCCCTACACCCGCCTCAGCCGACCGATGTGGCCGCTTGACGAGGACCCGCTGGGGCTGGACTGATACGCATCGATCGGATGTTGCCGCAGGAACCGCTCCTGCGCTCACCCCCGACCACGCTGCCGCATTTGCCTCATTCCACGGGACCTGGCATCATTCCATACGGCGGAACGCCGGCGCCTTCTCACCCTCAGGAAAATGCTCCAGTTTTGCATGGGAAAGAGGCAATGCTTCTCGGGCGTCTAAGCAGTGTGCAGACTGACTAAACCCGAAGAGGGTGTGCAATCTACGCCGTAGTATATTCCGGGCGTGGCATTCGGCGAAGCTACAACCTCGGCACTGTGCAAGACTATGCATCGAAACCTCAAAAACAACAGGATGGGAGAATTCAATATGCAGTCTGTCAATAAGCTCAGCAGGCGGCTCGGCGCTCTGGCCGTCGCCTTCATGGCGGTCGCCGCCAGCGGTGGAGCGATGGCCGTTTCGCCACGCGCCGCGGAAAACAAAGTGGTGCTCATCGCCCGTCAGGATCCGGGCACCCTCGACTACGTGACGAGCGGGCTCACGGCGCTGCGCCTGTGGATACCCGCCAACGTCGTCGAGCCGCTGGTCTATTTCAACAAGGATGGCTCGGTCGAGCCGGGCGTCGCCGAGTCCTGGACCATCAGCGACGACAAGCTCACCTACGAGTTCAAAATCCGCCAGACGACCTTCTCAGACGGCACCCCGGTGACCGCCGAGGACGTGATTTACTCGCTCAACACCATGAAGACTTCGCCGGTCGGCGCCTACGCTTCAGCCTACAACGCCGTAACCGCTATCGAGAAGGTCGATGACTCGACCGTCAAGGTTACGCTTTCGCGCCCCAGCCAGGCTTTCTGGGCGGGCATGGGCTCCGTTGCGGGCCTGATCCAGCCGGAGGCCGCCGCTGCGTCGATTGCCACCAACCCGATCGGCACCGGCCCGTACGTTCTGAAATCCTACACCACCAACTCGACGTTCGAGTTCGAAGCCAACCCGACTTACTGGGGCGAGCAGCCATCGATCACCTCTGCCACCGTCCGTATCGTCACTGATGGTACCGCTGGCCTCAACGCGCTCGAGGCAGGCGAAGTTGACGCCGTTCCGGTCATCACCATCGACCTGTGGGAACAGCTGACCAACCGCGAACTCGACAAGAAGTTCACGTTGCTCACCTACCCGCAGATCGGCGAGCCGACCTACGCCGTGCTCAATCAGAAGCTCGATCCCGAACTTCGCCAGGCCTTGGCCATGACACTCGACCGCCAGTCCTACAACGACGCCTTCGGTGCCGCCTGGGGCGCCGAGAATACCTGCACCTTCGCGCTGCCCAATCAGGCCTGGTATGCGCCCGAGACTGCTGAAAGCTGCCCGTACCCCTACAATTACGAGGAAGCGACCGCCAAGGCGGCGGCATATGCGTCCACGCCGCTCGAATATGCTTCACTGAGCGACGTTCCCGACCTGTCGCTCCCGGCCGACATCATGATCCCGGCCATGCAAGGGGCTGGCTTCAACGTCACCCGCAACGCCATTGACCTTGCCCGGTACTCGCAGCTGATCTTCCAGGGTCGCCCGCCGCAGTTTGACATCACCATCATGTCCGGCGACGCCGACCCGGCCCAGTTTGCCTGCCCGACGCCGGAAGCGGCCGGCTGGAGCACTTACTGCAGCCAGCCCTACACCGACGCTCTTGCCGCGGCCGACTCGGCTCCCAGCGACGAGGAATATCTCGCCAAAATGCAGGAAGCCGCGGACATCCTGCGCAAGGACGCGGTCATCGTGCCGCTCATCGCCAAGAAGGGCGTTGGCCTGTTCGACGCCGATCTCAAGGGCTTCATCGAGCCGCGCGTACTCGTCGCCATCGAAATCAGCAAACTGCACTGGTAAGCTGAAGGCTTAGAAACTTCGCGGATCGCCGGCCTACCCGGCGGTCCGCACTGACGAGAATGGAGCCGAGCGACAATGGCGATCTATGTGCTGCGAAAGCTGGCGTTCTTTCTCGGCGCCGTGTTCGTCGCATCGGTGGCGATTTTCCTCTTGATCCGGGCGGCCGGCGGCAATGTCGCGGCGATCCTGCTCGGCAAGGATGCCACCGCCGAGGCGATCAACGCCCTGTCTCATACCTACGGCCTCGATCGCCCCCTGCCCGTTCAGTATTATGACTGGCTGGTCAAGATGGCGCAGGGCGATCTCGGACAGTCGTTCCGCACCAAGGAAATGGTGTCCGAACTGGTCACTGAACGGCTTGGCGTCTCGATCCCGCTCGCCCTGTCGGGCCTACTGCTTGGCATTCTCATCGCCATCCCCGTCGGCACCTATGCGGCGCGCAATGTCGGCAAGCTCTCAGGCGCAGTCCTCGCCCTGATCAGTCAGATTGGCATTGCCGTTCCTGTGTTCTGGGCTGGCATCCTGCTTTCCGTGCTGTTCGGCGTCCGCCTCGGCTGGCTACCGACCGGCGGCTGGACCGACTGGTCGCAGAGCTGGGTCGGGGCGATCCGCTCGTTGGTGCTGCCGGTCCTGTCGCTAGGTCTCATCATGGCCGCGGTGCTGATCCGCTATGTGCGCTCCGCCGTGCTCGATGTGATGAATCAGGATTACGTCCGCACCGCCCGCGCTGTCGGCATGACGCGGACGCAGGCGCTGCTCAACGTCGGTTTGCGCAATGCATCGCTCCCGATCGTTACCATCATCGGGCTGCAGGTCGCCGAGTTGATCGGGGGCACGGTAATCATCGAGATGGTCTTCTCGCTGCCCGGTTTATCCCGCATGATCCTCGCCAATGTCGCCGCACGCGAGGTGATCGTCGTGCAGTCCACGGTGATGTTGATCATCGTCTTCGTGATCGCCGTTAACTTCCTTGTCGATCTGCTCTACGGCATTCTCGACCCGCGCATCCGCAATGCTACCTGAGGAGGCCGCCCTGACCGACATCGCCTCTCCCCTGCATTTGACTCCTGCGTTACCGCGCCGCAGTTCACTCAACGTGTCGCTGGTCGTCGGCATCCTGTTGACCAGCGGTTTCCTCGTCATTGCCCTGGTCTCGCTGTTCTGGTTGCCCTCCAACCCGAATATCCCCAATATCAAGGCGCGCATGACGCCGCCGTTCAGCCCGGCCCACTGGCTGGGCACGGACGGACTCGGCCGCGACATCATCGCGCAACTTATGGTCGGGGCCCGCACCTCGATCCTTGTCGGCGCTGGCGGGGCCTCGATCGCGCTGTTTTTTGGGCTGATCACCGGGTTAGCTGCAGCTGCCTACGGCAAAGTCGCCGACGAGCTCATTTCCCGCGGCGCCGATATCATGCTGTCCATCCCCGGCATGGTGACGGCGCTTGTCCTTGCCGCGACCCTGGGGTCGGGCTCGTTCACAACCATCCTCGCGCTTTCGGCTTTTTTTACACCGTCATTCACCCGGGTCATCCGCTCGGCCGCAATGAGCGTGCTCCAGGAGGACTTTATTACGTCGGCAAGACTCTATGGCCGCGGCAAGCTGTTCATTCTCGCGCGCCACGTCATCCCCAACATCGCCGGGGTCATGATTGTCCAGTTTACCCTCTATTTCGCCGCCGGCATCCTGACCGAGGCCGGCCTGTCCTACCTCGGGGTCGGCGTGACCCGGCCGTCGATCTCATGGGGAATGATGCTCAACGAGGCACAGCAGACGGTCGGCATTTCCTCGCCGCTCGCCATCTGGCCGGGCCTCGCCATCGTCATCGTCGTCCTCGGCCTCAACCTGCTCGGCGATGGTCTGCGCGACGTACTCGATCCAAAGCTGAAGCGGAGAGGCGCATGACCAGCTCTTCCGGCGCTCCGGCCATCGAGGTCAGGGACCTTGTCGTCACCAATGGCGAAGTCACCGCCGTCCGTGGCGTCTCCTTTTCGATCCCGCAGGGCGGACGCATGGGCCTGGTCGGCGAGTCCGGCTCCGGCAAGTCGATGACCGCGCTGGCGCTGATGGGCCTGCTCCCCATGGGCTGGAGCACGCGCGGCGAAGTGCTCCACGACGGCGTCGACCTCGCAAAACTGTCCGACAAGGCGCTGTCGAGCCGTCGCGGCCGAACCCTCTCCATGGTGTTCCAGGATCCGCTGAGTTCGCTTAACCCGGTGCGGCGGGTCGGCGACCAAATCAGCTGGGTAATCCGGCATCATACCGGCGTCGATAAACGCACGGCCGAGCACCAGGCGATCGCGATGATGACGCAGATGACCCTGCCGCGTCCCGAATCGCTGATGCGCGCTTACCCGCACGAAATCTCCGGCGGCCAGCGCCAACGGATCATGATCGCGATGGCCCTGGCCTGTTACCCGCAGCTGATCATCGCTGACGAGCCGACCACCGCACTTGACGTCACCGTGCAAAAGCAGGTGCTGCGGCTGCTCAACGCAGCGGTTAGCGAGCGCGGCTCGGCCCTGTTGATGATCACCCATGACCTGCCAATCATCGCCGCCATGTGCGACACGGTGGCGGTGATGTATGCCGGGCGCATCGTCGAGATGGGGCCGGTGCGGCAGGTGTTCCGCCATCCGCGCCATCATTACACCCGTGGCTTGCTCGACAGCCAACCCACCATGGACAATTTCGCGCTCGACGGCACTTCGCGCCTTGTCTCGATCCCCGGCATGGTGCCGCCACTGCACGCGCTGCCCGATGGTTGCGGCTTCAACCCACGCTGCCCGGCGGCTAGCGACCGGTGTCGCACTATCATGCCGGAGCTGACCGGCGACACGCTGAAATCCGCCTGCTGGCATCCGATCGCCCGCGTCGACGAGGTCGCGGCACAATGAACGTGAGCCCGTTTCCCGGCGACTCCCGTCCGCTGCTCGAAGTCCGGCAGCTCAACCACGCCTATCCACTGAGGCGGCATAAGCTGTTCGAGCCGCGCTCCGTCCTCAAGGTGCTGCAGGGCGTCGACTTTGCGGTCAGACGGGGCGAGGCTGTCGGCCTCGTCGGAGAGAGTGGCTCTGGCAAGACCACGCTTAGCCGCATGCTGACAGGGGTCGAGAAGCCGCATGATGGCCATGTACTTTATGACGGCTCCGACGTTTGGTCGGGCACTCCCGAGCAGCGCCAATTGTTCCGCCGCTCGGTTCAGGTCGTGCTGCAGAACCCTCGCTCCTCGCTCGATCCGCGCATGCGCGTCGGAACCAGTCTGCTCGAGCCGCTACGCAGCCTGAAGATTGAAGGCGACCACGCCGCCCGCGTCCTTGAGGTGCTGGATCAGGTCGGCCTCACCAAGAGTGCGATGGAGCGCTTTCCGCATGAATTTTCCGGCGGCCAGCTGCAGCGTATCGCCATTGCCCGTGCCCTGATGCCGGGACCGAAAGTGCTGATCGCCGACGAGCCGGTCTCGGCACTTGACGTGTCGATCCAGGCGCAAGTGCTGAACCTGTTGAAGGACCTCGTCCGCGACCTTGGCCTCGGCCTGGTTTTCATCGCGCACGATTTGTCAGTCGTCACCTATACCACCAGCAAGGTCTACGTCATGTCATCAGGCAAGATCGTCGAGGTCGGCAAACCCCTCGACCTGTTCCGCGCGCCCAAGGCCGAGGCCACCCAGAATCTGGTCGCCGCGATCCTCACCGTCGAACTTGGCCTTAGTGGCAAGGCTTTCGCATGAGCGCCCGCTGCGTCGCCATCACCGGCTCCACCGCCGGCATCGGCTATGGCATGGCCGAGGCATTTGCCAGGACCGGGGCTCGCCTCGTCATCAATTCGCACCTTGCCGATGACGCCGGGGCACTAGCCAAGCTCGGCGGGTTGACCGAAGTGCATTTCGTCTCCGCCGATATTTCGACAGTTGCTGGTGCCCGCTCGTTTGTTGAACAGGCAAAGACCAAGCTCGGGCGTCTCGACACCTTGGTCAATAATGCTGGCACCTTCCGCGATGGCCCGACCTTCGACCAGCTGACCGAAGCACAGTTCGACACAACCTTTAACCTGAACGTGAAGGGCTATCTGTTCGCAACGCAGGCCTTCGTTGCCGGCCTTGAGTCCGGACAGGATGATCCAAGCGTCGTCTGTATCGGGTCAAAGAACTCCCTCGTCGCCGAAAAGGGCAGCGTCATCTATGATGCCAGCAAGGGCGCGGTGCTGATGCTGGTGCGCTCGATGGCCGTTTCGCTCGCCGCTCGCGGGATCCGCGTTAACGGCATCGGTCCCGGCATAATCGAAACGCCGCTGACCTTGGGTGGCCTCGACCGTCCGGGTGCCCGCGAGGTCTGGAACACCTTCGTCCCCTTGGGGCGGGTCGGCCGGCCAACCGATATCGGCGGCGTCGCCGTATTCCTGGCCTCGCCCGCTGCGGCCTATATCACCGGCGAGATGATCTACGTCGATGGCGGCGTGAACGCCTATCAGCGAGGCTGGGATGCCCTCGGATAGGCGGCGCTGGACCAATGTCACTGTCGTCACCCCCTCGGCGCAGCTGGCCTCCGATCTGCTGATCGAGGGTGACCGCATCGCCGGCATCGTCCCCTCCGACACCTCCACGGGAGAGGACTGGCTGGTGATCGACGGCCGTGGTGCCATCCTTTACCCGGGGATGATCGACCTGCTCCAGCACGGCTACGGCCAGCACCTCTACAACGATACCGAACCGGGAGCCGTGGCTTCGAATTCGAAGTTGCTGTTACAGAGCGGCGTGACCGGCTTCCTGCCCTCGATCTCCTGCCTCCCACCGCGGCAGATGGAACCGACGCTGACGCGCCTCGCCGCCCAGACCAGCGAGGCGCGTGGCGCCCGCGCCCTCGGCCTCCACAGCGAAGGCCCGGTGTTCGGCTCGCCTGGAGCGCACAACCCCCAGAATATCCAGTTGCCCAGCGCCGAACTCGCCGAACGCATGCTGGCGGCGGCGGACGGGCGCCTCAAGGCCGTCACCCTCGCCCCTGAACAGCCCGGTGCCGAGGCGTTTATCAAGGTCTTCAAGCAGGCCGGGGTCTCGATCCACCTTGGTCACAGCCGGGCTCGCGCCGAAGACATCCCGCGCTACGTCGGTTGGGGCATCGATGCCGTCACGCACATGTACAATGTCATGCCGACCGAATCTCCCGGCACCATGGGGGTCCATATCGTCTCGCTCACCGACGCGCTGATCGCCGAACCGACGCTGGCTCTCGGTCTCATCTGCGATGGTATCCATGTCGATCCGCAACTGGTTCGCCTACTTGCCCAACTCCCGCAAGACCGCGTCTTCCTTGAAACCGATGCGATGAAATATGCCGGCACACCCGGCGCAACCTTCGAGTTTTACCCCGGTTTTGTCGTCACCAGTGCGCCGGGCCAGGCGGTGCGTGAACAAAAAACGGGCGGCCTCTGCGGTTCCTCGCTCACCCCCGACGAAGCAATGCGCAACTATCGTCGCTTCTCGGGCAAGGATCTGGCGCAGGTGGCGAACGCGACGAGCCTCGTGCCGGCCCGGGTGCTTGGTATGGAGCGCGATATTGGCAGCCTTGCACCGGGCAAACTCGCCGATTTCACCGTGCTCGATCCCTCGACACTCGCAGTTACCCGCACTTTCGTCGGCGGCGTCGAGCTCTGGGGGACAGGCGCATGAGCGAAAAACTTCGTTATGCCGAGGAGGGCGAGGTGCATCTCGATTTCCATGGCGCCACCAACACCACGATCGATTTCATCATCGGCAAGTTCGGTCTTGCAGCCATGGACGAGATCTTTCGCAAGGTCGGCAAGGATGTTTACCGCTCGATCCATGAGGACCTGATTGCCGGTGACACCGGCCAGTTGGTGGCGCACTGGCGGCACTTCTTCACGCGGGAGAGCTGCGATTACGACATCGCTGTCGACGCCGACGAGATCGTGCTCTCCGTCCGCCACTGCACCGCCTGGCATCACGTGGCGAAGCTTGTCGGGACGCCGTCGTCGCACTTCTGCGACCAGACCAGCCGTACCAACGAGGCCCTGGCCGAAGGCTCGCCGTTCATCATCGACACCGAAATCACCGGCCCCGGCGCCTGTCGGCAAGTGATCAGAAGACGTTGAGCAGGAGGCGAGAATGATCCCGTCCGATCACTACACGCGCTTTTACAACGAGGTCTTCAAGTTCCTCGAAGCTGAGGGCGAGGAGGTGCTCGAAGCGTATTTCCTCGCCATCTCGAAGAACCAGGAACAGCACATCCTCGAGCTTATCGAGACCAAAGGTCTTGCAGGAATGGAGGAGTACTGGACGCATATCAAGATCGAAGAAAACTGCGACATGGACATTGACCGCAACGAGGATCGGCTCGAATTGCGGATGAACGTCTGCCCGAGCCTGTCGAAGGTACTGGATAGTGACGCAGAACCTATGGCGCGCTATTGCGACCACTGCGCCGGCTGGATCGGCCCGATCTTTGACAAGACCGGCTACTACCTCGTCTACGATGTCATCGACCGCAAGAAGCCCCAATGCGTGATGCGGGTGTTCAAGGACGAGGCCAAAGCGAAAGCCGCGGAGTTGGATGTAAAATTGCTGATGGGCTGGCCCGGACACAAGGTCAGCTAACGCAACGCGTCCCGCGCCGGCACCGCCAAACGGCGCATGACGCCGGGATGCGCCCCTGCCTCGCTAGTTCACTGCAGCCGGGTCGCCACCCAGTGTCGAGACGCAAATGCCTCAAGCCGAGGCGCCCGACCCCGGTTGCGACGAGACGGCACGCCAGTCCTCGACGGGTTCGAGCGGGTAGACCGGCCGCGGAATACGCTTCCACGGCAAGGTGAAAACATCGGACTGCCCCGGCCCACTGGTATCTGCCCGAATGACACGGGAGGTAATCGGCGCGAAATACTGGAAGTTCGAGGCCGTCTTCACCACGGCTATTTTGTAGTCACGCGGCTCGACCCCCATGGCCTCGTAAAGTTCGGGTAAATTGCCGGCAAGACCTCGTAGTTCGGTGATCATGAGCGTGATCGGGCCGACATCGAAGATCACCGCCTGCCCGAGATTGACCTCGCTCTGATGGCCGTCGACGATCTCGATGATGCCACCACCGACGGTGCGCACCGTGCCGGTAACTTCGAGCGGCGTGAAAAACTCGGGTGCCGCGTCCCCGCCGAGCATGAGCGTCACGGTAGCGCCTTCACCGGCTTCGGTCAGGATCCTTGCGGCGTCGGGCGAGATCAACGGCACCAGCGCCCGGCTCTGGATGTTTAGCCGGATCATCGCCTCAAGGATCAAATTGCTATCACCAGCTGCGCCGCCGAAAACCGTATCGCCGGTGTCCGAGATGACGACGATACCTTGAGTTTCGGCATCCGCCATGCGCACCGCATCATCGATCGATACCGCCTCGCGCACCTGGAACTCGTCGCGTAACGACCAGCATAAATCCGCCAGCTCGTCCGCCAGCTGCTCCGCCAATGCCTGATCGTTATTAGTTACGACAATGGTCGACCAGCCGCCCTCGGCCACGTCCAGCCATGGCTGCATGGGGTAGTTGGAGGCCTGCAGGACGCGAGGATCGGCCTCCAAGGCACGGGCCCGGTCGAACCACACCTGCATCGGCCCCTTGGAAGTAAGGAACTGTTCTTGGTGAGACACCAGGGGAATCTTCCGCCAGGCAGTCGTCGGCCTGAGCTTTTCGCTGACAATCTTGAGCAGCAATTTCGTGCCGATCACGCCGGTGTCGAACGTATCGTGCGGCTGGGTCCGGTGCCCGACGAACGCATCGCAATTGTCGATGGTTTTTTGAGTAATGTTGGCATGGTGGTCAAGCCCGAGGACGATCGGCACGTCCAGCCCGAGAATTTCGCGACACAGCGCCGCTTGTTCGCCCTCGACATCGTCGATGCCCTCGGCGGCGCAAGCGCCATGCAGTTGCAGCGCCAGACCATCGAGCCCGCCCTGCGCGAGTGCAGCCTCAAGGCCGGCCCGGATCTTGCCCTGGAAATAATCGAACGCATCGCGGGAAATGCGACCGCCGGCCACGGCCCAGGCGCGGATGATCGGCACCGTTTCGACCGTCAGCCCGGAATCCTCGACCGCCTGCAGATGGCCGCCAACCTGGCCAAGGCCACGCAGGCGTTCGAGCGTCTCGGCGCCCTCGAAGATGCCGAAGGCCTCGTAGTCCTCAAGGGTCGTCAGCACGGGGTTGAAGTCGTTGGTCTCTTGGGCAATGTGGATAAGGGCGATACGCAAGGCTGGTCTCCGGGATACGGCTGGTCGCGCATCGGACGCGTGTGGCACGGTCAGGTGCAATGAGCGCCTATTGACCCTTCCGGTGTCAAGAACGTCCCGTTTCGCCTCAAGAAACTCCCGCCAGTCCGGGCTTTCGCTGTAAATGGAAGTCGGGCTGATGAATGGCTCAGCGCCGCTTTCCGCGGCCTGCATTCAGCGCACTGGCAGACCAATGCGCCCGATCAGGCCCGTCCATCTCTGCTGGGCCCGGTTGGCAGCTAAAAGAAGGTTTTGAGGGCCTCGGTGATTTGATAGTCCTCATCGACGAGCACCAGCATCTGCCACTTGTCGAATGTCGTGCACGGATGGCCGATGCCGAAGGCCACCATGTCTCCGACTTCGAGCGGGCTGTCTGCTGCGCTTTCGAGGTGGCAGTGCTGGTCATTCAGCGCCACGACGCTATGTCCCATGGGCATCGGACTCGGCTGTTCCATGAGACCGGGTCGGTACCAGCGCAGCGGCACCGGCATACCGGCATCAAAGCCCACATCACGCTTTCCCATGGTCAAGATGGTGCGCGTCGGTTCCGGGCGGGACTGAACATAGGCCCAGACCTCGAGAGCCGGCTCGAGCCGATCATCCGGAAGCTTCAGCGACGTTTCGGCGATGATGCGCTCATAGGCGGCGGCATACGCCATGCAATCGTGGGTGAGATAGCAACCCGAGCGAAGCACCTTGATCACCTGCCGCGAAAACGAGACGCGATTGAAGCGTTCACCGACCCGGTCGAAGAACGCCGAGCCACCAGCACTCACCACGACCGGCTGGTCTGGCTCGAACAGGCCTTCGCTGAGGGCCGACTGTGCGAGCCACGCGACATCGTCGATCAATCCGTTGGCCGCCTCGGGGGTCGGGAGCAAGCCCTCGAAGCACTCGAAGCCGCCCAGCGTCAGTCCGTCGGCAGCGACTACAGCCCGGGCGATCTCCATCGCTTCATTGCGTGACCGGGCGCCGGTACGACCGCCGGAAAATCCGATTTCCACCAAAACGCGCAATGGATTGCCGGCCGGCGGCGGGTTGCGCCCTGCTCCCTCGGCCAGCATGGCGAGGCCCGCTTTGCCATCGGCGAGGCAGTAGAGTTCGAACCCCTCGCCCTGCAGTGCCTGAAAGCATGCATCGATCGCGCCTTGTCCAACGGGCTGGTTGGCGATCACCACCCGTTTGACACCGAACCGGACGCAAACGGAGAGTTGCTGCACCGTCGCTACCGTTATCGCCCAGGCGCCGTCCTTGACCTGCAGATCGAACAGTTGCGGTGACATAGTGGTCTTGCCGTGTGGCGCGATCACCAGATCGTTGTTCGCCGTGAACGCTGCCATCCAGGCACTGTTTCTTCGTAACACGTCCTGCCGGATCACCGCCAATGGCAGCGGCATGTCGCCCCTCAGCACATTCCAGCCCTGCGCGCCGACCGCGCCGACGGCGAGCGGCGGAGCGCCGAACGGCAGCCCTTTGGTCAACGGGTCGAGTTGCAGAGCCCGTAACTGCTCAAGGTCGAGGCGGGGAATCATGGTCATCTTGTGAGGTCCAGCCATCTCGACGATTGCCGCCTGGCGCGACAGGGAACTCTGGCAAGGCGGTATGGACACGAATCGTCCTGCCTGAAGGCGCCGTCAATGATGAACGACATCCGGAGCTTCTCGTCTTACCTGCCAGAGACGCTTATCCGAGCATGCATAGCGTCCGGTGCCGGCCTAATGCAACATCGGCCAAACGGTATTACGGTTTACCGTCGAGCGTGCCACCGGGCACCGCACGAGAAGGCTCGAGGAGCCAAGGCTACGCTTGCACAGGTGCTCTCGACTACTGCATATGGGTGCAGTCGAGTGTCCGTCGGTCCATTTTTCGCCGTCCAATTCACCTGCTGACCCGAGCCAACGATGCCCAGAGCTGCAATCCCTGAAAGTGCCCAAAACCTGTCGTTCCGGACGCAGATGACAGCGTTGCCCTCGCAACCCATAATGCAATCCGGCCGATGACCAAGCCTCGCATTCTCCTCGCCGGGCTCTTTCATGAGACGCATACCTTCGTCGACGAAATCACCGGCCTTGCCGATTACAGCATCAATCGGGGCGAGGCGATCCTCGCGCGGCGGGGCGACGGTTCCACCATTGACGGCTTCCTCGAAGTTGCCGAGCGCGCGGGCTGGGAGGTAGTGCCGGTCGCCGATTATTCGGCGCTGCCTTCGGGCACGACCGAACAGGCAGTATTCGAACAGTTCTGGGACGAACTTCGAGTTGGGATCGAGACGGCGCTTGCCGACGGCGGGCTTGCCGGCATCTGGCTAGGGCTGCACGGGGCCATGGTAACCACCGATAATGTCGATCCGGAAGGCGAACTGCTGGCCCGCATCCGCGGCGTAGCCGGCGCCGAAACGCTGCCGCTGTTTGGGGTATTCGACCTTCACGCCACCTTCACCGAGGCGATGGCCCGGGGCGCCAACGGCCTGGTGGCGTACCGCGAAAATCCGCATATCGATGCCCGTGACGCCGCGGTGCGCTCTGCCGAACTGCTGCTGCGTACCCTGACCGGCGCTGCCAGTCCCCACATGCTGGCCCGCAACGTGCCGATTATCTGGCCGCCCACCGGCACCGGCACTGCCGATCGCCCAATGCGTGACCTTGAGGCACTGGCCCGCCAGATCGAGGCCGAGAATCCCGACATCTGGGCCGTCAATGTCGTCGGGGGCTACTCGTTCTCCGACATCCCCAACGCCGGCGTTGCATTCTCGGTCTGCACTACCGGCAGCGACGAGAGCGCCAATGCTGCGCTCGACCGGTTGGAGGCACTGGCGCTTGAGCTCAAGCAGTTCGGTCTGCCTGAGGAATGGTCGCTCGAGGATGCACTTGCGGAAATTCAGCGCCATCCCTTGGGCCCGCAGATCATCGTCGAACCCTCGGACAATATTGGCGGTGGGGCGCCCGGTGACGGTACCGCCGTCCTGCGCGGCCTGCTCCGGCATGGCATCACCAATGCTGCCGTTGCCATCGCCGATGCCGCAGCGGTCGCAGCGGTCGCCGGGGCAAGTCCCGGCGAAGTGCGCCGGCTCTCGATCGGCGGCAAGGGCAGCCGACTCGACGCCGGGCCTGTCGTGGTCGACGCCACCTTTATCAGTCGCAGTGATGGCGACTTTACCCTCGAAGACCGCAACAGCCACCTCGCAGCGATGCAGGGCATTTATTTCAGCATGGGCCCATCCGCGGTGATCGAGGTCCGTGGCATCAGGATCCTACTGACCAGCCGCAAGACCCCGCCTTTCGACTTGGCGCAGTTCCGCTCACAGGGCATTATTCCCGAAGATCTCTGGGTCATCGGCGTCAAGGCGGCAGTGGCGCATCGCCGCGCCTACGATCCCATCGCCCGCCGAAGCTTTACCGTTAGCACACCCGGTCCCTGCACCAGCGATCTCAAGAGCCTGCCCTATCGACGGCTGCGGCGGCCGGTCTTTCCAATTAGCTAATCCCGGAGCCCTCAATGATCGAATATCCCAGCGCCCCAGACACGCCGCGGTCTCATCTGCCGTTCAGTCCCTGCGTGAAAGTCGGTGACCTGATCTTCGTATCCGGCCAGGCCTCGGTCGATTCAACGGGCGCCATCGTTTCGGGCAGTTTCGAAGACGAAATGCGCCGATCGGTCGAGAACCTCCGCAAGGTGCTTGAGACCGCCGGTAGCAGCCTTGCCGAGGTTATCCAGACCCGCAACTACGTGCGCGACCACGACGATCTCAAGCAGTTCAACGCGCTCTATACGGAGTATTTTTCGTCGCCCTATCCAGCACGTACCACCATCACCAATTGCCTCGGTCCCCAGCTACGCTTCGAGATTGAATGCATTGCAGTAGCAAGGGGCATGAGAGTTGGAGCCTAGCGAACTGCCCCGGTGTGTAACCTGGCGACTATTTACAAGCCTGGTGTCCTTGCAAAATGACCGTGATCATTGCTTGCGATGACGCTGTCATGTTTGAACCGCCAGCGTGGGAATTGTACTTCGAATTCGATCGAGCTTCTCGCCGGTGACACCCGTTGCCTTGGGCCTGTTCATGTAACGCCGTGTCCACATCCAGCGTCATCTCATCGGACGCGCAACGCTTCGGAAGTTCCGGCCTGAAGTGCATGTAGCGTGGGCGGTCGCAACTACATAAATAGCAGGCGAAGCATAATTCCGTCCGACTGCAACTAACTTGACAGCACTCTCATCAGCCGTGCAGCGCTTCGGACGTTCGGTCCGAAGCCGTGGCGGAATGGGTAATGCGCCTGCATAAAATAGGAGGCGAAGGATTATTTCGTCCGACTGCAGCCACTTGAATGGGCTCAAGTTGCAGATGCTGCTCAGAGGTCCCTCGAAAACATCCGGTTAAGTCGACGACTTATTCCAGATCTAATTCGCCCCAGCAACTTTCGGTGCCGCTGCACGGTACCATTATTACGAATTTTCCATGCCCATGTTCTCGCCCATTGCCCCGCCGAATGTTCTGTTAGTGAAATTTCGGCAATAGCAGTTGCCACTTCGCACAACAGGACATCGCGCTCTTCCTGGCCGCTCCTCGCGTTTTCAGTACTAGAGTCATCACCGGGCGGCTCCCCAAGCTTTCGGCCTTGTTTCACGCTTTGAAAATTGCGGTCTGCTGCGGACACAACATCACCATCGATTGCGCAGTTGGCTTTCAGTCTGACGCCGTTTTGCCTGGTCACGACCGTTCCGAAGCCCTGCTGGCGCAGCCGCTTTACCCACTCGTGGTCTTGATCGTGGTCGCCGTCCCATCGCGGATCTATGTATCCGACGCGATCCAAGGCAATTTTGGTTATGGCGACGCATTTTAGAGCAACGCGAGTAGCTGCATAAGGATCGTCTGGCCCTCCAGAACCGCTCAAGATTGCGTCCCGAACCGAGGGATGGGCGTAGCTCACAAAACCATATCGGTCTGCCGCCTTCATCCAGAGCAGTTCCCATCCCCGTGCAACCGGAGCAGTATCGTCTTCAAGGAGAACCATTCTGTCCACGCCGGCACCGACCCTGAGGGCGCAAAGGGCTCGGTTCTTGTTCCAAGCCACCCCCATATTCTCAGCGCCAACAGTTGTCACCTTGAGCGATTTAAGCAGCTCCCGCGTCCCGTCTGTACTGCCGTCATCAGCGACGACCAGGAAAAATGGACTCGTTGTAAATTTGCGAACTGCCTCGATGGTTCGACGGACATGGTCAATGCGATTGTAACTGATAATCCCGATCCCCAGAGTGCTGTGCCGCATACCGGGTACGCTGAGAGACTTCGGTGATCGGGTGGGACCAGGACGCACAACCTCTCTGCTGAGGCTAGGCGTCTGGCCGGCAGCAGGAAGGGCTTCAGCCGCAGGAAACTCGAGCTGTCGCTGCTCAAGGAGCGCGCTTTCGACCTCGCGCTTTAGCCAAGCCTCGTCCTCCGCGCTTCGCCATGGTAGCCGCCGGATCGGATCGTTCTGAATAGAACGCCAGGTTTCAGCGTTCCTAGTGACGCTTGCCGCGCTTCGATACGTTACGGACTCGACCGTTTGTACTCCACCTGCGATCATAGAGTTCGCTTCAATGACCTCACTTCCACGCATTACACGCGACAAGCCGTACCCAGCGCGACGCATCCGCGTGGACCACTCGCTGTCTGCGTGACCGTACCCGGCGAAACGAGTGTCAAAGAAGCCGACCGTCGCAAGCGCCTCTGCCGACACGGCAGCACATTGCGACGTGATGTCGGAGCAGGCGTAAGGGTCGTCAACCGTCCCCTCGCCAGTCAAAATTCTCCGATGAACTTTTGGATGAGCGTATGTCACATAACCATGTCGCTGAGCTGCGGAAATCCAGAGTTGTTCCCATCCATAGACACATGGAAGGGTATCGTCCTCGAGAAGGATTATCGTAGGTGCATTAAACTCAGACTGAAGAAAATATAGCCCACGATTTTTATTCCAGGCAACTCCCCTGTTGGATAATCCCAATCGTACGATCGCCTCAGATTTTGCAAATTCTCGTGCTCCATCGGAACTCGCGTCATCTGCGATTACTAAAGTGTATGGAACCGACGTAAACTTCTTTACTGCTGCCACAATCCGCCGGAGATGATCCAGTCGATTATAGGTAACCACAGCAATGCCGATATTGTTCATTTAGCTTTTTCTTATCACGGACACTATACTGTTTTACAAATTCCGTTTATTTATAATCTAATTATCAGTAACAGTTGAATTTTGCAGCTTCTCGTAAATTAAGGCGACCAAATATTCAAAATTGTCGATATTGGGTTTATCAATTTGGTTTTCAGCGGCGTGTTTGCCGAGACTACTCTGCCAGTTCTTAGCTCGTCAACGTGCTGCGGAAAACTCAGAAAAGCCGCATGCTCGTGAGAAATTCCTAGGCCGTTTGAAACTGCGACGAAACACCGTTGATCGCCACGATACCAAAGAACAGCAAAATGATTGTCGTGAGGCACCCTGGTCGTCTGTTCTTTGCCATTATCTCCCCGTCGCAGATTGCGACCGGGGTTCACTGCAATGTCAAAGGCGCTAAGTTCGTTTGTGCGATGGAGATGGCAGTGCACTAGTCGGTAAAATAGGCCCAGAGTATCATCACGGGCACCAACTGGAACGGCTTTGCCTTCTTGGGGCTGACCAAAAAGCCAGCCCGCACATGACCAAGGCCAGCGTCCGCTGCTCGACGATCAGGTTTGGCCCCCTGGTTGCGCGTCGCCAAGGAAACGACTTTCCGGCCCCTCCCCGCGCTGGCACTTTGATGAGATGGTCTGTTCGATCGGTGGGAAGCGGGTGTACTTGTGGCGTCCGGTTGGTGGCGAAGGCGAAGTCCTCGATGTCATCGTGCAGGCTCGGCGGGACAAGGAAGTAGTACTCAAGCCCCTTGAACGCCCCTCAATAACCAGCCGGTCAAGCCGGAAGCCATCACTACGGACCACCTTCCATCGAACGGCGCGCCACTCAACTCACTGCATTGCGGCACCTGCATCGACCGGGGCGGATCCGAGGAAACAGCGGGGCAAAGAACCCAAATCTGCCCATCCGAAAAAGGGAGCGACAGATGCAGCGCTTCAGGATCCAATCCTCAACCTAGCGCTTCCTCACTACCCATGCCGCCGTCTACAACACCTTCTACACCCAGCTTCATCTCATTGGCCGTGCAACGTTTCGTCCGAAGCGCATGTGGCGTGGGCGATCGCAACCACCTGATGCACACTGGGGTAAGTTCGCTTGGCAATCGGCAGCAACCCGACAACGCTGGCGTCCGAGAGCAAACAGTATGAAAACAGCCCTCGATCGGCTGTTTGAGCGCTGATTCCGTAACCGTTTCAAAATCAGCATTGACGGTGCGTCCGCCATTTTATCACATGGACATCAGCTTAGGCATCAGCGTCAAGCGAGTTTGCCGCGGGAAACGCTTCACAGTGACATGCCCCAACCAGGGAAATGAATGGTGCTTTCTAACTACTGGACGTCCGACACGCGGCTCAACTGGAAGGCAGCGGTAGTTCTGGGGCTTATCAGCAGCACCTTTTCCACCTTCGTAAGCCAGTTCACAGCCGGTCGAATTGGCCGCGACGCATTCGTCGACTGGATGATCGTCGCTTCTATTCCCCTGCGCGATGCGGCACTCCAGTCCGAACCGACTTGGCCGATAGTCGCCGCGGGCATCCTGTTTCACCAATGGGCCGACTTTTCGTGGGAAGTATTGTTTTTCGGGCTGTTCGGTTTCCTGACAGCGCGCCTATCTCCGTGGATGCTTCTCGTTGTGGCAGGGCCCTGGGCCGTGTTCACCTCAGCGTCCGAATGGTTTTTCCTGGTTCCCATTGTTCCGTTCTGGCAGCCGATTTTTCCGCTTGAACAGACCTACTGGATTGGTTTTCTGGTCCACGCTACTTCGGCGTCCATCTACCCGCTCTACCCCTTCGTCAGGGACTTCGTCGGAGGTAGGCGTCCTTCGCCGAACCTTGATTTTGCCAAGGTCTGGTCAGCTCTGGCCGTAAGCGGTCTGCTGGTGCTCGGTGCGGCGGCGTGGTTGGGCTCGGTGGACAGGGAATTCCCCCATGTCGGAGGCAACGTGGCCTTCGACCAAGAATACCTCAGCGAAATGAAGGCCCATCACCTACAAGGCATTGAACTTGCCCAGATGGCAGCCGAGAAAGCCGTTGACCCGCACCTCGCGGCACTGGGGCGGTTAATGACGGCTACGCAGAAGGGTGACATCGTTATTTTCGATAAATGGTGGCGCAGCTGGTTTGGGGCCCTTCCGGCCGATGCAGGCCACAGCCACTTCATGGAAGGGATGGTATCTCCCGAAATGATAGCCCAGTTACAACAGGCACGAGGCAACGATTTTGACGCCCTCTTTATCCGCGTCATGAGCTTTCACCATGCCGGAGCGATAAAAATGTCGGATTTGGCAATGATTGAAGGAGGCGATCCTCGGATCAAAATCATGGCTCACGCCCTACGTCATCAGCAGAGCGGAGAAATCGAGTTGATGAAGAGGACTGATGGTTTGGCTGCGGTGCTGGCGGCGACGGGTGCGATGCTGGGCGCCGAACCTCGCCTGCCTTAGCTTGGCGCTATGGTACTTTTCGATTGAGCCCAATGAATCGCCCCAGCCCCCTATCGATCACTTTCTGTGGCAAAGCCATCAGGACGCCGTGCTCAAGGATCGGATGACTAGCAGGCCGATAGCGGAGCTTAGGGTGCTTCTCCGTAAGGGCTTGCCAGATCACCCGGGCAACGGCGGCCGTGCTTAACCCGTGCTGCTTGCCCGCCACCACCATGACGGCAACCCCTCTGTTAAAGGGCTCCTCATAGGGCGTATCATCATAACGCCCCTTAAGCTTTTGGACTTTGTCCCAGATGGGAGTGTCAACCACTCCGGGTGCAACGGCGCTGACGTGAATACCATAGATCTTCAGCTCGCGACGCAAAGCTCCAGTAAACCCTTCCACCCCGTGCTTCGAAGCAATATAGGCAGCAGCAAAGGGTTGCCGAAGTTTGCCACCGATAGAGGACATATTGACGATACGGCCCGGCGGCCCAACAAGGTTCGGATCGACGCCTAATAGTGGACCGAAGGCCTTCGTGACAATGAAGAGGCCAACAAGATCAGTCTCGATTTGTGACCGCAGCTCGTCGAGTGGCTGCAGCATCACCGGTCCAGGCACCGCCACGGCAGCGTTGTTGACTAGCCCAGAAAGGCGCTTCCCGCCTAAAGCGGCGCGAACCCGTTGAGCCATAACTGCAACTGCAATTTCGTCTCGGACGTCACAGATCAGCGGATGAAAGTTAGCGCCAAGATCCTCTGCAACCCGATTGGCGTCAGCGTTGCTGCGCACTGTTCCAAACACTTGCGCACCGTGTTCGGTCGCTAACCGCGCAATCGCATAACCTATGCCGCTGGATGTACCTGTGACAACGAAGGTCAGACCTTCTCCGGAGCCGAATGGTTTTCTCGATTTACTGGGCATCATGAGCTCGTCGCTGCCTTGAAATGCCAAACCTAATTGTAGCTTTAGTGTTGCGCAGCTGTGCTGAGGAACTGAGCTTTCGCTCAAATGGCGCGATCCATCATAGTGGCTCGTCACCATTGGCCGTTGCATTGTCACCCAAGGCACGGCCTGCGACAGTAGAGTTCCATAGGCCTAGGATGGGATTAAGTTCGCGTCCAAGTGGCAGTATCTGCTGCTCGCCGGTGCCGGCATCGGCGCCGGTCAACTTGTCCTCGCCAAGCGACATGTGGACCTTGAGCAGGTCAATGGCAACAGGTTGAGCACATTGCCGGTGCGGTTGATGATGAGCGAGGAAGTCCGCAGCAATGCTCGCATCCGTCGGGTAGCCGACGTTCTATCAGACGCGATCGGCGAGGTGCCGGGCGGGTTGCGCGGGTGCTGTCAGTCTGTTGCTCACCTCTTCAGGCAAATGGGCTAGCTGGCCCCGTTTGGTGGGGCACATGACGAAATCACACCCGTTGGAGGGTCACCCGTTTCCGGTGACATTATCACAGCAACGCAGGGCTCTAGTGAGGGCATAGCGCGGACTGACCAGGCTACCGCCGCATGCGGAAGCGGCTAGCGCTTATACAAAAACCCGCCAGCAGGGAGCTGGCATGTAATTACCGATTCATCTGCACGCCAACGGCTCCGTTGCCGCGGGTCTCCTCAAAAAGCTTCGGTGTCGCGACCGCATTTCGGCGGAGGAAGAGCGGATCGTCGAGGCAATGCTGTGGCCCGCGACCGAGGTCGCTGCCAAGATCGACCTGATCGGTGAAGGCGATTGCCCGAGCGTGAGCACGCTGCTCGTCGATGGCTTGGTCGCACGTTACAAGGTTCTGGAGAATGGGTCGCGCCAGATTGTCGCCGTGCATGTTCCTGGTGACTTTGTCGACTTCAACAGCTTTCTGATACGGCCACTCGATCACGGGATCTCGACACTGACCCCTTGCCGCATCAGCAAAGTGCCGCATGCGCTTCTGAGGGATATTGGCGAGACCCATCCGCACCTCATGCGGGTCTTCACGTTGATGGCCCTGATCGATGGCGCCATCAGCCGGGAATGGGTGGTCAATCTCGGCCGCCGGGATGCTACGAAACGGGCGGCGCATCTGTTCTGCGAAATCTATACGCTGCTTGAAGTCGTAGTGTGCGTCTCGGATCATGCGTTCAGTTTCCCAGTCACGCAGTCCGACTTGGCGGACATGATGGGGTTGTCCCAAGTGCACGTGAACCGCACGCTGCAGGACCTTCGGCAAATGCAGCTCATTGAATGGACGGGCGGGCCCATGACCATTCCGAACTGGCGCGCGATGGTGGAGTTCGCAGGTTTTGACCCGACCTATCTCCATCTGGTGAACGCGCCGCGATAGCTCGACCGTCACTTCATGCAGACGG
>JAQGJK010000011.1 GCA_028290665.1 Devosia sp. | reverse complement strand
GCTGATCAGCACGGTCGGGCGCCTGACGCACCCCATGAGGGATCAGGTTCGCAAAGTTCCGATGCCTACGTGATCTGATTACCCCAAAAGCGGGCAGCAACATCTCCATAGCCGGGCGAGGCGACGGCCTCACATAAACCATGCGGGACCACCCGCGACGAGTCCAACACCTCGCCCGGCCGCTTCTCTACCCAGCACCCCGAGACCGGAAGGTCGGCGGTGGCTTCAGGGTGTTCTGAAGGTTGTAAAAAAATTGCAAAACCGCCAAACCATCGCCACATGCGCATCCCGCCGTCCGGCCATGTTCCGGGCACATTCCCCCGTGAAACCCTCGCCCATGCGACCCCCTGAGAATCCCGCTACCCTGCCGTTCGCCAAGGGCGAGCGGCTGAAAACCGTCCGGCATCTTGGGCGCCTGTTCGCGCAGATCTGGGCGACCAGTCCCGGCCTCGTTGCCGCGAGCCTCGTACTGCGGCTGGTCATCGCCGTGCAGCCGCCACTGGTGCTGCTGTTCACCAAGCTGATCATCGATGAGGTGGTCAAGCAAACCGCGCTCGGTGCGCCGGGCCCAGCCATCGGCGACTGGTTCGCCAATGGACGGCTGACGCCGATGCTGCTGCTGCTCGCCGGCGAATTCGCGCTGGTGCTGTCGCGCGATCTGATCAATCGTGCCATTCAATTGGTCGATACGCTGCTCGGGGAAATGCATTCCAACCGGGTCAGTCTCGACCTGATGCGGCATGCCGACCGGCTCGACCTCAAGCATTTTGAACAGAGCGAATATCAGGACAAGCTCGAACGCGCCCGGCGCCAGGCGTCGAGCCGCTCGACGGTGCTGAGCCAGGTGTTCGGTCAGGCCCAGAGTGTGGTCACCGCCGTGGCGCTCGCCGCAGGCCTCATTCTATACGCTCCGCTGTTGATCCTGTTGATGGCGGTGGCGTTGGCTCCGGCAGTGTGGGGCGAGTTCCGCTTCAACCGGCTGGCCTACTGGATCAGCCATAATCGCTCACCCGAACGCCGGCAGCTGGAATATGTCCGGCAGATCGGGGCGAGTGCCGAAAGCGCCAAGGAAATCAAGCTGTTCGGGCTTGGCGATTTCCTCGCCGAACGGTTCGGGACGCTTAGCGCGCAGATTTACGCCGAGAACAAAAAGATCGGCATCGAGCGCACCATCTGGAGTGCCTCGCTCGGGGCGATCTCGACGCTCGCCTACTACGCCGCCTATGGCTACATCGTCTGGCGCACGCTCAATGGCGAATTCACCATCGGCGATCTGGTGTTCCTCGCTGGCTCGTTTTCGGGGCTCAACGGCTATCTGCAGCAAATCCTCATCGGCTTCACCCAGATCGCCGGGCAAAGCCTCTACCTCGACGACCTGTTCAGTTTCTTTGACATCGAGCCAACCGTCCTCGATCCCGTCGACCCCAAGCCGTTCCCGCAGCCGATCCGGCAGGGCATCGTCTTTGACAACGTCGGCTTCAAATATCCGGAGTCCGAGCGCTGGATCACCCGCAACCTGAACTTCACCATCGGCGCTGGGGAAACCGTGGCGCTGGTCGGTGAAAACGGCGCGGGCAAGACCACCATCGTCAAGCTGCTGACCCGGCTTTATGACGCCGACGAGGGCCGCATCACCATCGACGGCATCGATCTGAAGGATTTCGCCGGCACCGATCTGCGCGCCAATATCGGCGTGATTTTCCAGGATTTCCTCCGTTACGCGATGACGGCGAGGGAAAACATCGGGGTCGGCCGGATCGAGGCGTCCGGCGACCTCGAACGCATCATGCGTTCGGCCAATCAGAGCCTCGCCGACGAGGTGATCGAAAAGCTCCCCCAGCAATACGACCAGCCGGTGGGACGGATGTTCAACAAAGGGCAGGATCTGTCAGGCGGCGAATGGCAGAAGCTCGCCATCGCCCGGGCCTATATGCGCGAGGCGCAGATCATCGTGCTCGACGAACCCACGGCGGCGCTCGATGCTCGGGCCGAGGCTGAAGTGTTCTCGCGCTTCAAGAACCTGTCCTCCGACGCAACGGCGCTGCTGATCTCGCACCGTTTCTCGACGGTACGGATGGCCGACCGGATCATCGTGCTCAACGAAGGCCAGGTGCTGGAGGCCGGCACCCACGAAGAACTCGTAGCGCTCGGCGGCCGCTATGCCGAACTGTTCGAACTCCAGGCGGCCGGCTATCGCTGAAGTTTTATCGGTCGCGCTAAGCCAGCACTTCGACCGTAAATCCACCCGGCGCCTGCACATAGAACGTCCAGCCGTGCGAGCGTTGCGGCGGGCCTGGCGTGAACCCGTCTGCGGTCAGCCGGGCGTAGATTTCATCGACTTTGGCTTCGCTCGGCTGAATGAAGCCGATATGAAATGTGTCGGGATAGACCACGGTCTTTGCTTTCATCAGCGTCAGCACCATGCCGTTCTCGTCACGAAGCAGCACCATGCCGCGATTGCCGCCCTGGTGTTCGAGCCCGAAATAGGTGGTGAGGAAGCTGGCCGTCGCCTCCGGATCGGTAACCGTCAGGTTGAGGTGATTGAGTTTCATTCGCTAACGTACCCGTCTGGCGAGAAACCCGCCAGTCAAAGTGCCACTGCTGGCCAACCCCGCCGGCGTGCCTTCGAACACCACCGTGCCACCCTCTTGCCCCGCGCCGGGCCCGAGATCGATTACCCAGTCGGCGCGCGAGACGACATCAAGATTGTGCTCGATGACGATGACCGTCGAGCCGGTATCCACGAGCCGGTCGAACAGCCCGATCAGCCGGTCGACGTCGTGCATGTGCAAACCCGTCGTCGGCTCGTCGAGCACGTAGATCTGCCCCGCCTTGCCGAGTTCGCTCGCCAGTTTCAACCGCTGTCGCTCACCGCCCGACAGTGTCGACACCGGCTGGCCGATCGTCAGATAGCCGAGCCCGACATCGTCGAGATCGCGCAGCACCTTGTTGATCGGCTTCTCGGTAAAGAACTCCACCGCTTCGACCACGGAGAATTCGTAGACATCCGAAATCGCCTTGCCGCGCAGATGATAGCTCAGCACCTCGTCGGTGAACCGCTTGCCGTTGCAGGTCTCGCACACCGACGCGGTCGGCTCCATGTGAGCCAGTTCGGTGTAGATCACCCCAAGGCCGCCGCAATCGGGACAGGCGCCCTTGGAATTGGCCGAAAACAGCGCCGCATCCACGCCGTTGGCCTTAGCGAAAGCCTTGCGGATCGGATCGAGGATGCCGGTATAAGTCGCGGTGTTGGAGCGCCGCGAGCCACGAGCGAGCGTCTGGTCGATGACCACGGCATCGGGGTAGGCGCCGACCAGCCCGCCGAGGATCAGCGAACTCTTGCCCGACCCCGCGACGCCGGTCACCGCCGTCAGCACGCCCTTCGGAATGTCGATGCTGATGTCTTTGAGATTGTGCAGTTTTGCGTGCCGGATCGACAGCTTGCCATCGGATTTCCGCAGCTTCGTCTTGATCGTCTGGTGCCGGTCGAGATGATCGCCGGTCAGCGTGCCGGACTTCAACAGGCCCTGATAGTCGCCCTCATAAACCACGTGACCGCCATCCCGCCCGGCGCGCGGCCCCATGTCGACGATGTGGTCGGCAATGGCGATCATATCGGGCTTGTGCTCGACCACCAGCACGGTGTTGCCCTTGTCGCGCAGCGCCCGCAGCAATTCGCCCAACCGGCCGACATCGTGCGGATGCAGCCCAACGCTCGGCTCGTCGAACACGTAGGTAATGTCGGTCAGGCCAGACCCCAGATGCCGCACCATTTTCACCCGCTGGCTCTCCCCACCCGACAGCGAGGAACTTTCGCGGTCGAGCGACAGATAGCCGAGACCGATGGTGACGAGGCTCTGGAGGCGCGTCGCCAGCGCCTCGATGAGCGGCGCATAGGCCGGCACGTCGAGGGCGCGCACGGAGGCCAACAGGTCGGACACCTGCATTGCCGAGCAATCAGCAATGTTGCGGCCCCCGATCAGCGAGCCGCGCGCCGCGGCATTGATCCGGCTACCGGCGCAATCGGGGCAAGTCTTGCGGGTAAAGATCTTGTCGTATTCGAGCTTGACGTGCGGCTGCAGCTGCTCGGGATCCTTGGCGCCAAGGCCGCGCTTGAGCTTGGTGACAACGCCCTCATAGGTCAGGCTGAACTTGTCGATCTTGATCTTTTTGCCGTCATCGAGGTTGAGCAGCTTGTCCATTTCCTCAGGCGTGTAGTCCTTGAGCTTCTTGTCGTTGTCGAAATAGCCGGATTTGACGTAAACCGCCCAGTACCAGCCATCGACATTGTAGTCCTTGGGCAGCAGCGCGCCCTCGTTCAGCGACTTCGAAGTGTCGAGCACGGCGTCCATGTCCATCGCGGCGATCTGGCCGATGCCCTCGCAGGTCGGGCACATGCCGCGCGGGTCGTTAAACGACAGCAATCCGGGGGAGCCCAGCGCCGGGTTGCCAAGCCGGGAAAACAGGAACCGCAGCATCGGCGCCGAATCGGTGACCGTACCGACGGTCGAGCGCGAATTGCCGCCAAGCCGCTGCTGGTCGACGATGATCGCCGCCGAGATATTGGCGAGGCTGTCGGCTTCGGGCTGACCGATGCGCGGCAGGAAACCCTGGATGAAGGTCGAGTATGTCTCGTTGAACAGCCGCTGCGACTCCGCCGCGATGGTGCCGAACACCAGCGAGGATTTGCCGGACCCCGATACCCCGGTGAACACGGTGATCTGGCGCTTCGGGATATCGACCGACACCGATTTGAGATTGTTTTCCCGCGCCCCGCGGATTTCGATCAACTCGGTCATCGGTTATTCCTATCGATTGATGCAAGGCGTCGGAGCTTATCGCGATCCGTCCTGACAATTGGTGTCAGCACCAACGATGCAGAGCGGCAGCCAACTGTGACCGCCGCGCACTCGACGGCCGACCTTAACATGGCATAGATGAACGGAAATTAACCGGAAGTGCCAATGCTCCGCTCCCTGCCGCTCGCATCGCTGGGCCTCCTCTGCACCACGGCGGCCTTCGCTCAGGTCGCGCCGGTGACGCAGGTCGGGGACACGCTGGTGTTCGAGAACCTCGGCTACAGCCTGATCATGCCGCTGCCCGACTGGGATGGCGATGCGCCAATACCGCTCGACCTGCTGCAGACCTACGATGATGCCTCGGACAACGAAGCACTGATCGAATTTCTACCCGAGGGACAGGATTTCGAATCGTGGAGCGAGCTTTATTGGGCGCGCCTTGCGGTCGCTCCCGACCTCAAGCCGGACGACATGCGTGGTTTCACCATCGCGGGTTTCTCGAAGATCTGCAAAGGCGAGGAGACCAGCTATTTCACGCCCGATGACGACGATGGCGCGCGGATTTCGCCGCTGGTGTTCGTCTGCGGCGAGCATGGCGAGGGCTTCGGCCTCGATGGGCTCGGGGAAATCATGATGACCGCCTACCGCAAGACCGGAGACGGGCTGGCGATCGTCACCGTCGAATGGCGCGGCCCGGCCTTTGCCGTCGCCGATACCGCCGCGTGGCCAATCGACAAAGCGGCGCTGACCGGGCGGGCCCGCGCGCTCGACGCGGCCATCAGCCTCGAAGTTTCAGAGAATTGATTATGCGCCTCCTCATTTCCATCGGCGCACTGCTTGGCTTATTGGGCGCCACCGTCGCACAGGAGTCGATCCCTGCGCCGCTTACGGCTGCCGACGGCAAGTTCAAACTGGCGACTTTGGGCCATGAACTGGTGCTGCCGTTGCCCGATTGGCTGAGCCCGGATCAACTCGCTGCGACTGACCTGCTGTCGCTGCTCGGCACCACCTACACCGCCGATACGGCCACGGCGCGGCTCGAAATTGTCAAGCCCGATGAAACCGCCGAACTCTGGACCGAAATGTATGCGGCGGAAGTAACGCTTGATCCGGCGCAGCCGCTTGATGCCGTGCGGTCGGCGGCGATGGACGACTTTGCCGATCGCTGCAAGCCAGAACTGACGGCGTTCTTCCAGTTCAGCGCGGCGGTCGCCGGTCAAGTCCCGACACTCGGCTTCGTCTGCGGCGCCTTTATCGATGCTGAAACGGCGCTCACCGGTCAGGGCGAAGTCATGGTCTCGGCGTTCAAGACCACCGATACCGGCGTCGCCATGATCTCCCAGGCGTGGCGCGGAGCGGCGTTCGATCCGTCAAAAGCCGACACCTGGCCGGTCGCGACCGCTGTCGTCGAGGCCCGCTCGGCTTCATTGCAGGACGAGGCGAAGCTCGTCGTCGTCGATTGACGGCGGGGGGTTTGCGCCCTATCTGCCGGTCATGAGCAAGCAACCCAATTCCCCGGCCGGTCCGAACCAGCGCATGCTGCGCGTCGGCGAACTGGTGCGCCACGCGCTGGCCGACCTGTTCCAGCGCGGTGAAATCGAAGATGAAGCGCTGGTCGGCGCCGTCATCACCGTGCCCGAAGTGCGGATGAGCACCGACCTCAAGCTCGCCAATGCCTATGTGATGCCGCTCGGAGGATTGCGCGCCGAGGAAATCGTCGGAGCACTCAACGCCCATCACAAATTCATCCGCGGCAGGCTGGCGGCCGCCATCAACATGAAATTTGCCCCCGAAGTTCGCTTCTTCGTCGACGAGACCTTTGCCGAAGCCGACCGGATCGACGCAATCCTGCGCTCCGATCGCGTGCAGCGCGATCTTAGTGCCGACGATGAGGGTAAAGATGAGCAATAATGTAAAGATCGGCGACCCAATCGGGCAGACCATTTACGATGCGATTTGGTCCTATGAGGGTACTGCAGCGATGCTTGCGGCTGTGGCAAATGGACGACCGGCACTGGAGGCAATCGACCCCAGGCTCGTTGAATTGCTTGGCACAAACTATGGCAAGCACAATGAGGCCACGATCCAAGCCGGCTATCTTGTAACGAAGCGAATGAAAGAGTTGGGCTACACCAAAAGCAAACAGGTTAAGCTTGAGGCGGCCTGCGTGGCACGCAGCGCAGTGCTTTTTACAAAGGACATACTGTAGGTTGTCAGCTCCGAGGCGCGAAAAGCGGGACGTTTCCGGGTGGATCGTCCTCGATAAGCCCTTGGGCATGACTTCGACCGAGGCCGTCGGCAAGCTGCGCTGGCTGTTCGGCGCCAAAAAAGCCGGTCACGCTGGCACGCTCGATCCGCTGGCGACGGGTATCCTGCCAATCGCTTTCGGGGAGGCGACCAAGGCTGTTCCCGTCGTGCAGGATGGTACCAAGCTGTACCGGTTCTCAATCGTCTGGGGCGCGGCGACTTCCACCGATGATCGCGAGGGCGAAGTCATCGCCACTTCCGATGTTCGCCCCGACGCCCCGACGCTCGAAGCCGCGCTACCGGCTTTTATTGGCGCAATCTCGCAAGTGCCGCCGAAATTCTCAGCGCTCAAGATCGATGGCGAGCGCGCCTATGACTTGGCCCGCGCCGGAGAAACCGTGGTGCTGGCGCCGCGGATCGTCGACATCGACAGCCTCGACATCGTCTCGCACAGCGCCACCGAAACCGTGTTCGACGCCGCCTGCGGCAAGGGCACCTATGTCCGTTCGCTCGCCCGCGACATCGCCGAAGCGCTCGGCACCCGCGGCCATGTCGGACAACTCGAACGCCGCGCGGTCGGGTCTTTCACCCTCGCCCGTGCCATCAGCGTCGCCGAACTCGAGGCGCTCGACCGCGACGGGCGCGACAGCAAATTGCTGCCGGTGGCCGCCGGGCTTGCCGACTGGCCCGAAATCCGGCTATCGCCCAATGAGGCGCAGACCATCCGTTTCGGCAACCCAGTACTGCTGACCGGCGCCGGCGCCCCGCTGGCGATGGACTTCGCCTGGGCAAGCTGCAAGGGAATGGCGGTGGCTCTGGGGTCGGTGGAATTCGGCCAGTTCAAGCCGAGCCGGGTGTTTGCCGGGGGCTAGTTCAGCCAGCGTTCACTTCGGCAATGGTTAGAGCCTCTGACACACTTTTGAGGGCTCGCTTCCACATGAAACGCACGGTTTTCTCTTCCATTCTCGTTATCGGCCTGACCATCCCCGCCGCGCTTGGCTGCGATGGTCCCCCGGTCTGCACCGTTACCGATCCGACCAGCACGGCGCTCAATGTGCGACAGGGCCCGAATGGCACCATCCTGTCGACGCTGCGCGACGGCATGAAGGTTGAGATAATCGAGCACCAGGAAGCCGATGGCCAGACCTGGGCGTTGATCGCCAATTTCGGCGCATCCTGGGGCTATGTGTTCGCCGACTACGTCGTTTGCGATGGCGAAGACGAATTCGGCGAGATCTGCACGGTAACGGACCCGACCGGCACGCCACTCAATATCCGCGTCGAACCCAATGGCGAAATCCTCGGCAATTGGGCCAACGGCACCCGCATCCGCCCCTATGACACCGTCACCTTCGACGGCAAACAATGGCTCGCAGTCGAGCGCTGGGCCGACGACAACGCCGTGGGCTGGGTCTTCGACCCCTACCTCACCTGCGAAGAAGACGAGCACGCCTGAGTTTTTTGCGACCTTTTGAGCGGCCGTTGCGGGCTCCAGGTGCGCGGTTTACTGCGCATCTGGGTGCTCAAGGCAATTCACTCACGCGCCAGCCCAACCAGCAGCGACGCATACAGGCCGGCAAGTTTGAGCTCGTCAAGCGCGGCGGGGGCGTTGAACGTCGCGGCGATGCAATAGGTGCTGCCGCCCTTCGTTACTTGCGTCGTGAGGTTCAGCACTCCCACTTCGCTGCCACCTTTGTACGACACCGAGTCCCATTCGGAACGGCTCGCTGGGCCCGTGGTGATCTGCATGAGGTCGAGATCGGCAACCTCCCCCATCAGCCGGCACAGCGTGCTGAGCGACACGTACCATTCGACCCCGTTGGTCAGCGGATCGGTGGCGCCGGCCCCCTGCGACGTCAACTTCATAGCGTCCATTTCGCTGGCGAGGGCCGTCTTGCCGGCGACATCAGCCGCCAGAAACCGCGCCCGCAACGCCGCATTGCGCTTGAGCAGAAACAACTCGCGGGTCTTGATGGCGAAATCAATGCCCAGTCGACGCGCCACCGCGTCGCGACCGACGAGGTCGAGCAGCACGTCGGTGGCGGTGTTGTCGGAGATCGAGATCATCAACGTGGCGAGGCCGTACAGCGTCATCGGCGCGCCGTCGGGAAAGGTGTGCAACAGGCCGGAGGGTAGCGATTTCTGTCGCGGCTCGATGGTCGTTACATCGGTCCAGGCACGCCTGCCGGCGACGATATCGTCATTGAGCACGGCCAGCACCGCCAGCTTGAACGCCGAACCAACGGCCAGCGCCGCGTCGGCATTGTGCTCGCTGATCACCTCGCCATTCTTGGTCAACAGATACGCCGCCTCGGGCGCGGCCGACGCGATGTCGCCCAAAATCGCCGCTACGTCGCGGTTGGTGGAGACCGGCGGATGCAACAGCAACCCGGAAATTTTGCCATCGCTGCCGATGCTGATCTGCACGAACATCTCGTAACCCGCCGTCGCAACGCTATATCCGTCATCGCGCGGCGTCACCGCGAGTGGCGGACCGACCGCCTTCAGCGTCTGCGCGAGGATGGCATTGAGCTGGGTGATCGGCACGGCGGCTAGGAAGGCCGGCTGGAAATCTGCCTCGACCGCCGGTTCGCCGCTCAGCAGCTTTTCGATCATCGCGATATCGGCGTTCATGTCCTCGGCCTCTGCCACGGCAACGAAGCCCAGCAGCAGCGCCATGACAGCACCGGCGATCCAGTTCCGCAGCATCGGGGGTCACTCCTCATCGGCTTACCATAGCCTGCCGGGGGCGCCGGGCAAATAAGGCTGGATATCACGGCTGGATTGACCTATATGCGCGCCAGCGGTGGCTGTTTGCCCCGCGCCACATGGCCCGCGCTGGACGACATCCCGGCCCGGGCGACCCGATATCCCCGTTTTGAAAGGATCATCCGATGTCGATCACTGCCGAGCGCAAGACCGCCGTCATCAAGGAATACGCGACTGGGAAGGACGACACCGGTTCCCCGGAAGTCCAGGTCGCCATTCTGACCGAGCGTATTGCCAACCTGACCGAGCATTTCAAGCTCCACAGCAAGGACAATCATTCCCGCCGTGGCCTGTTGAAGCTCGTGTCGCTGCGTCGCCGCCTCCTCGACTATGTCAAGAAGGTCGACACCACCCGTTACCAGAGCCTCATCGAACGGCTCGGCCTGCGCCGCTAACTCGGCGCTACTAACGAGCAGGTGCGGGGTTGTCCCCGCTCCTGCCGGCCGCCGGTCCCGGCGGCCATGATGCGTAGACCGGTCAGTCATGCGGAGCATGGCGAGATTATCGGCCGCTTGTTTCGCCTCCGGGCGTCTTCCTCAAACGGCTCATTGTCTTGTCCATGTTCCGCCGACCGGGCGGAAACCGTGCCGATTTTGGGCCGGCTCAGCACATGGGGTGCGGAGCGCGGTTGGCACACCGGATGAGTTCGCGGGGTTTGCCTACGCCCCCTGTGTTCCCGCTCACCCGATCAGAATGGAAAGACGACACCCAATGCCTATCAATTTCGATTATCACAAAGTCGAGCTCAACTGGGGCGGCCAGCCGCTGACGCTCGAAACCGGCAAGATGGCCCGCCAGGCCGACGGCGCCGTGCTCGCGACGCTCGGTGAAACCGTGCTGCTCGCCACCGTCGTTTCGGCCAAGTCGGCCAAGGCCGGCATCGACTTCTTCCCCCTGACCGTCAACTATCAGGAAAAATACTTCGCCGCCGGCAAGATCCCGGGCGGCTATTTCAAGCGCGAAGGTCGCCCGACCGAGAACGAGACCCTGGTGTCCCGCCTGATCGATCGCCCGATCCGTCCCTTGTTCCCCGATGGCTACAAGAACGAGACGCAGGTCGTCATCACCGTCCTGCAGCACGACATGGAAAATAACCCGGACGTGCTCGCCATGGTCGCCGCCTCCGCCGCGCTCACTATTTCAGGCATCCCGTTCATGGGCCCGATCGGCGCCGCTCGCGTCGGTTTCATCGATGGCGAATACGTGCTGAACCTCGCCGTCGACCGGCGCAGCGACAGCAAGCTCGATCTCGTTATGGCCGGCACGCAGGATGCCGTGCTGATGGTCGAGTCGGAAGCCAAAGAGCTATCCGAAGAGATCATGCTCGGCGCCGTGATGTTTGGCCACGAAGCCAGCCGCAAGGTCATCGAGGCGATCATCAAGCTCGCTGAGCTCGCCGCCAAGGAGCCGCGCGACTTTACCGCGCCGGATTACTCGGCGCTTGAGAAGGACGTGCTCGCTGTTGCCGAAACCGACATGCGCGCCGCCTACAAGAATACCAAGAAGGAAGAGCGCTACGCTGCCGTCGATGCCGCGAAGAAAATGGTCAAAGCCCATTTCGCCGGCGCCGTCGAAGCCGGTACCGTCTCGGCCGAAGCGCTGAGCGAAGTGATCCACAGCCTGCAGGCGAAAATCGTCCGCTGGAACATCCTCGATACTGGTTCGCGGATCGACGGGCGTGACTTGAAGACGGTTCGCCCGATCGTCGCCGAAGTCGGCATTCTGCCGCGTACCCACGGTTCGGCCCTGTTCACCCGCGGCGAGACCCAGGCCCTCGTGGTCGCGACGCTCGGCACCGGTGACGATGAGCAGTATATCGACTCGCTCGAAGGCACGCAGAAGCAGAACTTCCTGCTGCACTACAACTTCCCTCCCTACTCGGTGGGTGAAGCCGGCCGCATGGGTTCGCCCGGCCGTCGTGAAATCGGCCATGGCAAGCTCGCGTGGCGCGCGATCAACCCCGTGCGTCCGTCGGCGGAAGAATTCCCCTACACCATCCGCATCGTCTCCGAGATCACCGAGTCCAACGGCTCGTCCTCGATGGCGACCGTCTGCGGCACCTCGCTGGCGCTGATGGATGCCGGCGTGCCGATGAAGCGCCCGGTGGCGGGTATCGCCATGGGCCTGATCCTCGAAGGCGAGCGTTTTGCCGTGCTGTCCGACATCCTCGGCGACGAGGATCACCTCGGCGACATGGACTTCAAGGTGGCGGGTACGGCCGAAGGCATTACCTCGCTGCAGATGGACATCAAGATCGCCGGCATCACCGAAGAGATCATGAAAGTCGCGCTCGAGCAGGCCAAGGGCGGGCGTGAGCACATCCTCGGCGAAATGAACAAGGCGCTCGACACCTCGCGCTCGAGCGTCGGCGAATTTGCCCCGCGCATCGAGACCATCCAGATCCCGACCGAAAAAATCCGTGAAGTCATCGGTTCGGGCGGCAAGGTGATCCGCGAGATCGTCGAAAAGACCGGCGCCAAGATCGATATCGACGATACCGGCGTGATCAAGGTGTCGTCCTCGGACGGCAAGGCCATCGAGGCGGCGATCAAGTGGATCAAGTCGATCACCGATGAAGCCGAGATCGGCGCCGTCTACCAGGGCACCGTGGTCAAGACCGCCGATTTCGGCGCGTTCGTGAACTTCTTCGGCGCCAAGGACGGCCTCGTCCACATCAGTCAGTTGGCCGAAGCCCGCGTCAACAAAACCACTGATGTCGTCAAGGAAGGCGACAAGGTCTGGGTCAAGCTGCTGGGCTTTGACGAGCGTGGCAAGGTCCGGCTGTCGATGAAGGTCATCGATCAGGCGACCGGCAAGGAAATCAAGCAGAACGAAGCCGCCGAGTAATTTTTGCGACTTTCAATGTCTCGGGCCCGGGTCGGAAACGATCCGGGCTTCTTGTATTCTGGGGGGCGGTTCAGGTGCGCGAGTTCGGGCGGATCGGCGGATTGCTGCTGGCGATGCTGCTGGTCGGCACCGGCTTCGTGCTGGTCATCGCCATTGGCTTCCGCATCAGCGGCGACTGGGCGCCACCCGAATTCACCGCCGTGGTGCTGCCGGCAGTGATCCTGTTCCCGCTCGGGCTGCTTGGCGTGGCGCTGATCGTGGCGCTCGGCTGGTGGCCCGATCCCAGCCTCGATTGGCCGACCGACTGGCTCGGTTTCAGGCGCCGGCGCTGGGCGCGCGAGTCGCGCCTGCTCAGTGCGGAATCACGCCGCCGCATCAACGAACTCGCCGCCGATCCGGCGACGCGAAAATATGCCGAGGACATTCGCGCCGGAAGCTGGTGGAGCGACGAGGCGATCGCCTACGATCGCGATCCAACGCAACTGGTCACCTGCGCCCACCTGCAGCCGATCGAGGCGGCGATGCGTAGCGCGGGTCTCGTCCTCAAACCCAACTGGCGGCAAAGTGTTTTCGCCCATTGCCATATCGATGCGACCCGCCTCGCGGCGCAGTTCGACATCGCCGCTCCGGTGGATTTCAACGGCCATATCGAAGGCGACCGCCCGTACGAACCCGAAAGCGCCGCCATCATCTGCCGCGAACACGGTTCGTGGATCGGAGTGCTGCACGAAGACGAACGCAAGCTGACGGCCCCGGTGTTTCCCAAACCCTAGCGCGTGGCCGGCCGCCCCCGGCTTTCCGGCAGCACGCGCTGCGGCGGGGCGCCACTGTCGAAGAAATCCCGGATGTTGACGATCACCGTTTCACCCATCTCGATGCGCGCTTCGAGCGTCGCCGAAGCCATGTGGGCGGTCAGCACCACCTTGCCGGAACGGGCCAGCGCCAGCAACCGCGGATTGATCCCGTCGCGATTGTCGAATACATCGAGCGCCGCCCCCGACAGATGCCCACACTCGATTTCGCCGATCAGCGCCGGCTCCTCGATCAGTTCGGGCCGCGAAACATTGACGACGAAGGCGTCCTGCCGCATTAGCCCGAGCCGCCGCGCGTCGAGGATGTGGTGCGTATCGCGGGTCAGGGGGGTGTGCAGCGACGCGATGTCGACCGCCCCGAGCATCGCATCAAGATCGTCCCAATAGGTCGCCTCGAGCGCCGCTTCCAATTGCGGCGGGCGGCGGTGGCGCGAATAATAGTGCAGCACGAGGCCGAAAGCTCGGGCCCGCTGGGCCACCGCCGTGCCGATACGGCCAAGTCCGATGATGCCGAGCGCCTTGCCGCGCAACCGCCGCCCCAGCATCCAGTTCGGCGACCACCCGGGCCAGTTGCCCTCACGAATGAGGTTTTCCGCCCCTTCGACCAGCCGGCGCGGCAGACTGAGCAGCAGCGCCATCGCCATGTCGGCGGTGTCTTCGGTCAAGACGCTCGGGGTATTGGTCACCGTCAGGCCGCGGGCATAGGCGGCCTCGACGTCGATATTGTCGACACCATTGCCGAACTGGGCGATCAGTTTCAGCGTCGCCGGGAGCCGGGCGATCAGCGCCGCATCGAGCCGGTCGGTGATCGAGGCGACGAGCACCTCGCGCTGCCCAAGGCCCGCCAGCAGCGCCTCGGCATCGAGGGGCCTGTCGCTTTCGTTGAAACACGCGTCGAACAGCGTCGCCATCCGCGCCTCGACCGGTGCGGGCAGCCTGCGGGTCGCGAACACGCTGGGTTTTGCGTCGGCCAAGAGATGCCTTTCAGCGATCCTTAATCTTCCGAACCTAGTGATAGGCAAAAGCCCCTGCCCTTGAAAGCCATGATTGCAGCACCCCGCCGCTCCGCCATCGATTCCACCGGTTTTTCCCGCCCAATCCGGGCTCTGCTCGCCAGCCTGCTGCTGGTCCTGACCTTGGCGATGGGCGGATTTACCCCGACCGCCGCCAGTGCCACCGATAACCCCACCGGCTTGCCGCTGCCGCGGTTTGCGACGACGCGCTCGACCCCGATCAATGTCCGCGTCGGGCCGGGCACCAAATACGATGTCGCCTGGGTCTATGTGAAAGCCGGCGTGCCGGTCGAGATCATCCAGGAATATGACACTTGGCGCAAAATCCGCGACGAAGACGGCTCGGAAGGCTGGGTCCACCAAAACCTGCTGTCGGGCAATCGGGCCGGCTATGTCGCGCCTTGGATGAGCGGCGAGCCGTTCGCCTTGCGCGCCCGTGCCGGCGACGATGCCGGCGTTCGCGCTTGGCTGTCGCCGGGTTTCCGGGTCGAACTGCTCGGCTGCGACGGGGCGTGGTGCGTAGTCAACGCCATCGATCACCCGGTAAACGGCCGCACCGCGACCTATTCGGGATACCTGTCACAGGCCGATATATGGGGCGTCTACGAAGGCGAAGCCTTCGACTGAGCTTTCAGCGCAGCCGCTTGACTCGCACGACCACGTCGACATGGGTAATTTCCATGCCGCGGGGCGCGTCGGGCAGGCCGGTGATGGCAATCGAATTGGCCGGGATATCGACGACGCGCTGCTCGTCTTCGAGGTAAAAGTGATGGTGGTCGGAGGTGTCGGTGTCGAAATACGACCGCGACGCATCGATGGCGACTTCGCGCAGCAAGCCAGCTTGCTGGAACTGGTGCAGCGTGTTGTAGACTGTCGCCAGCGACACGTTGACCTTGGCACCGAGCGATTCCGCGTGCAATTCCTCGGCGCTGACGTGCCGGTGCGGGCCACCATACAGCAGTTCGGCAAGTGCGACGCGCTGACGGGTTGGCCGCAGCCCGGCCATGCGCAGCACCGCCGTAAGACACGGGCGGCGGGACGGCACGGGACGGGAAAACGGCAGGCGTTCGGGCATTCAGTCCTATCGGGCGCAAGGCCTTGAGATCGGCCGTTTATAGCGGCGGTGCGCCGTATTCACAAGCCGCATCGCTCGACGCGATTGCCGCGGCGTGAACGGCAACGGGACCTCGCCGGGGTGCCGGTTATTCGGCGCGCGATATTGACCCATTCGAGGCGCGTCTCTACAGGTCACAAGTCCGACGCGACCAAGAGACCGAGATGGCCGACCGCCCGAATTCCTACGGTTATGACGAATTGCTGCGCTGCGGCCGTGGCGAACTATTCGGCCCAGGCAACGCGCAATTGCCGCTGCCGCCGATGCTGATGTTCAACCGCATCACCCAGATCGACGAGACCGGTGGCAGCCACAACCGCGGCCAGGTGCGTGCCGAGCTCGACGTATCGCCGGAGCTTTGGTTCTTTTCCTGCCATTTCCAAGGCGATCCGGTCATGCCCGGCTGCCTCGGGCTCGATGCGCTGTGGCAAATGACCGGGTTCTTTCTTGGCTGGGGCGGTTCGCCGGGCCGCGGTCGGGCGCTCGGTGGTGAGATCAAGTTCACCGGGCAGGTAACCAATGACATCAAGCTGGTCGAGTATGGTATCGACATCCGTCGCGTCATGCGGTCGCGGCTGGCACTTGGTATCGCCGACGGGTTTGTAAAAGCCGACGGCAAACTTATCTATGAGGCCAAGGATCTGCGAGTCGGCCTGTTCACCGACATCTGATCGTTCCCATCGCCCGAGCGGAGTAGCCGAGCAAAGATGAGAAGAGCTGTCGTTACCGGCATGGGGATCGTCTCCTCGATCGGCAATAACCTCGCCGAGGTCACCACTTCGCTGCGCGAGGCGCGGTCCGGCATTTCATTTGCCAAGGACTACGCCGACCTCAATTTCCGCTGCCATGTGCATGGCGCGCCCAGCCTTGATCCCTTCGCCGTCCTCGACCGGCGGACAACGCGGTTCATGGGCAAGGGTGCGGCGTGGAACTACATCGCCATGCTCGAGGCGATCAAGGAAGCCGGGCTCGAAGACAAAGACATCAAGAATCCGCGCACCGGCATCATCATGGGTTCGGGCGGTCCCTCGACGCGCACCGTAGTCGAAGCCGCCGACATTACCCGCGAGCGCGGCCCAAAGCGCATCGGCCCGCTTGCCGTGCCGAAGGCCATGAGTTCGACCGCATCGGCGACGCTTGCCACGCCGTTCGGCATCAAGGGCGTCAACTACACCATCTCCTCTGCCTGCGCGACGTCCAAACATTGCATCGGCAATGCCGTCGAACAGATCCAGCTCGGCAAGCAGGACATCGTCTTCGCCGGCGGCCACGAGGATCTCGACTGGACCTTGTCGAACCTGTTCGACGCGATGGGCGCCATGTCCTCCGATTTCAACGCCACCCCCGAAAAGGCCTCACGCGCCTATGATGCAAACCGCGACGGTTTCGTCATCGCCGGTGGCGCGGGTGTCGTGGTGGTCGAGGAATACGAACACGCCAAGGCGCGCGGCGCCAACATCATCGCCGAAATCGTCGGCTATGGCGCGACTTCCGATGGTTACGACATGGTCGCTCCCTCCGGCGAGGGCGCCGAGCGCTGCATGCGGCTGGCCCTCGAAACCGTCCGCGGCAAGGTCGACTATATCAACCCGCACGCGACCTCGACCCCGGTCGGCGACGCCAAGGAAATGGAAGCACTGCGCGCGGTGTTCGGCATCGGCGACAATTGCCCACCAATTTCGGCCACCAAATCTCTGACCGGTCACTCGCTCGGCGCCACCGGCGTGCAGGAATCCATCTACTGCATGCTGATGATGCAGCACCGCTTCCTCTGCGAAAGCGCCAACATCGAAACCCTCGACCCGCTGTTCGAGGATATGCCAATCCTACGCCAGCGCCGCGACAACGTCGATATCGGTATCGCCCTCTCCAACTCCTTCGGCTTCGGCGGCACCAACGCTACCTTGGTGTTCAAACACCCCGAAGCTTAGGCGGAGTGTCGCTGCGGCTAGGTCCCGCGCGGCTTTGCCCGGCTGGTGGCTTGCGCGGTGCGCGGGTCGTCGGGCCACGGGTGCCGCGGGTAGCGACCCTTGAGATCTTTGGCGACTTCCTTCCACGAACCGCGCCAGAACCCCGGCAGGTCGCGCGTCGTCTGGATTGGACGGTGCGCCGGCGACAACAGCAGCAGGAGCAGCTTTACCGTGCCGTTGGCGATGCTAGGATGGGTGTCGAGCCCGAACAATTCCTGCACCCGGATCGACAGTGCGGGGCCGTTTTCCGCCGCATAGTCGATCGGTACGCGCGAGCCTGACGGTGCGTCGAAATGGCTGGGCAACAGCCGGTCCATGTCGGTACGCTGGTGCCAGGACAGGAGGCTGTCGAGCGCTCCGGCCAGGTCTGCAGCACCGATCTCGGCGAGGTTCGCCTTGCCGACCAGCAGCGGCGCCAGCCAAGCCACATCGCGCCCAAGCGCTGAATCTGACAGGTCCGGCCATGTTTCGCCCAATACGGACTGCAAATAACTCGCCCGCGCCCGAAGCGATCGCTGCTCGGCACTCCACGGAAGTACATCAATGCCGATGCCGGCGATCCCCTCCGCCAACAGCTCCGCGGTCCGCTGATTGAGCGGCACCGGCACCGGTCCCTCGCCAAGTTTCAGCGCGCCGAAGCTGCGAAGTCGCCGCGCCCTGACCGCCCGGGCCGCGCTGTCGAATGTCACGACGGTCGCGTCCGTGATAGCTGCGGCGAACACCGCTTCGATAGTCTCGCGGTCGATGCTGGCGGCGCCACGGATGCGTCCGGTCGCTGCGGCTCCGCTGATGTCGGTGATGACGAGGAACGGCGCTCGCGCCAGTGCGTCGGTTACCTCGAGGCTCGCCGCCCGGCCATTGCTCAGTCGGAACCTTCCCGGTGCTCCCGCCGCCTGCGCCACCCGGTCGGGAAAGGCGCGCGCCAGTTGTCGCCCGGCATCGCCACCGTTGCTCCGTTCGGTGGACACCAGTCGGGCCCAGCGTTCGGCCAATTGCCGCGCCGCATCCGCCTGGGGACCGCGTTCGCGGCGGAAGCGTTCGAGTCGCCCGACGAGATCGACGCCATCACCGCCGAGTCCGCGCTCACCGAGCAGCACCGCGAGTTCAGCCGCCAGCATGGCCTCGCCAGCCGCCCCGGCGCGCAGCACCATATGCGCCAGCCGCGGATGCAGTGGCAGCCGCGCCAGTTGTTTGCCCTCATCGGTAATTCGGCTGTCGCCGTCGAGTGCGTCAAGCCGCTTCAGCAACTCCACCGCCTCGCTCCAGGCGGGCTTGGGTGGCGGGTCAAGGAAACGCAGTTGGAAAGGGTCGCCGACACCCCAGCTTGCGAGGTCAAGCACGAGCCCGGCGAGGTCGGCTTCAAGAATTTCCGGCGTATCGAACGGTGCCATGCCGCCGGTCTGCCCTTCGCTCCACAGCCGGATGCAGACGCCTGGTTCGGTGCGTCCCGCACGGCCACGGCGCTGGTCGGCGCCAGCGCGTGACACCGTGCGCGTCACCAGTTCGCTGAGCCCAGTCGCCGGGTCATAGGCCGGCACCCGCTTTAGCCCGCTGTCGATGACGATCCGCACCCCTTCGATGGTCAGCGACGTCTCGGCGATCGAGGTGGCCAGCACCACCTTGCGCCCGCCATTGGTCATCGGCGCAATGGCCCGATCCTGTTCGGCCGGGGTCAACTGGCCGTAAAGCGGCAGTACCTCGACCCCCGCCGGCACACGCCCGGCCAGCCGCTCGGCCACCCGGGTGATTTCCGCTTGGCCGGGGAGGAAGACCAGCACCGAGCCGAGATCGTTCCGCATCGCTTCAAGCGTCGCCGCCGTTACCTGGTCTTCGAGCCGCAGCAGTGGATCGCGCGGCAGGTACCGTGACACCACCGGGAAGGCGCGTCCCTCGCTGGTGATCACTTCGGCATCGCCCAGCAACCTCGCCACCCGCGCTCCGTCGATCGTCGCCGACATCACGAGGATCCGCAGATCAGGACGCAGCGCCGTCGCATCGAGTGCCAGTGCCAGCCCGAGATCGCCATCGAGACTGCGCTCGTGGAACTCATCGAAGATCACCGCGGCGATGCCCCTGAGTTCGGGATCGTCGAGCAGCATGCGGGTGAACACCCCCTCGGTCACCACTTCGATGCGCGTCCGGCGCGAAACTTTGGTCTCCATCCGCACCCGGAAACCGACGGTCTCGCCCACCGCTTCGCCAAGGCTTGCCGCCATTCGCCGTGCCGCTGCCCGGGCAGCGAGCCGGCGCGGTTCGAGCATCACGATCCGGCGGCCGCCCAGCCACGGTGCATCGAGCAGCGCCAGCGGCACTCGAGTGGTCTTGCCCGCACCAGGGGGAGCGACCAGCACTGCGCAGGGTGACAAGACGAGCGCCGCAAGCAGGGCGGGCAACGCTGCATCTATGGGGAGTTTCGGCAGGAATACTGGCATTAGCCGTCATTGCCCCAAAACCTGCCAATCGCAACGAAAACCCGCCGGACGGGACACCGTAGATTCCCGCGCGACTGCGTTAATCGGGCATTAGGGCCGATTATGGAAACTCCGCATTGGGTGATTCAGGGGAGCAACATCCATGTTGCGTGCGTGCGCATTCGTCGTCGGAGCCGATCACGGTCCCGGCGCGACCCTGCTCGAAATCGTCCGCGGACTTGGTTTTGCCTCGACGAGCCGCTTCTCCACTCTCGCCGCCGCCGACCACCATACCCAGCATTCGCCGCTGGCCTTTTTCCTGTTTTCCGCTGTCGAAGATGTCGAAACCCTGCGGCCGATTGCTGAAGCCGTGCGGGCCCATCCCGCCCGAAAGCTGCAATTTTCGCCTTTGATCTACTTCTCCCACAGCCCGTCGCTCGACACCATTCGGCACTGTATTAACATGGGCTTCGACGACGTCATCACCCTGCCGTTCAGCCAGGCTCGGGTGCAGGAGCGCATCCAGCGCCAGATCGGCCAGCCGCTCGCGTACTTTGAAACCTCCAGTTATTTCGGCCCCGACCGGCGTACCCGGCTCGGCGCCGGCGAACGTGGTGCGGGTGGCGGCGGCTCCTACCGGCGCTTCGAGATTTTGCGACAACCGACCGGGATCAGCATCCTCAGCGATGAGTCCTACACCCCGCCGGCGCCGGTCGAAGCCGACAACGCGCTCGAGCCATCCTACTATTTGTAGCGATCGAAAGTCGTCCGGCCGGGGCTTCCGGCGACAGTGCAAATGCCATAGTTTGCATTCGGTTTTGCAAGCATCCCGTGATGAGATTCGCGGCCGAGCGTTCGACCCTGCTGGGGCTGCGCCGACCTCGGACGGTTCCAAAAGTCTTGAATATCAGCGCCGGGACGGACCCCGCATCGTTGTCGGGGCAGAATTATGCAGCAGCACCATCGCGTCTACGCCATCTTTTTCGTCTTCGCGCTGTCGCTCGGTGCATTGCTGTCGCGCTTGCCCGACCTGCAGACGTCGCTGCGCCTGACCGAAGGCCAGCTTGGCCTGATGCTGATCTCGATGTCGTTGGGCGCCTTGGTCGGCCTCACCTTTTCGAGCCCGCTGATCGCCCGTCTCGGGGCGCGGACCACGGCTTTCGCCACCATCCTCGTCACCTCGACCATGTACGCGCTGATCACCTTCGCCCCATCGGCATTGGTGGCCGCGCCGCTGCTGTTCGTCGCCGGCCTCTTTAGCGGCGCGCTCGAAATCAACGTCAATACTGAGACCGACAAGCGCGAAGCGCTGCTTGGCAAGCGCATCATGAATTTCGCCCACGGCATGTGGAGCCTCGGATTCTTCGTCACCGCACTGATCTCCGCGGGTCTGCGCCAGGCCGGTGTCTCGATGCAGGTGCACCTGCTGTTGATCCTCGCTGCGGCGGCTGTGGCGAGCGTCCTGTGCTTTACCAAACTCGAGACAGCCGCTGCCCGCGTCGATGCCCATGGCGGCAAGGCGCCGCGCATCGCGCTGCCGACCCGCGCACTTGCGACCCTGTGCCTGATCGGCAGTGCACCGCTGCTGGTCGAAGGCGCCGGGATCGACTGGTCGGCAATCTACATGCGCAACATCTTCGACGTAGCCCCGTTCCTCGGTGGCCTGTCGGTGACGCTGTTTACGCTATTCATGGCGATTGCCCGCCTGACCATCGATCCGGTGGTCGATCATTACAGCCCGCGGCTTATCGCCGGCACATTGCTCGTTGTCGCCATTTTCGGGCTGATCGTCGTGGCCATCGCGCCGCATCCCTATGTTGCGCTGCTCGGCTTTTCCCTGATGGGTATCGGCTGTTCTGCGGTCTATCCATTGGCGGTATCGGCCGCGGCGCAGCGCACCGACCGACCGGCTTCGGTCAATGTCGCAGCTCTTGGCCAGGTCAGCTTCGTCGTGTTCTTCCTTGGGCCGCCGCTGCTCGGCTTTGTCGCCCAGTACGCCGGCACCCGCATGTCCTACTGGGTGTGCGTTCCGCTGGTGCTCGCCGCACTGCTCGTCATCAGGGCGCTATCGCCGACCCAGATCCGGATCATCGGGGAGCCCGAACCGATCGCGCCGCATGGTTGATCTCGGACCCATCGTCGATCTCCGCCAGTCCCCGACGGCATTGCGCGTGCAGCGCGGCGTTATGCGGCTGCTGCGCGAACGTTATGATTTCTGCTGCTATGCCGAAGTGCCGCTGCGCAATGGCCGTCGTGCCGATGTGCTGGCCGTCGGCCCCAAGGGTGAAATCTGGATCGTCGAGATCAAGTCGAGCCTGATCGACTTCCAGGTCGATCGAAAATGGCCGGAATACCGCGAATTTTCCGACCGCTTCTTTTTTGCCAAGCCCCCCGAACTCGATCCGGAGATTTTTCCGGTGTCCGAGGGGCTGATCGTCGCCGATGGGCATGACGGCGCTATTCTGCGCGACAGTCCCGACACACCATTGCCGCCGGCGCGGCGCAAGGCGCTGATGCTCAAGCTGGCCCGGCTGGGCGCCGATCGCATCCACGTGTTGATGGACCCATCGCCTGGCGCATCGACATGACTGCAACCGAGCAGGCGGCGCGGACGCGGATGAAACTGATTTTCCTCATCCACGCACTGGCAACGGGGAGCTTCTTCACCCGCATCCCCGACTTGCAGCTGGGCCTGGGACTCGACGCCGCCGGGCTCGGTCTCGTCTTCATCGGCCAGCCGATCGGCGCCGTGGCGATGTTCCTCGTTTCGGGCCGTATCGTCGCGGCGATCGGCACTCGCCTCGTCCTGCTGTTTGCGCTGCCGCTGATGGCCGTCGGCGTTTTCCTGATGGCGCTCGCCCCGACGCCGCTGGCGCTGTTTGCCGCGATTGCCGGGTTCAGTGCGGTGTTCGCCGTCAGCAATGTCGCGATGAATGTCGAGGCGGATCGGACGGAAGCAGCGACGGGCAAGCGGCTGATGAACACCTGTCACGGCATCTGGAGCTTGGGCCAACTCGCGGTGTTCCTGCTCGGCGCCTTTGCCCGTGGCGCCGGGCTGACGCCGACGCTGCACTTTGGCCTGTTCATCCCGCCGGTGCTGCTTGCCACGCTGCTCATTGTGTTACCGCTGCTGCCGGCGCCTGATCGGGAGCATGGCGTCAGCACCGGGCGCCGGCGTTTTGCGCTGCCGACGCCGGCGACGCTGAAGCTGCTCGGCTTCATGCTCGGCGGGTCGCTGGTCGAAGCCGCGGCGCGGACCTGGTCGGTGATTTATGCCCGCGATGCGCTGGCCGCACCCGATTGGGCGCAGGCGCTGACCCTGCCGGTGTTCGTTGCCGCCATCGCCGCCGGGCGTTTTTTTGCCGATGGTTGGAGCCAGCGCTTTGGCCCGGCGGCCGTCGCCCGGGGGCTGATGACGATCGCGCTGGTCGGACTTGGCCTTGTGGTATTTGCCTCGGAGTTGCCGATCGCCCTGGTCGGCTTTGCCCTGCTGGGGCTCGGCGTCTGCACATCGTTTCCCGCCAGCACCTCAGCCGCGGCGCAACTCGGCGACCGGCCGAGTGCCGAAAACGTCGCGGCGCTGACCATGTCGGTACAACTGGTCATGCTCGGCGCGCCGGCCCTGATGGGATTCGTCGCCAGCGCCTTCGGCGTCCGCATGACCTTTGGCATCGTCGCGCCGATGGTCGTGGTCGCGATCCTGCTGGCCAAGGCGCTTGAACCGCGACAGGCCGACGTCCGGAAATCCGCGTCGATTATTTAGGCGCGCGTTTCGCCAAGATGCGCTGCAGCGTGCGGCGATGCATGTTGAGCCGCCGCGCCGTTTCGGAAACGTTGCGCTCGCACAGTTCATAGACCCGTTGAATATGCTCCCAGCGCACCCGGTCAGCCGACATCGGATTGTCCGGCGGCTCCGGCTTGGCACCGCCCATGGCGAGTAGCGCGTTGATCACGTCATCGGCGTCGGCAGGCTTGGCCAGATAATCCACCGCCCCGAGCTTCACGGCCGTCACCGCCGTGGCGATGTTGCCGTAGCCGGTCAGTACCACCGCTCGCGCATCCTCGCGCCGCTCATGCAGGCGCCGGATCACATCGAGGCCATTGCCATCCTCGAGCCGCAGATCGACCACGGCGTAGGCGGGCGGCGCTGCAGCGACGGCAGCGAGCCCCTCGGCGACGCTTGAGGCAATACGGACTTCGAAGCCTCGCCGGACCATGGCGCGCTCGAGGCGGGTGAGAAACGCGGCGTCATCATCGACCAGCAACAGACTCCGGTCGGCCGCGAGCAGTTCATCTACGGTGCTCATGCCCATCAGATAGGCATTCGGAGCGCAAAAATCAAAGTGTTCGCGTCGAAACCGCGTGCCGTGGCCAGACGATTTTGACCCGCGCCCGGCCAAGGGCCGAAACGTTCTCGAAGCCGACGGTGGCGCCGGTGCGCTCCAGCAGGGTTTTGGCGATAAATATGCCAAGCCCCAGCCCGCCGCCGGTCTCGGTCGAGCCGGCAACTTCCCGAGCCCTCGTGTTGAGATACGGTTCCCCGAGACGCGCCAGCATCTCGGGCGGAAACCCCGGCCCGTCATCGACCACGGTGACGCTGACCCGTTCGTCATCCCAGCCATATTCGACGGTGACCAGTTCCCGGGCGAAATGCGTAGCGTTTTCGACCAGATTTCCCAGCCCATAGAGCAGCGCAACGTGGCGCTGGATCACCGGCTCCGGCCCGTCGAAGCGGCCGATTTGGGTTTCAATGCGTCGCCCGCGCTGCTCATGCGGCTTGGCGACCTCGGCGATCAAATCGCCAAGCGGCACCGCCGCGAATGGATTGCCGTCATCGGCACCGAGATTGCGCAACTTGCCGAGGATCGCCCGGCAGCGCGCAGCCTGGCTGATAATCAAATCGATGTCGTCGGCCAGTGGACCGGGTTCGACTTCGGCCTTCATTTCCTTGGCTGCAAGCGCGATGGTCGACAACGGCGTGCCGAGTTCATGCGCCGCCGCAGCCGCCAGCCCGTCGAGTGCCGACAGCTGTTCGTGACGCGACAGCGCCAGTTCGGTGGCAGCGAGCGCATCGGCCAATTGCCGGGCTTCGAGCGCCACCCGGTTGGTGTAGGCGGCGATGAACACCACGCCGCACACCAGCGACACCCAGATGCCGACGACATACACCCGGTCAAAGACGATGTATGTCTCCGGGTCCCAGGGCAGCGGTAGGTGCCACATCGACACCACCGAGGCGACGATGGTGGCAAGCCCGGCCAGCAGAAAGGTCGCCCGTTGCGACAGCGTCGTTGCCGACACCGAGACCGGGGCAAGCAGCAACAGCGAGAACGGATTCTGCAGGCCGCCCGTCAGCGCCAGCAGCGCTCCGAGTTGCAGCAGATCATAGGCGAGTTGCACCGCCGGGTAGCGCGGCTGCGGTCGGAGCCCGCCACCGATGCGGAAGGTCAGGCCGAGATTGACCACGACCGAAACCGCGATGACGAGCAGGCATGGCACCAGCGGCAACGGGTAGCCGAGGCCGAGTTCGACGAACAGCACGCCGACCAGCTGACCGCCGATGGCCAGCCAACGCAGCCCGACCAGCGTTCCCACCCGGAGCGGTCGCCATGCCGTCGGGCGGAGCGATTCAATACTTGGAATGCTGCTCATGTAGATCCCTGTGGCTGTTCGATAATTATGTTTACGCCGGTTTCAAGAGCAATAATCGGTGATCCATCTGCTTGACCCCGTCGCGGGCCATCCCACATCAGCAGCGTTCGTGACTGGGAGAAAACCAATGAACACTGCTATCATCAAGCCTCAATGGGCCCCGTTGACCATCGCCCTGATGGTTCTCGGGTTTATCGTCTGGTGGCCCGTCGGGCTCGCCGTTCTCGGCTACATCCTCTGGGGCGAAAAGTTCGGCGGTTCCGCCGATAAGGCGCAGGCCTTCATGAGCCGCCAGAAAAGCCGGATGGGCAATTGCGGTCCCCGCAATTACGAGCGCCACGGTTATTCCCGGCAGTCGAGCGGCAACGCCGCTTTCGATGACTACCGCACCGAACAGCTGAAGCGCCTCGACGAGGAACGCCAGCGTCTCGACGAAGAGATCAACGCCTTCCACGACCACATGGCCAATCTGCGCAAGGCCCGTGACCGCGAGGAATTCGATCGCTTCATGCAGGACCGCAACGGTTCCCGCCAAGGTTTTGGCGATTACCAGCCGCCTAACAACGGTAACTGAACTCCTCCTCCTGACGGGCGGCACGCTGCCGCCCCAACTGAGCGCCCCTCCGAAACGAGTGGGCGCTCTTTTCATTCCGGGTTCCGGTCCGAATCTGCTCAACTGGCGACCGAGGAAACATGGTCGCAGCACTTTCAAAAAAATGGCCCGAGACGGCCGAGATCGATGTCGACGGCAGCGCCGTCAGCGTCACCGTGCGCGTCAGCGAGCGATCCCGTTCGTATCGCCTGTCGCTGCCGCACACCGGGGTGCCGTTGCTGACCGTGCCGCGACATGGCCGCTGGCCCGAGGCGCGGGCTTTCCTCGAACGGCAGCGCGGCTGGCTCGCCGTGCGGCTCGAACGCTCGATCAAGCCGGTGGCATTTGCCGCTGGCGAAACCATTCCGCTACGTGGCATCCCACACCTCATCGTCGCCACCGGCAAGGTTCGCGGCACGGTTGAAGTCGTCGAAACGCCCGAGGGTCGTCAGTTGCTGGTGCCGGGGGCTCCCGAGCATCGCGCCCGTCGGCTGACCGATTGGCTCAAAGCCGAGGCGCAGCGCGATCTCGAGCTGGCCTCAGCGCGTTATGCTGCCATCCTCAGGGTCACCATTCGCTCGGTCGCCACGCGCAACCAGACGTCGCGGTGGGGGTCGTGTTCGAGTTCGGGCAACCTCAACTACAACTGGAAACTGGTGCTGGCGCCGCCGCATGTGCTCGACTACGTCGCTGCCCATGAATGCGCCCACATCCTTGAAATGAACCATTCCGACCGCTTCTGGCTGCAGGTCGAGCGGGCACTGCCCGACATGACACGAGGCAAGGCCTGGCTGCGCGCCCATGGGCGCGAGCTGATGGCCTACGGCGCCTGACGGCCTGACTTGGCCGCGTTTTCTGCACGCGAACCGGCTTCGCTTGAAAACGCTCTGATTTTAGAACAACCCATCGATCAAATCGACCAGCGTGCGGCGCTCTTGAGGTTGCGGCTGCTGCTGCTGCCCCGTTGCTTCACCGGTTGCCTGCCCCGTAGCTTGAGACTGGCCATCCGCGGTCGGTACCGCTGCCTGTAAAGGCTGCCCGGTTGCATCGATCAGGTAGGCATTGCCATTGGCATCGACGGCATACGGATTGCCGTTTGCGTCATAGCCCGCGACTGTCGCCGCGGGTGCCGCCGGGTAGCCGGGGAGGCCGGTCGCAGCGAGGCCTTCATGTGCCTTCGCCATGAACTCGCTCCAGATCTGCACCGGGACGTTGCCGCCCGACAGGGTCGTCGACGAATTGTCGTCATTGCCTAGCCAGACGCCGGTCACCATGTGCGCCGTGTAGCCGACAAACAGCGCATCTTTGGCCTTCTGCGAGGTGCCGGTCTTGCCGGCGAACTCCCAGCCGCCGACATTGGCGCCCTTGCCGGTGCCGACTTCAACCGCAGTGCGCAGCATGTCGTTCATTTCAGCGACGATCAGCGGATCGAGCACCTGGCCCGGTCCACCGGGCACCGCGTCGTAAAGCACCTTGCCATCCATCGTCTCGATGCGGGTGATGACGTTGGGAATGACGCCAAGACCACCATTGGCGAACGGCGCATAGGCGCTGGTCAGTTCGAGCAGATTGACCTCCTCGGTACCGAGCGCAATCGCCGGCAGCGGCACCAGCGGGCTCGAAATCCCAAGCCGCATCGCCACTTCGATGACCTTCTCGGGGGTCACGTCGATGGCCAGCCGCGCCGCAATGGTGTTGAGCGAATAGGCCAATCCGGTGCGCAGCGACACCGTGCCGTTATATTTGTGCGAGGCGTTCTCCGGGCTCCAGCCGTTGAAATCGAACGGCGCATCCTCGGCCAGCGTATCGGGCGTGTAGCCTTTTTCCATCGCCGCGACGTAGACGAACGGCTTGAACGCCGAACCGGGCTGGCGCTTGGCGGTAATGGCGCGGTTGTACTGACTGACGGCGTAATCGGTGCCGCCAACCATGGCGCGAACCGTGCCGTCGACATCCATCGCCACCAGCGCGCCCTGGGTAAAGCCGCGATCGCCGCCTTGCTTCGCCACGGCCTCCTTGACCACGAACTCGGCCTGCTTCTGCAGGGCCCAGTCGATGGTCGTGTAGACGACGACGTCTTCCTTGATCTCACCGAGATAGGCCTGCATCAGGCTCTCGACCCAGTCGGCGACGTAGTATTCGGCGCCGGGGACGCGGGTGCGAATCTGCTGCGTCGGATCGATTTCCGCGGCTTTCGCTTCCGCCTCCGTGATGTATTTTTCGCGGGCCATCGCCTGCAGTACGAGGGTTTGACGAGCCTGGACGACCGCCGTATCGCCGCTCCTCGGATTGAGCCGCGACGGGGCCTGCAGCGAACCGACGAGGATCGCCCCCTCACCGAGCGAGAGATTACGGGCGGATTTGCCGAAATAGGCCTGGGCCGCAGCTTCGATGCCGATCAATGACCGGCCCTGGCCATCGGTCCCGAAGAACATGCGATTAAGATAGAGTTCGAGGATCTGTTCCTTGCTGTAGTTTTGCTCGAGCCAGATCGCCAGCAGCGCTTCCTGCACCTTGCGGCCGAGCGTCTGCTCGGGGGTCAGGAACAGATTTTTCGCCAGTTGCTGGGTGATGGTCGACGCGCCGCGGGTGTCCTCGCCCCGGATGGTTTCGAGCCCGACCGAGAACAGGCCGAGGAGATCAACGCCGAAATGCTCGTAAAAGCGCCGGTCCTCGATCGCGACCAGCGCCGCCGGAATGTAATAGGGCAGTTCGCGCAGCGCCACCGCCTCGCCGCCGGACTGGCCGCGATTGCTCATCAATTGCCCGTCGGCAGCGAGAATCTGGATATTGGCCGGACGCTCCGGCACCGCCCAGGTGTTGGACGCCGGCAGCTGCACGTAAAAATAGCCGATGATGCCGGCAAGGGCGATGGCGCCCCACAGGCCAAAAATACAGCACCAATAAAAGATTTTGAACAGGAAGCCGCCCATCGACCAGCGCTTGCGGGCCTTCTTGTCGCGCCCCAGTCTGGCGGGAACCGCAGCACCGCGGCGGCTCGTTGTCTTAGCGGCCGTTTTCACAGCCGGTTTGCGGCCGCGTTTTTCGGGTTTCTTGGGTGCGGACGGAGGGCTGCCGCTATAGTCATCATCGACGAAATCGCCGAGCGCCATCCCGACCGTCGGTTCGACGCGACCCGATTTCGGCCGACCCCACAGCCCGGTTTTCGGCGCGGGTCGGGCAGCGGGCTTCGATTTTGCCGAACGCCGCTCGAAAGCGCCGCCGACGCGGTCGTCATCGGATAGTCTCAGGTCCATGAACCGGATCGGCCTTCCTGGTGCAGCCCACTAGCGACCCGGTTCCGCTGCTCCGGAACTGGGACGTTACAGTCGCGAGACGCTACCGCGTCGCACTGCGTCGGGAAAGCCGTCGGCTCCATCAACGCGTGCATCTCTGTCCTGCGCTATCAGGACCAAATGTGGCTGGTTTATGTGAAAATCTTCTCGGCACTGCGCGGTGTAGCAGGGCCGCCACACCGATCAGCACTGCAACTGGCCGAAAGCCAGCAGCGCCGTGTCGATGTAATCGCCTGAATTGCCGGTAAACTCCTCGGTAATGGCGATGTCGTAGGTCCCGTTGGCGCAATTGTAGGCGATATCCGCCGCGCCGATTTCCTTGCCATCAAGGCTGAGGCTCACCGGCACGATCCCCGCCGCGTCCGCCGTGCCCGGTACGGCCATGAATTCGTAATAGTAAGGTGCATCGATATAGACCCGCAGCAGCGGTACGGCATCCTGCGCCGCGGCGGGTCCGAGCGTCGCTCCAAGCAGGCCTAGGCCGATCGCAAGACGGTTCATGGTGCGCTCCAGTTTGAAACATCGACAATGGCGGTCAAAAGCGGCGTCACGAAGGATTTAGTTCGCCGGATTTTTTGGCGCCCTAAAGCGACCGCCGACCTTCCGGTCTCGGGGTGCTGGGTAGAGAAGCGGCCGGGCGAGGTGTTGGACTCGTCGCGGGGTAGACCCGCATGGCTGTTGTGGTGAGACCGTCGCCTCGCCCGGCTATGGAGATGTTGCTGCCCGCTTTTGGGGTAATCAGATCAC
>JAQGJK010000005.1 GCA_028290665.1 Devosia sp. | reverse complement strand
CATAGATGTTTTCGCGCGCAATGCCGAGCTTGAGCAGCAAATTCAGGCAGGCCAGCGCCGCCGCGCCCGCGCCCGAGGTGACCAGCTTGACCTGGCCCGGCGCCTTGCCGACCACCTTCAGGGCGTTCAGCATGGCCGCGCCGACGGTGATCGCCGTGCCGTGCTGGTCGTCGTGGAACACCGGGATTTTCATCCGGGCCCGCAGCGCTTCCTCGACCTCGAAACAATCCGGCGCGCGGATGTCCTCGAGGTTGATGCCGCCGAAGGTCGGCTCCAGCGGCGCGATGATCTCGATGAGTTTCTTGGGGTCACGCTCCTCGATCTCGATGTCCATCGCGTCGATGCCGGCGAACTTCTTGAACAGCACCGCCTTGCCTTCCATCACCGGCTTCGAGGCCAGCGCCCCGATGGCGCCGAGCCCCAGCACGGCCGTGCCATTGGTGATGACGGCGACGAGGTTGCCGCGCGAGGTGTAGCGGCTGACCAACTCCGGGTTCGCGGCGATGGCCTCGCAGGGCGCGGCGACGCCGGGCGAATACGCCAGCGCCAGGTCGCGCTGGTTGCCGAGGGGTTTCGATGGCATGATCTCGATCTTGCCGGGCCGCGGAAACTCGTGGAAATGCAGCGCCGATTCCCACAGGGCTCGCCGCTGCTCGCTCATATCCTCGGACATTATTTCCCCTCAGGTCGACGCTGAGGCGGTTTGCCACCAATCGCCTGCCATGAAAAGGGCCGGCGGGCTTAAGCGGCTCGCTCGATCAGCGCGGGAGCCGGCGTCGGACGCTTGTTGAGCGCAGTGGCGAGCGCCCGGAACTGCGGCGCTTTGATCGCTGGGGCAAACAGGAACCCTTGCGCCATCACCACGCCGCGGTTGCGCAGATAGATCGCCTGCGCCTCGGTTTCGACGCCCTCGGCGACAATCTCGGTGCCGAGGTCCTTCGCCATGGCGATCAGCGCATCGAGCACCGGTACCTGCTGGCTGTCGGGTTTGACCATGTCGACGAAGATGCGGTCGATCTTGATCACATCGAACCCCAGCGTCTGCAGATAGGCGAGGTTGGAGTGCCCGGTGCCGGCATCGTCCATCGCCAGCTTCGAGCCGAGTTTGTGCAGCCCGGCGATCACCGCGAGCGTCTCGGTGGAATTGGCCAGCGGCCGGCGCTCGGTGATCTCGAAGGTCAGCTGGGAGAAATTGATGTGCGACGACCCAAAGATCGCCTGCACGTCATCGACGATGGAACTGTCGCGGAAATGGCCCTCGAACAGATTGATCGACACCTTGAGGTCGGGCATGTCGAGGCACAGCGACGACAAATCGGTGCGCACCTGCTGCATCAGCGACAAGGTCATCGGGATGGCGAGGCCCGTCGCTTCGGCGAATTCGATGAAGGCGCCCGGCATCACCACCTGGCCATTCTTTTTAACCCAGCGACACAGCACTTCGCAGCCGGCGACCCGGCCGTTCGAAAGATTGATCACCGGCTGGTAATACGGCTTGATCTCTCCCGCCGCGATAGCGCGCTCGATATCGAATGCGGGGAGCTTCGAGCGCCGCACGTAATGCAGCGCCAGCAGCAGGAAAGAGCCGCTCATCAGACAGGCCATCAGCGTGAAGCCGACATCGAGATCGACATAATCGGCGCGGGCGACGGCAAAGGGAATCGTTGCCTCGGCCTTGATCGGGATATCGCCGGCGAACGACGTGGCGGTGATCACATCGGTCCCGGCCGGCACGTCGCCGGTAGCCAGCACGGTGGTGCCATTGGTCAGGCTCAGCCGCACCGAAGTTGCTGGCTTGAGCCCGTAGAGCAGGCTCCTGGCCCCCTGCCCGAGCACGGAGACGAACGCCGACACCGAACGCTCGGCCCCGAAGGCCTGGGTAATCTTGAGCGCCGGAAGCGCCCGTTCCCCAAGCGTCACCACGGTGAGGGTTTCTGTCCGCCCCGGGAGCGACAGCTGTTCCGACAGTTTGGCGTAGATGACATTGCGCGCAAAACCGTCGCAATACTGCACGCCGTCGCCGCTCTCCACCACCACTTGCCTGAGGAACAGGCTGGTTTGCATCTGCTCGTGGACATTGTCGATAAAGGTCGGCGTGCACAGTGACGGACTATCGGCGAGGATGCGGCGGAGCGAAATGATCGCCTCGTTGGCGGCGCCCTGGATGCGCATCGTCATCGAGTCGAGCGACATCTGCAGCTGCTGGGATTCCTTGCCCCGCACATAGCCGTCGAGCATGAAATCGACGGCAAGCACCGGCAGGAACGCGGCAATCGCCGCGAGCAGCATCAGCACATGGGAATACCGCGACTTCACGACGAGCGAATCCGAACCTGCAACTACAGGTTCCTGACTAGCAAGAGAGGCTTTAACGCATTGTTAAGGGTAGGCGCCCACCGCCACCGGCGACGGGCTGCCTTCTACTCGCGGACGTTGAGCTTGAGGCTCAGTTCGCGCAATTGCCGCGGCGACGCCGGGGACGGCGCCCCCATCAGCAAATCTTCGGCCTGCTGGTTCATCGGGAAGGCGGTGACTTCGCGCAAATTGGTCTCATGCGTCAGCAGCATGACGATACGATCGACGCCCGGTGCAATGCCGCCATGCGGCGGGGCGCCGAACTGCAGCGCCCGATACATGCCGCCGAACTGTTCGAGCAGCCGTGTCTCGTCATAGCCGGCAATCTCGAAGGCCTTCTTCATGATGTCCGGACGATGGTTGCGGATGGCGCCAGAGCTCAATTCATAGCCATTGCACACCGAATCGTACTGGTAGGCCTTGATGGTCAGCGGATCCTGCGTCTCCAGCGCTTCGAGCCCGCCCTGCGGCATCGAGAACGGGTTGTGCGAGAAATCGACCTTCTTTTCGTCCTCGAGCCATTCGTACATCGGGAAATCGACGATCCAGCAGAACGCAAACTGCTCGAGATCGAGCAGGTTAAGATCGCGACCGATCCGGGTCCGGGCTTCGCCGGCGAATTTGTAGAACTTCTCGGGTCGGCCCAGCACGAAGAACACGGCATCGCCGTCCTTGAGCCCGAGTTGCGTCCGGATCGCATCGGTGCGGTCCGGCCCGATGTTCTTGGCGACCGGGCCCGAGCCGGCGCCTTCCTTGAAAAAGATATACCCGAGCCCCGGCTGCCCCTCACCCTGCGCCCAGGCGTTCATCCGGTCGCAGAAAGCGCGGCTGCCGCCGGTCGGCGCGGGAATGGCCCACACCTCGACCTTGGCATCGTTGGCAATCTGGTTGGCGAACACGCCGAAGCCCGAGCCGGCGAAATGCTCGGTAACCGCCTGCATTTCGATCGGGTTACGCAGATCCGGCTTGTCCGAACCGTATTTGCGGATGGCATCGGCATAGGGAATGCGCGGGAACTTCGGCGTCACCCGCCAGCCATTGCCGAACTCCTCGAACAGGCCGCGCAGCACCGGCTCCAGCGCCTGGAACACGTCCTCCTGCTCGACGAAACTCATCTCGACGTCGAGCTGCGTAAATTCCGATGCCCGGTCGGCGCGTCCATCCTCGTCGCGGAAACACGTGGCGATCTGGAAATACCGGTCGAACCCGGCGATCATCAGCAATTGCTTGAACAGCTGCGGCGATTGCGGCAGCGCATAGAATTTGCCGGGATGCAGGCGCGACGGCACGAGGAAATCGCGCGCGCCTTCCGGGCTCGACGCCGTCAGCATCGGCGTCTGGTATTCCATGAAGCCGAGATCGGTCATCCGGTGCCGGATCGAGGAAATCACCTTGCTGCGCGTCACGATGTTGCGGTGCAGTCGCTCGCGGCGGAGGTCGAGGAACCGGTACTTGAGCCGGATGTCCTCGGGATATTCCTGCTCGCCAAATACCGGCATCGGCAGCTCCGGCGAGGTGCCGAGAACCTCGATCTCGCGGATGAACACTTCGACCGTGCCCGTCGGTAGGTTGGGGTTGATCGTCCCGGGCGTCCGGAGCTTCACCTCGCCATCGATCCGCACCACCCATTCGGCGCGAATGGACTCAACCGCCTTGAACGCCGGCGAGTCGGGATCGGCGACGCACTGGGTAATGCCGTAATGGTCGCGGAGATCGACGAACAGCAGCCCGCCATGGTCGCGCACGCGATGCACCCAGCCGCTGAGGCGGACAGTATTGCCAACATCCGCGGCGGTCAGCGCTGCGCAGGTGTGGGAGCGATAGCGGTGCATGGCTTGATACTTTGCGTAGGGAAACGGGGCGGATTCTGGGCGGCGAAAAGCGCACGCGACCGCCACTTTGTCAAGTTTGGCAGGCCTTTGCGCTGTCCTACCAAGTTTCGCCGTGTTTCCGCCGAATTCGCGGTGGAACGCGCCGAAAACCCCTGTTAGGACTGTGCCCGCGAGTATCAGGGACTTTGAATTGATGCAGATCATCACGTCGACCGAGGCGCTGGCCGAGTTCAGCGCGCGCGCCGCCCGACATGAGTTCGTCACCGTCGATACCGAGTTTCTCCGGGAAACGACCTACTGGCCGCGTCTGTGCCTGATCCAGGCGGCCACTGACGAAGAGGCCGTGCTGATCGACCCGCTGGCCGGTGACCTCAGCCTCAAGCCGTTCTTTGCCCTGCTCGCCGATCCGGCGGTGCTGAAAGTCTTCCACGCCGCACGGCAGGACATCGAAATCTTCGTCAAGCTCGCCGGTGTGGTCCCCGTCAATCTCTTCGACACGCAGATCGCCGCCAGCGTCTGCGGGTTTGGCGACAGTGTGTCGTATGACAATCTGGTGCGCCAGATTACCAAGGTCGAACTGGATAAATCCTCGCGCTTCACCGACTGGTCGGCGCGGCCGCTGAGCGACAAACAAAAGACTTATGCGCTCGGCGACGTCACCTATCTGCGCGATATCTACCGCGAACTGAAGCGTCAGCTCGACGAAACCCAGCGCTGGGACTGGGTGGAGGACGAACTCGAAGTGCTGCGCAGCATCGACACCTACGTTGTGCAGCCCGAGGATGCCTGGGTGCGGCTCAAGATGAAGATCAACCGCCCGCGCGACCTCGCCGCGCTCAAGGTCCTGGCGGCGTGGCGCGAACGGCGCGCCCAGGACACCGACCAGCCGCGCAGCCGGGTGCTGAAGGACGACGCGCTCTATGAACTGGCGCAACAGCGGCCAACCAGCGCCGAGGATTTCGAGAAACTGCGCGCCGTGCCACGCGGCTATGGCCGCTCCTCGGCCGCCGGCGAGGTCCTGGCATTGATCCGGCAGATCGAGGCGCTGCAGAAGGCCGACCTGCCGGAAATGCCGGATCGCTACCGCGGCCCATCGCCCAAGGGCGCCATCGGCGATCTGGTCCGGGTGCTGCTCAAGAGCGTTGCCGAGGCCAATGGCGTCGCCCCGCGCATCATCGCCACCTCCGAGGAAATCGACGCACTGGTGCTCGATGATGACGCCGACGTGCCGGCCCTCAATGGCTGGCGGCGGAAGCTGTTCGGCGACAAGGCGCTGGCGCTCAAGCACGGCCGCATCGGGCTTGGGGCGACGCCCCGCGGCATCGTCGAATTCCCGATCAAAGGATCGTCGTCGACGCCGACTTGAGCCCCGCGGTGCTGGCGAGTTGATCGAGCCGTCCCCGCAAATGCTCGCCATCGAGAAAGGCGAGGTCACGCGGCAGCAGCAACGTCAGCGCAGTGTCGAGCATCTTGAAGCCAGTGCGCGGCAGTACCCCCGGCATCGCCGCCGACATGGGATAGCCGACACGGAACAGCGCTCCAATCAGCCGGGCTCGCGCTGTAAGTTCCGGCCCTGCCAGTGGCAGCAATCCGGCATTGCCGGTTTTGTGCTTCAGGCCCAGATACCGCACTGCCAGTGCCTCGGCGAGAAAAGCGCGACCGGCATGGTCGATGCCTGACATCGAGCCATAAGCGACGAGATCGACGCTCTGTTCGCCTCGATAATCGGGATGCCCGCGCCAGCCGATATCCGACAACAGGCAGGCGACAATCCGCAGCCGCCGCTCTTCGACCGTCTCGGTGACGCCGATGGCGTTGAGGAAATTGCCGCTGAATTCGATCAGGTCGCCCGCATGCGCCGGCGAGCGCGAGCGCAGCACCGACATTTCCTCGGCAGCCTGGATCAACGGATCAACCGCGCGTTCGCGCGGCTTCAACAGGCCATAGAGATAGCCCTCCCGGACGCCCAGCGCCGAAAACACCACCGTCTTGAAGTCCCCGGCACGCAGTACTTCCGAGAGCACTGCAGCACCATAGGGGATGAGATCGCGCCGCGAATTGCTGGCGTCGTCCGACCCCGGATAGGCCTTGCCGGTTTCGGTCGCCGCGATGATGTCGTCACACATCTTGCCGACATCGGCGGCTTTGGTCACGTAGTGCTGGACCATCCGGAGCGGGTATTTGCGCTGCACCTGATGCAGCTTGGCCAACGCCCGCCAGGTGCCGCCAATGGCGCAGAAGACCCCGCTCGCATGGCCGCGGGCGATGCGCGAGCCCTTGAGCCGGAGCTTTGCCAAAGCCTGCGCCCGCGACGGCGACCCGCCGCTGTCGTCCTGCATGCGGATGACGCCGAGCTCATGGGTCTCCCCATCGAGATCGATGCCGTCGTCGATCGCCGAAATTTCGAGCGAGCCGCCCCCGAGATCGCCGACGATGCCGGTGAAATCGGGAATGCCGGCGACGACACCGAGCGCCGCGAAATGCGCTTCTTCCTGCCCGCTCAACACACGGACCTTGGCCTCCATGATCCGCTCGACGGCGGAGACAAAAAAGGCGCTGTTGCCCGCCTCCCGCACCGCCGACGTTGCCAGTACATGCGTACTGCCGACCTGCATCAACCGCGCCACCAGTGCGAACCGCTGGATTGCCGTCAGGGCTCGCGCGACATTGTCCTCGGCCAGATTGCCCGTCGCCGCCAGCCCGCGGCCGAGCGCGCACGAGGCCTTCTCGTTATAAAGCGGCGTCAGCGAGCGCGCATGCCGCTCATAAACTACCAGCCGCACCGAATTCGAGCCGATATCGAGCACCGCCACCGGCCGGGCGCCCTTGATGCGGCCCTGTGCGGTTGGATCGGCGTCGACTCCCCAGAGTTGATTCAATCGGTATCCTCATGGCCGTCGGGACCGGCGCTGCCGCGACCGGAGAGGCTCGGGTTGGTCATAAAATACTCGTGGGCGTTAAACACCGTCTCGCCCGGTTCGATCCGTATCCGGTGCGAACTGCCGTCCGGCAGGACCTCCCAGCTCTGCTGGTTGTCTCGCAGATACGCCACCATGATCTGGTCGAGAATCTGCTTGTGTACGGTTTCGTTGCGGATCGGCACCATGACCTCGACACGCCCGTCGAGATTGCGCTGCATCAGGTCGGCCGACGAGATATAGATCGCGGCGCGCCGCGACGGCATCTCGGCGCCCTGCCCGAAGCAGTAGATGCGCGAGTGTTCGAGGAACCGCCCGACCAGTGATTTCACCTGGATGTTGTCCGAGAATCCCGGAATGCCCGGGCGCAGGCAGCAGATGCCGCGCACCATCAGGTCGATCTTCACCCCCGCCTGGCTGGCTCGGTAAAGCGCATCGATGATCGCCGGATCGACCAGGGCATTCGTCTTCAGCCACACCGAGGCTGGTTGGCCGCGTTCGGCGAACTCGATCTCCTGCTCCAGATGCTCCAGCAGTCGCTGCCGCAAATTGACCGGCGACGCCGCAATGGCTTCGAGTTCGGTCGGCCGCGCGTAGCCGGTGATGAAGTTGAACACCCGCGCCACGTCGCGGGCGATTGCCGGGTCGATGGTGAAATAGCTGAGGTCGGTGTAAACCTTGGCGGTGATCGGGTGATAGTTGCCTGTCCCGATGTGACAATAGCTGACCAGCTTGCCTTTCTCACGCCGCACCACTTGGCTCATCTTGGCGTGGGTCTTGAGCTCGATGAAGCCGAAGACCACCTGCGCGCCGGCCCGTTCGAGATCGCGGGCCCAGCGGATATTGGCCTCTTCGTCGAACCGCGCCTTGAGCTCGACAAGACACGTCACCGATTTCCCCGATTCGGCGGCGATGATCAACGCTCGGATGATTGGGCTGTCGCGCGAGGTCCGGTACAGCGTCTGCTTGATGGCAACGACTTCCGGGTCGCGCGCCGCCTGCATCAGGAATTGCGCCACCACGTCGAAGCTTTCGAATGGATGGTGGACCAGCAGATCCTTGGCGCGGATCGCGGCAAAGCAATCGCCATTGTGATCGCGGATGCGTTCTGGAAAGCGCGCCACATAGCTCGGAAATTTTAGCTCGGGCCGGTCGATATCGCAGATGCGGGCGGCATCGGCCAGTCCGAGGAAGCCGTCGACCTCGAAGGTATCGACGTCTTTCGCGCGGATCTGGTCCATGATCTGGCGCTTCAGCATCCGCGGCATCGAGCGATCGATTTCGAGCCGGATCACCTGCCCCCGACGCCGCTGCCGCAGCGCTGATTCGAATTCGATCACCAGATCGGCGGCCTCGTCGTCGATTTCGATTTCGCTGTCGCGGATCACCCGGAAGGCACCGTGCCCCGTCACGTCATAGCCCGGAAACATCCGATGGAAAAACTTCGCCACCAGCGTTTCGATGGTCACCATCTCGATGCGGTTATCGGTGGACAACGCGTTGGGCAGCGTAATGAAACGGTCGAGATTGCTCGGAATGCGCACCAACGCCGTCAGTGTCTGCGCGGTGTCGGGGTGCACCAGTTCGAACGCCAGCGCGAAACCGAGATTGGGAATGAACGGGAACGGGTGCGCCGGATCGACCGCGATCGGCGTCAGCACCGGAAAAATCTCTTCATGGAACAGTCGCTGCAGATAGCTGGTCTGGTCGGCCGACAAATCGGTAGCGTTGTGGATCACCACATTGGCGTCGAACAGTTCCTGGCGCAGATTCTGCCAGTAATCCTGCTGTTCGATCTGCAGATGCTGGGCCAGCGTCGCGATATCCTCGAGCTGCTCCAGCGGCGTCAGTCCGTCGGCACTGGGCTTCGACAGCCCGGCCCGCACCTGCCCCTTGAGGCCGGCGACACGCACCATGAAGAATTCGTCGAGGTTGTTGGCCGAGATCGAGACGAACCGCAGCCGCTCGAGCAGCGGGTGGGCGCCGTTCCCGGCCTCCTCCAGCACGCGCATGTTGAACTGCAGCCAGCTGACTTCCCGGTTGACGAAGCGCGCCGGGCTGCTCTTCAGCGCGATGGCATCCGGCGAGGCGCCTTCGCTGATCTCGGTCATATCATTCATCGGGGGCCTCCAAAGCCTCGGCCGCATCATCGCGCCTTGCCCCGCTTCGCGCCAGTGCCTCGGCAGCGATGGCGCGCGTTATCGCAGTGCCGCGGGAAAACGCCAGCCGGTCGAGCTGTTCGACGATGGCCACCGCTTCCGCGTGCGATCGCTCCATCCGCGCCGCGAGATAGGCGACAATTTTGGGCTCGACGGCGATTTGCCGGTCGCCGAACAGTTTCACCAGCATTTGCGACAGCTGCATGTCGTCAAGCGCCGCAAGGCTGAAATTTGCCGCCAATCTGGCCCGTGACAGCACGTCGTCGGTGCGGTACGGCCACGACCCGACCGGCTCGCGCGCCGTCATCAGCAGCGGCCGCTGATCGCGCATCGCCTGGTTGAGCAGGTGGAACAGCCCAGTCTCGTCATAGGCGGCACGGTCGATATCCTCCAGCACCAGCGGCGCATCGCCGCCGCGTCGTGCCAACGGCTCGATCGACCCGGCAATCGGCGCGGTCGCGCCCGCACGATCGGCCCAGATCCGCGCCAGATGCGATTTGCCCGATGACGGCGGCCCGACGATGAGCGTCAGCGGCCCCGACCAATTCGGCCACGCCCGCACATGGTCGAGCGCCATGCGATTGCCCGGCGCGACGATGAAATCGGCTTCGGCGTGCGACGGCTCGTGACCGAATTCGAGGGCGAGCTGCCCGGGGCCATCAGGCTGCGGTAGAATCGCCACCCGCCCCACCCGTTTCACCGAGATACAGCCGGCTTTCGCGATATTTCTTGACCGCATAACGCAGCAGCACTGCTGAAATCGCCGCCAGCGGCACCGCCAGCAACAGCCCGACGAACCCGAACAGGAAGGTGAAGGCGAACAGCGCGAAGATGAACCACACCGGATTGATGCCGATGCTCGACCCGACCAGCTTGGGATAAAGAATGTTTCCCTCGAGGAATTGGCCGATCATGAACACGGCGAACACCACGACCATCATCACCCAATTGGGCCAGAACTGCACCGTGGCGATGACCATCGACAGCGAGAACGCCGTCAAAAACCCGATGAACGGCACAAAGCTCAACAGTCCGGCCATCAATCCGATGGCCAGCCCAAAGCTCAGCCCAGTCAGCGTCAGCGCCGTGGCGTAATAAAAGCACAGCACCAGCACCACGCTGCCGATGCCGCGAAACACTCCGGCCATGGATTTGTTCATGTCACCGAGCAGCCCGCGAATCTCGTCGCGATACGCCAGCGGCAGCAGATTATCGACGCCGCGCGTCATGTTTTCCCAATCGAGCAACATGTAGAACGCCACCACCGGCGCGACCACCAACAGCCCGAGCGCATTGACCAGAGTCGCGCCGCTCGCCGCCAGCCCCTGCGTCAACCCGTTGGTCAGGCCGGCGATATCGGTGAGCCAGCGCGTCAGGCTGCCTTCGAGCTGCGAAGCGCGATCGGCGCCAAGCCACTGGTTGAGCGCGGGAATCCATTCGTTGGCGAGCCCCCGCAGCGCGACGATATAACCCGGCAGCCGCTGTACCAGCCCGATCACCTGCGCCAGCACCATCGGAATGATCATCACGAACACCCCGACGATGATCGCCAGGACACTCAGCAGCACCATCGCCGTCGCCCAGCCGCGACCCAGCCGAAACCGCTGCAGCAGCGTCACCAGCGGGTTGAGCAGGTAGGCCAAAATCGTGCCGACAAGGAACGGCAGCAGGATGCTGCGGAACAGGAACAGCATCAGCGCGCCGCCAACGAGGATGCCAGCCCAGATCAGCAACTGGTTTCGCAGTGTCATACCATTACCGACCCTTGCGTCTGGCAGTTCGAAAAGCTATCAGCGCAGCTCACCGCGAGCCCCGGAAACCCGACTGTTTCCGCCTCGTTCCGGCGCTCCGTCGCGGTTCCCGTCAACTTGGCACCTGAGCTCATGTCGGACGCGCAAAACCTGCCATCAAATGGGATTTCATACAAGCAGGCGGGCGTCGACATAGACGCCGGCAACGCGCTTGTCGAGGCGATCAAGCCTGCCGTCCGTTCGACCCGCCGCCCCGGGGCCGATGCCGAGATCGGCGGCTTCGGCGGGCTGTTCGATCTGAAAGCCGCGGGGTTCGTCGATCCGATCCTCGTCGCCGCCAATGACGGCGTCGGCACCAAGCTCAAGATTGCCATCGACACCGGCCGGCACGACACCATCGGCATCGACCTCGTCGCCATGTGCGTCAACGACATCATCGTGCAGGGCGCCGAGCCGCTGTTCTTCCTCGATTACTTCGCTACCGGCCGGCTCGATGTCGCCAATGCCAAGGCCATCGTCGAAGGCATCGCCGAAGGTTGCCGGCAGGCCGGTTGCGCCCTGATCGGCGGGGAAACCGCCGAGATGCCCGGCATGTATCACGGCAATGACTACGACCTCGCCGGCTTTGCTGTCGGCGCTGCCGAGCGCGGCACGCTGCTGCCGCGAGCCGACATCGCCGCCGGCGATGCGCTGGTCGCCATCGCCTCCTCGGGCATTCATTCCAACGGTTATTCGCTGGTCCGCCGCATCGTCGAGATGAGCGGGCTCGACTGGTTCATGCCCGCCCCGTGGGACGAAAAGCAGAGCGTTTCCGATGCCTTGCTGGTCCCCACCCGCATCTACGTGAAACCGCTGCTGGCCGCCCTCCGCGCCGGCATGGAAATCAAGGCGATGGCGCACATCACCGGCGGCGGCTTTATCGACAACATTCCCCGCGTGCTTCCCGATCACCTCGCCGCCGATATCGACCTCGCCGCCGTCGCCGTGCCAAAAGTGTTCGCGTGGCTGGCCAAGGTCGGCGGCATCGACGAGCGCGAAATGCTGCGCACCTTCAATTGCGGCGTCGGCATGCTGGTCGCCATCGCCCCGGATGACACCAGCCGCTTCATCCAGCACCTGATCGACAGCGGCGAACGCGCCGCAATGGTCGGACGGCTGACCGAGCGCACTGGCGCCCCCGTCACCTTCCGCGGCGCCCTGGCGCTGTGATCCGCAAGCGCACCGCGATTCTGATCTCGGGCCGCGGCTCCAACATGCTGGCGCTGATCGAGGCCGCCAAGGCGGCGGACTATCCCGCCGAAATCGTCGGGGTCTTTTCCAACAAATTGGATGCAGGCGGGCTCGCCATTGCCCGCGAGCATGGAATCGCTACGGCGGCGCTGTCGCACCGCGATTACCCCGACCGCGCGGCCTTCGACACCGTCATCGACGCTCAGTTGCGCGAGTGGGGCGCGGAAATCGTCTGCCTAGCCGGTTTCATGCGCGTCCTCTCGACCCCGTTCGTCGAGCACTGGCGTGGCCGGATGCTCAACATCCATCCCTCGCTGCTCCCCGCCTTTCGCGGCCTCGACACTCATCAGCGCGCCCTCGACGCCGGGGTCTCCGAGCATGGCTGCACCGTCCACTGGGTCACCCCCGGCCTCGACGAAGGCGACGTCATCCTGCAGGCGCGCGTCCCTGTCCTCTACGGCGACACGCCCGACACACTCGCTGCCCGGATCCTGGTCGAGGAGCACCGGATTTACCCCATCGCTCTCGCCACGGTGGCGCGTGGTGACGTGCAGACGTGAGATCGACCTCGCATCTCACCACCCCACTGCCGTCGTTCCCGCGAAGGCGGGAATCCAGTACCTGATGGACTCCAGGTGAGCCACCGCCGGGAAACCGACGCCCTTGGCTTTAGCTGGGTTCCCGCCTCCGCGGGAATGACGCCGTGGCTATGAACTAGCGAAGCGGATTACATTTATCGCCGACGAGGACAAACCATGGCCACCACCAATACATCCACCACCAGCATGACATGGCGCGAATGGGCGCTGATCGCTTTCGTCGGCTGTATCTGGGGCTGTTCGTTCCTGTTCAACGCCGTGCTGATCCGCGAACTCGGGCCGATCACTGTCGCTGCCGGTCGCGTCACTATCGCCGCGCTCGCCAGCTGGGTGGTGCTGTTCGTCCTCCGCAAACCCGTGCCGCGCGATCCGGTGCTGTGGCTGAAACTCGGGGCGCTCGGGATTTTCAGCTACACCCTGCCGTTCACCCTCTATCCCCTCGGCCAAGCCTACATCCCGAGCGGCCTCACGGCCATCATCAACGCCCTGACCCCGATCACCACGGTGCTGATTTCGCAATTCTGGCCGGGCGGCGAAAAGGCTACGCTCTACAAATCGCTCGGTGTCATCGCGGGCTTCACCGGCGCTGTGCTGCTCGCCCTGCCGGCGCTGTCCGCCGGCGGCGATGCCCAGCTGTGGGCCATCCTCGTCTGCTTTACCGCGACCGTCGCCTACGGCATCTCACTCAACGTCGCCCGCAGCTTCCAAGGGGTCGATCCGACCACCATCGCCACCATTGCCCTGACCGGCGCGGCAGTCGTCGGCGTGCCCGCGGCACTCACCGTCGAGGGCGTGCCGCACATCGTCCATCCCGAAACCTGGGCGGCGTGGCTGGCGCTCGGGCTGCTGTCGACCGCCCTCGCCTTCCAGATCATGTACCGCGTCCTGCCCAAGGTCGGGGCGACCAACTTCGCCTCCAACACCTTTATCTCGCCCGTCGTGGCGATCCTGCTCGGCGTCACGCTGCTGGGCGAAAGCCTGCAGCTCTCGCACTTCATTGGGATGGCAGCGATCTTCATTGGCCTCTTGTGTATCGACGGCCGCGTGCTGCGCCGCTTCCACCGCCAACCGGCCTAATGATCGCCGTCGATGGTACTCAAGAAATACGTCAGCGCCCCGATGACGATGGCGACTGCCACGCCGAGATAAACGATATCCGGCCCGCTGACCCAGGTTACTGCGCGACCGAGGAAATACACCGCCAGCACGGTGATCGCGACGCCGACAAGCTTGGATTTCAGATCGTCGAGCGTCGAAATCTTGAGCCAGCGCGGCAGCGCCAGATCCTGGTTGAAATACAGCTGGTAGAGCCCGAGCGACACCACCTGCACTACCGTCGCCAAGAGGAACAGATCGACCAGTTCGATGGCATGCAGCAGCGCCTGGTCGCGCGTTAGCCGGTGCTCGCCGAAAAACAGATCATGGACGAAATGGTACGTCTGCCCGACGCCATAGATCATCAGCGCCAGCGACGCCGCCATGGTGGCGATCACCGGCAGGATGATGATCCGGCTGACGAATCCGCCGACAAGTTTGAGATACCAGCTGGTCTTCGGCTCCCGCTTGGCAAACAGCGCCGGCTCGGCCGACTCGGGAGTGGGCTCAGCCACGCGCTACAGCCCGAGCTTGCTTTTGAGCAGGTCACTTAGCGCCTGCGGATTGGCCTTGCCGCCCGAGGCTTTCATCGCCTGACCGACGAACCAGCCGATCATCGTCGGCTTGAGCTTGAGCTGCTCGACCTTGTCCGGGTTCGCGGCGATGATCTCGTCGACCAGTTTTTCGATCGCCCCAAGATCGGTCACCTGTTTCATGCCGCGCGCTTCGACGATCTCGGCGGGCACCCCGGTTTTGTCCTCGGTGATGATGATCTGCAGCAGATCCTTCGCCAGCTTGCCCGAAATCGTGCCGTCGGCGACAAGATCGACGATCCCGGCGATCTGCCCCGGCGTGACGTGAGTCTCGGAAAAGCTGACGTTTTGACTGTTGGCAAAAGCCGACAGGTCGCCGGTGACGATGTTGGACACCGCCTTGCCATCGCGCTTGCCGCCGCCCGCCGTCACTGCCGCCTCGAAATAATCCGCCGATTGCCGGTCGAGGGTCAGCACCATCGCATCGTAAGGGGTGATCCCGTAATCGCGCCTGAAGCGGTCGATCTTTTCGTCCGGTAGTTCCGGCAAATCCTTGGCCAGCATGGCGATGTAGGCATCGTCGAACTCCAGCGGCAGCAGGTCCGGATCGGGGAAGTAGCGATAATCATGCGCCTCTTCCTTGCTCCGCATCGACCGGGTTTCGCCAGTCTTCGGGTCGTAGAGCCGCGTCTCCTGGTCGATGCTGCCGCCATCCTCAAGGATATCGATCTGCCGCCGCGCTTCGTATTCGATGGCCTGGCCGGCAAAGCGGATGGAATTAACGTTCTTGATTTCGCAGCGCGTCCCGAACGCTCCGCCCGGGCGGCGCACTGAAACGTTGATGTCGGCGCGCAGGGAGCCCTCTTCCATATTGCCGTCGCAAGTGCCGAGATAGCGCATGATGGCGCGCAGCTTCGACAGATACGCCTTGGCCTCGTCCGAGGACCGGATATCGGGCTTGCTGACGATCTCCATCAGCGCCACGCCTGAGCGGTTGAGATCGACATAGCTCATTGACGGATGCTGGTCGTGGATCGATTTGCCGGCATCCTGTTCGAGGTGCAGCCGTTCGACGCCGATGGTGATCCGCTCGCCAGCGATGTCGAGCGTTACCGCGCCTTCCCCGACGATCGGGTCCTTGAACTGGCTGATCTGGTAGCCCTGCGGCAGGTCGGGGTAAAAATAGTTCTTCCGGTCAAAGATCGAACGCTTGTTGATCTGGGCCTTGAGCCCGAGCCCGGTGCGCACCGCCTGCCGCACGCATTCCTCGTTGATCACCGGCAGCATGCCCGGCATCGCGGCATCGACGAAACTGACATTGGAATTGGCCGGCCGCCCGAACTCGGTCGAGGAGCCGCTGAACAGCTTGCTCTCCGAGGTCACCTGCGCGTGCACTTCAAGCCCGATGACCATTTCCCAATCACCGGTGGCCCCCGCGATGAAATAGGCGGGGTTGGGCGTGCGGGTATCGACAAGGGTCACGTCAGGCAGTCCTCGAGCGGCGGAACGATCAGTCGTCTGTGACGTGGCCTTTGAAGGGATGCAAGGTTTTTTCGAGGTGGATGCTGGTCAGTGCGTCCTCGTTGGTGCGTCCATCGGTGCGCATGGCGAGGATATGGTAGCCCTGCTTTTCGTAGAATCGGACCGCCCGCACGTTGTCGGCCGGGGTCTCGAGGTGCACCCGCGTCGCCCCGCCGAGTTCAAGCATCGACTCGATGCGGCGTAACAGCGCCGTGCCGACCCCGTGGCCCTGATACTCCGGCGCAACGAACAGGAACGGTACATAGGCCCGGTTGCGCGCCCGCGAACACCAGCCGATGGCTCTCCCGTCCAACTCGGCGACGATGATCCGCTCGCTCGTCTCCGCAGCGATATTGTGCAGCCGCTGTTTTTCGCGCCGCACCATCTCGGGGGTCGCCCCCAGCAGCGGCAGGATGCTGTGTTCCCACGCCCGGAAGGCGATGTCCGCCAGCCGCTCGATATCGGTCTTTTCGGCCTTCCGGATCTGCAAGGTGACGACCATCGAAACCCCCTACTCCACCCTGCGGCGGGCGATGATGATGCCTTTTTCGTAATTGACGTTCCAGCCGATCAGCGTCCGCCACAGCAGTTCGGCCTGGTCCTCGTCGAGGTCGAGCCCGGCGGCACGATCGCGCACCCGGGCAATCACCGCCTCGATGCGCACCGGATCGAGCGCCTCGTGCGGGTCGGTCTTGATCTCGGCCATGCGCGTTACATAGCGATGCCTTTCGGCCAGCGCTGCGATCAACTGCTGGTCGATCCGATCAATCTCGGCACGCACATCTTCCTTGCTCCGGCACTCGGCCGGCGGGATCGGGGTCGTCAATTGCGGCAATCTCCTGTCGCCCGAAACTGGCATGCGTCGGCCACGCAGTTCAACCGCAAACGCTGCCCGTCCCATGGATCACTCCGGCCGCAAAAATATACGGCGCAACCGCCCGGCCCGCGCTTCGTTCCCAAGGCTCGAACAACATGGAGCCGCATCATGGCCAAGGACGACCAAGTCACCAACGAACTGTCGCCGAGCGAAGTCACCGATCGCATTTGGGAACTGGCCAAGAAAATCGATTTCTGCATGTTCACCACCTGGGACGGTGAACACCAGCAGGCGCGGCCGCTGTCGGCCCGCGTCGATCGCGACGAGCATGCGATTTATTTCCTTGTCGATGTCGATGGCGAAAAGAATGCCGAGATTGCTCAGTATCCGACGGTCAGCGTCACCTTCAGCGACATTGGCGCGATGAAGTACGTGGCAATCAGCGGTCAGGCGTCAATCAGCAACGACCGCGCCAAGATCAAGGAATTGTGGAACGATTTCGACAAGGCCTGGTGGGACGATGAAAACGATCCGTCGATCCGCTTGCTCACCGTTATTCCAGAGCAAGGCGAACTCTGGGACTCGCCGGGCAAAGCCGTCGCCTACACTCAAATGCTGGTTGCAGCCGTCACCGGCGGGAAGCCCAAGATGGGTAACAACGCCGAAGTGAATCTCTGAGAAGTTCCTGGCGCCTCTCCCTCGCGGGAGTCCCGTTAGCTGTTCAGACTTGATGAGGCAGCGAACGCTCAGCAACTAGGCTGCCTTCTTTTGCGCCACACGAGAAGTGACGGGCAGAGAGGCGGTCAGGGCGGCGACCAGCGCAGCAATGGCAATCGCGGATGCAGAGTCAGTGTTGGTCATCGGGTGCCCTAGATAGAATCAATGCGATGAATCTGCGCTCCAATGCCTGAATCGCGGGGTTGGTTGCCGTTCATCTGTGATTCATCATCGCAACTGCAAGCTCAACTTCACCGGGAGGTGATCGGCCATTCATCTGCGGTTCAGCCGCTTTGGGATCGAATGGGCGACAAGGCAGTTATCGCCTCATCTCTATAGGAGGATCAAAATGACCATCTCGACAAAGGCTATGGGCCTTTCCATCGCGGTGCTCGCCCTGGGTCTTACCACCCTGCCGGCAGCTGCCGCGGCCGCTTATGCCTCGCAACATCTCAACGTTCGTTCCGGTCCCGGCACTGGCTACGAAGTCATCGACAGTCTGTCACGCGGCGAAGTCGTCGATGTGCAGGGCTGCAAGGGCAGCTGGTGCTTTGTAAAGAAGTCCGGCCCGGATGGCTGGGTCTCGGCAAAGTATCTGGCGAGCGATCGCTACTACGAAGACGATTACTATGGCGACGACGATTTCTATCTGCCCCCGCCGCGGCCCAAGCCTGGTCCGAGCATCAGCTTCGGGTTCCAGTTCGGTAACCAGCACCCGGCGCCGTCCTATCCGCACCCGGCGCCGCACCCGCAGGCCTACCCGCAGGTAACGCCGTACCCCACCCTGGACCAGTACGGCAATCCGATCGGCAGCGATCCGGGCGGTCAGGTCTGCTTCAGCGGCCCGAACGGTTACTCCTGCGCCGGCGGCTGATTAGAACTATCGAGGGGCGCTGCGGCAACGCGGCGCCCCGTTTGATTCCGGTCCTACCGGATACCGACGTATACTATCGGCGTTTGCTCTGATCCTTTGAGCCTTCCACGCCGTATCGCCAGAACATTGGCATTTCACCCGCCGCCGAAAGTTCTGACGATGACCCGCTACCTGATCCTCTACGCTGCCTGTGCGGTGGTGTTTTTCCCGCTGGATTTCCTGTGGCTATCGACCGTCGGCCGCACCTTTTACAAGCGGGAAATTGGTGGCCTACTCCTCGAAAATCCCAATCTGCTGATCGCCGCGCTGTTCTATCTCGCCTATCTCGTTGGCGTCGTCGTGTTGGTGGCGGCTCCGGCGGATGGGGATATCGCCAAGGCGCTGCTGACAGGTGCGCTGCTGGGCCTCGTGGCCTACGGCACCTACGATCTGACCAACCTCTCGACGCTCAAGGGCTACACGCCCGCCATCGCCATGGTCGACCTGGCCTGGGGAACAGTGTTGACGGCCGTGAGTGCTGCTATAGGCGTATGGATCGCGGGCTTTTTCAGCTGAAGCCGACCCCCGAGGATCTGACCAACGATGCGACTATGGCCACGCGCCTTCGCCTTGCTCGGCGGCATCCTGCTGGTCATCGGCACCGCGCCCGCCGCCGCCTGCCTGTGGCTATTTCCCGAAATCGATCAATTGCTGCCTAACCTGCTGCTTTTAGCCGTCGCACCGCTCGGCATCATGCTGCTCGGTATTGCCGTCATTCTTTTCCTGGCAGGCTGGCTGCGGCGTCGTTTCGGCTAGCTCGCGCCTTCAGGCGTTCCCGCGACATCACTGCAAGCCCCGCGGCGACGATGATCGCCGCGCCGACCATCGAAATCGGGTCGATCAGGCTGTTGAACACGATGACGCTCAGCGTTATCGCCCATGGCAGCGCAAAATAGTTGAATGGCTGCACCGTGCTTGCCGGCGCAAAGCTCAGGGCCAGCGTCATCGCCCCATGACCGAGGCAGGTCGTGATCATGACGATGCCGACCAGCAGCACGCCGCGCAGATCCATCGGCTGCCAATGCCACACGCCGACAGCGGTGGTCAGCACCAGCCCGATGATGGCGGGAAACACCAGATTGGTGGCGGTCGAATCGGTGGCCGAAACTTTCCGCGTGATGACGATGTAGAGCGCGTAAAACACCGCCGACAGCACCGCGAACCCGACGCCCCAGTCAATGGCGAGTCCGCCCGGCCGGACGATCACCAGTGCCCCGACAAAGCCGATGCTCACCGCCGATAGCCGGAATATCCCGACTTTTTCACCGAGGAACGGAATGGCGAACAGCGTTACCAGCAGCGGGTAGATCATCGAAATCGACTGTAGTTCGCCAAGCGGCACGGTTTTTACTGCCAGCGCAAATAGCCAGATATCCCCGACCAGCAGCAGCCCGCGCAGCAAATGCCAAAGCGGTACGCGGGTCCGCAGCGCCTGCCGCAATGGCGCCTGGCGCGCCACCAGCACCAGCGCAAACGCCGCGAACGCCCAGTAGCGCATCATGACGATCTGGAACGGCGAGTAATCCTGCACGAGGAACTTCGCCAAGGCGTCCTGCACCCCGAGGATCAGGATCGCTACAATAGTCAGCGCAATGCCCCGGCCCGGCAGGTCGCGGCGCTGGTAGTTTTGCACAGGCGGCATCAACGGCACTCGTCGGCGGCTGCCCCGATGGCGCCATGGGAAACTGCAACACCGGCGGATGGCCGATGCCTCTAGCGGATCGGTCTTATCGCGAACTGGAGCTGGTACGATAAGATGGGTCGCCGATGATTCGATGGTCTAGCTCTCTAGTCGGAGAACGCCCGCGTCTCAACCCGGACAAACTGCGATTAGCGGCCGGCAACCGCCCCAGGAGAAGCTTTGCGATGCGTACCCTGTTCACTGGCCTCTGGCTCGCTGCTTCCCTTACCGCAGCATCCGCCGCGGACCATGGCGCCGTGACCGTTGAGTCGGCGTTCGGTGACTGGGCCGCCACCTGCTACGCCGATGGCTTCTGTGCCGCGACCACCAGTCTCGCCGACGCCGAATTCCACATCGGCCGGCATGCCGAAAAGCCGTATTGGGAGATTGCGTTCACCGCCAAGGCGACGCCCGACACCTGGGCCGATTTCATCGTAGATGTCGGTGCCGATACCGAAACTTTCGTTTCCCAAACCGATGTCGGCGCCTATGGCAGCCGCGACACCGTGTATTTCCTCGGCGACAAGGCGCAGGCACTGTTCGACCAGATCGTGCCGGCGTCAGAGGTGAAGTTCACCTACACTGACCTCACGCAGACCGTCCAGACAGTGGAGTTCCCGCTCAAAGGCCTCGCTGCTGCGCTGATCTACATCGACGAACAGCAGACCCGCATCGGCTCCGAGCGCGTCGCTTCACCGCCACCCTGGGGCCTCGTGCCGCTATATGCAGAAGCCGACACCGACCCGGCTGTCGTCCCGGTCGCCCTGCTCGATCGGCACCGGGCCGATCCCGAATGCCGGCCGCTGGAAGACATCGCCAATGGCCGGGACTTCTACGTAGACGTCCTCGACGCCGACTACACCGTCTATATTCTCCCCTGCGACTCCTACGCCTACAACTTCACCTCCAAAGTCTATATTGGCGGTTTCGATGAATTTACCCCGGTATACTTCGCCGAATACGGCGTTCTCGGCTGGACCGGGACTTCGGTCGTGTTCTTTGCCGATTACGACAGCGACACCAACACCCTCTACAGCTCGTACAAGGGCCGCGGCCTAGGCGATTGCGGCAGCCAAGGCATCTGGGAATGGGCCGAGTACGGTTTCAGGATGGTCGAGTTCCGCTACAAGGGCGAGTGCGACGGCGACACCGATCCCGACCCCTACGAATTCCCGATTATCTTCCCGACCGCCGACGCCGGCGGCAACCAGCCGGGCGGCAGCAAGGAAAAATCCAATTGATTGCTGCGCTCGCCAGGCACGGGGCTTTGCGAATCGGCATGTCTGTCGTTGCCGTATCATCGCCCTGCATCACTAAAGCCGGGGGCTGAACCAGGCCATGCCAGCCCCCGCCGGCACCGCCAAAGCTGCACCGAAAGTCGCGCTGGTGACCGGCGCGGCCGATCGGCTCGGCGCGGCCATGGTTCGCCGTCTTGTTGGCGAAGACTGGGCGGTAGTCATCCACTACCGCAATTCCGACGCCAAGGCCGAGGCGCTCGCCGAAACCCTCAACAGCTCCGGCGGCAAGGCAGCGACCGTGCGCGCCGACCTCGCCGACCGGAAAGACCGCTCCCGCCTGATCGCCGAAGCCGGCAAAAAGTTTGGACCATTGTCGCTCCTGGTCAATAATGCCTCGATCTTCATGCCCGATAGCGTCATGGACCTTGATGAGGCGCTGTGGGATGCCCATTTCCGGGTACACGCCGAGGCGCCGCTGTTCCTCGCCCGGGATTTCGCGGCGCAGCTGCCGGACGGCGTCGACGGCAATATCGTCAACATCATCGACGAGCGCATCCTGCATCTGACGCCCAATTATTTCAGTTACACCCTGTCCAAAGCCGTGCTGTTCAACGCCACCACCACGCTCGCCCAGTCCCTTGCGCCCCGCATCCGCGTCAACGCCATCGGCCCGGGTCCGACGCTGCCCGAGGCCACACAAAGCGAGGCGCACTTCCAAAAATCGCTTGCTCCGCTGCCGCTTGGTCGTGGCGCCACGCCCGACGAGATTGCCGATGCGCTGATCTTCCTCGTCTCATCCGGGTCGATGACCGGCCAGATGCTCGCCCTCGACGGCGGGCGGCACATCGATTTTAGCGCCAAGCGCGGTCCCACGCCGAGACGCCCAACCTCCAGCCAGCTATGAGTGACGACACGCCAACCGCACCGCGCGCCGGCGAGGACGTGATCCGCGCCTTCGTCCGCACCCTGCCCGCCTCACCCGGCGTCTACCGGATGCTCGATGCCGCCGGCGAGGTGATCTACGTTGGCAAGGCCCGCAGCCTCAAGGCTCGGGTCACCAACTACACGCGACCCGAAGCCAACCCTATCCGCATCCAGCGCATGATCGCGGTGACGCACTCGATGGAGTTCGTCCGCACCGAGACCGAGAGCGAAGCCCTGCTGCTCGAGGCCAATCTGATCAAGCGCCTGCGGCCGCGTTTCAACGTGCTGCTGCGCGACGACAAGAGCTTCCCCTACATCCTGATCGCCACCGATCACGAAGCCCCCGAGCTGGTGAAACACCGCGGTTCGCGCCGCCGGCAGGGGCATTATTTCGGCCCCTTCGCCTCGGCAACCGCCGTGGCGCGTACCATCGCCTCGCTGCAGAAGGCGTTCCTGCTGCGCAACTGCACCCAGAGCTTTTACGCCGCCCGGCAGCGCCCCTGCCTGCAGTTCCAGATCAAGCGCTGCGCCGGCCCCTGCACCCGCGAAATCTCGCTCGAGGACTATGGCGGGCTCGTCGACGAGGCCAAGGAATTCCTCTCCGGCAAATCCTCCAAAGTCCGCGACCACATGCAGCGCGACATGAATATCGCCGCCGAAGCCCTCGATTTCGAGCGCGCGGCGCTGCTGCGCGACCGGCTGTCGGCACTGGCGCTGATCCAGAGCCAGGGCGAAACCGGTCGCACCGTCGAGGAAGCCGACGTCTTCGCCATCCATCACGAGGCCGGGCAGTTCTGCGTCCAGGTGTTCTTTTTCCGCAACTGGCAGAACTGGGGAAATCACGCCTTCCGCCCGCGCGCCGACCCTGAGCTGACCGATGCCGAGGTGCTCGAAGCCTTCATCGCCCAGTTCTATGAGGGCCACACCCCGCCGCGGCTGGTTCTGCTGAGTCACGAGCTCGCCGAGGCAGCCCTGCTGACCGAGGCGCTGTCATCGCGCCTCGGGCGCAAGGTCACCATCGAAATTCCGCAGCGCGGCGAAAAGCGCGACTTGGTCAACCACGCCCTCAACAATGCCCGCGAGGCCCTGGGCCGCCAGCTTGCCGAAGGCGCCAACCAAAAGACGCTGCTCGAAGGCGTCGCCGACATTTTCGGCCTCGACGAGGTGCCGCGCCGCATTGAGGTCTATGACAACTCCCATATCTCAGGCACCAATGCCGTTGGCGGCATGATCGTCGCGGGCGAGGAGGGCTTTTCCAAAAAGCACTACCGCACGTTCAACATCAAGAACACCGAGCTCAGCCCCGGCGACGATTTCGGCATGATGCGCGAAGTCCTGACGCGTCGTTTCACGAGACTCACCACCGAAAGCGACGATGACGCCGAGGACGAAAGCACCGGCATGCCGGACTGGCCCGATGTCGTCTTCATCGACGGCGGCGCTGGCCAGCTCAGCGCCGTGCGCGGCGTCATCGCCGAGTTGAACCTGCAGAAGGAAGTCATTTTTATCGGCATCGCCAAGGGCGAGGAACGCGACGCCGGCCGCGAAAAATTCTTCATGGAAGGCCGCGAAGCCTTCATGCTGCCGCATCGCGACCCGGTGCTCTACTACGTCCAGCGCCTGCGCGACGAAGCCCACCGCTTCGCCATCGGCACCCACCGCGCCAAGCGCAAAAAAGACCAGATCAAAAACCCGCTCGACGAAATCGAAGGCATCGGCCCCACCCGAAAACGCGCCCTGCTCAACCACTTCGGCTCCGCCAAAGCCGTCGGCCGCGCCTCCCTAACCGACCTCGAAGCCGTCCCCACCATCTCCAAAGCCATGGCGCTCCTGGTCTACGACCACTTCAACCGCAGCTAGTGGCGGCGTACGTCACGCACCACCACGGTGTCATCCCGGCGAAGGCCGGGACCCATCCTGAGATATTTCCCCAGCCGCAAGGTCGTCCATCAATCCAAAAGTCGGAGTCGACAACCTGCAAATCCCGCGCTACACATTCCCCATGATCAACCCCGTCACCACCATCTCGTTTTGGTATTTTAGCTATCCGCTCCCGGCGGAGGCTACCGCGCGCTTGATCTAGTCTCCCAGGATTACGACCAAACCCGAAGCCCACCGCCCGAACGTTCGAGGCGGTTTTTTTGTGCCCCTCGACCAATAAACCTCGAGGACCACCACAATGCTTAAATCCACCGACGACCTCCGCATCATCGAAATCAAACCGCTGACCACACCCATCGAGGTGATGCGCCAGCACCCACGCACCGATGCCGCGACCAAGACCGTGCTGTCCGCCCGCCACGGTTTCCACAATATCCTGACCGGCGCCGATGACCGCCTCGCTGTCGTCGTCGGCCCCTGCTCGATCCACGATCCCGCCGCAGCGATCGATTACGCCAAGCGCCTCGTCGCCCTGCGCGAACAGCTTGGTGACCGGCTCGAAATCATCATGCGCGTCTACTTCGAAAAGCCGCGCACCACGGTCGGCTGGAAGGGCCTGATCAACGACCCCAATCTCGACGGCAGCTTCGACATCGACACGGGCCTCCACACCGCCCGCGCCCTGCTGCTCGACATCAACAATCTCGGCCTGCCCGCCGCCTGCGAATTCCTTGACATGACCACGCCCCAGTACATCGCGGACCTGGTCTCCTGGGCCGCAATCGGCGCTCGCACCACCGAAAGCCAGATCCACCGCGAACTGGCCTCCGGCCTCTCCTGCCCGGTTGGCTTCAAGAACGGCACCGACGGCAACGTCAAGATCGCGCTCGACGCCGTGGCATCAGCCAGCCAGCCGCACCATTTCCTCGCCGTCACCAAGGACGGTCGCTCCGCCATCGCCGCCACCACCGGCAACGAGGATTGCCACGTCATCCTGCGCGGCGGCAAAACCACCAACTACGATGCCCAGAGCGTCGACGCTGCAGCCAAGGCCGCCGAAAAGTCAGGCCTCGCCCCCACCATCATGATCGACGCCAGCCACGCCAACTCGTCGAAAAACCCAGAAAACCAGCCCCTGATCCTCGCCGACATCGGTGCCCAGATGGCCGCCGGCGACCGCCGCATCATCGGCGTCATGGTCGAATCCAACCTCGTCGCCGGCCGCCAGGACCTCATCGAAGGCAAGGAACTGGTCTACGGCCAGTCCATCACCGATGGCTGCATCGATTGGGCCACGACGGTTATCGCGTTGGAAGCGCTGGCGGAGTCCGTCACCCAGCGCCGCGCTGTCACCAACCAGCAGGTAGCATAGGAAGAATACCCCCCACCCAACCTCCCCCTGAAAGGGGGAGGAGTCTGGCCGGTGATTATCCAAAAACGCGCGCCACACTCGATAGAATTCCTCCCCCTCATCAGGGGGAGGCTAGGTGGGGGTACCCAACAAAGACTCGCCTTCGCCGCTCCCGCCACCCCAACAAAAGGTCACCTTCGCCGCCTCCCACCTTGACCCCCTCACCCCATTCCTGTTCTCTCCGGTCATGGCCAAAAACCCGCTCACCCTCGTCCCAAATCAGATCACCATCGCCCGCATCCTGGCGATCATCCCCATCGTCTGGCTGGTCATGCAGGGCGACCCCACCCTGCGCGCCATCGCCCTCGTTATCTACATCATCGCCGCCGCCAGCGACTGGCTCGACGGCTATCTCGCCCGCGCCTGGAACCAATATTCCCCGCTGGGCCGCATGCTCGATCCGATCGCCGACAAGCTGCTCGTCGGCATTCTGATCGCCGCCCTCGCCTGGGACCGCAGCTTGTCTGGCCTCGACATGATCCCCGCCTGCGCCATCCTGTTCCGCGAATTTTACGTGTCGGGCCTGCGCGAATTCCTCGGCAACACCAAGGTCGTGCTCAACGTTACCTGGCTCGCCAAGTGGAAAACCACGCTGCAATTGGTCGCCCTTGCGGTGGTTCTGCTGGAACGCCTTGTCCCGAACCTCGGCCTCGTCAGCGACATCCTGCTCTGGGTCGCCGGCGCGCTCACCCTGTGGACCGGCTTCCAGTACCTGCAAGCCAGCTGGCCGCATCTGGTCGAACAACCAAAGTGAAAATCCTCTACTTCGCCTGGCTCCGCGAACGCCTCAATCGCGGCGAGGAAGAAGTTTCGCCACCCGCTGAAGTCGCTACCGTCGCCGACCTGATCGACTGGCTCGCCAGCCGCGACGAAGCCTTTGCTCACGCCGTCGAGAAGCGCACCCTGATCAAGGCCGCCGTGGACGCCAAACTGGTCAAGCACGACGCCAGCATCATCGGCGCAAAGACCATCGCCCTGTTCCCACCGATGACCGGCGGCTGAGCCATGACGGTCCGCGTCTCCACCGACAGCTTCGATCCCGGCGCCGAGGTCAACGCCTTCCTCAATGCCGCCGATGGCGCCGGTGCCGCCGTAACCTTCACCGGCGTCGTCCGCTCAAAACTGGACGACCCGATCACCGCTCTGACGCTGGAATGCTATCCCGAGCTCGCCATCAACCAGCTCACCGCGATCGTCGATCTAGCCACCGCCCGCTTCGGCCTGCTCGCCGCGACCGTCATCCACCGCTACGGCACATTGGGTCCAGGCGAACCCATCGTCCAGGTGATGACCCTCTCGCCCCACCGGGACGCCGCCTTCAAAGCCGCCGAATTTCTGATGGACTACCTAAAAACCGACGCCCCGTTCTGGAAACAGGAAACCGGCCCCAAAGGCACCCACTGGGTCGAAGCCAAAGCTGAAGACGACGTGGCCAAGGCCCGATGGGAATAGTACCAAAACAAAAAAGCCGGGCACGCAGCCCGGCTGCTTCAATCTTTATCGCAAACCCTACTCAGCCGCTGCCCGCTTCGGCTGAACTTCCGCCGCATACGCGTCGATCAGCGTCCTGCAGCCTTCGGCCGGCTTGAATTTATAACCCCCGATCTCGCTGACGGGCGTAACCTCGGCCGCAGTACCGGTCAGGAAGCACTCATCGAACTGGCTCAGTTCCTCTGGCATCATGTGACGCTCGGTCACCGTGAACCCATTGCGCTTGGCCAGATCGATCAGCGTCTGTCGGGTAATGCCGTTGAGGAAGCAATCCGGCGTCGGCGTCGTGATGTCCTTGCCCTTGATGAAGAACACGTTGGCGCCGGTGGCTTCCGCCACATAGCCGCGATAGTCCAGCATCAGCGCATCGGCATAGCCATTGGCCATCGCCGCATCCTTGCTCAGCGTGCAGATCATGTAGAGACCCGCAGCCTTTGCCGAAGACGGAATGGTCTCCGGGCTCGGCCGCTTCCACTTGCTCCACTCTAGGCGAATGCCCTTGAGCTTCTCCTCGACCGAGAAATAGCTCGGCCATACCCATGCCGCGATCGCCAGATGCACGGTGTTGTTCCGCGCCGGCACGCTCAGTTCTTCCGAACCGCGCCACGCCACGGGGCGCACATAGGCATCGACCAGATTGTTCTTGGCCAGCACTTCGCGCTTGGCTTCCTCGATCTGCTCGACAGACCACGGAATGGTAAAGTCCAGCGTCTTGCCCGAACGGATCAACCGCTCGGTATGCTCGCGCGACTTGAAGATTTCGCCGCCATAGGCGCGCTCGCCCTCGAACACCGAGCTGGCATAGTGCAGCCCGTGCGTGAGCACGTGAATCTTTGCGTCTTTCCAGGGCTTGAATTCGCCATCAAACCAAATCCAGCCTTCTCGCTGGTCCATGGGCACGCCGGCCATGATCCTCTCCCGCAATTCAATTGAGGTGCCGCAGTTGCGCGGTCGCCTGATTTGGCGCCGATCATGCCCCAGCCCCTAGGCCTTGGCAAACAACAAAGGCTGGAGGATAAGACTGAACGGCGTCCTGATGGAATGACAATGGCAGCACCCCAAATAAATGTCAACATAGCTGACATAAATTCCGCCACTCCCGGCGGCGAGGCGCTGCCCCTCGACATCATGGGCCTGTTTTTCTTTGCCTATCGCGACTTCACCGGCGACGCTGATGCCCTGCTCGAACGCCAGGGTTTTGGCCGGGCCCATCACCGGGTGCTATATTTCGTAAATTTACGCCCCGGCATGCCGGTCGCCGACCTGCTCGATATCCTCAAGATCACCAAGCAGAGCCTCGCCCGCGTGCTGCGCCAGTTGATCGATAACGGCTATATCGAACAAAAAACCGGCCATTCCGACCGCCGCCAGCGTCTGCTGCATGCGACCGACAAAGGCCGCCAGCTTTTCTCAACGCTTTCTGCCACCCAGGCCAGCCGCATCACCGACGCCATCGCTGCCCTGCCCCCAGAATCCCGCAAGGTAGTCACGCGCTTCCT
>JAQGJK010000021.1 GCA_028290665.1 Devosia sp. | reverse complement strand
AGGTTAGGCGCCTATCGTTATATGTATCGGGCGGCGACGGAAAATCACGGTGCCAGGGCTGGTTCATTGCCCCCTGGAAAGGCGTGTCAAAGCCGATTTCAACGATTTGATAGTCGTCGCCCAGAGCTGCCCGGCACATGCCGACGACCCAGGGATGGGTGGTCAGCTCGACGAAGCCGCCAAATTCCTCGGGATGGATTTCAACATACCAGCGTCTTGGACCTCGGCCGACCGCACCGCCCGGACGCTGGATCGCGGACCAGAACGCTTTCATCATGTCTTCCCGCATGGCTTCGGCCCACTCGCGGGAGAAGGCGGCCTTGTGTCCAACAATGCCATCTTTCATCAGGGTGGCGTGATCGTTTTCGAGGGAGAGTTCGCGTTCGGTCATGGAAGATCTTTTTGTTCAGGTTCTACTTGTTTCGCCCGCCACGAGCCGTGCCTGAAGGATGACGACAGCCAGCAGGAATGCCCCGCGGATTACCGATTGCCAGTAGGCGGACAACGATATCCAACCGAGGCCGTTCTCGAAATTGAGGACGGTAAAGAGGATGCCGAGCAGCAGGACACCGGCCAGCGTCGAACCCACCGAGCCGACCCCGCCGGTGAGCAGCGTACCGCCCACCACGACCGAAGCGATGGCGAAGAGCTCCCAACCGACCCCCTCGATGGGCTGGCCGGCGCCGAATTGTGCGGCGAGGATTACACCCGCAAGACCCGCCAGGCCGCCGCTCGCGATGTAGGCCAAAGCCTTGATCCGATCGGCCGGTAGGCCCATCAACTTAGCGGATTCTTCGCTTCCCCCGACGGCGAGCACGCCGCGCCCGGTCGCGGTGTAATTCAGCACCACCCAGCCGAGGATATAGGCGATGGCGGCGATGATGGCGGGGATCGGCAGGCCGACGAAGTTGCCCTGGCCGAGATCAGTGAAGCCAGACTGGTAGGACACCGGCACGGAGCGGTTATTGGCCAGCAGCAGTGCGGTACCGCTAGCGGCGAGCATCGAGGCGAGAGTGGCGATGAAAGGCATGATGTGCATGCGGGTGATCATTACGGCATTGATCAGCCCAACCACCGTACCGACGCCAACGCCTGCTGCAAGACCGGCTATCGGTCCATAGGGGCTGGAATAGGCGGCGGCGACGCTGCCTAAAGCCGCGACCGTGCCGACCGATAGGTCGATGCCGCCTGTCATGATGACGAAGCACATGCCAAGTGCCACCAGGGCGAACATCGAATTGTAGCGCAGCACGCTCATGATGTTGAACATGCCAAGGAAATTTTCATAGCGTAGCCAGCCGAAGGCAATCAGGGCGAGGAGTGCGATAACAACGCCATAGGTACTCAGCAGGCCGCCAAAATCGATTTTTCGCACTAGCGCACTCTGTTCTGTTGCTGCAGCCAAACGGCGCCGACGATTATCGCCGCCTTGACCACGAGCGCTGCGGCATCGGGCACGCCATTGGCGAGAAGCGTATAGCGCACAAGCTGGATGGTCAGAGCACCTAGCAATGTGCCGATGATGGTCGCCTTGCCTCCGCTCAGCAACGTGCCGCCGACGGCGACGGCAGCGATGGCGTCGAGCTCCATCCCAAGGCCGACCAAGTTTGCGTCGCTGGCTGAGTTGATCGCGATAACGACCAGTCCCGCGAGCCCGGCACAAAGGCCACTGATGGCGTAAACGGCGAGCTTGACGCGTCCGACGGCGATACCGGCAAGCGTCGACGCCTTTTCGTTACCACCAATCGCCAGCACATCCCGGCCAAAAACCGTGCGGCGCAATGCCCACCACGCCAGCAGGACGACCACAGCCATGATGAGGACCTGTGCCGGAATTCCAAACGGCCGGCCAAAACCGATCCACTGAAACTCAGGAACCTTGAACACCTGAAGATTGCCATTGGTTATTACTTGGGCGATGCCCCGCCCGGCGATAAACAGCACGAGGGTCGCCACGATCGGCTGCACCCTGAACCGTGCGATCAGCCAGCCATTAAAGAGGCCGAACATGCCAGCGACCAGAACCGGTACCACGATCGCGATCGTCACCGCCAAGGCGATGTTGTCGATGGGAACGATCTTACTCATGAAGATCATCGGCGCCAAAGCGCCCGAAATCGCCATCAGTGAGCCAACCGACAGATCGATGCCACCGGTCCCGATCACCAGGGTCATGCCGACAGCGACGATGACGATTGTGCAAACCTGGGTAAGATTAACGTTAAGCGTCTGAAGGGTGGCAAAATTGCGCGTAAAAGCAAGGTTAAAACAAAGGAGCAATACGAGCGCAATGACCGTGCCGTAACGGGCAAGAAAGTCAAACAGATCGAAATGGCCCCGTATTTCGCCTTTGGGAACTGGGTTGACGGCGAGTTCTTTCATACGCGGGCTTCCACAGTCCGTGGACTGGTGCCATGCGCCATGGCCGCCAGAACGGCATCTTCGGTTGCAGTGTCCCCCTGCAACTCTGCAACGAGAGTCCCTTCGCGCAAGACGAAGATGCGGTCGGCTCCTTCGACGATCTCTTCCAGTTCCGAGGAAATCATCAGCACGCCGAGCCCCTCATCGGCGAGCGACTTGATCAGGCGCTGAATTTCGCCCTTGGCACCGACATCGATGCCACGAGTCGGCTCGTCCAAAATCAACAGCTTTGGGTTCATCGCCAGCCAGCGGGCGAGCAGCACTTTCTGTTGGTTACCACCTGAAAGTTCGCGGACTTTCTGGTTGGGGCCGGAACACTTAATGCCTAATTTCGCGATGAAATTCGTCGCGAGTTCGTGCTGTTTGGCGGGATCGAAAACGCCGTGCGGGCTGACGCGGCTCAAGAGCGCCAGCATGATGTTTTCAGCAACCGTCATATCGGCAACGATGCCTTCGATCTTCCTGTCCTCTGTGCAAAAGCCCAAACCGGCATTGATAGCGTCAGCAGGGCGACGGGGCCGGTAGGGGCGGTTTTGCAGCTCCATCTCCCCACCATCCGGAGCATCGACGGCAAAGATCAACCGAGCGGTTTCAGTTCGGCCTGCGCCGAGCAAGCCTGCCAGTCCAACGATCTCGCCGCGTCGCAGGTCGACGGAAACGTCGCGCACCGACGGCTTCGCCGAAAGCCCATTGGCTTTGAACATCACCTCGCCGATCTTGCTGCGGTCCCGTTTGGCAAAGGCGGTTGCATGGCCTTCGGCTCTACTGACGTCGCGGCCCAGCATGGAGGACACCAGTTCGAGCTTCTTGATCTCGTTCATGTTGGCGGAACGCACGGTGCGACCGTCGCGCATGATGGTCACCCGGTCGCACACTTCATAAAGCTCGTCGAGTTTGTGGGACACGAAGACCACTGAAACGCCGTCGGCCTTGAGTTGACGGATCACACCAAACAGCACCGAAACCTCTTGTTCGTCGAGCGACGACGTGGGTTCATCCATGATGACGAGCTTGGCAGAAAAGCCGATGGCGCGAGCGATGGCCACCATTTGCTGGGTAGCAGTATTGAGGCGACCGAGCGGCTTTCGCACGTCGATATCGATCTTGAAACGATGGAGAAGACGTTCGGCCTCTGCGTGCATCGCTGTCCAGTCGAGAAAGCCCATGCGACGCTGTTCGCGGCCGAGGCAGATATTTTCGGTGACTGAGCGGAGCGGGACCAGATTGATTTCCTGATAAATCGTGCTGATTCCGCTTTTCTGAGCTTGCTGGGGCGAGGTGACTTCAAACGGCTTGCCGTCGAACAGGACTTGTCCGGCGTCTCGCTTGTAATATCCAGTCAGCACCTTGATCAGCGTCGACTTACCCGCACCATTTTGCCCGATGAGGGCATGGACCTCACCGCGCTCGATTGACAGCGAAGCGGAGGACACAGCCGGAATGCCGCCAAACTTCTTGTCGATGCCTTGCATCGACAGCAGCAAATCGTCCGCCATCAGCCGTCCCCCAGCAGGAAATTGCGCACCGCCTGCTTAGGGCAGGCGGTGCGCTCGTCAGGTCGGTTCAATACGCCGTCGACAACAATTCCGCAGCGTTCGAGGCATCATAGAACTGATCGGGATTGAGGATCAGCGCCGGGATAGTTTCCCCGTTCGCGTAGGCGACTGCGGTATCGAAGGCTTTCGGGCCAAAGCGCGGATTGCATTCGACGACGGCTGCGATCTTGCCGTCGACCACGAGCTGCACGGCTTCCTTGCCGCCATCGATCGAGAGGATCAACACGTCGGTTCCCGCGACCTTGCCGGCGGCTTCTACCGCGGCAATTGCGCCAATGGCCATTTCGTCGTTGTGAGCATAAATGACGTTGGCATCTGGATGTGCTTGCAGCAGGGTCTCAGCGACCTGGCGCCCCTTGTCGCGGGCAAAGTCGCCAGTCTGGCTGGCGACAATCTTGAACTCGGGATGCTGGGCAATGACGTCGTCGAAACCCTTCTTGCGGTCGTTGGCAGGCGATGACCCGGTGGTACCTTCGAGTTCGATAATGGTGGTCTTGCCATTGGCGTTGGCGACCAACCATTCGGCGATCCGTTGGCCTTCTTCGATAAAGTTGGAGCCGATGAAGGTAACGTAGTCCTCGCCGGCCGTAGCAAGAGTCTGGTCGACGTTGCGATCGAGCAGGATGACCGGAATGTTGGCGCCTTTTGCCGCCATGATCGCCGGAATGAGCGGTTTTTCTTCGCGCGGGGCAAGGAAGATCAGGTCGACGCCTTGGGCAATCATCGAGTTGACGTCGGCGACCTGCTTGGCGGCGGAACCGGCAGCATCGGTATAAACCAGCTGCCAGCCACGTTTTTCGGCCTCGGCCTGCATGCTGGCGGTCTGGGCCAGGCGCCAGGGATTGTTGCTTTCAGTCTGCGCGAAACCAACTTTGTAGGTTTCTTTCTTGGCCAACGGCGGCGCTGCTGCCGAGGCGCGTGAAACGAGCACTGCCGCGGCTGCCGCTGCGGCAGAGCTGATCAGAAGATGGCGACGAGTTATTGTCATGGTAATTTTCCTCCCACGAGCTGAATGCGGCACCTGCCGCCGAATGTGACCGTTGATGCACGAGTTCGTGCGTTCAGTCCTTGTTGGTCAGACAAGGCTGTTTCCTTATTTACGCGGCATGTTCTCCATGCTGCATCGAAAGACGTTCAGACGGCAAGCTGGCAGTTTTTTCATCGATGATGAACTGAGCGCACCGTGCACCGAGCATCATCGCGGGAGCCGCGGTATTGCCGGCATTGATATTTGGGCAGGCCGACATGTCGGCAACTCTCAGATTGTCAACGCCGCGTACGCGCATGGTGGCATCGAGCACAGCCATCCGGTCTCCGTCGGGACCCATCCGACAGGTGCCGGAGGGATGATAGTTGGTCTTGACCAGGCGCTTGCAGTGCTGCGTCAGTGCCCCGTCGCTCTGCTCAGCGGGGTCCGGCGCGATGATCCGATTGAGCTTGCCGGCAAGCGGCGCGGTCTTGAATGCCTCGAGGAAAAAGCGTTGCCCCGCAATCATCTGCCGCATGTCGTCGGGATGCTGCAGTAAATGGGGAGAAACCAGCGGCATGTCGTCAGGGTCGGCCGAGCGAAGTGCGACATAGCCACGTGACTTTGGCTTAACCACGACAGTAGTGACAGTTATCCCAAAATCACTCTTGACAGCGCCAAGTACATCTCGGTCGAGATAAACAAATGGCACACAGAAAGCCTGAATGGTCGGCGCAGCCTCTGGATCGGATGGATTGACGAAGGCGCCGGCCTCGACCCCGGCCGAAGTAATTGGCCCCGTTCCAAACAGTTTGAACTGGAGGCCATTGCGAAGCATCCGCCAGCCCACGGCTTCCTTGAAATAACCGTATGGGCCGTTGGCCGTGGCGATCAACGGGACTTCCGGATGATCAATAAGGTTTTGGCCGACGCCGGGAAGATCGACCAGGCAAGCAATACCATGCGAGGCAAGGTGGTCGGCTGGTCCAATGCCGGAGAGCATAAGCAGCTTGGGCGTGACCAGTGCGCCGGAGGAGACAATAATGTCGGCATTAGCCCGAGCTGTATGTGTGCGACCCGATGCATCGATATAGACGACGGCAGTCGCCCGCTCGCCTTCGATGAGTATCCGATGCACGGAAGCGTTGAGTTTGAGGGTAAGTTTCGGGTTCGCTAGAAGCGGCTCAATAAAGGCGTAGGCAGCGCTGCTGCGCTTACCCCTGCGATTCATGAATTGGTAAAAACCAACCCCGGTCTGCGTCGGCCCGTTGAAATCATGCGTGTAGGGCACTCCCAGCGACTGCACCGCCTGCACAAACCAACGAGAGACATCATCGATGTGACCGGGGTCCGAGACCAGCAACGGCCCCTCGCTGCCGTGGCGATCGTTGCGGAGGCGGTTGTTGCCTTCCATGCCTTTGAAGTAGGGCAGGACATGCTGCCAATCCCAGCGCACCCCGGCATTGTTGCCGCGGAGCAATTCGTCCCATTCTTCATAGTCCGACGGGCGGCCACGCATATAGACCTGCGCATTGACCGACGTGCCGCCGCCCAGCACGTTGCCCTGTGAAATCTCGTGCACGCGTCCGCCGAGATGCTCCTGCGGAGTCGTCCGATGATAGCGCATGAACTTGCTGCCATTGATCATCTTGAAGATGCCAGGAGGCATGTCGAGCAGTGGATGGCGATGCGAGTGTCCGGCCTCTAGCAACAGCACCCGACGCCCGGCTTCAACGAGGCGAGCAGCAGCGACGCAGCCAGCGGCCCCGCCTCCAATCACGATATGATCAAAGGTCTCGTCCATCTCTCACGCGACCTCGAAGGTGCTGCGGACATATTGCCAGGCCGAGGTCAGATGTCCGGTGAGCGCCTTTTCCGCAGCATCGGGATCCCGATCCAGCACGGCGTTGTAGATTTCGCGATGCGAGAAATAATTGACCTGGTTGCGCTCGGGCGAACGCAGCATTTGTCGCCAGTGCCCCGACAGCCAGGTGACAAAGGCTGCATGGACCGCCGGGAAAACGGGATTGCCGGAAACCTGGTAAAACACCGCATGAAAGGCAATGTCAGTCACATAAAACTGGTCGGAGTCGGGGATGGCCCCGCGATTGAGTTCGAGCGCTTCCCGAAGCGCTGCAAGATCATGCTTTCTTGCGTTGAGCGCGGCATTGCGGACCAGCGCCGCTTCCAGAAAAATGCGCGTGTCGTAAAGGTTCTTTACCCCGCCCTGCTGTGCCAACAAATGACCGGCTACCCCGCTCATAGCAAAAAGCGCAGCATCATAGCCGGGCTTTCGAACGACACGGCGGAACCGGGGCCGGTTTTCAATCAGGCCGCGGCTGACCAGAGTTGCGACAGCCTCGCGCGCCACAGTGCGGCTGACGCCAAATTCCGCGACCATATTTCGTTCGGGCGGCAACCAGCCGCCATCCGCCAATTCGCCGGACACGATGCGTGCCTCCAACATGCGAGCAAGGCTCTCTGAAGACGGTCGCACCGGCACTACCTCGACTTGGGCCGGGCCTGACTGTTTCACTGCTCCGTTGCTGTGCCGCGTCATGGAAGACCCGATTCAAGATTGCTGCAGCTTACATTCAGCAGAATTCCCAAAAGGGCAAGAGCCTTGCGCTTTGGTTGGCCAAAATTATTCGCCGATGTTCATTCTCTGCCATATCTTGCCGAAACGGCGGCAAAACTGTTGACTTGCTCTGTCAGATTGCGTCTCCTCATCTAACTTTGGTCATACCAAACTAAGCGAGTTAAACCGTGCTCGAAAACCTTTTGTCTGCGTGGGCCGCTGGCTCGGTGCCGCGTTGCGAGATGTTTATCAATGGAAGATGGACGAGAGGAAGCAGCCAATCGTTGGTGACCGTCGAAAACCCGGCGAACGAACAGATTATCGCTGAAGTTGCCGAGGGTACTGTTGATGACGCAGAGGCCGCGCTGGATGCGGCCCGGCGCGCACAGCCGGCGTGGGCGGCACTGCCTCCCATAGAGCGCGGGCGGATGGTTGGCGCCTTGGCCGATCTCGTGCGCGACAATGCCGAAATGCTGGCCCGGATCGTCGTCGCCGAACAAGGGAAACCAATCGACCAGGCGCGGGGCGAAATCGGCGCTACGGAAATGTTTCTCCGTTTCGCCGCTGAAAGCGCCCGCCGGATCGAGGGCGACATCATGCCTTCCGATTTCGTCAATGAGGAAATCTGGATTCGTCGAGTACCGTTCGGCGTGGTGGTTGGTCTGACTGCATGGAATTATCCAGCTGCACTGGCGGCCCGCAAACTCGGACCAGCACTAGTTGCAGGCAACAGTTTCGTGCTCAAGGGTCATGAACTTACCCCACTCTCCGGTCTCGCCCTAGCGGCGCTGTCCGAGCGCGTCGGCTTTCCGGCTGGGGTCATCAATGTGGTAACTGGCGGCGGACGCACAGTCGGGCAGAGCTTGGTCACCAGCCCTCATTCGAGCCTGATCACGATGACCGGCAGCACGCGCGCCGGTCGCGAAATCTATGCGGCCGGCGCCCCGCTGCTCAAGGTTGTCCGCCTCGAACTCGGGGGCAAGGCGCCCTTTATTGTCATGGATGACGCTGATCTCGACGCGGCAGTCGAAAGTGCCATGATCGCCCGCTTTACCAATTGCGGCCAGATTTGCACGTGCAACGAACGCATGTATCTCCATCGCTCCATAGCCGACGAATTTCTCGAGAAATTCGTCGCCAAGACCAAGGCACTCCGGATCGGCGATCCACTGACCAGTCCCGACCTCGGACCCAAGATCAGTGCGCCTGAAGTGGACAAGATCGACCAGATCGTCGACCGCAGCATCGCCGAGGGCGCTGAAGTCCTGCTGCGAGGCGGAGCGTTGCATGAGGGCGATTTTGCGAAGGGACACTGGTATGCCCCGACTATCCTGGTGGCACCACACAATCGGGTTCACGCCATGCAGCAGGAGATTTTTGGGCCCGTCGTGCCGGTGATGCCATTTGATGATTTCGAGGAAGCGCTGAGCCTCGCCAACGAGTCGAGTTATGGGCTTTCCGCCTATGTCTATACGCAGAGCTTCAAACGCCTGATGCGCCTGACCGACGGGCTGAACTTCGGCGAGGTGTATTTCAACCGCACCTGCGGCGAACTGGTTCAGGGGTTCCACACTGGCTGGGGGCAGTCGGGGCTCGGAGGAGAAGACGGCAAATATGGGCTGGATGGCTATTTCCGCAAGAAGACCACTTACGTGAATTGGGCCTGAAGCTGGCGACTGATCGAGAGAGGAACGAGAGTGAATTCCGGGACGACCATCATCGACGTCACTGTACGACTGTTCAAAATACCGCTCGACGAGCCGATGGGCGATGCCAAGCATGGCGAACACACGCACTTTGAACTCGTCACTGCCACACTTCGTCTGGCCGATGGGAGCGAGGGCACCGGCTATACCTACACCGGCGGGCGCGGCGGCCGGGCGATCCTTGCGATGATCGAGAACGATCTGGCACCGTTTCTGCTGGGACGGGACGCGCGCGAAATCGATGCAATCTACGATGGAATGGGCTGGCATATTCACTATGTGGGTCGCGGGGGTATTGCCTCATTCGCAATTTCCGCGGTCGATATTGCGCTTTGGGATTTGAAGGGAAAACGCGAAAATCTGCCCTTGTGGCAAATGGCAGGGGGCACGGGCAAAATTGCTAAGGCCTACCGCGGCGGCGTCGACCTCAACTTTTCACTAGAAAAACTTGTGGCGAGTGTCGGTGGCTATCTGGACACTGGCTTTACGGCTGTCAAAATCAAGGTAGGCAAGGCTGACCTCGGCGAAGATCTGCGCCGGATGGCGGCGGTGCGCGACCGGATCGGCCCGGACACCGTGTTCATGGTAGATGCCAATTACGGCTTCGACGTCGAAACCTCCATCCGGGCGGCAGAGGCGTTCAAACCGTTCGATCTGCTTTGGTTCGAAGAACCGACCATTCCAGACGATTATGCGGGCTATGGACGCATTGCCGAGGCCACCGGAATGCCCCTCGCGATGGGGGAAAACCTACATACGATTCATGAGTTTGAATATGCCCATCGTTTTTCCAAGCTGTCCTTCATCCAGCCCGACGCCTCCAATTGTGGCGGCATAACCGGGTGGCTACGGGCGGCGCGGGTTTTCGATGGTAGTGGAATCCCCGTCTGCAGCCACGGGATGCAGGAATTGCATGTGAGTCTCGTAGCGGCACAGCCCAATACGGGATGGGTGGAGGTGCACAGTTTTCCAATCGATCGGTACACTGAGCGGCCGTTGGTCATGCGCGAAGGTAAGGCAATCGCGCCAGACACGCCGGGGACCGGGGTCTCGTTCAAGTGGGAGTTGCTGGAACGTAGTGTTGCGTCCAGCGGATGAACTGAAACGGCGCATTATGGCTCGAAGCGGGTGCGCCAATTCCAGTTGTCGCATGGTCCGCATCGCCACTATTCCCGACAGTGCCTCGCAGCTGACCCGTCAACTCCCCTTAAGGATCCCGGCCAGCATTGTGGCGTTCTTTATCGCGTAGCCATTGAAATCATTGTTGAAGTAAATCCAGACTCGCTCAGCACGTGCCTGGCGAATTCGGTCTGCCCAAACGACCAACTCGTCGTGGCTGTAATCATGGCGGTACCAAGCGTCGACACCGTGAAAGCGGATGTAGATGTCCTCAGCGGTCTTGACCAAGTCATCGGGCAGGCGCGGACCGCTGCAGGTGCAAAAAATGGCTCCGGCTTTCTCGAACGCAGCGTAGACCTCGTCAGTCCACCAACTCTTGTGCCGAAACTCGATCACATTGCGCCGGGACGGATCCAATTGTTCAAGGATGTTCTGCAGCCGCTCGGGGGCAAAGTGGTAACTGGGGGGCAGCTGAAACAGGAAACAGCCCATCATTGGCCCAAGGAGGTCGGCTATGTAGCCGAAATCGCGCACTAGAGTACGCGTGTCCTCGAACTTCCGAATATGCGTAATCAATTCAGACGCTTTGACTGTGTACACCATATTGCGGCCTTCGGCCTGTTTGCGCCACGACTCTACCGTCGCCAATGTCGGCCAAGAGTAGAACGGTGCGTTCAGCTCAACCGTGGCAAAATGGTCTGCGTAGTGTGAGAACCACTCTTTTGTTGGCATCTGGGTCGGGTAAAAGCTGCCTTTTAAGTGCCAGTAGAACCAACCCGAGCATCCGATGTTCAGCGCTGGGGGTAGCACGGCCTGCGAAATGCTCCCGACCTGTTCGGCCTGTAACCGCGCCTTGTGCATCTTGCTGGCTCTCAACACGGTAATCTCACGCTGCTTGATGCGCTTTTCGGCCTTTTTCGCGCGGCGCTCGTCGATCGTGAGGGGTGGTTCGGCCATGGTTCTCCCCAACATAGCAAAACCGAGTTAGTTCGATGAACGACTCCGCGACGGCCGTTCCGTCACCAAGCGGGCCATGGGCCCCGCGCGGAGCCTGACCGGGAGTTGTGCCGACCGCGACCCCGCCTGGCCACCAGTCCTTCAGCACTGAGCCTATATCCGGCCTCGTCGAACAGGATGTTCCACAACGAGGACAGCGGGTTTTGCGTGTTGCAGGTCAAAGTTTGCGGCCAGCGCGATCTGCTGAAGGCATAGGGCATGCGGCGACGACGATATCACCAGGCGAGTTCAATAAGGCTAATGGCGAGAGGAACAAGGGTCGCCAGCACGGCCTGCACGGGCCGCCAGCGCCACGAGATCGAGAATATGGTCGCTCGGCTCACAGACTGGCGGCGAATCCACACTCGTTACGACCGACGCGCCACACCTGATGTCCGTCCTTGTGATCGCCGCAACTGTCATCTAGCTGCCAAAATAATCCTAGGCCAAATGTCAACTCGGACAGGATAACCGTCCTACCGGATCCCGCAATGATTGGGCCTCTACACGCCGAACAGTTCCGCGAGCTTGTTCCGCATCACGCCCGCATCCACGTCGATGCCAGTCCAATATTTGATCCCAATGACACCCTGGTTGACCACCATGCCGAGACCGTCGAGGGCGAGGCAACCGCGTGCCTCGGCGTCGCGGATCAGGCGGGTGCGGGGTGGATTGGGGATCACATCGGCGATGATCATGCCCAGCTGCAGCGTTTCCGGGTCGAGGTTGAGTTCGGCATCGACATTGGGAAACAGGCCTACCGAGGTGGCATTGATGACGATCTGAGCCGCCGCTGGAATAGCGAAACGTTCGGACCACTGCACGAACGTCGCGATGGTTTTCGTGCGGGCGTTCAAGAGGTCGACCACTGTCTGACCGCGCGTCGCGTCGCGGTTGACGATGGTGATGTCGCTCGCGCCCGCCAGCGCCAGTTCGACGCTGATGGCCCGCGCCGCGCCGCCGGCGCCAAGGATGACGACGGATTTGCCGGCCGGATCGGTGAGTTGGCGGAGCGACAGGAGGAAGCCCTTGCCGTCGGTGTTCTCGCCGATGTAGGCGCCGTTTCGCCGCACCACGCAGTTAACCGCGCCCATGATCTCGGCAGATGCGCCAAGGCCATCGAGATGCTCGATCACCGCCACCTTGTGCGGGATCGAGCAATTGAACCCGGCCCAGTTCATGCCCCGCGCGCCTTTGACGGCGTTGGCGAGATTTGCCGGCGTCACCTCGCAGTTGATGTAGCGCCACGGCAGTTGGTGGTGGCGGTACACCGCCTCGACCATGGCAACCGTCGGATTGTCGGCCGCCGGCATGGCGAACGACCCGGTAATCTCGTCGAGAAAATTGTGATCCATCGATCCCTCCCCAGGATGTCCCGACAATGAGCGTTGACACTGCCCAGCGTCAATGCATAGCTATGCGCGTTGAGGCAGCTACACCGCATTTCGACGGTGAGTTGCCGGGCGGGGCTGTCATTTGGGCAAACGAACGGGCGCAGTAGACGCTCGTCAACCGCACGCAGCCACGCATGGGAGAGTGACTTCGCGATAGCGAAAATGCGCGCGCCAGCAGGCCCGCATTCCTGAGGAGGAGGATAAAGTGTCAAACCAATCTGATGGGACGAATTCGTCTCGATTTGTGAGCCGCCGCAGTGTTCTGAAGGGCGCTACAGCCTTGGGCGTCCTGGGGACGTTCCCCGCCATCATCACCCGGCGGGCCTATGCGCAAGGGGCCCCGACGCTGGTCAATTCGATCCGCTCGCTGTCCAATCCGTACCATGCCACGTGGAACAAGGGCGGCGCCGCCTTCGCCCAGTCGGTAGGGGCCGAATACGTGACCCTGGTCACCGAAGGGAACAGCGAAAAAGGCATCGCCGACATCCGCGCCATTCTCGCCAAGACCGGCGGCAATGCGGTGATCAACGTTGACCCCAACGACAGCCCGGACGCCCGCCCGATCGTCGAAGCGGCCAAGCAGGCCGGTGCCTACGTGGTCACCCAGTGGAACAAGCCGGCGGACCTGCACCCGTGGGATTTCGATCCCAACTATGTCGCCCACATCTCGTTCAGCGGCGTGCCCTACGGCAAAGCCATGGGCGAGGCGCTGATCAAGGCGATGGGCGGCAAGGGCGGCATCGTCGCTCTCGGCGGTATCGAATCCAACGTGCCGGCCTACGAGCGCCGGGCCGGACTGCAGCAAGCGCTGGATGCCAACCCGGATGTCAAGCTGCTCGACTTCCAGGTCGCCAACTGGTCGGCCAACGAAGCCCTCGAAAAGACCAACGCTTGGCTTACCCAGTTCGGCGATCAGATTGGCGGTATCTGGGCCGCCAATGACGACATGGCGCTCGCCGCAGTGGAAGCATTGCGGGCAGACGGCCGCGCCGGCAAGGTGCCCGTGACCGGCGTCGACGGCATCCAACTCGCCGTCGAGTCGGTACTGAAGGGCGAAATGGCCGGTACCGTCGCCTGGGACCCGTTCTGGCAGGGCGGCATGGGCCTCGCCATCGGCTACGCCGCCAAGACCGGCGTGTTCGATCCCGCCAAGGAAGGCAAGGAACACCGCGAGTTCTACGGCACCGGCGTGGTGATCACCGCTGAAAATGCACAGTCGTTCTATGACACCAATGTCAAATCCGAGCCGCAACTCGACTGGACCGACATCTGGGGCCGCGCCAGCGGACAGATCCAGTACTAAGCAACATCGCGATAAATATCGCGGGCGCAGCTTTGGCGCGCCCGCGTCCCTCCCCAGTCTTGCCGGTCTTGCCGCTATTGCCTTCACAGGCGAGTCGGTCGTGCCGGGTCCAAGTGCCCGAAAGGACAGATCTTGAGCAACGCAACTGCCGCGGCGGTGACGGTAAAGCCTCGGCCCTTTGCTGGGCTGCAGCGGCTTGCCGGTTGGGCGCCCCTGGCAGTGCTTGTGCTGCTCTGCATCCTGATCGCCGTGATCAACCCGAATTTCCTGAGCTTCGGCAATGTCGTGCGCATCAGCCAATCGGCGATGGTGCCGATGGTTCTCGGCATCGGCGCGACGCTGATCATCCTGATGGGATCGGTCGACCTCTCGGTCGAAGGGGTGCTGACGCTCGCCGCCGTGCTGCTGTCGATGCTGGTGCTGAACGGCGCCAATGCCAACGAGCTAGGGCTCTTTGCGGTAGTCATCGTGCTGGCGGTCGGCGCTGGAGTCGGCTGTATCAACGGCATGATCAACGTCTATCTCAAAGTGCCATCGTTCATGGCGACGCTCGGGACCTGGTTCATCGGCGTCGGCGTCGGCAACGCGCTGCTCGGCGGCATGGCCATCCGCATCAATGATCCACTGATCCGCGGCCTTGCCATCGACCGTTTCCTCGGCTTCCCCTGGGGCGTCTGGGTGGCGGTCCTGTGCGTGATCATTGCACTGGCGATCCAGAATTATACCCGGCTCGGGCGTCACATCTATGCGCTGGGTGGTGGCGAAGAGCTCGCCGCCCTGTCGGGGATTTCGGTCGCGAAAGTCCGCATCGCGGCGTTCACGCTGGCGGGCGTCTTTTATGCGGTGGGCGGCATTCTGGCGTCGGCGCAGCTTGGGCTCGGCAATGCACAGATCGGCAGCGGCCGGCTGTTCACGACGATCACCGCGGTGGTGGTCGGCGGCACGTCGCTGTCCGGCGGTCGCGGCGGCATCCTGCAAACGGTGGTGGGCGTGCTGATCGTCGTGGTGCTGACCAACGGCATGGTGCTGGTGGGCGTCGAGCCAAGCGTCCAGATCGGCGTGCAGGGCGTGATGATCATCACCGCCGTCGCGCTCTCCATCAACCGCAAGCTCATGAAGATCGTCAAATGACCATCGCCGCGGCCCCCTACGCGCTGTCTCTGGTCAACGTCAACAAGCGCTTTCCCGGGGTCCATGCGCTCAAAGACGTCACTATCCACATCCGCCCGGGCGAAGTGGTCGGCCTCGTTGGCGAAAACGGCGCCGGCAAGTCCACGGTGATGAAAATCCTCAGCGGCGTCTATCAGCCCGACAGCGGCGAGATAGAGATCGGTGGCAAGGCCGTCTCGCTCGCCAGCGCCTACGATGCCAACACCAAGGGCATCGGCATGGTGTTTCAGGAGCAGTCGCTGCTGCTCAATCTTACGGTCGGCGAGAACATTTACCTCGGCAACGAGGCGCAGTTCACCCGCTTCGGCATCGTCAACTGGCGCGATCTCTATGCCGCGGCAAAGCGTCAGCTCGCCAAGGTCCACGTCGATATCGACCCGCGCAGCCTTGCCGAAGATCTCGATTTCGCCACCCGCCAGATGGTCGAACTGGCGAAGGCCCTGACCCTCGAAGACCAGGTCGGCGGTGGACACCTGGTCATCCTGCTCGACGAGCCGACCTCGGTGTTGGAACGGGCGGAGATCGACATCCTGTTCGCCCGGGTCCGGGCACTCAAGGCGCGCGCCTCCTTCGTTTTCGTCTCGCATCGCCTCGACGAGGTCCTGGAGCTTTCCGACCGGATATACGTGATGAAGGATGGCGCGGTAGTCGCCGATCTGCCGGCGGCCGAAGCCAACATTCCGGCGCTGCACCAGTTGATGGTCGGCCGCAGCCTGCAAGCCGAATATTATCGCGAGCCGCTGCAGCGTCCGTATCGGGACGAGGTGGTACTCGAAGCCAAGGGCCTGTCGCTTGCCGGCGGCTTCACGGGGGTAGATTTCATGCTCCACCGCGGTGAAATCCTCGGCATTGCCGGGGTCGTCGGTTCGGGCCGGGAGGAGCTGACCCGCACCCTCGCGGGCTTTGCGCCGCATGACGGGGGCCAGCTGATCGTCGGCGGCCGTGAGGTCCACATTACCGACCCGGCAGTGGCGGTCGACCTCGGACTGGCCTACGTCCCGCGCGAACGGCGTCTCGAAGGCCTGGTCCTGTTCCTCTCGGTTGCCGCCAATGTCACGCTCGCCGACCTGCAGCGGCTGACCAGCTATGGGCTGATCAAGGTCGCCGAGGAGAAGCGGCTGGTAAAGACCTGGATCGAGCGGCTCAACATCAAGACGCCGAGCGTCAATACGCTCTGCCTCAATCTTTCCGGCGGCAACCAGCAGAAAGTGGTGCTGGCCAAGTGGCTCAATACCAAGGCGCAGATCCTCATCCTCGATCATCCGACGCGCGGCCTCGACGTCGGCGCCAAGGAGGAAGTCTACGAGATCGTCCGCGCCATCACCGCCGAGGGTATCGCCATCATCGTCACCTCGGACACCCTCGAGGAGACCATCGGGCTCAGCCACACGGTGCTGGTGATGCGCGACGGCGAAGTCCGCTTTTCGACCGATGCCCAGCCCGGCCACAAGCCGCGGCAGGTCGATCTCATCCAACACATGGTCTGACCGATGGCTACTCCTTTCACCGGCCCGAATGCCGACCGCACCCGCCGCTGGTTGCCGCTTGCGACGCTGGTGATCCTGATGGTCGTAGTCGGTGTCATGCAACCGACTTTCCTGTACCCCGCGACCCTGCTGCAACTCGCCAGTGACACTGCCGTGCTGTTCATCCTCGCGGCTGGCGTCACTTTCGTCATCATGCTTGGCGGTATCGATCTGTCGCTGCAGTCGATGGCGTCGCTGGCGAGCGTGGTCGTCGCGTTGACCGTTGCGCAGCTCGGTTATGGGTCGTTCGTGCTCGCCATCGGGATCGGCGCCGTCGCCGGCCTGCTGTCCGGGCTGGCGCACGTCAAGCTCAAAGTGCCCTCGTTCATTACGACACTGGCGATCAGCGGGGTGCTGTTCAGCACGGCGCTGGTCATCTCCGGTGAGCGCTCGATCACCCTCGGGGAGGCCGACCGCAACTATCAGGCCTGGATCACTGGCAGCTTCTTTGGGATCCCGGGCGTCATCATCATCGGCTTCGTCGTCTTCGTGCTGGCCAGCGTGTTGCAAAGCCGGACGCCGTTCGGCCGCTACATCGCCGCCATCGGCGCGGGCGAACCTGCGGCCTACGCCTCGGGCGTTCGGGTGTCTCGCTATAAGGTCTATGCCTTCATCCTGTCATCGACCCTCGCGGCGCTTGCCGGCGTGGTGCTGGCGGGGCGCCTCGCCAGCGGCTCGCCCACGCTGGCGGCTGAAATGCTGCTGCCCTCGATCGCCGCCGTCGTCGTTGGCGGCACTGCGATTACCGGTGGCGTCGGTAGCATCTGGCAGACGCTGGTCGGCTCGCTCATCATTTCGGTCGTGCGCATCGGCATGACTTTTCTCGGCGTCAATATCTTCGCCCAGAACATCGTTTTCGGCACCGTGCTGATCGTCGCGGTCGCCATCACCATCGATCGGTCCAAAATACCGATCGTCAAGTAATAGGATAGCATCGTGGATCTGGGATTGGCCGGCAAGGTCGCAGTAGTCACCGGCGGCAGCGTCGGCATCGGTCTGGCCGTGGCCAAGGGATTTGCCGCAGAGGGCGTCGACGTCTTGATCGTCGCTCGCGATACGGCGCGGCTGGACGCAGCGCAAGCCGAGATCGCCGCTGTCGGTGGCGGCAGGGTAGCAGCGGTTGTCAGTGATGTCGGCACGGCTGCCGGCTGCGATGCGGTTATCGCGGCAGTGCAGCAAACCTTTGGCGGCGTCGATATCCTGTTCAATAACGCCGGCACCGGCAGCAACGAGACCATCGCCGAGGCCGATGACGCCAAGTGGCAATACTATTGGGACCTGCACGTCATGGCGGCGGTGCGGCTGGCGCGCGGGCTGACGCCGCTGATGGCCAAACGCGGCGGCGGTGTCATTCTCAACAATGCGTCGATTTGCGCGGCTCAACCTCTCTGGTACGAACCGATTTACAATGTCACCAAGGCGGCATTGGTGATGCTGTCGAAGACCATGTCGACGGAGTTCATCAAGGACAATATCCGCGTCAATGCCATCAACCCGGGTTTTGTCCTGACGCCGGACTGGATCAAGACCGCCAAGCAGTTGACCGCAGATACGGGCGGCGATTGGCAGGGCTATATCGATACCCTCGCCAAGGACAATGCTCCGATTGGTCGCTTCGCAACGCCCGCGGAAATCGCCGATTTCGTCGTGTTCCTGTGTTCGGCGCGGTCTAGCTATTCGGTCGGTTCCACCTATTTCGTTGACGGCGGCATGCTCAAGACGATTTAGCTCCCTCGAACGGCGCCGGTCGAGACCAGACGCCGGGCCTCAGTGCGGTGAGCATGACGATCAAGCGCCGGTATCCATCCTCGACCGAAGTTGCCCGCCTGGCGGGGGTGTCGCAATCGGCGGTGTCACGGGCCTATTCCACCGGCAAGAGCGTCTCCGAGGAAACCCGTCGCAAGGTGTTCGAGGCGGCGGCGACGCTCGGCTATAGCCCGAGTTTCATCCCGCGGATCCTGCTCAAGCATCGCTCCAACCTTGTCGCCATGGTGATCGGGGGCACCGGTAACCCGTTCTACGCGCTCGCCATCGAGAAGTTCACCAAGGCGCTGCAGGCCACCGGGCATCAGGTGCTGCTGGTACAAGCCGATACCGACCATTCGCTCGACGGCGTAGTGCCGATGCTGGCGAGTTACCGCGTCGATGCCATCGTCAGCGCCCTGCCGGTGCTGACGAACGAGGCCGCCATGGCGCTCGGCCGGATCAAGATCCCGACCATCTCGTTCAACACTGCCATAAAAAACCCCTGGATTTCGTCGGTCTGCACCGACAATGTCGGCGGCGCTACGGCAGTCGCCGACCTGTTCGTCGCGCGCGGGGCGAAAACCTTTGGCTTCGTCGCGGGCTCTCCCGACAGCTACGCCAGCGCCGAGCGGTTGCGCGGCTTCAGGGCCGGCCTGCGCCGCCATGGATTTCGCGGGATCAGGGTCACTGCCGGCGACTTCCAATACCGGGGCGGCTACGACGCGATGCTGCAGCTCGCGGCCAATGGCCCGTTGCCCGAGGCGATTTTTTGCGCCAACGACCTGATGGCCATCGGCGCCATCGACGCGCTGCGGCAAAATCTGGGCCGGCGCATCCCGGACGACGTCCTGGTCGCTGGCTTCGACGACGTGCCGGAGGCGTCCTGGGCGGCCTATGATTTGACCTCGGTGGTGCAGGACGGCCAAGCCATGGTCGATGCTGCAATGTCGATCCTCAACGACATGATGTCCGCTAATACCCTGACCGAAGGCATTCTCTGCATCATCCCCGGTCCTCTGGTCGAACGCTCGTCGACGCGCCGCTCAGCGAGCCAAGGGCTGCACCCTATGATGCCAAGCCATCGGTAGCGATCGCTTCCGGCGTGACTCGCCGGTTGCGCAACAGGCGCTCTAGCGGCTTGAGGGCTGCGTCTTTGTCCCGCCGAGCCTGCACGATGACATCGAGGACTTCGCCTTGGTCATCGATGGGACGCCAGAGGTACATGCGCTGACGACCGATCGAACAGACCGTCTCATCGAGGTGCCAACACGGCGAGGGAATGGGACGCAGCCTTAGCCGAAGCGCGATCAGCGGGCCGAATGTAGTCGTCCGGCATCGGATCGTCTCGTAACTGGCGTCGACCCGCGCTGCGCCAGAAGTTCCTCGATATCCCTCAGGCCAAGCGTGAAACGAAAATGGAGCCGAACGGCGTTGCGGATGACGTCAGGCGGGAACCGCTGCCCTTTGAACGAGAGTGGCGTCATCATCTGCACTCCCGAACGAGCCCAGCAGACTCGCTCTCCTGAGACAGGTTAGCAGCAGACCGACAGGTCCGAAATTTGTGTTCGCCGGGCCGTCAACTCGTCATCGCCAGGCGCTCGGAGGACCTCGAGCAGGTGGACCACGATCAATCTGAGCGCATTCTCAGTCTGTGGAGATCAGCGGGGATGTCCGCAGCAATGCTCGCGTCCGGCGAGTGACAGACTTTCTATCGGACGCGACTGGTGAAGTGCGGCGAAGGTAGAGCGAGCTAAACAGCCGCAAGGAAACCGCCAATATCCGCTTTTGGCGCAAAGCAGGCCGCACTATCGAGTAAGTCAGGCAATGGGCGTAATATCGACCAGATCAAGCACATAGCCGGCATACCGGAAATCGAGGATTTTATTGATCTTCCCATCAGCCCAATCGAAGGCGATGAAGTAACTGAGCCGCTCGTTGACAAAAGCGAGTGCCACTGCCTGTCCCTCTGCCACGGCAGGGGCAAGGCGAAGGTCGAAAACTTCGGCATAGCGGCTATAGTACTGCCGAACGGCCTTACCATATAGACGGTCGCGGTTGACGTCGAGGCGCACGTCCTCGGCCAAGAGAACTCTTAACGCGTCGAAATCGCGTGCGTTGAACCGATCGACGTAATTGAGAAGCTGCTTTCGCTCAAGTTCTGGTAGCGCCACTAAAGGCGTTGCCGCGGGTTCGTTGGCAAGGACCTGCAACCGCTCGCGCCCGCGATGCAGAGATGCCTTGACCCCCGGAACGGTTGTTTCGAGAATGCCGGCGACCTCTTCGAGCGAATAGCCGATGACGTCCATCAGGATAACTGACGCCCGCTGTGCAGGCGGCAGGCGCATGAACTGCCGCAGGCTCGCCGCTGCCTGCAACCCACGGTCACTGTTCATGTAATAATCAACGAACTCCGCCTCATCGCCGACTGAAACGACGAGTCCTCGATTGCGTCGGCGCAGAAAATCGAGAGCGGTGTTTCGCGCAATGCGGAACACCCAGGCCTCGAGATTGTCTATGCCGGACTGGCGAGGGAAGGCTTCTAGTGCCTTCAGCATCGTATCGTGTGCGATATCTTCCCCGTCGATAGCCGAGCCCAACATGCGGGCGCAGAACCGATGCAGGCGCGGCCGAATGCCGTAGAGCAGCCGTTCCAGTTCATCGTTCGGTGCATGCATTGCAGTCACTGGTCGATCAACCCGCCATAGTTACCCACCACCTTAAGCTCGCTGATTGTCAGCGGCGCCGTCTGTCGATCCTCGAGATTGGCGGTGAATGCACGGAAGGCGGGGGAAGCCTGAAGCGCCTTGCTGCCTTCCGCCGTCGTTTCCACCAAATGGAGGAAATCTCCCTCGGCAGTCTCGAGGACTGCATATTGCAGGTCCGGCAGTTGCAGTTCCTCGAAGCCCGCAAAAACCTTGGCGATCAATTCGCGGTTCTCCGTGGCCCGACCCGGCTTGGTGGTGTATTTGATCAATCTCATGGCTCTTCTCCGTTTGTCCAATGCCTCCTAGACGATTGGCAAACGGAAAAGGATTCGTGGTCCTGCGAGAATCCATTGGCTCGGGTCGAACGTCCTTTGCATCGGTCGCTGCCACAGTCCGATGAAAAGACGGCTTCTAAAACCTCGTCGGTCGGCGGTTGGGCACTGGCCCTAGCCGCGCTTGCGGCCTTCACCGTAGCCCTCGACTTGCGAATAACCGTTACTATCTTGACCAGAATTCAACGCAACCATGTCAGGCTGCTGCTGACTACCAAGCAAACTTGCCAGCGTGTGCATCAGGCGGTGGCGAACGCCGGTGGTGTCAAGTTAACATATCTTGACGTTGTTATACTTGAAGTGCAAATTCATCATTTACCTGGATTCGCTGGGCGTTCGCGCCGAGCACTGACCGCATCCGAAGTACAATTTCCCTCTGCGGTTCGAACGTGACAGCACTCTTACGCTTGACCGCTTTAGCTAGGTTGAGGACGCCACTAAAAGCAAGCAGCCAGAGCTCGGCTTTAAGGCAACAACTCGACCCGCAGCGCAGACACCAGGAGCGGCGGCGCCGGGAGCAATGACCTCGTCACGAGCGGAAGGCCCACTCGCTACAAGATAAGGCGCTGAGCTCTCCGGGTAGGGACGGTCTATCGATCTCGAAAAAGCTGGCCTCGGGCAGGGTACTCTTTGCCCACGCTTCGAGTTCGTCTGCTGACGCGGCGGTGACCAACCATACCTCAGTGAATGGCGCCTGGCTTTCACCAGACCAATAAATCCCAGAATGCTTCTTGATCTCCGCGACCTCGTCGCTAATGGCGCAGACCGCTACAAACATCATGCCGCTCCACACGACTTCATGCTGAAAATCCCAGCAGCTCTCGTCCATACCATTTCGCTGGCGGGGTCCAAGCAGGCCAGCATTTGTCAACTCGACGAGGACTCCGGTCGGGTGCGGTGAATGCAGACACGTCATAACGGTCATTAATGAGTCGAGCGGCTCAGCAAAGGCAGACGTTGGGCCAAAAAACGAAATGCAAGCGGCAATAACTAATGTCTGCAAATTGAGCATCAGCTGACCCCATGTGTGGGAGCAAACCAGAGTGCAAGGACCGCAGCGTCGCTTATTGTGGCATCCCGCCCGCCGTTGACCTGATACCCGCTGCGTGTAGACGCTGTCAAATTGACGAGCGAAACAGCTTGAACTGGACAAAGCGTGCCAAAGCGTGAGCCAGCCACAACGACAATGGTCGGATCGAGCGTCATCAGTTGCTTAATCAAATCGCCAACAGTTAGACGATTATCGACTTCTGTCACCTCCGGCTTCATTCTCAAGCCCTCGCCCGATACACGAAAATGATAGGCCGATTTCAATCCGCGGGCAAGACCAGCAATTTGGAAGCAAAGGTGGCGACTATCCCTACGCCAATGTTAAGAAATTATCTGATCAATCCGGTTTTTGATCCACGCGCTTACTTGAGGCCCAAGTCCATGCCAAATGTAAGATTCAAGAAGCTCAAGGTGGGGCGGGCCATGTTTCACCTCTCGTGCTTTCGTGAGGTTGTCGTCCCGCCATCCAGCTTTGGCCAGTCTTAGATCCCGATAGTTCGGTAACGGCATCCAAAACTGCCGGACTAGAACTGCGCAGCCGACGTCAGGTGGCAAGGCTTAGCATGCGCTGCAGCTGCGGTTTGGATTTAAGCACGACTTCGTCCAACCGGTCCCACAAGATACCGCAGATGGCTTTTGAGGGGCAGTGACTCGGATGGTTCGTGGGGGTGAGCTGATGCTCGCCCATGTGGTTACGGACGATCGGCGCAGCATTGTCCGAAACAACCGGCGGAAAGTCGCCAATCGACGCGTCGATCGCCATTAGGCGATGACGTTGCGCTGGGCACGGCATCCTTGGCGCCAGTGAATCAGATGATCGCTTGACGGTGGATCCCCTTGGTGGGTCCTAAGCCAAGGCACTAGAACTTACCGTATTTCAGGTAGGCGTCCTTTGGATCGGTCCCGGCCAGGATCGCTTTGCGCACCAGGCTCTCCGTTGCGATCGCCGCTTCGGCCTGCTCGATGATGGCAATGACTTCTGCCTTTGGCACGCGCAGCAGTCCGTCGCGATCGCCTAGCAGATAGTCGCCGGGGGCGATCGTGACCTCCCCTATGACGATGGGGACCTGGGTGGCCTTGGGCAGCCAGTGGCCCACGATGTCGCGCGGGGTGAAGCCTCGGCACCACGCCTGAAAGCCGATGGCGAGCAGGAAGTTGACGTCGCGGATGAAGCCGTCGGCAACACAGCCGCGGATCCCTTTGTTCTTTAAGGTTTCCGCCGAGAGCTCTCCCATATGGGCGACGATTCGGTCGTTCGGTTGCGACACCCAGATCGAGCCCGTCGGTGCCTTCGACAGCAGCCCCGTCCAGGCAAGCAGGGTCTCATGAGCATCGGCGCCTGGAACCACCTGGCCTTCGATCGTAAAGGCTGGCCCAGCCATTGCCTGCTCCGGCAAGATTGGCCGCAGCTCCGGCGGAAGGGTGAAATTCGAGTGCCCCATTGCCCGCATCACGTCGTGGACGACGCCGGTGTAGCAGGCAGCGAGGCGATCCGAGATGTCGGTCATGTCGGTCATGGCGGTCACGCAGACGGCAGGCACGACGGCCCGATCGGAGTGAAGCTCTTGTAGGTGAGGACGAACTCTTGATGCATGAGTTCTTCTGACTTGGTTCGCCCACCGGCCGCTAACCCGAGGACAATATCGCGGATTTCCTCGCCCACTTCGTCGAGGGTAGCGCCGCCGTCGAGGATGCGGCCGGCGTTGACGTCCATGTCGTCTTCCATCCGTCGAAAGGTTTCAGGATTGGCGCAAATCTTTACCACCGGGGAGATGGCCGAGCCGACCACCGAGCCGCGCCCGGTGACGAACAGCACGACGTGGCTGCCGCACGCGATAAGTTCAGCAATCTCGGCGTTGTCGTTGATGTTGGGGAATCCGAAGCGCACTTCGCCGTCAGGCACCACGTCCAGCAGATACAGACCGCCGCGTGGCGGGATGTCGCCCGGCTTGATCAACCCGCAGATCGGTGAGGCGCCGGATTTGGCGTAGGCGCCCATCGATTTTTCCTCAATGGTCGACAGCCCACCCTCCGCATTGCCGGCGGCGAACGAGCCGTAGCCGAGCGTGGCGTAATATTTCGCCGCCTTGGCCACACTGGCTTCGAGTTCCACGCCCAGTTCCGGCGTTATCGCCCGCTCGGCCATAATGTGCTCGCAACCGATGAGCTCGCCCGTTTCCTCAAAGATGCAAGCAGCACCCGCCTCCACCAGCATGTCGAAGGCACGTCCGGCCGCCGGATTGCCCGTGATCCCCGACGTGCCGTCCGACCCGCCGCAAACGGTGCCGATGATCAGTTCGCTCGCGTCCATCGGCACGGTGTCGACCAGTTCCAGCAGCGCCTTCTGCTCAGCGATGAAGGCCTGGCCTTCAGCGATGGACTTTCGCGTCCCACCGGCGGCCTGGATGACGATGGTGTGCACTGGCCGACCGCTTTGACGCACGATGTGCGCCAATTTGTACTTGTTGAAGCTTTCGCACCCCAGCGAGACGAGCAACACCGCACCCACATTCGGATGCGTGCAGAGCCGCTCCATCATGGTCTCGGCGTAACTGTTCGGGTAGCAACCCGGAAACCCGATGACATGCACATCCTGGTCGCGGAACGGTATGGCCACTTCGCGCGCCACGTGGTGGGCGCATTCCACAAGGTAACCGATGACCACGGTATTGCGAATGCCCTTGCGTCCGTCGGACCGCAGATATCCCCGCATGGTCAATTCGCCTCCCGGTAACGCTCGTCTTCGCCGCTGAGACTGTAGGTCGGTGTGTAGTCGCTCTTGATGTTGTGCGTATGCGCGTGCTCGCCGGCTGCGATAGCTGCCGTCGCCGACCCGATCGGGGCGCCGTACTTGAGCACCTTGGTGCCGGCGGCAATATCGTGGCGGGCGAGCTTGTGGCCCAACGGAATGTCGACAGAAACCGCAACCCGCCTGCCAGAGATTTCGAGGGTTTCGCCGGCAAGCAACCGCGCCTTTGCGACCAGCACATTGTCGCGCGCGTCGAGCAGCAGGAGCCGCGGATCGTACCCTGCATCGTGAACGACAATATGAGCCATGTCCAAAGGATGGCAGACGCAAAAGCGCTGGTCCAGATAGAAAATTTTCCACTTGCTGGAGCTGAGCTGCCCCGGTTAGTCTCAGCCCATGATCAAGTCTCGGCGCCCGACGCTGGCCGAACAGGCCTATGAGGAACTGGGTGAGCAGATCGTCTCCGGACATCTGCCCGCGGGCCAGCGCCTGCTTGCCGAGGAGCTGGCTGGGCAGCTCGAGATCAGTCCGACCCCGGTAAAAGAAGCGCTGAACCGACTGGAGCGCGAAGGACTGGTCGAGGCGGAAGCTCGCCGCGGTGCTATCGTCCGGCGCTTTACCCGTGCTGACATGGACCAGACCTTTTCGGCGCGCCTGATGCTGGAAGACCACGCGGCCTCCGTCGGTATCCGTAGTGGCAGGGTCACGCCCGGGTTCCTTGAGCGACTTCGGGCGATCTATGACGACCATATGGCCGAGATCGCGAGACAGACCACTCATGCGCTCGCCGTCGCCATCCAGCTCGACCGCGACTTTCATGAGTTGATTGTTTCGCTGGCCGAGAATGACCTGATCAGCAACTGGCACAGGATCTCGATCCGCCAGACCCAGACCATCCGCAATTACTCGCTGGCCCGTTACGACGCGCGGCGCTTGCGCGGCGAGCACCTCGCCATCATCGAGGCCCTACAAAAGCAGGATATCGGAGCCACTTCGAAGGCACTACGCTTTCATCTCGATGCCAGCCTGCAAGAGTTCCTGTCGCGTCCGCCGGAGGAAATGCCGACGCGAGGGTGAAGACGTGCCTGCAGCTCGAGCCGCAAAACAACCGCGGCCGATGTCTGATCGTTTCAACAACAGGGAGGAATTAATGCTCAATTCATTGAAGCTTACGGCCGCAATCGCGACCGTGATGGTGGCAACGGCATTGCCGGGCGCCGTCCAGGCACAGACGGCCCCAAAAGTGGCGGTCGACCTGACAACGCTCACCTCGCCGTTCTGGACGGCCTACAACAAATATATCGAGGAGGAGGCCAAGGCACAGGGCATTGAACTGCTGCAGCCATTCAACTCGGAGTTCGATACAGCCAAGCAGATCACCGGCGTCAAGAATGCCGTGACGCTAGGCGCCAACGGTCTGATCTTCTCGCCATTCGACACTTCGGCGGCCAAGACGGTGCTGGAGACGGCGGCGGGCAGCAACGTGAAGGTTGTAGCGGTAGACGTCGCTCCCGATACCGGTCCCGTGGCCATCGTCGTGCGCGCTGACAACGTCGCCTATGGCGAGAAGGCGTGCCAGTACATCGGTGAGCACGTCAAGGAAGGTGCGATTGTGCAGATCATGGGCGACCAGGCCTCGATCAACGGGCGTGATCGCGGCAATGGCTTCCGCGACTGCATCACCAAGAACTTCCCGGCCCTGAAGCTCCTCGAAATCCCGACCAAGGCATGGTCGGGCGAAGATGCGGCCGCTGGCTTGGAAACCCTGCTCAACTCCACGCCCGATCTCAAGGCCATCTACATGCATGCCGGTGGCGTGTTTCTTGCCCCGACCTTGCAGACACTGAAGCGCCGCGGCCTGCTGCACCCGGCAGGCGAGGACGGCCACATCGTCATCGTGTCCAATGACGGCATTCCTCAGGAATTCGCCGCCATCCGCTCGGGCGAAATTGACGCTACGGTGTCCCAGCCGGCCGATCTCTATGCCAAGTACGGCCTCATGTACCTCAAGCTGGCAATGGAGGGCAAAACCTTCGTCGCCGGCCCAACGGATCATGGGAGCACTATCGTCGAGGTCGCCCCGGGCGTACTCGAGGATCAGTTGGCGGCCCCGCTGGTGACCAAGGAAAATGTCGACGACAAAGCCCTCTGGGGCAACCTCTAGGCCCATAAGAACACCATGTCACAAGGTGAAGACCTGGGTGGGCGCGTGCAAACGCGCTCATCGATCGCCGTCCCTATCGTCGAGGCCATCGGGATATCCAAGCGCTATGGCGCGACAATAGCGCTCAACAGCGCGCAGATCCGCGTGATGCCCGGCGAGTCCCACGCATTGGTGGGGCGCAACGGTGCCGGCAAGTCTACGCTGGTCGGAATCCTGACCGGCCTCAGGGCCCCCGATACCGGCGAAGTCCGCTTTGCCGGCGAGCCGGCGCCGTCGGTGGCCGATCGCGAGGCTTGGCGGCAGCGGGTGGCCTGCGTCTACCAGCATTCCACGATCATCCCCGACCTGACGGTCGGCGAAAATCTGTTCATCAACCACCAGCCCGAGCGCAACGGCCTGATCAACTGGTCGTCGCTGCGCCGGCAAGCTGACGAGGTGCTGGCGCGCTGGAACGTCGACGTGCCACAGGACATGCGAGCCGGCGACCTCAAGGTCGAGCAGCGACAGCTGGTCGAAATTGCCCGGGCCCTGTCTTACGGCGCGCGCTTCATCATCCTCGACGAGCCCACCGCGCAACTTGACGGCGACGAGATCAAGCGGCTCTTTGTCCGCATTCGCGAGCTGCAATCGCAGGGTGTTACGTTCCTCTTCATCTCGCACCACCTGCAGGAGGTTTACGAGATCTGCCAGCAGGTCACCGTGTTGCGGGACGCGCGTCACATCATCTCGGCGCCCGTCGCCGACCTTCCCAAAGAGCGGCTGATCGAAGCCATGACTGGCGAACAGGTGCATTTCGGCTTCGCCGACGCCGCGGGCCGGGTCGTGCCGGCGGACGCGCCGGTGGCGCTCAAGGTCGAGGGACTGGCCGGCGAGGACTTCGAGAATGTGAGTTTTTCGATCCGGCGGGGTGAGATTATTGGCATTTCCGGTGCCACCAGCAGCGGCCGCATTGGCGTCGCCGAGGCTATTGCCGGGCTGGGCAAGTTCACGTCGGGTTCGATCACCATCGAGGGCAGCCCCCTGCCTTCCGGCAGCGTCCCCGCCGCGCTGGCGCACGGCGTCGGATGTGTACCCAAAAGCCGGCATATCGAGGGGCTGGTTCTCGGCCTGTCCGTCGCCGACAACACAACCATGACCATTGCCAATAAGCTCGGTCCGCTGGGCTTCATCTCACCGAAGCGACGCGGCGACGTTACCAGGGCGTTGATCCAACGGCTCGGCATCGTTACCGAAGGTCCGGAGCAGCCGGTTTCCAGCTTGTCGGGCGGGAACCAGCAAAAGGTTGTGCTGGGTCGGGCACTCGCCAGCCAACCAACCGTGCTGGTGCTCATCGACCCGACCGCCGGCGTCGACGTCAAGTCCAAGGAGGCGCTGTTGGCCGTGGTGGAAAACCTCCGGCGCGAGGGCAAGGCCATTCTGGTCGTCAGCGGCGAACTTGAAGACCTGAGAACCTGCGACCGCGTGCTGGTGATGCGCCACGGTGGCGTAGTGGCCGAACACAAGGCGGGTTGGAGCGACAATGCTCTGGTCGCATCGATTGAGGGAATTGCAGCGTGAGTGTAGACAAGAACCTGGGCGCTTCCGCCACCCCTGGCGCCAGCTTATCGATGGGACGGGTCGCCATCGCCCGGTTGCGCGATCTGGCGCTGCTGCCGGCGCTGGTGGCGTTGGTGATCGTTGGTAGCCTCGTCAGCCCGGTCTTCCTCAACCCCAACAACATCACGACGATTCTCACCTCGTCGGCGGCGCTGGCATTGATTGTCCTCGCCGAGTCGCTGATCATGATCACCGGCAAGTTCGATCTGTCGCTGGAATCGATCTACGGTTTCGCGCCTGCCATTGGAGCGATGGTCGTGATACCGGCCGCTCAGTTCGGCTTCGGCATGGAATTGCCGACCTGGGCCGGTATCATGGTGGTCCTGGCGGTGGGCGGTCTCGTCGGCTTCGTCAATGGCTTCCTCGTCGTTCAGTTGCGGCTCAACGCCTTCATCGTCACCCTAGCCATGCTCATTGTCCTGCGCGGCATGCTGGTCGGCGCCACCAGCGGCCGCACGCTCTTTGACCTTCCCGATGCATTCTATGGCCTCATGGTCATCACCTTCCTCGGCCTGCCGCTGGCAGTGTGGCTGGCAGCAGTCGCCTTTTTGATCGCGGGTCTGGTGCTGCGGTACCACCGGCTCGGACGCGCCCTGTATGCCATCGGCGGCAACCCTGAAGCTGCGCGCGCCGCCGGCATCCGCGTGGAGCGGGTGATCTGGGGCGTCTATGTGCTGGCCGGTGTCCTCGCCGCGCTCGGCGGCCTCGCCATTACCGGCTATGTCGGGGCCATCAGCGCAAACCAGGGCAACGGCCTGATCTTCACGGTGTTCGCCGCGGCGGTCATTGGCGGCATATCTCTCGATGGCGGCAAGGGCACCATGTTTGGCGCGCTCACGGGCGTACTGCTGCTTGGCGTCGTCCAGAACGTGTTGACACTGGCGCAGGTCCCCTCGTTCTGGATCCAGGCCATCTACGGCGCCATCATCCTGGGGTCGCTGATAATCGCCCGCTTTGCCGGCGGCCAAGTGCAGCAGTAGGCGCGCGGATAGCTCAGCAAGGCTGCTCGAACCGGCCATCAGCTAGGGCTGCGCCGCGCCACCGGTACGATGCGGCAAGTATGAAGAAGCTTGGCCGCATCGCGACGACATCGCTGGCAACGCTGGAGCCATTTGCGCCGCCCTATAACCTCACGGAGCCGAATTCTCGCGTCATTCCAAAGCGGTCAAGGTCGGTTTCGGGCTGGGAAGCCGCCGGTCAGCTTTAGGTGCGAAGTGGACGTAAGCGGACGAGGAACTTGCCTGTCTGTTGACTCCGTGACCAAGGCGCGAGCACCCTTTCAAGGGAGGCTTGGTATATGGGTTCTTTCTTAGATCGGATCATCTCTCAATCGGGTGTACCCGATCTGCTGGAAGTGTTGACCGATCGCCTAAATCCTACGGACCTTCAGACATTGTTGCTTGCGGTTGCAGAGAAGCGTTCTGCACGTCGCACCACAGCAGCAGTGCTGGCGGATTATGAGCGCAGCCGATTTTTTGGCGCGTCGCCATTTTCTCGTTCCATGTTCCTGAAGTGGGATACGGCCGCTCTTAAGGCGACTGAGGGTCGGTTTGAAACGCTCACCCTGTCGCCAATGGCGCCACTGGCAAGCTGCGCCGCGGTCGCGCCGGTTGGCCAAGGCTGGACAGTGCCCACAGTACGCACAGGTGAGGTGGTATCCGACCCTACCAATATCCTGGCGCTAGAGGCTGCCATTCGGCGCAAGAAGGGTCAGGCGGATGTAAATCTTGCCACCACTCACCGTGTAGTGCGTCCGCAGGCTTATGCGAATCCCAAAATGCTCGCCCACTTCTCAATGTTTGGCTTACTCAGCACAGCTCTGGACACTGGAAACTGCAGAACCGAAGCACAGGCAATTGGTTTGCACCTCGAAACACATCTGTCGATTTTTCGCGCATTCCTCGGCGCTGAAGTTCCGCTCTCCGTGAGTTACACGATCACCTCTCGTGGCGACGATGATGCACGCCCCGCAGCCGTCTTCGATGTCGGCAGGAAATTGAGCGTGGATGTTTGGGAGGAGATCGACCGCCCGGCTGTTGTTGCTTACTACTCCGGCTTTTGCTTCCATATCTGGGCTGAGCTTGCAGGCAGAAGACAGCAATTATCGGATGGCGGCACCGTTGACTGGGTGGGACGGTTGATCGCAAATGCCAAGGAGCGAACGCTAATCAGTGGCGCTGGAGTGGAAGGTGCCCTGGGCCTAGCTTCGGAGCTGCAAATGGGTGCAGAACGGTCCTGACTGCGTCGGAGGGCTTTCCGCCTCTCCATTCCAACGGTCAGTTTCGTTTAGTTGGCAGGCGCGAAAGCAACTTCTTCCGGCCTCAAATACGTCATCTGAGATTGATTTCGAACTGCCGATATTCGCTAGTTCCTCTGTGCCGAAACAGCAAGTGCACCCCAAAATTGGCCGTTTAATTATCCGTGATGGGCTAGCTACTGTGGATCTGTTTGCCAGGTCGTAAAGCGGTGCGAGATGCTTCCTCTTCATCATCTTGCGGAGCGCCCAAGAACTCTCCCACGCTTCTGCCGTCTTCCCCATAGCGATCGCGGAACAGAAAGCTGAAGATTTCGTGGAACCACACCCGTCGCCCCATTCGATAGTACCAGCGGATGGCATGACGGATTTTTGCGTCGCGGTTCCAGGCCAACCGCAACAGCGAGCGCGGTCGCAACTGTGCGCACGCTTCGATGAACTTGACCCAAAGAAACAGCCGCCAGGGTGGTATGCGCGACATGGCCAGCACCTGATGTTTGTAGTCCCACCGGGTCTGATCGAACTGCACGACCTTGCGATCCTGAGCCAATCGAAAGTAGGGGGTCCAGCGATGCGGAGTTACATACAGCGCCTGGATCTGATCGGGATCGTAGGAAATCAGCTGGCGCAAACCACGGAGTAGATCGGCGTCCGTTTGGTCGTCGAAGCCAGATACCCATGTCGCCATGGACAAGATGTTGTGCTTGCGCAGCTGCCGGACCGCCTCCCGATCCGCGGTCGTGGTGCCACCCTTGCGGATCAGCTTGAGCGTCGATTCGTCGGTATTTTCCATGCCCAGAAGAAAGCGTTCAAAACCGGCTTGCTTGTAGAGATGAAGAATATCGGCATCGCGTACAATGTCGTCGGCCCGCGTGGAGCCGACCAGCGTAACCGAAATCTTCTCGGCGATCAGCGCCTCCAGAAACGCTTTCCATTAGCGGCTGTTGCAGTAGCCGCTTTGGGCTGGTGGGCGCCAATACTTCAAATACCATAAATGAGCGACGAAGTAGACCGCCATGACGCATCTCTGACTCGATCAGCGCAGTGTCCGCCGCATGACCTTGCGGAGCGTTGAGTGGTCAATTTTGGACTGATGCCGCCGATCCATCGGCATGTGCTCCACCCGGACCACAGCATCCACGCAAATGCCAGACCCAGCTTCTTTCCACGCGCCGAGTTGGGCTTCATCGCCCTCGATCGCTAGCACAGGCCTGCCGTCAATCGAAACCAGTGCCGTCCGATCCACACCAGGCCACAATCGAGCGGGCACTTCGACTTCGAAGGGGTAGACCCCGCTGCACAGGCCCGAGAGCCTCCCTTTGAGCCACAATAGCCCCTCACCGTCCAAACGGCCGGCGTCGCCGGTGCGATGCCAGATAGCGCCTTCAAGCGCAATCTTGTTGTCGGCGTCGCCCTGTCCGCCCAGGTAGCTTTTGTTGACGTGGTCGCCGGTCACCACGATCTCGTCGCTGATCAGCCGGACCTTCACGGCACCGATCGGTCGACCGGCCAACAGTCCCGAACCGGCCTCCATGGCCTGCCATTGGCTGGGCGAGATGTCGCTGGCACGCTGCCAGGCGATCGGCTCGGCCTCGGTGGAGCCATAGACCGAGATAGTGTCGCCTGATTTCGGCATGACACGCTGCAGGCGGCGGAGCAGATCGGGGAAGACCGGCCCGCCGCCCGTCAGCACGGTCTGCAGCGGCAAGGCGGGAGCGCGGGCCAGGACGTCGCCGATCGAAGGCGGCACCAAGGCGCGGGTGACCCGGTGCTTTTCGAGCAGACGTAGGATGCTTCCGATATCGGCGCTGCCGGGATCGCGCAGTGACCAATTAGGCAAGGCCGAGGTAGTGCCGCGGGCGAGATTGGCGAGTACGAAGACCGGGAATGCCACGAGATCAACCTCGTCTTCGCGTTCGGGAGCGATAAGGGGATCGAGCGCGGCGTCCTGCGCGGCGAGAAATCCGTGGCTGCGCACTATAGCCTTGGGCTTGCCGGTCGAGCCGCTGGTGAATGAGATCAGCGCCGGGTGATCGGGCGTCGACGCCGTCAGCAGATCGCCGGGACTTCCGGTATCGAGACCAAGATGGAGCCCGACACCCCAGAGTTCTGGCAAGACGAGGCGGATGAGCCCATAGGCGCCGCTGGTCAGCAACGCCCGTGGCCGCGTCAGGCGCACGGCATGGCGCAGGCCGGCCAGGCCCAGGGCCGGTTCAGGAAAGACGATGGTGGCACCGACCCGCCAGAGCGCCGCGATGGAGGCGTAAAGGTCGATTCCCACCGACATGGCGACGAGCACACGGTCGCCTTGGCGCAAGCCCGCGCGATGCCAGCCTTGCGCCAGAGCGCCGGAGCGGCGGGCGAGGTCGGCAAAGCTGATTGTCTCGCCATTGCCGGCAATTATGGCCGTCCGACTGCCGTGCCGCTCGGCCGTTTCGAGGAAGCCCGCGATGAGATTCAAAGCTAGAGCCTTCGACCCATTAGCGCATAGCGGCGAAAGACCTGGGCATTGTGGCGGACACTGCGCGCCCTCGACACATTGGTCTCATGCATCAGCGCGTGGATGACCTCCTCGTGCCCCATGGCAATGGCCCGGCGATGATACTGATCGGCCAGCAGATGGCCGACGCCGCGCCGGCCGCTGGCATAGGTCTTCAGCACTGCCGCCGGATTGCCCGGTGCCAGGCGATCGGGATAGCCGAAGAGAAAGCCGAGCAGATCGCCCGCTTCGGTATGAGCAAAGAGGATGTGACGGGGATCGAGCATCGGCAGGATGGGGCGATACAGCGCGAGGAAGGCATCAAGGCCGATAGGCTTGAAAAAATGATTGCCGGCAAAGGCACTGCCTGACATGGCGAAGACGTTGGCGATCAGTTTCTCGGCGCCAGTGCCATCCCAGGCGGTGACGGTGATGCCGGGCATGGTCACCAGTTCCTCGCCCAACGTGTCGGCGAGACGGGCGCGCGAGGAGACATAGTTCGAAACGGGCAGGAAGCCGGCGGCCAGCAGCGCCGCATAGTCAAGCGCGCCGCTACGCGGTTCGAGCGCGAAGGCGGGAGAGCCGTCAGACTCGGTGACGGTGCGGTAGCTATGCCAGGTATCGCCATCCATCGGCCCCAGCGCGCCGCCAAAACCCTCGGCCTTGAGCACAGCCAGAGTCTCCACGAGCAATTGGGCAGCCGCTCCGGGTTCCTCGAAGACCAGGCCACCGATGGCGGCGCAGCGCATGCCATCCCAGGCGGGGGCGTCGCGATAAAGGCGAAGCGCGGCGCCGGGGCGGCTTATCGACTGGGGTTCGGTCATGGCATGAGCACTCCACGAAGGCACAGGACCAGCGGTACAAGCATGGCCAGGGCAAAGATGCGCAGGCTGCGTTGGCTGTCGAACCAACCCGGACGCCATATCGGCAGCGCAACCGTGACACTCAGCGCGACGGCGACTTCGAGAGCGCTTGGCATGAACCAGCGCGAATAGGGCAGATTGGTCTCGGTCACCCAAAGCAGGATAGCCCCGGCCACGATCATGGACGGCACCAGGAGCAGGCGCCAAAAGCCGACCAGCACCAGGACGAGAAAACCGAGGCCCGCGCCAGCAAAGGTGAGGTTGAAAAGGCTGATGACCGACCGATCGACCGCATCACCCACGAACATCCAGAACAACGACACCATGGCCGCGACATACAACAGGTCGAAATCGGGACGTTCGCTATGGCAGGGGCGCAAGGTGCGGGCAGCCAAATGAGCAATGATGGCCAGCGCTGGCAGGATGACATTATGCAGCGAGACGATGGAGAGAATGAGAAACAGCAGGATGGCATGGGCGCGCGCGGCCTGCTGCGGCAGGCGCAGCATCGGGGCCATGGCCAGCACTAAACCGAGGAAAAGCAGGAAGACGGCGGCGCTGGAGGCCAATTCGGCGGGACTGCTGCCGAGATACCGGGCGAGCAGCAGGACGGCGCCGATGGGTACGAAGAGATTGTCGAGCCCGCGCCAGGAATCGACCTCGACCAGCGCGCAGAACGCCGCCAGCAGCATTGAGATCAGCACCAGGTTCAGCGGCGCCGCATCGGTCATCAGCACCAGCATGATAAGGCTGGCCAGCCAGGTGACGACGAAGAAGACGATCACACCTTCGATGCTCTTGGCGCCGCCCTCTACCGCAAAGCGCTGCCGCGCATAGGCGGTGCCGACCAGGGCGGCGGCGGTGTCGGAAAGGGTGATGACAAGGATGGGCAGCACGTACAGCACCGGCTGCTCGTCGGCCCGCAGGAAGGTGATGGCGATGGCCAAGCCGAGATAGATCTCGCCATAGGACTGGCGCTCGACGCCATGCAGGGCCGCGCCCAAGCCACCCAGCAGCCCGCTGCGGATGGCGAACATCAACGGTATGGCAATGGCGAGGAGGACCAGGACTGGCAGCGGATTGGAAAACAGCAGCGGAAAAGTCAGTGCCAGGCTACCGGTCCCGACATGCACCAGCTTGCGGCTGACCTCCGGATTCCAGTCAAAGCGTCGGCCGAACACACGAACCAGCAGCATCAGCGCCGGAATGGCCAGGAGGATCGCCGCGATGACAATGCCGTCGGCCGGCGTCAGGCTCACCGCACCCGCTCCACCACGAAATCGGAATAAAAGAATGCTTTGTCCGCGGCCCGACCCGTAGTCTCCACGGCCACGAGGCGCTCGACGCGATCGGCAAAAGCCGGGGGCACGCGGCGGGGCACCATCATGTTCCAGTAGACCAACCGGGCCCCGGGATTCGCCGCACCAAGGATGGAGCCATAGACCGAGGTAAAAATGTCGGTTGGCATATACTCGAAGATATCGGAGAGGTTGAAGCCATCGGCTGTCTCGCCGGTGGCCACGAAAGCCTCAAGCGCGCCGCACCGCAGTTCCAGCCGGTCGAGGCGCGAACGGATGGTCGCGAAATGCTCCGGCCGCCAGGCCAAGGGCAGTGCCGTGCCGTGTGTCCCCTTGAGAATCCAGTGCAGATATGGGTTGTCGGCCGGATCGAGATCGACACCGGCATGGCGCAATTGCCGCGCGACATGGTCGGCAAGGCTGCCCTCGACATGATCGAAGAAGGCCGGGTCGCGCCCCAGCCGACCCATGACGAAATTGGAAAAGAACAGCTTGAGCGTCAGTTGCCAGCGCCAGTTGTTCCAGCGACGATCAAAGAACGCTGCGCGCTCAGGCTTCGGCTTCGTGCGGAACACTTCGTCGATGGTGGACCGGCTTTGCGCCAGTGGCAGCAGATAGGTGCGGAAGATGCGGAAATAGTTCTCGAACTTGCCGACACCCCCCAGACCATAGCGGATGACCCCACCGCGCCGCTCCGCCCAGAATGCCTGGTCGGTCGCGTCGAGCCCGCGGGCTACCGTGTCGAGCAATTCGCCGCGTCGCGATGACGGGCGCGAGCCCATCAGTTCGAGAAAACCCGCATGATCGAGGCAGCGATAGGCAGCGATGCGAATGGCAAGGCAGGCGATCTGCGCCAGCGACAGGTCGATGGTGACGACGCGGGCCGGGTCGAGCAGCAGCATGGCCAGCGCATTGTCGCCAGCCGAGGCGATGGAGACCAATGTCGCGCCGGGTGGCGTTGCGAGGGCATCGACCAACACATCGGCATCCTCCCAAAGCTGGGCGTAGCGGATGGCGTCGAAGCGCGCGCGACCGGCGATATCGGCTTCCGCCATCAGAGTTTCCTCACCTGGCCTGTGGCGCCGTCGACCTCGATGGTCTGGCCGTCCTCGATCCAGTCCATGGCGCCTTTGAGGCCCACTACGCAGGGAATGCCCAGTTCGCGCGCCACGATTGCCGAATGCGACAGGAGACTGCCCCGCTCGACGACGATCGCTGCGGCATTGCTGAAAATGGCGATCCAGCCCGGATCGGTGTGGCGCGCCACGAGAATCTCGCCGCGCTGCAGGCCCTGCGCCCGTGGGTCGCGCACCACGCGCGCCACGGCGGTGATCTTGCCAGCGCTGCAGCCGGTGCCGCTTCGAGTGGTCGCGGTATCGATGGGGCGAACGGCAGCGGCAGGACGCGATCGCAGGCCGGCGACGGCGCCGCCGCGCACCAAAAGGCGCTCGCCGGGCTCGGGACGCGCGGCAGCCGCTTCCGTCTCGGCTTTGCGCAGACGGACAATGGCGGCAAGGTCGGAATCCACCGCGAAGCCCTCGATTGCGCCCAACACCTCGCCGATGGTGAGGAAGAACACGTCGTCACCGGCCTCGATCAGCCCTTGGGCGTGGAATTGGCGGCCGACGGCACGGAGCAGACTACGGGCGCGACCAAAGATGCGGGTGCGCTCGAAGCGCAGGTTCTCGCGGTCGCGCACGCGGCGCTTGGCCCAGCCCAGTGCGAAGCCAGCCAGCCTCCGCCGCACTGGCTTGCCGGCGAGGAGCGTCCCGAGCGTGATCGCCGCCGGTGCCGGTTCGGACCGCACCGCGGGCGCTGTGGCCGCGGCGGCGATGGCCCGATACAGCGGGGATGGATCGCGGTCCAACGTCACGCTTTCGAGCTTGAGTTCCTCGGTGCAGCGCTCGGCAAATTTGTCGAGATAGTCGACCACGGACTGCTGGAGCGTTGGGCTGGTCGCCAATAGATGGCCCTTGCCCTCGGCAAGCGCCTCGATCAGCGCCGCATCTCGTGTGGCAAGGCGTCCCATGGCCTGGATGCGGCGGGCCGGTTCGGCTGAAATCATATCCCCTTGCCCGATCATGGCCTCGTTATGCAGTTCGAGGCCGGCGGGACCACCCCAGCGCTCCAGCAGGTTGCGGGAGGCGCCGAAGGCAATCATGCAAAGGAAGTCGTTAATCAGCGGCGCGTCCCAACGATCGAGCAGATCGGCCTCGATGCGACGATAGCGCATTGCAAGGGCCGAGGTGGGCAGTCGGTCGTAACTGGCAGCCGGCTCGGCCAGCGCGGCATTGAGGCGGCGGTAGAAGTCCTTGATCGTGCCATCGAGCCGGAGCGCCGCCCACAGCAGCCGCACGGCCACGCCCCCGAGGCGCAGCCACTCGCGCGCCTTGGCCATCGACCCGGCGGGCGACGGCGCCATGGCGGTCACGAAATCGGGCGGCAGCTTCTCGTTGACGCCCATCATGGTTTCCATGAAGCCACGATTGATGGAAAATCCTGGGAGCAGGGCCAGCGCCCGATACCAGTTGCCGAGGTTGTAATAGACCCTTCCATCAATCCGCGAGAGCATGTTGTCGAACACGGCGGCATTGTCGCGAACCGTGTCTTCGCCAACCCCCACGACGCGAACAAAGGCGCGGTAGACCCGTGAATAGGCGTATTGCGCGAAGCTATAGGTCAGCGGCGAGACAAGGCCGGGATAGCTTTCGACGATGTTGGAATTGTCGAACACCAGCAGATGCTCGTCGACAATGGCTGGCGCGAGCAGGGCCGTAGTGATCGGACGGGCCTGCAGCAGGCGCAGCCGCGAACCCTCGATGGCCCATTCAAAATCCTGTGGTCCGCCCAGCGCGGCTTCAAGCTGCCGGCCCAATCGATGCAACGCGACGAGATCGGCAGGCACCAGGATCGGCGCCTCGGGCTGTTCCAGCGTGGCGCCAGTGGCCTTGTCGATGCTGTAGGTCTCGCCATCCTCCTCGCCGCCGACCAGACGATCGGCTAGGCCGGCAATGGCCGAGACGACGATACGGTCGGTGCGACCGCTGACCGGGTCGGCGGTGAAGGCCACGCCGGCACAGCGGGCATCGACCATTTGCTGGATCAGCACAGCCGGCGCCCCGCCATCCCCTGCCAGCCCCTGCACGTTGCGATACTCCGCGACATTGTCGGCAAGGCCGCTGCGCCACACACGTGCGGCAGCGACCGGGACGTCACCGGCGGCGACGTCCAGCACCGAAAGGAATTGCCCGGCGTGAGAATTACTTTGACCGTCTTCATCGCGCCCCGAGGAGCGAACTGCGTAGGGGCCAGGGCCAAGGAGCGGCAGTTGCTGTATGAGAGCTGAAACGTGATCCGCCGCGAGGATGCCGTCAACGAAAGCATCCGGCGTCAACGACAGGAAGGCGGGGATATCGAAGCCCTTGGCGACCAGTTGCATCAGCACGGCCGCCTTGCCGCCGACGCTGTCGGCACCCTGCCCAGAATCCATGGCAAAGAGCGCACCGGTCACGGCGTCAGTCCAGCGGGCAGCAACGGCACAGCGCCGGCGAGTAGATAGCAGGCGAGTACCCAGATACCGGCAAAACCATCGATGCGGCGCTGACCGTCTGCAGTCGGGTCGCCGATGAAGCGCCACACCGTGGCAGCCATGACAGCAAGCAGGACAGCACTGACGCCGCCAATCGTTAGCGGCGCACCGACGAGGAAGCCGATGGACAGCAGCAGCAGCCACGCAAGCGCCCCTACGACAAGCCACAGCTGGGCCGAACGGGTCGGGCCAAGGAGGGACGAATAGGTTTCGACGCCAGCCTTTTCGCTGGCTGGCGCCCAGGTCTTGCGGCCGATTTCCAGCACGCAGCCATTGACGAGGCTCAGCGCCAGAAAGGCCCACATGCCGGCAGGCGGCAGCCATCCATGCGGGACCCACTCGGCACCGGTGAGGTAGAGATCGATAAAGGCCATGATGGCCATATGCGAGACGAGGTAGAAAAATGGCCGCGCCTTGAGCCAGGCGGGGACGAAGAACTCCGCCGTCATCAGGCCCAGCCAGACCCAGATCAGCGCCAGCGGCAACAACAGCATCGGCGTGATGGCGAGGGTGAGGCCGATGGCGAGGAGGGCCGCCAGAGCGGCCAGCGACAGGATCAGGCGCAGGCTGACGAGACCGGAGGGGATGGGCCGCTCGGGTCGATACAGCCGGTCATCCTCCAGGTCCTTGAACTCATCGCAGGCGCGGAGCTGAAAGAGGAAAATGATGGCGACCAGCCAGGCGGCGACGAACACACCCCAATCCGGTAGCGGCCGGCCGGCCAGGTGCGCAGAGAGGCTGATGCTCGAGGCAGAGAAGGCCGCCAGCAACACTGCCGTCTTTCCCAGCGGAAAGCGTTCCGCCTGATAGAGCCAGAGTCGGCGCCAAAGGCTCCCGCCGGCCTCGGGATGCGACGCTGCCAGTGTCATCGCAGCCGTGCCAGCTTGGCATGGGCGCGGGTGAAATGCCCGGCCGCGATGGCGGCGATGATGGAGATTTCGCCGCACAGGCAGAGTGCGCCAACTACCTCAGCTAGGGCTGCCGCCTTGCCTTCGCCCCGAAGGCCCATAATGCCGAGCGCTGCGGCCTGACTGGGCAAGCCGGTGCCGCCGCCGACCGAACCAACGACGATATTGGGCATGGTCACCGAGAAGAACACGCCGCCGTCGCGCCGTTCGGCCCGGGTGAAACCGACAGCGGACTCGGCAACGCAGGCGGCGTCTTGGCCGGTGGCGATATAGAAGGCGGCAAGTCCATTGGCATAATGCGCCTGGGCACCAAGCTGTCCGCTCAGCGTCGACCCCAGGGCAGCGACGCGACCATAGGCCAGCATCGCCTCGGGCTCGACATGCAGCCATTTGCGGATCAGCGCGTCGGCCAGTTCAACGCTCGCCGTGACCTTGCGGCCCCGTCCCATATGCAGCCCCAGATAGGAGGCTTTCTTGTCGCCGGAGAAATTGCCTTCGATGAACCAATGCCGAGGCGCGGCCGGCATATGCGCGACGATATGGGCGCACAGCGCCTCGGTCGCTACCGTCACCATGTTCTGCCCCGCCGCATCGCCGGTCGTATAGCGGCAGATGAGGAACACGATGTCGCTGTCCATGAAGGGCTCGATGGTGATCAGCTTGCCGTGGTGTGTTGTCGCCTCGGCAGCCGTCTTCAACGCGTCGACATTTTGGGCGACCCAGTTGATGAAGATGCCGGCTTCGAGCATGTCGCGAAACACGAAGGCCGGCGTCCGCAACACGCCCTCACCGATCATCGCCGAAGTAATACCGCCCGCCTGAGCCGCGACCTCGGCGCCGCGCCCATAAGAGGCAACGAGCGCTGCCTCGGTGGTCGCCAGCGGCACGTAATAATCGCCATGCGCATTGAGGCCGTTGATGCGCAGGGGCCCGACCACACCCAGCGGCACTTTCACCGTGCCGATGAAACTCTCGATATTACGGCCATAGGCTTCCGCCAGATCAAGACTGGCCGGGTCCGCAATAGCCTGCTCATCGATTGCCGAAGCATGTCCATGCTCGCGCAACTGCGCCCACAGCCCGCGCGCCGAATCCGCACTTGCCCGCTGCCGCGGCCGGATGCGCGGCGGCAGGGCATTGTCGACCGGAGCCGTGAGTCGCTGGGAGAAATCGGTGCTTTCGGAGCGTGCGCGCAGCAGCAGCAGCATGCGCAGTACCGTGGCGGGAATGAGATTGGTCAGCTGCGTCTCCCGGAGCCCGTGGCCGTGCGGGAAAGTCATACTCACTTTCCGCGGCGCTTTGCACCGAAAGGCAAAGAAATGGCTTACAGATATTCACCTGAACGTTCACGGGCGTCGGCTGGCAGTCCGGTGTCTGTCATCAGCCCAACCGTAGGCCCAATGTCCACCATGGACACCCGGCCACCAAAAGCCGTTATTGCGCTTACGGCCCCAACGTTGCCATTGACAGCGTGAGGCCCCGCTAAGCCCATCATCCTATTTACCGGCCCGCGTTGTGATGCTTCACAGGGTGCGCACACGGAAAGCTGGGCAATGAACCTACATACATTGAATGACGGCACGACACTTCCAGCAGTGGGGCTCGGCACTTATGCCTTGCGAGGAATTGCCGGTGCAGAGGCCATGGCAGCGGCGCTTCACGAGGGCTACCGGCTGTTGGACTCGGCAGTCAATTACGAAAACGAGGGTGCCGTCGGTCGTGCCGTGCGCCAGTCAGGCGTTCCGCGCGAGGACGTGCGCGTTACCTCCAAGCTCCCCGGACGCCATCATCGTAAGGCGGCTGCGATCACGGCCATCGAGGAGTCGGTGCTGCGAACGGGGCTCGACTACCTGGACCTCTATCTGATCCATTGGCCAAACCCCAGCCAGGACCTGTTCCTCGAGGCTTGGGAGGCGATGATCGAAGCGCGCGAGCGCGGCCTGCTCCGGTCAATCGGGGTGTCGAACTTTCTGCCCGAGCACCTTGACCGACTGATCGAAAAGACCGGCGTGGCGCCGAGCGTCAATCAGATCGAGCTCCATCCCTATTTCAACCAGGCAGAACAGCGCGAAGCAAATGAAGCCAGGGGGATCCTCTCGCAGGCCTGGACGCCGCTCGGGAAGGGGATGTCACTGCTGACGGAGGCCAACATTCTCGAAGTGGCGCAAAAGCACGACCGCACCCCGGCCCAGGTGGTTCTACGCTGGCACCTTGAACTCGATGTGCTGCCGATTCCGAAATCTGCAACGCCGTCACGGCGGGTTGAAAATCTGCAGGTTGAGGATTTTGCGCTCGACGACAGCGATATGCGCCTTATCGGAGAACTGACCCGCTCCAATGGCCGCCTGTTCGACGGCAATCCTGCCACGCACGAGGAGCTCTAACGCCAGCTGGCGCTGTGTTCGTCGCGCGAGGCCCCGACAGACGAAGATAGTCGGCAAGGGCAGCTTATTGCTGAGGGCCGTCGCAGGCCGTCGGGCCGGTCAGGCTCAACAGGCACTCCACCGCGGCCTTTCTGAACAACCGAGCATAGCCAGTTATAGGTTGCACATGATCGATTGCGGCATTGGCTGCACGATCTCCTTCAAGCTTCGCCCGCCGGCCTGGGGCCTAGCCGGAGGATGGATGAAGCCTCGCTAAACGCCGTACTCCATTCCTGACCAAGAGCAAGGCACGAGGATAGACAGCTAGCGCACGATGTTGCTAGCTTGAGCTATGGCAAACTCACTTTCGATACGCATGCGCGACCCTTGGTTTCTCCTCCTCGCGGGATTAGCGGTTTTGGGGTGGCTTGGGCTTTTGATCGTCTGGATTTCCTCCAGCGGGAGTCAGAGGCAGGCAGAGACGCGCATAAGCGAACTCGTCGGTCGGGAAAACCAGCTCACTCAGGAACTGCAGGCGCGCGATAGTGCCTCAGGGAGCCTCGAGGCGCTCACTCAAGAGATTGCGACTCTCGAGGCGCAACGGGCGCAACTGGTGGCCGGCAGCACTACAGCGGCAGCCGATCGAAGTGTTGCTGAAAACCAGCTCGCGGAAGTGGTTGCTGCACTCGAAACGCGGCGTGGCGAACTGGAAAGCGCTCAGACGGAGCTAGGCACTGTCAGCCAGGATCTGGAAGGCCGGAGAGCTGAACTAGTCACAGTCGAGAGCGAAATTTCCCAGCGTTCAGCTGAGCTGGCCGACGTGGGTGGTCGCCTCGAGGCTGCTCGCTCTGAAGAGGCAGGCGTACGTGAAACACTCGCTCAGCTTAACGAAGAGACATCCACCAGTGCAGAGCAAGTGGCCGACCTTGAGCGACGATTGCAGGAGGCTCGCGAGGCGGAGTCCGATGCGCAACTGAAAATTGCTGAAGCGCGCCAAGCCGAAGCCGAACTCGCCGACAGTCGAGGTAAGCTCGAAGCGGCAATCGCCGAACTTGAGGTACGCCGGACCAGCCTGAGTGAAGAGGTTGCGAGTTCGGACCAACAGCGCGCTCTGCTGCAGGATCAGATAATCGCGCTCACCGATACGCTTGCCGAGCGTGGCACGGATCTGGCTGAGCTCGAACGGCAGATTGGGGTAGCGCAAGAAGAGACGACGAGCATGGCAGCGACTGTGGAAGCAGGGTTCGCGCCTGGTCGATACGTCGCAGCGTTGTCAAATGGTCGACTTTTGTCAGCAAATTTCGAGGCAGATGGCACCTTCACCCTGAGCCAAGGGGTGCTGCCGAGTGCGCCCCAAGACTTGGTCTCTGGCAGCTACGAGATCGAGGGAGCCAACCTGACTCTTACGGATGCTGCCGGGCCAGTCGGTACCGCTCAATTCCCAATGACCTGCGTGATTTCGCCTACTCCGCAGGGCTTTTCGATTAGCGCCGAGGGCAACGAGGGGTGCATTCTGCGAAATCTCTCGCTAGAAAAGCTCAGCTGAAGACAGTCGCTATGCTCAGGTTCAAGTGACAGGGCCTCGCTCCTCCATTCTGCGTCGTCGCCAGCTTGCCTAGGGCGTCTAAGCGCTGTCCGCGCGTAAGCAGTTTCGACTGAAGACAACCCAGATATGTGCCTGGGGCCGACCGCGTTTGTTGAGGATGTGGTCAAAACGCAATCGATGAGCGAACTAGGGCTATCATCAGTTCCCCAACCGACTTGGCATTAAAACCAAATCTCGGGCGCATGAGTTGGGAGTTCGGTCTGGTGACCATCGACCTTGTCCGGGCCGCTACGCATTCCGATGACTTACCGAACACGTCTGCCACTGCCGGGCCGGCCCTAAACCCGTCTCTTCGCGAAAACTTCGTTTTTCACTATTGGATGACGCGCCATGACACGGGCGAAATTCGCTGGATGCTCGCCTATGGCGAGGGGTCGTTTGACGACGTCACTGGCGACGGGCTTGGTTATGTCGGCACGCTTCAGGACGCGACTGGCCCGGTCGGAAGCTGGACTGATCGGGGCCCATTGCAGACCTGAGAATCGTGCGTACAGCAGCACCCGCGGGCCAGCGGTTTTGACGACAATGCGCAAGGCTTTGAAGGTCGGGGGAGCAGAGCGATCCTGCAAAGCCTGCTTGCAGGAGTCGAGATTTCAGTTACTTGGCCGGTCAGCCATTGAAAATCGGGGTAGGTCCTGCCGACAGTTGCGATAACGATGATCGATCGGACGCCTTCGAATCATATCGTCGCGCTTCGCAGTGCACTCCATTCGCATGGGCCAGGGCCGATGAGCCAACACGACACGAAATCACGCGTGATTATCTATGGAACGCATAGCGACTCATGGATGAAAGCCATTGCGGTCGATTCCAAGGTCTGGGAACTGACCCGAGGGACTGGGACGGTCGTCTTGCAGGGAGAGCTATCCGCCAGCCCCGTTGACGATGCCGGCTGCCGAACTGTCGTTGTGCCTTTGCTGGAGCGCCATATCCGCTCTTGTCCGAAAACCTTTTCCAGTCTTGCGCCTGAGCTCACGGCCCTCGCCATTCTGTCAGACAAGAGCAAGTTTGCAGCATACGTTCAGTCGACCGGTCTCGCCGAGTTTTGCCCGACTGCCTATTCGATAGCGGACTTGCAATTCCCGTGTGTCCTGAAGCGGGTGGACTTGAATGCCGGTGCGGGGATCGAGGTCGTCAACAGTCAGGTTCACCTGCACAAATTGCTGACCCAGTCGATTTGGCGCGATCGGCCGTACATTCTTCAAGAGTTGATCCCTGGAGTAAGGGACTATGTCACCCACGCCGTCTGTCGCGACGGAAAGATTCTATGGCAGTGCTCCTATGTGTACGAACTGAGCGGCCCTATCCAGCGATCTGGCACTCGGCTCTCGATTTCAAAGGTGGAAGCCTCACTGGAGACTTTGCTCGTATTCGCACGCTTCCTTGAGCCACTCAGTTTCAGCGGACCGGTCAGTATCGACTACAGGTTTACAGCCGATGGGCATCTCAAGGTGTTCGAGATTAATCCACGCCTTGGCGGATCTCTGATGCGACGGTCCCATGTTAGCGATCTTGCAGCTGCGATCTCCTGCATCGTCGAGAATGCTCGATTGCCGTTACCGGCGATCGGGTGAGAACCGGGGCGCAAAGGCTGGCACACGTCTCTAGACCCCGAACGGTACTGACACGTATCCTAATACCGCCTTTCACCCTGACAACTCGTGTCAGCACGGCAGGATATGACGATGTCGCCGGACTTTGAGGAGTGCCTGTCATGACAGTTGCAGCGGTGCGTAAGGGCTCAGTCGGGACCAATCTCAACTCCGAGGTTGTAGCACGGGCTCGGTTGAAATGAGCCCGGCCCTCCGTCCCTTGCGCAAGCGCGAAACTATGCCTGAGTTCGTCCGCGATGCTTTGGAGGTCCGCGGATTACGAGAAAGATACGAGGCCCGCCCTTCTTATCAGCGCAACGACTACCTTCTGTGGATCAATAAAGTGAAACGAGAAGACACCAAGCAGCGACATCTGGCCCAGATGCTTATGGAGCTGGAGTCCGGAGAACTCTATATGGGCATGAAGTGGAATGGCTAGCGACTGGCGTCGTAGTGGCAGCAGCGCAGGATGGGAAGTAGGGTCACGCTCGTGGTGAATGACTGCCGCACCAGCGGCAGCCCGACTTGGTCTTATTGCACGAGGAACTGCCCCAGGGCTTCCTGCGGCGGCTCGGAGTGGTCACGGACATAGATCTCGTAGGTGCCAGGCCGCATTGGATGGAAGCTGAACCGTGCGGCTCCCGCCTCGTCGCACTCCAAGGCTCGGAAGCTCAGGCCCTGCAGATAGACTTCGATGTCACCGATGCTAACGACGCGCAGGTGCGAGTTCTCGAGCACCCGGTTGACCTCGAGGTGGAACCCGGTGGAATCGTCCTTGGCATCTGGGCAGACGAAATTGAAGCGATAGTAGCCGCCGGTGACCAGCTCGAACTCGTTGGCCGACAGGATTGGCTCACCATTGGATCCGGTTGTCACTTCCATGAAAATGTCGACTGGTGGCCCCGAAGCGATAACGCCGGGAACCGGTGCGTCCTGGGCGAACCCGGCACTGGACGATACGCAGAGTAAGCCGGCTGTGAGAATTGCAAGCGAGCGCATGGATATATCCTCCTCGGTTGCCTTGCGCTGTTGCGCCAGGACCTCGGCACCCTATCGCCGGTGGGTCGCGTGGTAATGCAGCTACCGCTTATGAGGGAGATTGTCGGAACAGGCCGCTGCTGGGCTGCAGAAGCAGGGTAGCGCTCGGGCGGCGGATCCTCCTTCGCACCCATGGCAACGATCTTGAGCACGCCGTTAGGCAGCGGCCGCTGCAGTGCACTTGCTTCGGTTGTTTTCATCGAGTTGCCAGCGCGGGAGGGAGAAGGCCGCAGCCTCCGCAGGGGCCGGTCAATCAACAGGCAAATCGGGTAGCCGGAGCTATCTGCCATCCGGCGGCTGGAGTTGCAGAAAGTCTCCGCAAAAATTGGTGCCGGTGTCTTTAACAAGGTTTATTGTTGCCTCTGCGACGCGGTGTTTTTCTGCCTATGATTGGTCGCTTCCAGGAGTCTGCAGTGTCGACGTTTGAAACCTGCGACTACCGAAGGTTTCGCTACCGAATTGGTGACGTGGGGATTGTCTGGATGGCGGTGACGCTGGACCTTCCAGAGACGCAGGAAAGGGTGCAGGCGTCCTCCCGAGGTGAATGCATCCTGATGATCCAGGTCAAGATCGACAGTTGGGTCAAAACCAAGCGTTAGCTGCGCTTTGCAAATTGCTTGTCGCGTCCTTTTTTCGGCGCAAGACTGGTACTTTAGGGCCGTCCGAAACGTGGCCGCACAATATCCCTCGTTGAAACTTGGAGCGTGCGCATAGGGGCACCTCGCGTTCTCTATGCTCCAATTGTCAGGATTTGCGAGCGTCTGGCCTTCCCATATCGTTCGAAGTTGCCCTCTCGGAACCGTAACACGCTCATTAGGTTGAGACCGCTCAATATACAGGGTGCGACATGGCAAGCCAAATACCGCTGCAACCGGTCGCACTAGCTCCAGAGCGCCAGCTTGCCGAGCATCTCCACGAGATTGCAGCGGACCTCGCCTACCGTCGCACAACGTTGGTTAATGTTATCTTCCATGGCTTGCCAGCGGCTGGTGACCGCGGCTGGGTGTTGATCGACGCAGGCATCCCTGGCGCTGCCAAAGCTATCAAGGACGCGGCGGCCAGTCGCTTTGGCGAAACCAGTCGACCGGCAGCGATCATAATAACGCACGGGCATTTCGATCACGTTGGAGCGCTTGTGGAGCTTGCCGATCACTGGGATGCTCCGGTCTACACGCATTTGACCGAGAAGCCTTATCTGGACGGCAGCCTGCGATATCCGCCGCCCAATGCGGGTGCTGGCGGGGGCCTGATGCCACTCCTGTCGCCACTCTTTCCTCGCGAACCCGTCGACGTCGGCGCGAGGCTAAAAATTCTCCCTGCCGACGGCAGCGTCCCCCACATGCCCGGCTGGACCTGGATCCATGTTCCAGGACACGCCCCGGGGCAAATCGCGCTCTGGCATGAGTTCGGCCGGACCCTCATCGCGGCTGACGCGGTGGTCACGACCGGCCAGGAGTCGGTCTACGAGGTCATGGTGCAAGAGCCTGAAATGCACGGACCGCCGCGCTATTTCACGCCGGATTGGCACAGTGCGGCCGCCTCTGTCGCGACGCTCGCTGCGCTCCAGCCGGAATTGCTGATAACCGGCCACGGGCGAGCCATGGCTGGAAGTTCGATGCGTGAGGCGCTGATGCAGCTAGCCCAGAATTTTTGGGAGGTTGCCGTTCCAGACAACATCGCTCGCCGCAACGCTTGATGCAAGGGAGCGAAGCCGTCGAGTCATCGGGCCAAGGCGATTGCACATGCCCTTTTGTACCTGCGCCGAGGCCCGCCGGACCTCGAGATAGTTGCCATCGGCGAAGTAATCGCCCCGAACACGCTCCAGAGGATCGACACCCTTGATCCCATAGCCGCAATACATTGGCATTGCCATGTTGTCCTCGCTCCCGACCCAGACATTGCTGACCTGCAAGCGGTAGAGCGCTGACCCGCGCTGACGCACCTCAACCTGCGGAATGACGATTCCGAACTCTACTTGTGACTTGAAACAGCTGCCAAATGAGCAATCCGCAGTTCCCCTAACTTTTGTTAGCGCCTGCCTTGGATCGAGGTCTTAGTAAGTCCTCGGCGCAGAAAGCCCGGAACGCTCTGCCGGCCCCTTGGTTGATCAGACAAATATACGCCGCCGTTGGCTCAAAGGAATATTCAAATGAGCGAAGCTCAGGCTGCCATTGCGCAGCACGTTTCCATGCGTGTCAACGAAGCACGGGTTTTTCGTGGCCCTCATCTTTACAGTCACCTGCCGATGATCCGGATAGAACTCGACCTCGGTTCCTTGGAGGCCTTTCCAACCGACAAACTGCCCGGTTTTACCGAAGCGCTGACTCACGTTCTCCCTGGCTTGGACGAGCATGGTTGCAGCTATGGGGAAGCCGGGGGCTTTATTCGGCGGATGCGTGAAGGGACCTGGCTCGGCCACGTCGCCGAACATGTAGCCCTCGAACTGCAAAGCATGGTCGGCGACCGGGTGACGCGGGGAAAGACGCGCTCGGTCAAGGGTCAACCCGGGCGATATTACGTCATGTATTCATTCATTGACGAGCAGGTGGGGTTAGCAGCCGGGCGGCTTGCCCTTGAACTGATCGACTCCGTGCTTCCGGCAAATCTGCAAGGCCTCGGAGACCCCGACCGAATTGTCGAAACGGCCCCGGACGATGAAATTCTGGCGGCAACAATTTTGGACGCTGAAAAATCCGCAGAATCGTTCGATTTTTCGGCGGGGTTAGATCGCCTTCGCTCGCTTGCTGCCGGCAGAGCCTTTGGCCCCACCACCGCGTCGCTTGTCCACGAAGCAGAGCGGCGGGGCATCCCCTTCACCAGACAAGATGAGTCGAGCCTCGTTCTGCTCGGCCAGGGCCGGCATCAAAAGCGGATCTGCGCAAGCTGCAGCGATTTGACGTCCGAAGTCGCCACCGGCATTGCCGCCGACAAAGATCTCACCAAACTGCTCCTTAGCCAAGCGGCATTGCCGGTGCCGAAAGGCGAACTCGTGCGCACGGCCGATGAAGCCTGTGCCGCCGCAGCCCGGCTTGGTTATCCGGTCGTGACGAAACCGCTTGACGGCAATCACGGCCGCGGCGTGAACATCGATCTCGCTAATGCGGAGCAGGTTCGCTGGGGCTTCGAGCAGGCTCGCGAACATGGCCGCACGGTCATCGTCGAGCAATTCTTCGCCGGCGCCGACCATCGCATCCTGGTCATCGGTGGCGAGGTAGTCGCCCTCGCCGAGCGCATCCCGGCTCATGTGGTGGGGGACGGTCATAGCTCCATTGCCGAGTTGATCGCCGAAGTGAACCTCGACCCGCGGCGCGGCCAGGGGCATTCGTCGGTGCTTACGCGCATCGAGACCGATGAGTCCGTCGAATATTTTCTACGTCGCGCGAACCTGGACCTCACCAGTGTTCCGGCGTCCGGGCAAACCGTGATGCTGCGCCCGACCGCAAACCTCTCGACCGGGGGGACGGCGATTGACCGCACCGATGAAATTCACCCCGATAACGCCTTGATCGCGCGACGGGCCGCCCAGATTGTCGGGCTTGATATCGCCGGTATCGATTTTGTCTGCCCGGATATCCGGAAGTCAGTCCTCGAGACCGGCGGGGGGATCATCGAGGTCAATGCGGGGCCGGGTTTCCGCATGCATCTCGAGCCGTTTCAGGGGCGTCCTCGGAACGTGGCCCGTCCGGTACTCGAACTGCTGTTCCCCAAAGGGACCGATGGCCGCATTCCCATTTTTGCGATCACCGGCACCAACGGAAAATCGACGACGGCCCGGATGTTGGGGCATATTTTGGAACAGACCGGGGTCAATGTCGGTTTGACCTCAACCACTGGCATCTATCTGAATAGCCGACAAATCGCGGCGGGTGACTGTTCCGGCCCGCAAAGCGCGCGCATCGTGTTGCGAGAACCGAGCGTCGATGTTGCCGTTCTCGAATGCGCTCGCGGCGGCATGCTGCGCGAGGGCCTTGCCTTTGACGAATGCGATATCGGCGCTGTCCTCAACGTCACCGAGGACCATCTGGGGCTGCGCGGTATCGACACGATCGAGGATCTTGCGGCGGTAAAGTCGGTCGTGACGGAATCGGTGCGACGCTCCGGCTGGAGCATTCTCAACGCGGACAATGAATACACGGCCGACATGGCGCGCCACGCAGGCGGCAGTATCTGCTATTTCTCGCTCAGGGACGAAAGCGAGCGGCCGGAATTCTTGAGGCAGCATATCGCCGAAGGCGGGCGGGCTGTCTGCCGCGAGCGGATGGAGGATGGCTGGGATCTTGTCATCTATGAGAACAACGAGTCGATTTACCTGATGAAGGCGGCCGAAATCCCGGCCACCTTCGAGGGCTGGGCAGAGTTCAACGTTGCGAACGCCCTTGCCGCCGTTGCAATGGCGTACTGTCACGGCGTGCAGCTGAAGACGATACGGTCGGGATTGCAGACGTTTACGACGTCGTTCGAGCAGTCCCCCGGGAGAATGAATGTCTTTGATGGCCATGGCTTCAAAACGATTGTCGATTACTGCCACAACCCGGCGGGGCTGCAAGCCATCGGCAAACTGGTCGATCAGATGCGTCCCAAGTACCAGCGCACGATTGGCCTTATCGGCATCGCCGGTGACCGCCGAGATTCCGACATCCTTGAAATGGGTGCATTGGCAGCAAGGATTTTCGACGTCGTGGTGTTCAAGGAAGACGACGAACTGCGGGGACGCCAACCTCAAACGCTAGCGGCGCTCTTGCGGCAGGGCGCCCTGTCTACCGGGTGCTCGTCGAGCCGCATCCATGTCGTACTCCCCGAAACCGAGGCGATCGACGTGGCCATGCGACTGGCACAGGAGGGCGACCTGGTCTTTCTCACCGTCGATCATGTGGAAGCAGCCTGGAAACAGGTCGTTGCCTTCGACAAGGCGAAGCCAGTTGTGTGCCCGACAAAAGATCTGGATTTGCACCTCGTCGAGGCGGTGTGATGTGGGCCCTTATCCTGCACGGCGGTGCAAAGGAAATTGAACCCGATGAGGCCGATGCTCACCGCAGCGGTTGCCTTGCTGCCATCGAGGCAGGCCGGGCAATACTCGCGGCCGGCGGAGGTGCGGTTGACGCTGTCGAGGCGGCTATCCGAGAACTCGAATCCGATCCGACGTTCAATGCCGGGTACGGCGCCGCCCTGAACTCCGATGGAGAGGTCGAGATGTGTTCGGGGGTCATGGAGGGCACCGGATTCAACGTCGGCGCAGTTGCCGTGATCAAGGGGGTCAGGCATCCGGTCAGCGTTGCGCGTGCAATGCTGCATGAGGAGCCGATCCTGCTGGCGGCAGAAGGCGCGCGGCGGTTCGCTGCAGAAAAGCGCCTTGAACTTTGCAACCCGGCTGATCTCATCGCACCAGCTGCGCGGCTTCGCAAAAACGGAACTCATGACACTGTTGGCTGCGTCGCCCTCGATCAGCGAGGGAGAATGGCCGCTGGGACTTCGACTGGAGGACTGGATGGTTGTGCGCCTGGACGGATCGGAGACTCGCCGGTGCCAGGTTGCGGATACTACGTGGACGACCAGATCGGGGGAGTGGCATTTTCTGGCGACGGCGAACACATTGCCCGTAAAATGCTTGCCGCCCGCGTCATGCACGCGCTGGCCAGTGCATCGCCCGATGAAGCGCTGCTCGAAGCCATAGACCAAGTGGAGGCAATCGAAGGGGAGGCTGGAGGGATCCTCCTGACCCCTGACGGCCGGTTCGCCTGGCACCACAACAGCCGGGATTTCGCGGTCGCTCTGGAGAGTAGCGAGATGTCTCAGCCGGTCGCCTATACCAACAAGAAAGACGAACCGCATGAGTGAGCGGAAGGAGAAAAGCCCGGCCCACAAGCAAGGGACCTTGATCATCATTGGAGGGCATGAGGATCACGACGGCGAACGGATCATTCTTAAGGAGGTTGCCAGCCTTGTCGCCAATGGCCGGCTGGTACTAGCCACTGTCGCTTCGCATAGCCCCGAGGGTTACCTCGAGAAATACCAGGCTACATTTGCGGAACTTGGCATTTCCGACGTCAGGGAGCTTTACATCGAGGACCGGTCTGAGGCCGCTCACGCGGACAAGCTCGAGGGGCTGAAAGACGTCAACGCAGTGTTCTTTTCAGGCGGCGATCAGCTTCGCATAACCAGCCAGATCGGCGGGACGCCGGTTTACGACCGCATTCGCCAGATTTTCGACGCCGGCGGGATAATTGCCGGAACCTCGGCCGGTGCTTCGGTGATGAGCGAAACCATGCTGGTCAAGGGGCCAAGTGCCTCCTCCTTCAGAAGCGGCGATGTACGAATGGCGCCAGGGCTCGGCCTGTTGCCTAACGTCATCATCGACCAGCACTTTGCCGAGCGAGGCCGCATTGGCCGGCTTCTCGGGGCAGTGTCGCAGAACCCGCGCGAACTCGGCATCGGTATCGACGAAGATACCTGTATCATCGTTACCGGGCATAAATTTCGGGTAGTGGGCAGCGGTGCCGTCTATCTGGTCGACGCCAGCGGCGTAACGTATTCCGATGTCGCCGAAGCCGAGACCACTTCGGCACCTTCGATCTATGATCTCAAGGTACACGTGCTTAGTGATGGTCAATCGTTCGACCTCGATACCCGCCGCCCGGAGCCCGGTAAGTCAGAATAACTTTCCAGAATTCGTTGAAGCGTCAGGACAATAGAGAGCGGCAATTAGGCGGTCTAGATGCTTATGAAGGCCATTTCTGACAGGGACTAGGTCGGAGATCACCTATTCGAGGTCATTACCAGCGACGTCTTGCGAGCCTAGCCCCTAACGCGCGGGCCCCGTGGCGCTGTTCGGACGAGTGCGTATATTACGGCCAGCACTGTTCCAGTGACTGCGACCTTTCTGATCAAACCCGGCAGATTATGCTCTATCTCCGACCGGATGCCCATTTCAGCGGGAATGTTTGGCAGTCGTCCATGCATCAAATCGTCCCCGATACCTTCGACGACGTTAATGCGATCAGCTGCCAGCAACATGAGCCAGCGGCCCCACTTGGCTTCGCTGCGCTTGAATGCCTGGCGTCGAAGCGAACCACTGATCCCAGTGGGCGGCGTAGACGTGCCGAACACAGCGGTACGCCGATTGTGTTCGGTCGATCCTAGCACTTCGACACTGTCAGCCTGCAAGGTTGGCCGTTCCCAATCGAGGCTCTTGCCGTTGCCTTGAGACAGGTCGCGCATCGGATAGGTAGGGTTATTTGCCGGGTCGGCATCCACCCCCCAACCCACGACCTGGGCTGGATCGATACGCTGCTGAGCTGCTTGCGCCTCAGGCGAAATTGACGGCGGAAGGGACGAGGACAGGCTTGATGCAATTATCGAGTTTGGCGGAGAAGATGTGGTAGGCATCGGAAACCTCTTCGAGCGGCACTCTGTGAGTGATGAGAGCTTTTGGATTGATACGGCCCGCCTGCACATGTTCGATGAGACGCGGTAGCAGACGTTTCACCGAGGCTTGGTTAGCCCTGATGGTTATGCCTTTGTTGACGACGTTGCCGATCGGCACGACACTTCCGGTCGGGCCGTAGACGCCCACGATCGAGACGATCCCGCCTTTTTTCACCGAATTGATCGCCCAATGCAGGGCAGTTGCGGCGCCCCCTTCGAGCTTCAGCTTGGTGCCGAGGAGCGTGTGCATGGCGCTGCCGGCAGCGTCGCCGCCGACCGCATCGATACACACATCGGCGCCGAGCGAGTCGGTGATTTTCTTGATGAAGTACACTGGATCTTCGATTGAACGAAAGTTGTAGACCTCCGCAGGTCCGTATTGGCGGGCGAAGTCCAGCCGATATTCGAGATGGTCGATCACGATCACCCGCCCGGCACCAAAGAGCCATGCGCAACGCGCAGCCATGATGCCGACGGGGCCCGCGCCAAAGACGACGACCGTATCGCCGTGCTGGATGCCGCCCATTTCAGCCGCCTGGTAGCCGGTCGGCACCACATCGGTGAGCATCACTGCATCATCGAGGTCCATTCCGGACGGGATCTTGCAAGGACCGACGTCCGCGTAGGGGACCCGGACATACTCGGCCTGGCCACCGTCATAACCGCCGGCAGTGTGAGAATACCCGAATATTCCACCAACGGCGGTAGCTTCGGTGTTGGATTCATGGCAGTTGCCAAACAACCCCTGCCGACAAAAATGGCATCTGCCACAGGCGATATTGAACGGTACGAGGACATGGTCACCGACCGCCAGATTGCGGACTTCAGAGCCGATTTCTTCAACGATACCGGTAAACTCATGCCCGAACGTCATCCCGATCCGCGTGTCGGGCACCATTCCATGATAAAGATGGAGGTCTGAGCCGCAGATGCAGGAACGCGTCACCCGCACGATGGCATCTTCAGGGTGCTGAATTGTCGGCATTGGTTTTTGATCGGCTCGTACCCGGTACGGGCCTCTGTAGTTCATCGCTAGCATACCAACCTCCGCAGGACTTAGGTCGAATGTACGCCAATCTGCTTGGTTCCTGCGCTACGTTAGCACTTAAGGCAATTTCCGCTGGCGCCCCGGCACTGCCAGTAGGGCAATGTCAAATTTGATGAGCACCGACCAAGGCCGTTCTAACTGGCCGCAAGAACCTCAGCCGGCGGTAGTGAAACTGCGCCGCCCTGTTTGAGCGGCGCAGAGCGATGCCTGGCTGGTTTTAGTGACCGCGCCTTCGCCAGCTTGTTCTATGCCTGCCGGGGTCTCGCCGCCGGTGGGGACCTCTCCCTGAGCATTTGCGCCTGCAGTCGCCGTAATTGCCGCTCAGCTTAGCAGATGTCTGGGCCCGAACAGTAGTAATCACGGCGCGCGCGCTTGTGCGAGGCAAATGCTAAGCTGCGCCGTGCACGACGAATGCCATAAAGATCGCTGCGACGATCAAGGCAGCGACTAGTACGGCTACGACGATGACAGGTCCGGACAAGGGGTTCGCGTCGCCACCAACGCCATCGTCTCCATCCGTCGGGATCCCGCTGTCCTCCTGCGGTGGCCGAGGCGCCACTACCGTCCCTCTTTGCGCTTGTAAGCGGCCGCCAGCTCATCGGCGAGCTCGCGGCTCGAGTTGCCGCTGGTCTGCGCCAGCACCTCACGCGCCTCACCCGCCGTCAGGCCGTGCTTCCTGGCAAAGTACTCAACTTCGTAAGGTTCGGTCTCGGCGACCAGCTTACGGTCTTGGGCGAAGTTCTTTTTATCGTCTGCCATCTGCTTCTCCTTGTATTGAAGACCAATCAAGCAGTGGGCATTTGGTTCAAACGTGCCGATATAGTCGGACCATCGTCATAGTGCCGTCCGAGGCTTCATAATAGCATTTGGCGCGAAGGTAGCTGGCAGCACCCTGGCGGCCAAGCTCCTCGCCGAGCGACTCTGACGCCGCAGCTTGCGGGGTGGTGCCGGTTACACGAATTTCGCGAAGCGATTCATCGGTGCCCAGCTTCATCTCAAGGATTCGATACGTCCGCATCTTTCGCTTTCTAAAGAACTTTCGCTATAAACACCGTCAAGGCATGTGAAAGACGTCTGCGATGGAGATGGCCCTGAGCAGGTTCCCGTCTACGTCACAGATTTCCATGCTGCCTCCGATTGGCAGGGTGCCGCTGAATACGACCAGCTCTCGAGCACTGGCGATGGCTTCATGAGTAGCCGCGGCAAGATCCGGAAGCTCCGTCCCCTCGTTGTCGATAATCAAGAGTTCCTGTTCGCGGATGTGGAAGAAGTAGCGCTTCATGATGCAACGCGCTCAGGTAGGGAAGTCATCGCCGTAGACGTGCCCAAAGAACGCCAGCCGCGCGGGCAGGGAGCATCGACAAGATCGATCATGCCATCTCACCGAGATAAGCGCGGATGACCCCATCGAAGCGGTTTTGCTCGATTGGTTTTGAAATGTAGGGTGCGCCGATACAAAAGTCCGGCAGATCGCGACGCATGTGCCCTGAGACAATGATCGTCGGGATGCCAAGCGCGACACATCGATAGAACACAGACCGGGACGTTTCCTCCCCAAGCGTCGTGTCGAGAAGCGCAAAATCTGGTCGATCCTGGTCTATGAGATCAAGCGCTTCCTCGCACGTGCTCGCAGGTCCGAGAATTTCACATCCAAGGCTGTCCAGCCTCGAACATGTCTCGATGGCAATGAGCCACTCGTCTTCAACAACCAATGCCTTCATGTCATCCACCGCCTTGCACGCCTCTCTGCACCCGCGACTCTGATGACTCACCACCATATGTTAGGCAGGCCGTCTCTGTATGTTTTCGGACAATCCCTGGCGCGAAGTCGCAACTCGCAGGTTGCGCTTACGGACGGCGTTGCAGAGGTGGACAGAGTCAAATATTGCGCTGGCGGACATGATGGGCAAAACCGCAAGACCGCATCGTATCGTTTCGTACCAAGCCTGACGGTTCGAAATCGGTCTGGTATGGCCTTCGCGTTGTTGAAGGATGCGCAATGCAGTTACCGATACATCTCGAGGCGAACGGGTACCCGGCTGCGAGCCTGCTCAAAAAGCTCCGTTGTCGAGATACAATTTCGGTGGACGAGGAACGGATCGTCGAGGCTATGCTCGAGGGGCAGTCAGTAATCGACGTTCGCGTCGATTTTATTCGCGAAGGGGACCGCCCGGTCGCTAGCACCTTGTTGGTAGAAGGATACGCAGCCCGATATCGCATGGTGGAATCCGGTGCGCGCCAGATCACTGCTATCCACGTGCCTGGCGATTTCGTCGACTTTCACAGTTTCCTGATGAAAGAAATGGACCATGGCGTTGCGACGCTCACCCCCTGCCGCGTGGCGCGGGTCCCGCACGCGACGCTCAAGTCAATCAGCGAGACCCAGTCTCACCTGATGCGGATGTTCAACCTGATGGCCTTGATCGATGGGGCAATTCATCGAGAATGGCTCGTCTGCATGGGGCGTCTACCGGCTCCAGCACACGCGGCACACTTGTTCTGCGAAATCTACATGCTGCTCCAGGCTGTCGGCCTGGCGCGTGATTTCGCGTTCAGCTTTCCAGTTACCCAGGACAACTTGGCTGACATGCTCGGCCTGTCCCCGGTTCACGTCAATCGGACGCTGCAGGAGTTGCGCCGAAAGGACCTTATAGAGTGGCAAGGTGAGGTGCTGCGTTTCCCCGATTGGGACCGCATCGCGCAGTTTGCCGAGTTCGACGACACGTATCTGCACCTTCGAAACGAACCGCGGTAAGGCATCGCGCCGCAATGTCACAATTCCGCTGGATGAGCCAATAGAGCAGCGAAATGCCTCGATATTTTTTCGACAGCGACGACGGTGACGACAGAATTGTCGACGATGAGGGTCTGGAATTGCCCGACGATCAAGCAGCTTACAAGGAGGCGTCTACGGCAATCGTCGAACTCGCGAAAGATCGAATTCCCGCCGATGGACCGCTGCGACACCTACAAATGTGGGTGCGAAACGAGGAGGGTCTCAGCGTGCATATTCTGACGCTCAAATTCGAAGCGGATGAGCGGCTGTACCTAAGAGGGACTTAAGGACCCGGATAAAGCCCGTCGTCGACAAGCTGATCGAGGGTTTGCGCCACCATTTTGCTGCGGACTGTTCGACTATCACCGCCGAGTTGTGGACCAGTCGAACGATCTGAAGTTGTATGCATGCTTCGACTGCGCACCGATCGATCGATACGAAAGCGCATTTACCGCATCGATGCCGGGAAAACAGATGGTGACCCCGAGCGCGCCTTGAATACTGCCAACCATAACCCAGCTCAGAGGCGATATATCCTCTGAGATGCTCGGAATCCGACACGCAACCATTCGCTAACGGTGGAGTATTCCAGCGGGTGTCGGCGTGGCGACGCCAGGTGTCAGGACTGACCGAGCAGGGCCGGTATTGGCCCCGGAGAGTCCGAGCCATACACCCTTTCCCCATGTAGCCCGGCTTCCTTACTTAACCTTGGTTAGTGCCGGTACCAATGTGCGAGCGTATGCTTGGCGCTTGTGGCTCGGTGAAGCGATGGCGCTTTGGATGCCGCGGCTATTTTCGCGCTTTCTTGCAGCCAAGGTTACTTCAGTTGCTGTGCAAATATAAACAGCCCCGTACCAGGTGGATAGCGTGAGTGCACGAAAATTTGTGTACGCCGTCTGTGTCTTGCTCTGTGTCTTGCTCTGTGCCGTCACCAGTTCGGTCGCCCAGCAATTGCCCGCACCGCCGCCCTCGGCCGCGCCGTCTGAAAACGGCGAGTGGACCATGCCGGCAAAGAACTACGCCAACACGCGCTTCAGCGATCTTGCTGAGATCAATGTTGATACCGTTGGTGCCCTGAAAGTTGCATGGACCTTCTCGACGGGTGTAAATCGTGGTCAGGAGTCTTCGCCGCTTGTTGTCGGCACCACGATGTATGTTCTCGCGCCGTACCCCCAGACACTGTACGCACTCGACCTGACACAGCCTGGCGCGCCGACGAGATGGCAATACGAGCCGAAACCCGATGCATCGGCGCAGGGTGTCGCCTGCTGTGATGTTGTCAATCGCGGGCCGACCTTCTCTGCTGGCAAGATTTTTTTTACGACACTCGACGCCCAGACCGTTGCTGTCGATGCCGAGACCGGAGCCGAACTCTGGAAGGTAAAACTGGGAGATATCGCGAAGGGCGAGACCATGACCATGGCGCCCCTCGTGGTGCGCGACAAAGTTTATGTCGGCATCTCGGGTGGTGAATATGGCGTGCGCGGCTGGCTTCAGGCACTCGACGTCGATAGCGGCAAGACCATCTGGAAAGCTTACAGCACCGGTCCCGATGCCGAGGTGCTGATCGGCGATGATTTCAAGCCATATTACGCGACGGAAAAGGGCAAGGATCTGGGGGTTAGCACCTGGCCTCCGAACGGCTGGGAGCAGGGGGGCGGCACGGTCTGGGGGTGGCTATCCTATGACCCTGATCTCAATCTTATCTACTATGGCACCGGCAATCCTGGTCCCTGGAATCCCAACCAGCGCCCGGGCGATAATAAGTGGACGGCGGGCATCTTTGCGCGCGACGCCGACACCGGAGCGGCGCGGTGGTTTTATCAGATCGCGCCGCATGACCTGCATGACTGGGACGCGATCAACGAATTGGTGCTGCTCGACCTTGATTGGCATGGAGAGCAGCGCAAGGTGCTGGTGCAACCGGGGCGGACCGGCCTTGTCTATGTCATCGACCGTGTGACGGGCGAAGTGCTGTCGGCCGAGCCCTTTCACGTCCTTACGGCGATAACGGGCGTCGATCTCAGCACTGGGCAACTGCAACTGGTGCCGGAGAAGATGCCGGTCGAAAACCGCGTCATCCGGGATATCTGTCCGACCGCACCGGGCGCCAAGGACTGGAATCCGTCTGCCTTTTCTCCCGTTACGGGTCTGCTTTACATTCCGCACAACAATCTCTGCATGGATTGGGAAAGCGTGACGACGAGCTATATTGCCGGCACACCATTCGTCGGCGCCGAAGTGCGCATGTTCGCGGGCCCTGGCGGGCATCGTGGTGAGTTCTCGGCCTGGGACATCATCGCCGGCAAAGAGCGCTGGACGATAAATGAGCGTTTTCCGCTTTGGAGCGCGGCCATGGCGACAGCGGGCGGTCTGGTTTTTTACGGTACCATGGATGGCTGGTTCAAAGCGGTGAACGCGGAGAGCGGGGCCGTGCTTTGGCAGTTCAAGGTCGATTCCGGCATCATCGGTCAACCCACGACCTTTCTTGGACCGGACGGCAAACAATACATTGCAGTGCTGGCGGGCGTCGGCGGCTGGGCCGGTGCAATCGTCTCGAACGATCTCGATCCGCGCGACGCCACGGCAGCGAAGGGGTTCGTCAATGCGATGCAGGACCTCAAGGGCGCCACCACCAAGGGAGGCACGCTCTATGTGTTCGGCCTTCCTTAGCGCCACGATGGGGCTGGCGATGCTGGGCAGTGCCGCTGCCGCAGATCTCAGAGTCTGCGCCGACCCGGACAATTTGCCGTTCTCCAACCGTGCCGGCGATGGTTTTGAAAACCACCTTGCCGAATTGCTCGGAGCCGAGCTTGGCCGCACCGTCGATTATCTCTGGTGGTCCGAACCGCAAGGCTCGGTTGTTGACGCGCTGGATGAGGGTAGGTGCGACCTGGTGATGAGCATGCTCCGCAGCACAGCCGTGCTCAATGCCTATCCGCCATACTATCGCTCCACCTTTGCCTTCGTTACCCGTGCCGACGCGAGCCCTGTGAGAAGCTACGACGATCCGGTCTTGCGCGAGCTCGCGATTGGCACGGGGTTCGGAACGCCTCCAGCCTCGGCGCTTGCGGCACGAGGTATCGGAACTACGGTGCGCCTTTACAGCGCCTTCGTTGAATCCGGCCCCGCTGGCGACCGGTCGGCTCTGGTCGACGCGGTTGCCAAGGGCGAAATCGATGTCGCCATTATCTGGGGTCCGGTCGCCGGTTTTTTTGCGGCCCGTGCGCCAGTGCCACTGACAGTCACGCCGCTCCGCGAACTCGAAGATTCGTCGGGAATCGCGCAGGTATTCGATGTCCACGTTGCGGTGCGTCTCGATGAGGGCGAACTGCGCATGGAAATCGAAGACGCGCTTTTGCGGCGCAGGGCAGAGGTCGACGCCATCCTCGCCGAGTTCGACATTCCGCGGCTCGACCGCCCGGCTGCGCCATGAAGCGGATTGCCATCGTCATGGTGCTGGCCCTCGGTATTTCGGCCTGCGAGCGGGAGGACCGCGAAACGCGTCCCGATCCGGCCGTATCGGGCATGGAACCCAAAGTCACCCTCAGTTCCATCATACCCGGGGGTGGCAGCCCCCCGCCGCCCTCGGGCCTGGCCGGTCAATACGAGGGAAACGCCTATCACGTTTCCCAGGGCAAGAAATATTACACCTGGTTCAACTGCAATGGCTGCCATGCCAATGGCGGCGGCGATTCGGGCCCGCCGCTGATGGACGACACCTGGATTTATGGCGGCGACCTCGAGGAAATCGTCAGCACCATCTACGAAGGGCGGCCCAATGGCATGCCGTCGTTCCGCGGCAAGCTTACCGACGAGCAGATTTGGCAGATCGCCGCTTTTGTACGGTCGCTCGGCAACAACGTGCCCAGCGATGCCGCGTCCGGCCGTAACGACGACCTCAATCCCCACCCGCCCGAGGGTCAGCTCGAATCGCAGCCTCCCATCGATGGCGGCACGGCGCCGCCCTCGGGACAGATGCCGCAATGAGAGCGCTGAGGGCGGCCATTATCGCCGTGGTGCCGCTTTTGCTGGCGGGTTGCGATCGGCATCAATCGGTCATTCTCCCGGCGGGACCCGAGGCCGTCACTCTGGCGAACCTGTTCTGGAGCTTTCTCGCCGTTCTCATGCTCATCTGGGTGCTCGTGCTGCTGGTCCTCGCCGTGGGCCTGATGAGAAGCCGGCCAATCGGCGACGATCCTCTGGCCCTGCAGCCGGTCGCCGAGCAGCGCTATGGGCGGATTGTTTCGGCGCTGGCGCTTGCCACTGGCGTGATTGTAGTCGGACTTTCGCTCGTAAGCTACGATGCGCAGGCCCGCCTGTTCAGTCCTGGCGATGCCGGGTTGACGCTCAAGATCGTCGGCCACCAATGGTGGTGGGAAATCCAGTATGAGGATGCCGATCCGTCCCGAACGTTTACGACCGCCAATGAATTGCACCTGCCGGTCGGCGTTCCGATAACCCTCAAGTTGACATCGAGCGACGTCATTCACAGCTTCTGGGTGCCCAGCCTGATGGGTAAGATGGATGCCATTACCGGTCGCGAGAACCAGGTTCAGTTTACTATCGAAGAGCCAGGCACCTATCGCGGACAGTGCGCCGAATTTTGCGGCGCGCAGCATGCTCACATGGCGATCGTCGTCCGTGCGGAAACGCCCGAGGATTTCTCGGACTGGCGGACCGCCCAGACGGCCCCGGCGGCGTCGCCTGATACGGACGGCGAGAAAGCCGGTCTCGAGGTCTTTCTAAGCAACCCGTGCGTCAGTTGCCATGCCATCCGCGGCACCCCGGCAGGTGGCCGCACCGGTCCGGACCTCACGCATCTCGCGAGCCGCAGCATGCTCGGCGCCGGAACGCTGCCGCTGACGCGTGGTGCGCTCGCCGCCTGGATCACCGACCCGCAAGGCACGAAGCCCGGAGTCCATATGCCGCTGGTCATGCTCCGGCCGGCTGATCTGCACCCACTGCTCGACTATCTGGAGAGCCTCGAGTGACGCAGATGCCGGACATCGAAGGGCAACTGGACACCGGGCTGGCACCGGATGAATTGCGCGCCCGACTCGCGCTCACCTGGGGCACTGCAGGCGGGATTTGGGGCGCGCTGACGACAGTTGACCACAAGATCGTCGGGCGACGGTACATCGTCACCGCGTTCATTTTTCTCGGCCTCGGCGGCCTGGCCGCCATGGCAATGCGACTGCAGCTTTCGCGGCCCGAAGCCAACCTCATCAGTCCCGATCTTTACGACCAGCTGTTCACCATGCACGGGACCACAATGATGTTCCTGTTTGCCGTGCCGGTGATGGAGGCCTTCGCGGTATATCTCGTGCCATTGATGGTAGGTACGCGCAACATTGCCTTTCCGCGCCTCAATGCGTTCAGCTACTGGGTCTACCTGTTCGGGGGCGTGATGATCTGGGTCGCCTTCGCCCTCAATATCGGCGCCGATACGGGGTGGTTCGCCTACGTTCCGCTGTCCGGGCCGGAGTTCTCCCCGGGCAAACGCGTCGACTTCTGGGCTCAGATGATCACCTTCACCGAGGTGTCGGCCCTGGCGATCGCCGTCGAGGTGATCGTCACCGTATTCAAGCAGCGAGCGCCCGGCATGTCGCTCGACCGCATTCCGCTATTCGTCTGGGCGCAACTGGTTACCAGTTTTGCCGTGCTGCTCGCGATGCCCGCGGTGATGACGGGATCGACAATGCTGATCCTCGACCGGCTGCTCGGCATGCATTTCTTCAACCCCGCGGAGGGCGGCGATGCGTTGCTTTGGCAGCACCTGTTCTGGTTCTTCGGGCATCCCGAGGTCTACATTATCTTCCTGCCGGCGACTGGTATGGTGTCAGAAATCATCATGGTGTTCAGCCGGCGACCTGCGTTCGGCTACCTGTACTTGGTGCTATCCATAATTGCGGTCGGCTTCCTGTCCTTCGGGCTCTGGGTCCACCACATGTTCGCGACCGGCCTGCCCCAACTGGGCTCGGCCCTGTTCACGGCATCGAGCGCGCTCATCGCCGTGCCGAACGGTATCCAGATTTTCTGCTGGGTCGCAACGCTCTGGGACGGCCGCCCCCGTTTCGCAACGCCAATGCTGTTTGCCATCGGCTTCATCGTCACCTTCGTGTTCGGAGGCCTGAGTGGCGTCATGCTGGCGTCGGTACCGATCAACACACAGGTCCACGATACATACTTCGTCGTCGCCCACTTCCACTACGTGCTTATCGGCGGGTCGGTGTTTCCGCTGCTCGGAGCGACTTATTACTGGTTCCCCAAATTCAGCGGACGCCTATTGAGCGAACGGCTTGGACAATGGCATTTTGCGCTGGCGTTCATCGGTTTCAACCTCACCTTCTTCCCGATGCATCTCCTGGGGCTCGGGGGCATGCCACGGCGCGTTTACACCTACCCGGCCAATTCGGGGTGGGGTGACATTAATCTTCTGGTGAGCGGGGGTGCGCTGCTGTTCTTTGTGAGTTTCATGCTTTTTGGCTGGAACGTCATCGCGGCGCTACGCCGGGAGCCCGATGCGCCGGACAATCCCTGGGACGCACCCGGTCTCGAATGGGCTGCTGCATCGCCGCCGCGCCCGCATAACTTCGACCGTATCCCTTTGGTGGCCAGTCGCCACCCGCTCTGGAGCGATCGCGGGGGCCTCCTGACGGTCAGCGGCCTTAGCGTCGATACGCGCGAAGTGCTGGTCACCAGCCTTGCCGAAGCGCGGCCCGACCTGCGCGAAACGTCGCCACGGAGCACCATCTGGCCGCTGATCAGTGCCATCGCCACGACGGCGCTGTTTATCGGGACGATCTTCACCCAGTGGGCGGTGGTCTGGTTCGCCGTCCCGATGACGGCGGTCCTGATCGCGTGGTTCTGGCCCAAACAGGCAGTGGACGATACATGAGCGAGCCCGGTCCCGCCGCCGACATGAGCGCGCTGCCCAAGTATGCATTCGGCAGTCGGATGACCACCTGGTGGGGCAGCATCCTGCTCATCGTCATGGAATCCGCAGCGCTCGCCTATGCCTGCGGTAGCTATCTCTATCTCGCCTTGCTCAACCCGGACTGGCCGCTCAGTGCCCCGCCCCCCGATCTGTTGTGGGGGAATCTGATGACCGTGCTGATGTTCGCCAGCCTCGTGCCCGCAACGATGGCCAAGAAATACGCGCAGCGCGAGGACAAAAGGAAAGTCCAGATCCTGCTGGTAGTCCTGTGCACCATGGGTACCATTGCCTGCGTCATTCGCGGCTTCGAGTTCGGCGCGCTGAATGTGCGCTGGGATACCAATGCCTATGGCTCGGTGGTCTGGTTCATCCTCGTGGTTCACACCACGCATATTGTCGCCGACCTGATCGACACCTTCTTCGTCACCGCCCTGTTTTTGACTGGACATACCAGCGGCAAACGATTTTCCGCGGTCGAGGACGATGCGGTATTCGTTTACTTCGTCCTCGCGGCCTGGCTACCGGTCTACGGCCTCATCTACTGGTTTCCGCGTGTGTGGAGCCCGTGATGCGCGACGTTGGGGGCCAGACGCGCATCAGCTGGGCCGCCTTCGCGGGGCCGCTCGCTTGGGGGGTTTCGACCTTGCTCAATTCAGTGATCGCCGCATCGCTGTGCGGCGATGCTGCCAGATGGATCATCGCTGGCACGACGGCCGCTCTGGCTTCCATCAGCCTGTACGCCGGGGCTGAATCGCTGCGTTATTTCAAAGAGTACGCGACCGGGCTTGATCTCGAGCACTCGCGCAGTTTTCAGCCGCTCCTCCTCATTTCCGGCATCGGTGTCGCCCTGGGGTCACTGTTTGGCAGCGTAATTGCACTCCAGGGCGTGGCTGCGCTGTTCTTTCAGGGGTGCGTCTCGTGAGCTTCACCGAAATGGACCGTCTGTTCGGCCTGGCAAGTTGCTTTAGCGGAGTGACGATCGCCGGCTGGACCACAGATCTGGCAATTACCGCGCCGCTTGGAATTTCGCTCGTGCTCTACGCGGTCGGAGTGATCCGTCTCTGGCGGGCCGCGGGCGTTGCGCGAGGCGCCACCCCGATTCAGGTAGCCCTGTTTCTCGCGGGTTGGCTGGTCCTCGCGGGAGCACTCCTGACCCCGTTGCACGATTGGAGCCGGAGGCTGTTCACTGCACACATGATAGAGCACGAGCTGGTTATGACACTCGCCGCGCCGCTGCTGATCCTGTCGCGCCCCTTAGGCCCGATGCTGTGGGCTTTTCCAACCGCTTGGCGCCGCAGCGTCGCAGTTGGCGTACGCAACCTGGCATTTCTGTTGTTCTGGGACGTGTTGACGGCACCGCTTGTCGCCACCGTCCTGCACGCCATCGCCATTTGGGTCTGGCATGTGCCCAGCCTGTTCGGGACAGCCTTGCAGATCGAATGGGTGCACTGGGCGCAGCACCTGAGCTTTGTCTTCACGGCCTTCCTGTTCTGGTGGGGGGTGCTCGAGGGAGTGGAGCGCGGTAGGATCCGCGCCGGCGGGATCGGCCTGCTGTTCGTGACCGCTTTGCACACTGCCGTCCTCGGAGCCCTGATCGCGCTGTCACCGCGCCCAGTTTATCCTTACCAGTCGACCGCGGCCAGTTCTTGGAACCTCACGCCGCTCATGGATCAGCAGCTGGCGGGGATCATCATGTGGGTGCCGGGCGGCATGGTTTATGCTGGCGCGGCCCTTACCCTTGCGGCGCTCTGGATAGGGCGTTCATCGCTTCCCCAGATGTCACGGCAGGCTGCCCATGCCGAATGAATCGAAGCCACCTCGACTGGATGTTCCCCTTGGCCGCGAGGTTCATGCGGGCCAAACACCGGCCAGCGCAGCCTTGCCGGTCAAAGTCGTCATTCCTGCGCGGCTGCCGGCTTCAGTCATGCCCGCCTGGCTGAAGCTGACTCTCGTCGCCGCTCTGCTGGCCGGCAGCGGCATCGCGACCTATGCTTACCATCAAATCCGCCTCGACGCCGAACAGCGTCAATCGGCCATCGCGATCGTCGGTGGCAACCCGGATCGTGCCCCCGCGCTGATCGTTCGCTTTGGCTGTGCCGGCTGCCACAGCATCCGCGGTGTTCCAGAGGCCGTAGGGCAGTCCGGTCCCTCGCTAAACGGTGTAGCACGGGAAATCTACGTCGCCGGGATTGCTCCGTCGACCGTCGACAACCTGCTCGACTGGATCGTCGACCCTCAACGCATGGACCCTCAGACGGCCATGCCGCGTACCGGCATCTCGCGAGATGAGGCGCGTGACGTCGCAACTTACCTCTATTCGCTGCGCTAGAGACCGCTAGCGCGGTTCGCCAAGCCAACGGATCTCAAGGCGTGCTGTGCTTTCGAACGCATCCATGCTCGCGCGCCCGGTCTCTGGATCGACGTCATACTGCCCCGGCTTTCGAAGAAAACGCTGCTCGATGACATAGCTCAGGCGGCCGTCCTCCGAACTGGCCGCACAGTTCCTTTTGGTCAGCATGCCGATGACAGCGGTTTCTCCAGGCGCCGGCGGTAAATCCAGGCATTCATCGGGACTTATTCCCAGACGTCGGATCATGTAGTCGGCGAATTGCGCGTGCTCGATGCGCGGTCGCAGCGCGAAGAGATCGCTCCCGGTCCGCTGGTCCGGACGCGGATCGGTAACGAGACGCAGGCCTCGCACCACGCCCTGATCGTCGATCAGGATCGAAGCAATCACCGGAAAATACGCTTCGGCCGTGCCGAGAAGTTCAAACGGGACGAACTCGCCACGCGCCCGTCCGACGTATTCGGCCTCGTCATCATATTCAAAATAGATCTCGTGCAGCCCGTCGGCCTCGGGCCGACAATCCGCAAAGTTGCTCCAGTCCCGAAGTGCTATCCCCGGCGGGCCACCGTTGTTTCCGCAGGCGAGCGGCCCAAAACCAGCGCGCGGCGGCAGCGATGCCACGTTCGACCCTGGAGCAATGTCCCAAATCGACAACCGCTTATTTGGTTCGGCCGCATGTGCCGAGACGAGGGACAGTGACACCAGCAGAAGCTTGCCGACGGCACGGTAAAAGCAAAACAAAATTCGCATTAGCTGCCGACGGTTACAGCGGCCCGGCGGCGATGTTTGGCCGGGCCGCTCATCCCTTAGTAAGTCGCCACCCGCCAGTAATCAGACTCCGGGCGTCCTGTATATCGCAGTTATGATAGGGGCGCTTAGAGACTCGTCTTTTGCCAGATTTGGATCGGCGGGGACCGGGCCCTCATCGACCAGCGGTCGGTGGGATGCTTCCAGCCTTTCCAGGGTGTTGCCGACGCGCTGAGCGACGACCAGATCGAACGGTCCATCGGGCTCCGTGAATTCGTATTTATGGAGTTCCTCGGGGGACACGCCAGCATGTGCAGCAAAATCCTCAAGGTTCATACCAAGCGCCAGGCGGCGGTTGTGGTCACCTTTCGGGAAGCGTTCGTGGGGGTCATTGGGGAAAGTCATCGGCGATCTCCTACAAGGTTCAAGGAAAAGCGTCGGTGACCGGAATTGGTTTCAAGGAACGGCGATCGACTGCAGCTGGCGAACTGGCGTTGTAGGATTAGCAGCAGACTAACGGCACCTGTGGCGATCATGCATGGCAGCTGCACCGCTCCGGCTTGTTGCCAGAACTATCGCCTCGGAGGCGGCCCTGCCTGTGAAGCTGGGTTCACGAGAGACTTGCAGACGTGTCGAGGAAATGCAGTTCGAAAAGCACGATCGCATCAGCGTCAGTGATGGTCATTTGCCAGATGTCGCCCAGCCAGGATGATGCGCCCAGATCTGCGATGATTGCGCCAGCTGTAATAACTGCCTGTTTTCGTGCAGCCGCCAAATCGGTGAGTTCGGTCCCCTCAAGGTCGCGCAACTCGATGCCGTCAAATATGTGAAAAAAGTACAGTGGCAAAGCGAAGCTCCTTTATTGAAGGGAGCACTCGTGTCTCTCAGCCGGCGAGTTCCATAGTGGCGAACCGGTGAACACCAACTATGTCGTCCGGCGAAAGTTGCAGAGTTCTGTACCAAAGCGAACAATATGAGGCGGCTTCCCCACATCGCAACGGGGCTTTTTGAAATAACCTGATACCTGCCTTTCGCGGAGCAAGGTGACTGTTCCACCTTTATCCTAAGGAGAGGCACCAAGCTATCGAGTTGGAACAAGCGACTGACATCCGAACGTCGGCCGGAGCTCGAGCGATTTGCTATGAGTTCATCTGCTGGGCGTAGGTACGCGCTACGTCATCAGGGGTGTACGGCTTGCTGAGCAATGGTTTGTCGGCGCAAAATTCCGGCAGATACTTTTTGGTCTCGCCGGTACAAACGACTATTGAGATGCCTTGCCGCTCGCATTCCTTTATTACCGCTTCGCAAGTGTCCGGGCCAAGATAAAGGTCCACGAAGGCGACATCGGGCCTTTCGCGATTGAGAATGTCCAGCGCCCTTTCGCACGACGCTGCCGGTCCCAAGACCTCGCAACCCAACGCTTGAAGGGTCAGCTTCAAGTCCTCGGCAATCAGCCACTCATCTTCTATGATCAGCACCCGTACCACTGCCCGACCGCCACCCACCGAAATCCTCCGTGATCGGTCCTCGGTGGACAAGAGCGTTGAGGCTGACACTAACAAATGTTTATGAACTAACGTTCGGCCGTCGATTGCGTCTTGAATGTTCGAATTTATACCCTTGTCGACGCCCGCACCTATTCGTTTGCCCTTGGCCGTCAGCAAGCGCAGAACGTTTCCATCGTTTGCACGCATCCACCGGGCGCAGGCGGCTGAGAGATAGCCAGCGACAGCTCGTGCTCTTGCCCCATCAGGGAGGCGGAGCATGGCTCAAATCGAGCAGGCGTCCATTCGCAACTATCTTCTCGCCAG
>JAQGJK010000004.1 GCA_028290665.1 Devosia sp. | reverse complement strand
AAGCCGGGGAAGCTCTCGGTCGAGGCGACCAAGCGGATGGCGACGCAGCGCGATCTGGCCCTCGCCTACTCGCCGGGCGTTGCCGCCGCGTGCGAGGAAATCGCACTCGATCCGGACAAGGCGCGCGATTATACCGCGCGGGGCAACCTCGTCGCGGTCATCACCAACGGGACCGCGGTGCTCGGGCTCGGCGCAATCGGGGCGCTGGCGTCGAAGCCGGTGATGGAGGGCAAGGCGGTGCTCTTCAAGAAGTTCGCCGGCATCGATGTGTTCGACATCGAGATCGACGAGCAGGACCCGCTGAAGTTCATCGAGGTGGTGCGGCCGCTGGAGCCGACGTTCGGTGGCATCAACCTCGAGGACATCAAGGCACCCGAGTGCTTCGCCATCGAGGAAGCGCTGCGCGAGCGCATGAAAATCCCGGTGTTCCACGACGACCAGCACGGCACGGCGATCATCGTCGGCGCGGCGGTGCTGAACTACCTCGAATTGACCGGCAAGAGCATCGACAGCGTCAAGATCTGCACCTCGGGAGCCGGTGCGGCGGCCATTGCGTGCCTCAACATCCTCCTCGAACTCGGGGCGAAGCGCGAGAATATCTGGGTCGGCGACAAGGACGGGCTGGTTACCCACAAGCGGGACAACTCGTCCGATCGCTGGCGCGCGGCGTTCGCGCAGGAGAGCCAGTTCGAGACGCTGGCCGAGGTGATGGGCGGCGCCGATATTTTCCTCGGACTATCGGCTGCCGGGGTGCTGAAGCCGGAAATGCTGGCCGGGATGGCGCGCGATCCGCTGATCCTGGCACTCGCCAACCCGACGCCCGAAATTATGCCGGAACTGGCGCGGGCGGCGCGGCCAGATGCGATGGTGTGCACCGGGAGGTCGGATTATCCCAATCAGGTCAACAACGTCCTGTGTTTCCCGTTCCTGTTCCGCGGTGCGCTCGATGTCGAGGCAACCGCTATCAACGAGGCGATGAAGCTGGCGGCGGTCAAGGCCATCGCCAAGCTGGCACATGAACCCGGACTCGAAAGTTCGCCGAGTGGCCTGCCGGCGGTATTCGGGCCTGATCACCTTATTCCCAACCCGTTCGACCAGCGGCTGATCCTGCGGATCGCACCTGCCGTTGCCCGCGCGGCGATGGAAACCGGGGTGGCGAAGCGCCCGATCACCGATTGGCGGGCCTATCAGGACGGGCTCAACCGCTTCGTGTTCCGCTCCGGCCTCGTGATGAAGCCGATCATCGACCGGGCGCACGGGCACGGTATGCGCATCGCCTTCGCCGATGGCGAGGACGAGCGGGTGTTGCGGGCGGCGCAGGTGCTGCTGGAGGAGCGCACGGCGGTGCCGATCATGATCGGGCGACCCTCGGTGATTGAGCAGCGCATCGCCCGGTTCGGGCTGACGCTGAAGCCCGGCCGCGATTTCGAGGTGATCAATCCCGAGGACGATCCACGCTATCGCGATTACGTGGCGCTGTTCCATTCGCTGGTCGGGCGATCGGGGGTCACGCCCGAGACGGCGCGCACCATCGTGCGGACCAATACCACCACCATCGCCGCGCTGGCAGTGATGCGGGGCGATGCCGACGGGATGATCTGCGGGCTGCAGGGTCGCTACATCAAGCATGTGCGCGATATCCGCTCGGTGATCGGGTTGCAGGACGGGGTCAAGGACGTCTCGGCGCTGTCGATGCTGATCATGCCGCGCGGGGCGTTTTTCCTCGCGGACACCTATGTCCACCAGGACCCGACGGCCGACGAGATCGTCTCGATCGCCTTGCAGGCGCGGGCGCATCTCAAGGGTTTCAACATCGAGGCGAAGGCAGCACTGCTGAGCTATTCCAACTTCGGCTCTCGCGATGGCGACAGCGCCTTCAAGATGCGCGAGGCCTATCGCAAGCTCAAGCTCGCCGCGCCGGATCTGATCGTCGAGGGCGAAATGCAGGGCGACCTCGCCCTCAACGAAGATCTGCGCGACCGTTACATTCCGGAATCGGTGCTGAAGGGCGAGGCCAATCTGCTGATTTTCCCGAACCTCGATTCAGCGAACCTGTCGATGACGCTGCTGAAGGAAATGAACAACGCCCTCGCCGTCGGCCCAATGCTGATGGGAACGCGAAAGCCCGCGCACATCCTCGCACCATCGGTCACCAGCCGTGGCATCGTCAACATGGGCGCCATCGCCGCGAGCGAAGCGCTGACCCTCAAGGAAAGAGCCTCGGCATGATTGTCCACTCGGTGATTTTTACCCTAAAGCATCCCGCCGGCTCGTCGGCAGAGGCGAAATTCCTCACCGACGCGTTGGTGCTGACGCAAATCCACGGCGTGCAGCACTTCGAACGGCTGCGGCAGATCAGCCCGAAGAACGAGTTCGATTTCGGCTTTTCAATGCAGTTCGCCGACGCAGCGGCGTACCAGCGCTACGACGAACATCCGATCCACGTCGAGTTCGTGCGGGATCGATGGGTGCCAGAGGTCGCGAAGTTTCTTGAGATTGACTACGAGGCGCTCTAGCTGACTCGGCTCATCACGGTGCGGCCAAGAAACGGCGTTTGCTCGACTTCGTAGACCTGGCCGGTGACCGGTGCCGAGGCATCCGATAGCCAGAACAGCACGTGGTGCGCCACCATTTCGGATGACAACAGCGCGCCGGTCGGTGCCCAGAGTGGCGGCACGGTCGACGGCCAATCGTCGGGTCGGCCGGCGGCGCGCTGGGTTTCGATTTCGGTCTCTGTCAGCACCCAGCCGCAGTTGAGCTGGTTGACCCGGATGCCCTCGGGCGCCAGCGCATCGGCGAGATTGCGCGTCATGGTTATCAGCGCGCCTTTTGACATCGAGTAGGCGAGCAGGTCAGGCTGGCCGGCATAGGCATTGACCGAGCCGATATTGACGATGGCGCCTTTGGTCCCTTGCACACGAAACGCCTCGACGGCACGCTGGATGACGAACAGCGGCGCGCGGGCGTTGACCGCCATCAGCAGGTCGAACAGCGCCGGATCGGTGCCGGCGAGATCGCCGCGCGGGAACAGCCCGGCGTTGTTGACCACCGCGTCGATGCGGCCATAGGCCTCGAGCGTCGCCTCGACGACACGGCGCCCGGCGTCCGGTTCGGCGAGATCGATGCGGGCAAAAGGCACGCCCAATTCGGCGGAGGCCGCCTCAAGGCGTGCCTCATCGATGCCGTGCAGCATGATCTCGGCGCCCTCGGCCTGCGCGGCACGCGCCGTGGCAAGGCCGATGCCCGAGGACGAGCCGGTGACCAGCACTACCCGGCCGCTGAGCCTGCCGCTCACTGGAAGGCAACCTCGGCGAAGCTGCGAAGCTTGCGCGAATGCAGTCGTTCGGCCGGCTGGTCACGGAGGATTTCCATGGCTCGCAGCCCGATCAGCAGGTGTCGGCTGACTTGGGTGCGGTAGAAATCCGAGGCCATGCCGGGGAGTTTCAATTCCCCATGCAGCGGCTTGTCGGACACGCACAGCAGCGTGCCGTACGGAACGCGGAAGCGGAAGCCGTTGGCGGCGATGGTGGCGCTTTCCATATCGAGCGCCACGGCGCGCGACTGGCTGAGGCGCTGGATGATTTCCTTCTGGTCCCGCAATTCCCAATTGCGGTTGTCAAACGTCGCGACCGTGCCGGTGCGCATGATGCGCTTGGTCTCGATGCCTTCGAGCTTGGTGATCTCCTGCACCGCCTGTTCGAGCGCCACCTGCACTTCGGCCAGAGCGGGCACGGGGACTGTCAGCGGTAGGTCGGCATCAAGGACGTGGTCCTCGCGGACATAGGCGTGGGCAAGGACGTAGTCGCCGAGTTCCTGGCTGTTGCGGAGCCCGGCGCAGTGGCCGAGCATGATCCAGGCATGGGGGCGAAGCACCGCGATATGGTCGGTGATGGTCTTGGCGTTGGACGGCCCGACGCCGATGTTGACCATGGTGATGCCGCGGCCGCGCCCTGCCGTCAGGTGATAAGCCGGCATCTGCGGTGAGCGGGTGGTGCGTTCGCCAGCACTGCCGCCACCATGGCGCTGGTTGTGGGTAATGAAGTTGCCCGGCTCGATGAAGCTGTCGTAATGGGTATGACCAGTCGACATGTGTTCCTTGGCAACCCGACAGAATTCATCGATGTAGAACGCATAATTGGTGAAGATGACGAAGTTCTGGAAATGCCCGGCCTCGGTGCCGGTGTAATGACTGAGCCGATGTAGCGAATAATCGACGCGCGGCGCGGTGAATGTCGCGAGGGGGTATGGTCCCCCGGCCGGTGGCACCATGGTGCCGTTGGCAATCTCGTCATCGGTATCATGCAGATCGGGCACATCGAAAATATCGCGCAGCGGGATGCCGAGGGCATTGATCGCCTCGCCATCGAGCTTCTCGGTCGATTTCAGTGCGAAATGCAGCGGGATCGGCATGTCCGATTCGCTGACTTCGATAGCGTTGCCATGGTTGCGCAGAATGACCGTGAACTGTTCCTGGAAATATCGTTTGAACAGGTCCGGTGCGGTAACCGTGGTGCGATAGATGCCCGGCGTGTGGAGATAGCCGTAGGGCAGGGTGCTCTCGGTCTTGCCGTAGCTGGTCGAGCGGACCTGCACCTCGGGGTAGAATGCCCGCACGCGTCCTTGGGGGACCACGCCGCGCTGCATGGCAAACAACTGGTCGCGGATAAACCCGGTATTCCGGTCGTAGATGTCGCGGATGTACTGCCAGGCCAGTTCGGGATCGGTGAAGGCTTGCTGGGGCAGCGGAGGCGGACTGATCGTCGTCATCGTAATCCTTGCAATGCCGCGCTTACGCGCCGCTTTGCCGGCATTCCATGCCAGCTTCCGGTGTCATCCGCAACTGCGGGGCAGCCTCCCTTCACCTTTCGGTGATGGATGCTGGATCGGGCGTCGCGGGACACTACATCTGCGGCAGCTTACCGAAACGGCAATCGACCCCATGCAACCGGTAAGCCCGAGAGGCTGACGCCGCACCCCCCAAGCCCTCAATGTGGCGTTGGTCTCTCCGAAAGCCGCAGCCGCCTTTATCGGCGCTGCGGCTTTCGTCTGTCCGGTCAGCCGCAACTTGCGGTGTCTGTCGCCAGGGAGCAAGAGTGCGCCCCCGCGTCACGCAACCAGAGTCGTTCATGACCTTTTCAATCTACACCGCTTCCGTGCCAGTGTTCACCCGCATGCTCACCAACCTTGAAGCCATTCTCGGCAAGGCCGAAGCGTGGGCGACCGAGCGCAAGATCGAGCCTGCGGTGCTGTTCAATGCGCGCCTCGCGCCCGACATGCTGCCGCTATCGTCCCAGATCACCAGCGCGACGGACCATGCCAAGTTCGGCTCGGCACGACTGGCTGGCCGGACGCCGCCGGTGTGGGCGGATACCGAAACGACTTTCGCGGAGCTCCACACGCGACTTCGCACCGCGATCGATTATCTCGGCACCTTCACGTTGGAAGACTTTGCTGAGGCCCCGGATCGTGAAGTCACCGTCAAAGTCGGCGGCAAGGATACGCCGATGACCGGCGCGACCTATCTGTTCACCCGGGCGATGCCGAACTTCTTTTTCCACACCACGACCGCTTACGCGATCCTGCGCCACAACGGCGTGCCGATCGGCAAGCGCGACTATCTCGGCTGAGTTACCGCTCGCCCATGCCGATGGAAAACGCCTGTCGCCGCAGTTGCGGTAGGAGTTTCATCGCCCAAAGACCCCCGGCGCGGAGCGTCTGCGTCGGGAGGAAATCGCTCAGCAACGAGCGGAAAAGCGTATCGACCATGCCGCCGGTGCGGGCGAGATCGTTTGATCGCCGACGCGCGTAATCGATGCTGACGGTGTTGGCCCAGTCGCCTGCAGTAACATCGACGCTGGCGAGCGCGGCACTGAGATCGGCGACGTCGCGCAGGCCGAGGTTCAGCCCCTGGGCTCCGATCGGCGGAAAGGCGTGGGCGGCTTCCCCCACCAGCACGATGCCATCGGCACCGGCCCGGTCGACGCTGAGCGTCGACAGCAGGAACAGGTGTGCCGGCGTCACCGGTACGATGCGGCCGAACAGCCGCTGCGATTTTTCGGCGAGCAGGGCAATGAGGCCATCCGGCCCAGCGGCGCGCGCCGCTTCGAGCACCGGTCGCTGGTCGATCCACACGAGATTGGCGCGTAACGCGCCGGCCGGCACCAGCGTGAACGGGCCGTTCTCGTAGTGGAACTCGACCGAAGTGCCGCCAAGCGGACGGGCGAGTTCGACATCGCAGACCAGCGCGGCCTGCTCGAACCCATGTTCGCGCGCCCGGAAATCGCCGGTTTCACGGATGCGGGATTTCTTGCCATCGGCGCCGACGACGAGTTCGGCCGCCAGCGTCGTGCCATCGTCGAGGCTTAGTACGATGCCGGCGGCGGTTTTCTCGAGGTCGGTGACCGAAGCTGCCCGCCGGGTCAGGTTCGGGAGTGCCGCAGCTGCCGCATCGAAACTCTCGGCCAGCCGCACATTGGCGAAATTCCACCCGAATGCCGGCTGGCCGATCTCGGCGCTACGAAACAGCGTTTCCGGCGCGCGGATCAGCCGTCGCGTCGCATCGACGATGCGGATTTCAGTCAGTGGGTGTCCCAGCGCCTCGGGCGAGCCGATCAGGCCGGCAGATTGCATGAACGCGACGCTCGGCATCATCAGCGCAGAGGTGCGCCGGTCGGGCGGACCTTTGGGTACGAGATGCACGGTTGCGATGCCCTGCCGCGCCACGGCAACAGCCGCAGCCAGTCCGGTCAGTCCGCCACCGACGACGATTGCGGAACTGTTCATGCGGTCGTCAATGCTTTGTCGCGCCTGCCCGGCAGCGACAGGCTGCCGAGCCATGAACCGGCGAACAGGGCGAGGAGGTACACCCAAAGATTGGCGGGCATGAACGCAATCAGCGCGATGGCCGGGCCGGGGCAGATGCCCGACAGGCCCCAGCCGACGCCGAACAGCGCCGCGCCGCCGACCAGCCGCGCATCGATGCGTTTGAGCTCGGGTTCATGGAAGCGGACGTCGAACAGTGGCGCCGTCCGCGTGCGGCTGAAACGCACCGCGACGAACATCACCACGATGGCCGGAACAATCACGAAGGCGAGGCTCGGGTCCCAGCCGCCGGTCGGGATGGCGCCGAAATCGAGGAATCGCAGCACCTTCAGCGGATCGACCATTTGCGAAACATAGAGGCCGGCGCCGAACAGCAGGCCGCTGAGTGCGGCGACCAGGATGCGACGGAGTTCGACTGCAGTGCCCATCAGACAATCCCCGTAACCGCAACCGTCGCGATGGCGACGCCAAAGAACACGACGACCGCGACCAGCGAGCGGAGCGACAACCGCGCCAGCCCGCAGACGCCATGCCCCGAGGTACAGCCATTGCCGATTCTGGTGCCAAGGCCGGTCAGCAACCCGGCGGCGGAGATCCACACCAGTGGCGGAATGCCCCAACTGGCCGGTGGCGTCGCGAGTTCAGCCGTGCGACCGCCCGGGCCGCCAACGCCCAGTCCCGGGACCACATAGGCGGCCCCGAGTGCGCCCAGCACCAGCCCAACGAGGAACACCAGTCGCCACGTCGCCGATTTCGTCGGCGGAAGGAGCTGGCCGAAAATGCCGGAAATGCCGGCGATCCGGCCGTTGCCGAGCCAGAGTACCGCCGCGGCGAGGCCGATCAGCAGGCCGCCGAGCGTCGCGGGAAGGGGGGAGAACGAGTCCATCATCAGCCTCATGCAATATCGCCATTTGGCGTAACACCGCTGCGCGCCGCGGAACAGCGCGCGGCGTGGTCGTTAATGCCACAACGCGGCAGAACAAAAGAAAATGCGGCCACATGCCGCTTTCCGTTCGCGCTGCCGCTCGCTAAATACGGTCACCCCTGAACGCTGGAGCGGCCATGCTGGATCTGTTGTACGACCCGAACGTCTGGGTGGCCTTCGCCACGTTGACGGTCATGGAAATCGTCCTCGGTATCGACAACATCATCTTCATTTCGGTGCTGGTATCGCGGCTGCCCAAGGAGCAGGCCGATACGGCGCGCCGCCTCGGCCTTGCCTTGGCGCTGGTGTTCCGCATCCTGCTGCTACTGGTGCTCGCCTGGATCATCGCGCTGCAGGAACCGGTATTCACCGCGTTCGGCCACGGCTTTTCGTGGAAAGACCTCATCCTAATCGCCGGTGGCGCCTTCCTCATCTACAAGGCGACGCATGAGATGCATGCGGCGATCGAAGAGCCGCACGATGCCGGCTTCGCCGATGTGGCGAAAGCGGCGTTTTCGGCCATCATCGTGCAGATCATCATCATCGACATGGTGTTCTCGGTCGACTCCATCATCACCGCAGTCGGCATGGCCGAGCATGTGGAAGTGATGATTGCGGCGGTGATCGTCGCCGTCGGCATCATGTTTGTCGCCTCCGGGCCGGTGGCGAAGTTCGTCGCGGATCATCCGACCACCAAGATGCTGGCGCTGGCGTTTTTGCTGATGATCGGTCTCTCGCTGGTCGCGGACGGGGTCGGTTTCCACATCCCGAAGGGCTACATCTACTCGGCGATGGGCTTCTCGGTGCTGGTCGAGGCGATCAACATTATTGCCAAGCAACGTCGGGATAAGTCGCGCGGCATCATGCATAAACCGGTAGCGCCGTTTACCGGAGCCACTGGTGCGGTATCAAGCCCCGCCGGCGTCGCTGCCGTCGATGCGGCGCAGCGGAACAAGCCGCGGACGACCAATGTCACCCGGGCGCAGGCCCGCCCGAAATCCGCTCCGAGGATCAAGAAATGACCAAGGGCTTTCTCGTCAAGGCAACCGGTGGCCCCGAAGTCATGGAGTGGACCGAGGTTGAGATCGGCGCGCCCGGTCCCGGTCAGTTGCGGATCAGGAACGCCGCGGTCGGGCTGAACTTCATCGACACCTACCAGCGCTCGGGGCTCTACAAGGTCGACCTGCCGTTCGTCCCCGGCAATGACGGTGTCGGGATTATCGAAGCCATCGGCGATGGCGTCAGTGACTTCAAGGTCGGCGACCGGGTGGCCTATACCGGCCCCGTCGGCGCGTATGCCGAAGCGCGGCTATTGACCGAGGCCAAGGCGTTCGCCGTTCCCGATGGCATCGGTGACGCGACCGTCGCCGGGATGCTGACCAAAGGCCTCACGGCGTATTACCTGCTGCACCTGACCTGGCCGCTGCAGGCCGGTGAGTCGACCCTGATCCACGCAGCGGCGGGCGGCGTCGGCCTGATCGCGACGCAGTGGGCCAAATCCATCGGCGCCACGGTTTACGGCACTGCCGGCTCGGCCGAGAAGGTCGCTATCGCAGCGCCGAACTGCGATGCGGTGATCAATTACACCGATGAGGATTTCGCCGCCCGGATCAAGGAATTGACCGGCGGGCGCGGCGTCGACGTTGTCTATGATGGCGTCGGCAAGGCAACCTTCGACAAATCGCTCGATTGCCTGCGCCCCCGCGGACTTATGGTCAGCTTCGGCAACGCCTCGGGGGTGGTCTCTATCCCTGACCTGACGGTGCTGTCACGCAAGGGGTCACTGTATGTGACGCGGCCAACTACGGCGTCATATTTCCCGACCAAGGTCGAGCTCCGTGCCGCCGCGAAGGCAACGTTCGACGCGATGCTGGCGGGCAGGTTTAAGGTCTCGGTGAACCACAAATTTCCGCTGCGGGATGCTCAGGAAGCGCACCGACTGCTCGAGTCGCGCGGCACCACCGGCTCCGTGGTGCTGGTTCCCTGATCTGGACAGCGGCGGCCCAAAAAGCTAAAGCCGCGAGGCGAGGGTAGGTGGCAGAGCGGTCGATTGCTCCGGTCTTGAAAACCGGCGGGCGTGCAAGCGTCCCGGGGGTTCGAATCCCTCCCTACCCGCCACCCTGCGCCGAGGCCTCTGCGCCAGAGGTCCTAAGACAGTGACCGCGGGGAGCCAGTATCCCACACTCATACCACTGGGTGGCCAAGCGTTGCTGGTGCGGTTTGGCACGAGCCTCGACGATGCTGCCAATCGCCGAGCCATCGATTTTGCTCGGCTTGCGGCGCTAGCGGACCTCCCGGGGGTGCTGGAGATCGTGCCAAATCTCGTCTCGGTGCTCTTGCGCTTCGAGGCGACGGTGATCGATTTCGACTGGTTGGCGGGCGAAGTGCGGCTGTTGTTATCCGCCCGGCTCGAGACTCACATTCCAACGCCGGTGGAGCATGCGATCGGCGTCGTCTTCGACGGGCCGGATCTGGCGGAGCTGGCGGCCGGTGTTGGGCTGACCGAGGCTCAGTTCATCGACTCGCATAACGCCCAGCCCCTCCGTGTGCTGGCGACCGGCTTCGCCCCGGGTTTCGTCTATCTCGGCTTCCATCCGGCGGAACTGGTCGTGCCGCGTCGCACCGCCGTGCGCCCGATGGTGCCCGCCGGTACGGTACTATTCGCCGCCGGGCAGACGGCGATCACCGCCACGGCGATTCCGACGGGGTGGAATGTGATCGGGCATACCGACTTCGCCAATTTCGATGCTTCGAAAACGCCGCCGACACTGATGCGCGCTGGCGATAGCGTACGTTTCGAGGCGCTGTCGTGAGCGCGGCCATCGAAATCCTCCGCGCCGGGCCATTGGTGACGGTGCAGGATGCTGGCCGGTTCGGCATGCTGGCGCACGGCATCAGCGCCTCGGGGCCGATGGACCGTGCGGCGTTCGTGACGGCCGGCAGGGCGTTGCCGATTGCCGGTGCGGCCATCGAGTTTACCCGGGCAGGACTGTCGTTTCGGTTTGCCGGTGATCCGGTGCAGGTCGTGCTTGCCGGGGGTGCATTCGAACTGAAGCTCAACGGCCACCATCACGACTGGCCTGAAATCATCGCTCTGAGCTCGGGCGACTTGATCGATATCACACCTGGGTCATTCGGAAATTACGGGTATCTACGCTTTTCTCAGGAGTTCGACCTGCCACCAATCCTCGGCAGTCGTTCCACAAACACCATCACCGGGCTCGGCGGTTTTTACGGCCGCTCTCTCCAGGTCGGAGACCGGCTCTCACTCGTTGATGGCTCGCGATTCGCCGTTGAAACGCTTACCCCCGGCTCCCGCGACGGAGGCAGCATTCGCGTCACCTGGGGGCTGCATGCCGACCATTTCTCCGGTGACATCCGCCAACTGTTCCTCGACCGCGAAATGACCATTTCGACACGGCTCAATCGCATGGGGGTGCGGCTCGATGGCGGCGGGGCGGTATTCGGCGGCGCGTCGATCCTGTCGCTGGTTTCGGATTCGATCGTGCCGGGGGATATCCAGATCCTCGGCGACGGTACGCCCATCGTGCTGATGCGCGATCACCAGCCGACCGGCGGCTATCCGCGCATTGCGACGATTATCGCCGCCGATCTCGACCGCTTTGCGCAATTGCGCCCCGGCACGGCAGTCCGCTTCAAATCGGTAGCACCGGCCTGCGTGTTGAAGCTCGGGAGCCGGGGATGAGCACCATCGATCTCAACGCCGACCTTGGCGAGGGCCTGGGCAGCGATGCGGCGCTGCTCGACATCGTCTCCAGCGCCTCGATCGCCTGCGGCGGCCATGCGGGCGACGCAGCGACGATGCGGGCGACGCTCGAACTCTGCAAGGCGCGCGGCATCCGGGCCGGGGCGCATCCGGGCTATGCCGACAAGCCAAATTTCGGTCGTATGCGGCTCGATACCCCGCTGCAGGATCTGCTTGCCGAGGTGACCTCGCAGATTGCCGCCCTGCAAACCATCGCCTCCGAAATCGGCATGACAATCGCCTACGTCAAACTGCATGGCGCGCTCGCCAATGTTGCGGCGGAGGATGTAGCGCTTGCGACGGCAATGTTCGCCGCCATCGCCGAGCGGAATGGTCCATTGCCGGTGCTGGCGCTCGACAACAGCGCGCAGGTGGTCGGAGCGGAGTCGGCGGGGCTAACCATCATCCGCGAGGCCTATGCCGACCGCGCTTACACTCCCGACGGCATGCTGGTGCCGCGCAGTGCAGCGGGTGCCGTGATCCAAGATGCAAACCTCGTGGTCGCCCGGTGTCTTCGGCTGGCGCAATCCGGCGAAATCGTCGCCATCGATGGTACCGTGCTGCAATCGCAGGCGCGTTCGATCTGCCTCCACGGCGATACCCCGGGCGCCGTCGCTCTCGCCCGGGAGATCAGCGCCGCACTCGGCCGAGCGGGTATCGGCATTGCGGCGCACTGACGTTGCGGGGCCGGTCGTTCTGGTTCATATGCCGGCTGTCCGCGCGGAGAATTTGCAGTGACAGCCACCATCATCGACGGCAAAGCCTTTGCCGAAAACCTCCGCGGTCGCATCTCGTCACACGTGGCGCGGCTCAAGGCCGAGCATGGGGTAACGCCGGGGCTGGCGGTGGTCATCGTCGGCAGCGATCCGGGCAGCCAGGTTTATGTGGCGAGCAAGGCGCGGTTGACCGTTGAAGTCGGCATGCATTCCGAGAAGTATGAGTTGCCCGAGGCGACATCCGAGGCCGAAGTGCTGGCGCTGGTGGCGCGGCTCAACGCCGACCCCGCCATCCACGGCATCCTCGTACAATTGCCGCTGCCGCCGCAGATCGATTCCAATGCCATCATCGCGCTGATCTCATCAGATAAAGACGTCGATTGCTTCACCCCGGCAAGCGTCGGCAAGCTGACCATCGGGCTGCCGGGGCCGGTGTCGTGCACGCCGCTCGGGTGCCTGATGCTGCTGCGCGAGACGCTTGGCGACCTCAGCGGCCTCGAGGCCGTGATCGTCGGGCGCTCCAATCTCGTCGGTAAGCCGATGGCGCAATTGTTGCTGCGCGAAAACTGCACCGTCACTGTGGCGCACTCGCGGACGCGGAACCTGGCAGAGGTGGTGCGACGCGCCGATATCGTAATCGCCGCGGTCGGGCGGCCTAACCTGATCCGCGGCGACTGGATTAAGCCGGGGGCCACGGTGATCGATGTCGGGATCAACCGCGTACCGGCACCCGAGCGCGGTGAGGGCAAGACCCGGTTGGTCGGGGACGTAGATTTCGCCAGTGCGGTCACCGTCGCCGGGGCGATCACACCAGTGCCGGGTGGCGTCGGGCCGATGACCATCGCCTGCCTGCTCGCCAACACGGTGACGACGGCCAGCCTGATCCACGGACTCGTGCCGCCGCGCGATCTGACGGCCTGAGCAATGCGTTAAATTGCGTTAACGCATTGGTAAGTGCGCTGGAAAGACAGGCTTTACGGGCAGGCCGCTTTGCCGCAACGCTGTCGGCATGAACATGATGGTCACAGCTCCGACGCAGTACTCACGCGAAGTTCCGCTGCCGGAACGGGTACGCGCGGTGGCGTTTTTCATGGAATGCCTCGCCGGCGAGCGGACCGAACGTCGGCTTGGCGGCGAGCGTCGCCAGTCGGTGGTGCCGCTGGTGTTCGCCAACAGCGACCTCCGCTCCGGCCGCGATCGCCGCAGGGCGGTTTAACTCTCCGCTGTCACGATTTCCCCCAAGTGAAAGTTGCGCGCCACGGTGTGGTCGCGCAAGCCAAACGCCGGTTGCCGTCCGGGAATCAGCCGCTCGGCCAGATCGTTCGCGTCCGCCGCCGTCGCGTCGACGATCACCGCCGTGAACGGCTCCCTCAGACCCAACCGGGCGGCTTCCTGCAGGTCGAACAGCAACGCCCTGATGTCGCCCCGCGTCGTGCAGACGAGGCAGGCGCCGCCGCCAGAATGGTCGTGCGCCGGCGGCTCGATGCGGATGATCGCGGCCTGCCGGTTGCCCGGTATGGCCAACAGCCGGTCCACCGACTGCGCCGCGCCGGGGCCCGACACGATGGTTACCGGCACCGAGTGCTGCCGCACGGCATAGGGCGAGGCAGCGGTCATTCGGCGGCCACGGCTTTGACCGGGATGTAGTTGAGGATTGGCGCCAGCCAGCGTTCGACTTCCTCGGCAGTCATGTCTTTCCGGCGGGCATAATCCTCGACCTGGTCGCGCTCGACCTTGGCGACGCCGAAATAATAGCTGTCGGGGTGCGAGAAATAGAGCCCAGAAACCGACGAACCCGGCCACATGGCATAGCTTTCCGTCAGCTCGACGCCGATCCGCTGTTTGGTGTTGAGCAGGTGGAACAGCGTGGTCTTTTCCGTGTGGTCGGGCTGCGCCGGGTAGCCGGGGGCAGGGCGGATGCCCCGGTAGTTTTCCTCGATCAACTGCTCGGTCGCAATCGCTTCATCTGGCGCGTAGCCCCACAATTCGCGGCGGACGCGTTCGTGCAGGGCTTCGGCGAACGCCTCGGCGAACCGGTCGGCGAGGGCTTTGACGAGGATGGCCGAGTAGTCATCATTGGCCTTGGCGAAGCGCTCTGAGATCTCGGCCTCGCCGATGCCGGCGGTGACGACGAAGCCGCCGATGTAATCGGCCTTGCCGCTGTCGACCGGGGCGACGAAATCGGACAGCGCCATGTTGGGGCGGCCGTCGCGCTTGACCAATTGCTGGCGCAGCGTGTGCAGCGTCGCCACTTCCTCGGTGCGGTTGTCGTCGCGGAACAGCCTGATGTCGTCGCCGACGGCGTTGGCCGGCCAGAAGCCGATGATCGCCTTGGGGCGGAACCAGTTCTTCTGCAGCACTTCGCGCAGCATCGCCTGGGCGTCTTCCCACAACTGCCGGGCCGCCGGTCCCTGCACTTTGTCCTCGAGTATCATCGGGTACCGCCCTTTCATCTCCCAGGTCTGGAAGAATGGCGTCCAGTCGATGTACTTCGCCAGGGTGCTGAGTTCGTAGCTCTCGAATACCCGCGTGCCGAGAAAGCTCGGTTTGGGCGGGGTGTAGCCGACCCAATCGGGCTTGAAGGCGTTGGCGCGCGCCTTACCGATCGGCAGGCGCAATTTGGCCGCTTCGCCGGCGGCGTGCTTGGCGGCGACGTCGCGATATTCGGCGCGGACCTGGTCGATATAGCTGACCTTGTTGTTGGCCGAGAGCAGATTTGACACGACGCCTACGGCACGGCTGGCGTCGTGCACATGCACTGTTGCGCCATGGTACTGCGGATGGATTTTCACCGCAGTGTGGACGCGGCTGGTGGTCGCGCCGCCGATCAGCAGCGGGATGGTGAACCCCTCGCGCTCCATTTCCTCGGCGACATGCACCATCTCGTCGAGCGACGGGGTGATCAGCCCGGACAGGCCGATGATGTCGACGTTGCGCTCGCGCGCCGTCGCCAGGATCTTCGCCGATGGCACCATGACGCCGAGGTCGATGATTTCATAGTTGTTGCAGGCAAGGACCACGCCGACGATGTTTTTGCCGATGTCGTGGACATCGCCCTTGACCGTCGCCATCAGCACCGTGCCGGCAGTCTGGCGGCCGCGCGCATCACCATCGGCGTTCTTTTCGGCTTCCATGTAGGGCAGCAGGATGGCGACGGCCTGCTTCATCACCCGGGCGGATTTCACCACCTGGGGCAGGAACATCTTGCCGGCGCCAAACAGGTCGCCGACGACGTTCATGCCGGCCATCAGCGGGCCTTCGATCACATGCAGGGGTCGCACTGCGGCCAGCCGAGCTTCCTCGGTATCGGCCTCGATGAACTCGGTGATGCCGTTGACCAGCGCATGCGCGATCCGCTCTGCCACCGGCTGTTCGCGCCAACTCAAATCCCGCGCCTTGGCTTCGCCGGCGGCGCCGCCGCGATATTTCTCGGCGATGGTCAGCAGCCGCTCGGTGCCGTCGTCGCGACGGTTGAGGATCACGTCCTCGCAGGCATCGCGCAGTTCGCGGTCAAGCGAATCGTAAACCGCCAGTTGGCCAGCGTTGACGATGCCCATGTCCATGCCATTCTGGATGGCATAATAGAGGAACACCGAATGCATCGCCTCGCGCACCGGCTCGTTGCCGCGGAACGAGAAGCTGAGGTTCGAGACGCCGCCCGAAATGTGCACATGCGGCAGTGACTCGGTAATGGTCTTCACCGCCTCGATGAAGGCGACGCCATAGCCATTGTGCTCCTCGATGCCGGTCGCCACTGCGAACACGTTGGGGTCGAAGACGATGTCCTCGGGCGGAAAGCCAACTTCTTCGGTCAACAGCTTGTAGGCGCGCGGGCAGATTTCGACCTTGCGTTCATAGGTGTCGGCCTGGCCATTCTCGTCGAACGCCATCACCACCACGGCAGCGCCATAGCTCCGCACGATGCGGGCATGATGGAGGAAGGCCTCGACGCCCTCCTTCATCGAAATCGAGTTCACTAGCGCCTTGCCCTGCACACATTTGAGACCGGCTTCGATCACCTCGAACTTCGAGGAATCGATCATCAGCGGCACGCGGGCGATGTCGGGTTCGGCGGCGAGCAGGTTGAGGAACTCGATCATCACCTGCTTGGAGTCGATCAGGCCCTCGTCCATGTTGATGTCGATGATCTGCGCGCCATTGGCCACCTGGTCGCGAGCGACTTCGAGCGCGGCGGTATAATCGCCGGCGGTGATGAGTTTCCGGAACCGCGCCGAGCCCGTCACATTGGTGCGTTCGCCGATGTTGACGAACGGAATCTCGGAAGTGAGCGTAAACGGCTCGAGCCCGGCCAGCCGCAGCAGCGGCACGATTTCGGGAATTCGCCGCGGGGCGTGTTTCGCGACGGCAGCGGCAATGGCGCGGATGTGGTCGGGCGTCGAGCCGCAGCAACCGCCGACGATGTTGACCAGCCCGTCCCGGGCAAAGCCCTCGATCTGCTGCGCCATGTACTCGGGCGTCTCGTCATAGCCGCCGAATTCGTTGGGCAGCCCGGCATTGGGGTAAGCGCACACGAACGTGTCGGCGACATCGCTCAATTCGGCGACGTGACCGCGCATCGTCGCGGCGCCCAGCGCGCAATTGAGCCCGATGGTGAACGGGGACGCGTGGCGGATCGAATACCAGAACGCCGTCGGGGTCTGGCCCGACAGGGTGCGGCCCGAAAGATCGGTGATGGTGCCAGAGATCATGATCGGCCGGGTGATGCCGCGTTCGGTGAACACCTGCTGCGCGGCGTAGATGCCGGCCTTGGTGTTGAGGGTATCGGTGATGGTCTCGAACAGCAGCAGGTCGGCGCCACCGTCGATCAGGCCCTCGACGGCTTCCTTGTAAGCGGCGGCGATCTGGTCGAACGACACTGCCCGGTGTCCCGGATTGTTGACGTCGGTCGACATGGACGCTGTCTTGTTGGTCGGCCCGAGGGCGCCAGCCACATAGCGCTTCCTGCCGTCCTGTGCCTCGGCGAGATCGGCGGCGGCACGGGCGATGCGCGCCCCTTCGACGTTCATCTCACGGGCAAAATCCTGCATGTCGTAATCGGCCATGACGATCGAGGTGCAGGAAAACGTGTTGGTCTCGACGATGTCGGCGCCGGCGAGGAAATACTCGAGGTGAATGTCGCGGATGGCATCGGGACTGGTCAGCACCAGCATGTCGTTATTGCCGCGCACGTCGCGGTGCCAGTCCTTGAAGCGCTCGCCGCGGTAATCCGCCTCGCTGAGCTTCAGGCGCTGGATCATGGTGCCCATGGCGCCGTCGAGAATGAGGATCCGTTCGCGCGCCGCCGCCGTCAGCTCCGCGAGGATAGCCTTGCCGTCGCGGTGGGCGAGTTCGGAAACGAAGGTGGAATTGCCGCTGGCCGTCATTGCTGCACCATGGGTTTTGGCGGGGTTCGCCGGCACTTGGTCGCCGACGCGGGATATAAAGCTTTCTTTATATGAGCCGTCGAACACTGTCCAGCAAGGGCCGTAAGCGCGTGTTCCGGCAACAGCCCCGCTAAGTTGTCGAGCCAGCGCCTGAGCTTAACGCGGCTGCAAGACTCTCACCCTCATATACCCGAAGGGAGACATGGGCACGCAACGTTGCGCCCACCAGCGCTCGGGGCCGAATTTTGACTGTGAATTTTCGCCGTTTCGCGGCCATCGCCCGTCTTGTCGTCGCCGGCCTTGCCATGGGCACGGCATTGGCGGCCTGTGGTGGCGCTGGCTTTGGCGGCAGCATCAAGCGCGGTGCGTTCACCAGCGCCGAATACGGCGTCGCCGCCTCGCCGCGCGTTTCCGCCAACCCCAATCCGCCCAAGGGCGGCGGCCGGTTCATGATCGGCAAACCCTACCAAGTGCGCGGCAAGTGGTACACGCCGGCCGAGGACCCGAACTATCTCGCGACCGGCAAAGCCTCCTGGTATGGCGCCGATTTCCACGGCCGGCAGACGGCGAACGGGGAAATCTTCTCGGCCAATGGCCTGACCGCGGCGCATGCGACGCTGCCGATTCCCTCCTATGTGCGCGTGACCAATCTCCAGAACGGCCGCTCGATCGTCGTTCGCATCAACGATCGCGGCCCCTATGTCGCCGGGCGTGTCATCGACCTGTCGTGGCGCGCCGCAACCATTCTCGGCTACATCGACAACGGCTCGACCGATGTGAAGGTCGAGTTCGTCGCCAAGGCGCCGCTCGAAGGCGACGACACCCGCGCGCTGCTCGCGACCTATCAGGGCGACGGTGTCGTCCTGCCCGGCGGCGACACGCGCCTCGCCATGGGCCGATCGACGCTGATGGACAAGGCCGGGTCGCTAGTCACATCGATCTTCTCCTATGCCGATACCACCCCGGCGGAGCAGGGGGCCACGGTCGCTACCGCCTTCGACGCGGTGACGGCGATGGCAGCGCAGGCTCCCGAACTCGATGCCTGGGTCGCCTCCGTCGACGCCGGGCAGCGGGCCGTCGATATCCCGCTTGGGGTGTTCCGCGATCCGGCCGGCATTGATCGCGTCGCCAGTGCCTTTGCGTTTCTCGGAGCCGTCGACGTGGGACAAGTGATGGTCAATGGCCAGCCGGCGACTAGCCTGACCCTCAGCCAGCTCAAACCCGGCGTCGGGCTCGATGACGTTGCATTGATGGCGCGTGAACTTGGCCTTACCGGTGTAAGTTTGTAATGAATGCTGGTTCGGGCCTGTTCCGGCTGCGGGCAGGCGGACGACAGGGGTCGAAAATGCGGCGCGTCAGTTCGGTTCTGTTTGCACTGCTGGCGTGGCTGGCTGCCGCTACATTGGCCCCGGCGCAGGATTTCGAGACCAAGGCGAAGTTCGCCATCCTGATGGATTACGAGTCCGGCACGATCATCTATCAAAAGGAAGCCGACACCCGCCTTGAGCCGGCCAGTATGGCGAAGCTGATGACCATCGCCGTGGTGTTCCACGAACTCGAACTCGGCTCGCTGAAGCTGACCGACGAATTCATGGTCTCCGAACACGCCTGGCGCACCGGCGGCGCGATGTCAGACGGCTCGACCATGTTCGCCGAACTCAATTCCAAAATCTCGGTCGAGAACCTGATCCGCTCGGTGATCATCCAGTCGGGCAATGATGCGGCCATCGTGCTGGCGGAGGGCATCGCCGGCAGCGAATCGAGCTTTGCCAACATGATGAACACGCTGGCCGAGGAGATCGGGCTGACCGCCTCGCACTTCGTCAACCCGACCGGGCTGCCGGATCCCGACCAGTATATGACGGCGCGCGACCTCGCCAATCTCGGGCGCTACCTCATCTCCGAATTTCCGGATTACTACCACATCTTCTCGGAACCCGAGTTCGAGTGGAACAACATCAAGCAGGCCAACCGCAACTCGCTGATCGAGATGGGCATCGGCGTCGACGGGCTTAAAACCGGCCATACCGAGGCCGCCGGCTATGGCATCGTGGCCTCGACCACCGATGGCGGCCGCCGCATCATCGCCGTGCTGCACGGGCTCGGCTCGATGCGGGAACGCGCCGAGGAAGGCCAGAAACTTATCACCTGGGGCACCCGCGCCTTCGAGCGCATCCCCGCGTTCGCCAAGGGCGATATTGTCGCCTATGCCGATGTCTATGGCGGCTCAATTCCGGCGGTCGGGTTGATCGGCGAAGGCTCGATTGACCTCTATCTGCCCAAGGGCAAGCGCAAATGCCTCACGGCCGAAGTCGTTTATGACGGCCCGTTGCGCCCGCCGGTGACAGCCGGCGCGGAGATTGCCGAGTTGCGGGTGTATTGTGACAAGGCGCTGGTACAGGTCGCGCCGCTCTATGCCGCCGAATCGGTCGACGAGGGCGATCTGGTGCGCAAGGCGACAGATGCGTTAAAGCAGCTTACATTGGGCTGGATCAACCCCTAGACGGGTTATACTGACCACTGATCGGATTGCGGAAAGGCTGCAGCGATTGTCCGTCGACACAGTCACAACCGCGGCCCGGTTCATCACCTTAGAGGGCGGTGAAGGCGTCGGGAAATCGACGCAGGTCAAGCGCCTCGCCGCGCAGCTCGAACGCCGCCGCGTCCCCTCCATCCGCACCCGCGAGCCCGGCGGCACGCCCAAAGCCGAGGCGATCCGGTCCTTCCTGCTGCAGGGCAAACCCGAGCAATGGGGGCCGGGTGCCGAAGCCGTGCTGTTCGCCGCCGCGCGCCACAACCATGTGCTCGAACTGATTGCACCCAACCTTGCCAAAGGCACTTGGGTCATCTGCGACCGCTTCAGCGATTCGACCCGCGCCTATCAGGGCCTGACCGGGGGGGTCGAGGACAAGCTGATCGACGCTCTCGAAATCTTGGCGCTCGACGGGCACAAGCCGGACCTGACGCTGGTGCTCGACATGGACCCGGATACGGCCCTTACCCGTGTCGCGCAGCGCGCCGTGGAGGACGGCACCCCGACCGGCCCCGACCGCTTCGAGCGGGAAAGCCTCGACTGGCACCGCCGCCTGCGCGAGGCGTTCCTCGTCATTGCCCGCAACCACGCCGAGCGCTGCGTGGTCATCGCCGCCGATGGCTCCGAGGACGATCTTGAAACCGCAATCTGGGAGGCGGTGAGGCATCGCTTCCCCGAACTTGACGCCGAGAACTCGGCTTGAGCGACGATGATCCGCAGCGCGAACCCGACCAACTCGACGGCGTGCCGTTGCCCGAGCAGCAGCCGACGCTGATCGGCCACGCGGTGGCACGCGAGCGGTTGTGGCAGCAACTGGCCGAAAACCGGCTCCCCGGCGGCACGCTGATCCACGGTCCGCGCGGCATCGGCAAGGCGACGCTGGCCTTTGCACTGGCGCGGGAATTGCTGATACGCACCAGCGATGAACCGGCTGCCCGGGTCATCGGCCAGATCGCCGCGGGTTCGCATCCCAATGTTTTTGTGCTGCGCCGGGTGCTCAACAAGACCGGCAGCAATTTCAGTGCCGACATCGTCGTCGGGCAGGTGACCCACCGCGAGGGCTCAGGCCAGGTGGCGTTGACCGAGCGGATGCACCAGACCCGCGGGCGCGCCGGACACCGTATCTGCATCATCGACAGCATCGACGATTGCAACGAGAGCGCCACCAACGCGCTGCTGAAAATCCTCGAAGAACCACCGCCCGAGACCCACTTCCTGCTGGTCTCGCACCGCATCGGCAGCCTGTTGCCCACCATCCGGTCGCGCTGCCAGGAACTGCCGTTGCGTCCGCTGGCGCCCGCCGAGGTGTCGGAACTCCTCCGCACCACGCTGCCGGACGCCGATCCCGAGGCCATCGCCGGAGCCGTCACACTCGCCGATGGGAGCCCGCGCCGGGCCTTCGAGGCGCTGACGCTGCCACCCGATGGACCAGTCACCGCCTTGCGCGGCTGGCTTCGTGACCCGGGGCGCGGCGGCGTTGCCGGGGCGCTGGCGCTGGCCGAAATCCTCGGCGGCAAGGCCAATTCGACCGAATCTGCCTTCGCTCGCGACGTGCTATTCGGCTGGCTGGCCGGAGAGGCGAGGGGGGCCGCTATTGCAGGAGCCGCAGCCCGCGGCCGCCTTGCGTCGGCAACCGCGCTATGGGACAAGGCGCAAGCCCTGTTTGCCGATGCCGACACCTATAATGTGGATATGCGGCAGACCTTTATGTCGGTCTTCGACGCAATCGGGCGACACGTCTCCGCTCACCTTGCCGAAGTGACATGACCCGCAACGCCTATTACCTGACCACCGCCATCGCCTACCCGAATGGCGAGCCGCATATCGGCTACGCCTATGAGTTGGTAACCACCGACGCCATCGCCCGCTGGCGGCGGCTTGAGGGCCATGAGGTGTATTTCCTCACCGGCACTGACGAGCACGGTATCAAGATGGTGCAGACAGCGGCCGCGCAGGGCATTACGGCGCGAGAACTCGCCGACGCCAATTCGGCACGGTTCCGGGCGGTCACCCAGACGCTCAACATCTCCAACAGCGACTTCATCCGCACCACCGAACCCCGGCACCGCGCCTCGGCTGAGCAGATCTGGCGGAAAATGCTGGCCAATGGCGACATCTACCAGTCGACCTATGAAGGCTGGTACTCGGTCCGTGACGAGGCCTATTTCGATGAAGCCGAGCTCACCACCGCCACCGATGGCAAGCGTTTCACACCCTCCGGCGCCGAAGTCACCTGGGTCGAGGAGCCGAGCTATTTCTTCCGGCTGTCGGCTTATGAGGACCGGCTCCTCGCCCATTATGAGGCCAATCCCCAGTTCATCTTGCCGCTCGAACGGCGCAATGAAGTCGTGTCGTTCGTCAAGGGCGGCCTGCAGGATCTGTCGATCTCGCGCACGACGTTTGACTGGGGCATCCCGGTGCCGGATGCGCCGGGCCACGTGATGTATGTGTGGATCGATGCGCTGACCAACTACCTCACCGGCGTGGGCTATCCCGACGAAGATGGGAAGATGTTCCAGAAGTTCTGGCCGGCCGACCTGCACGTCATCGGCAAGGATATCATCCGCTTCCACACGGTGTACTGGCCAGCCTTCCTGCTGAGCGCCGCCCTGCCACTGCCAAAGCGGGTACATGCCCACGGTTTCCTTACCTCCGAGGGCAAGAAGATGAGCAAGTCGCTCGGCAACGTCGTCGATCCGTTCGCGCCATTGGCCGAGTTTGGCGTCGATCCGGTGCGTTACTATTGCCTCCGCGAAATCAGTTTCGGGCAGGACGGGGACTGGGGCCGCGAGAAGTTCGTCAATCGCAACAATGCCGATCTCGCCAACAATTTCGGCAATCTGGCGCAGCGCTCGCTGTCGATGATCGCAAAGAATTTTGGCGGCGTTATGCCAGAGCGGAACGGTACCCCAGTCGACAATAGCATTATCTTCGAAACCATTGCAGGCATCGAGCGCATGACCACGGCGATGCAGACTGAGCAGGTGCATGAGGCGACCGGTGAATTGATTGCGTTGCTCAGCGCCGCCAATTTGTATTTCGCCGAACAGGCGCCATGGGCTCAGAAGGCCGATCTGCCGCGCATGGGCTCGATCCTCGCAACCACCGCCGATGTGGTGCGCCGCGCTGCAATCGCCGCGCAGCCTTTCGTGCCCGATAGCGCGACGAAGCTCCTCGACCTGCTGGCGGTGCCTGCCGATCAGCGGCTACTCGAACACGCGGTGGCGCCGGGTCAAGGCGTGCCCGCCGGCACCATGCTGCCGCCGCCCGAGCCGGTGTTCAAAAAGTTCGAACAGTTGAAATCCAGCTGAGCCGCGATGCTCATCGACAGCCACTGCCACCTCGATTTTCCCGAACTCGCTGCCGACCGGGCAGGGGTGCTGGCCCGTGCTGCGGACGCGGGGGTTACCGGCATGGTGACCATCTCGACCCGCGTCGAGCGCTTCGATGAAATCCGCGCCATCGCCGAGGCTAACCCACAAGTCTGGTGCTCGGTCGGCACGCATCCGCACAATGCGCATGAGGAACTGCACATCACCACGGACGATCTGGTGCGGCTGTCTCAGCATCCGCGCTGCATCGCCATCGGCGAGGCCGGGCTCGATTACCATTACGACAACTCGCCCCGGGAGGCGCAGGCGACGGGCTTTCGCCGCCACATCGCTGCGGCGCGGCTCACCGGGCTGCCGCTGGTCATCCACGCCCGCAGTGCCGATGCCGACATGGCGGCGTTGCTCGAAGAGGAAACCGCAGGGCAGGGACCCTTCCCCTTCGTTTTGCATTGCTTTTCCTCCGGCATCGAACTCGCCGGACGCGGCCTGGCGCTCGGTGGCTATCTGTCATTTTCGGGGATTCTTACTTTCAAGAACGCCGTCGAAATTCAGGACGTGGCGATGATGGCGCCGGCCGATCGCATCCTCGTCGAGACCGACGCGCCATTTCTGGCGCCGATCCCGCATCGCGGCCAGTCGAACGAACCCGGCTTCGTCCGCCACACGGCGCAGAAACTGGCCGATCTCCGCGGCGTATCGCTCGACGCCATCGCCGAACAGACGACGCGGAACTTCGCCACGCTGTTCAGCAAATCGGGCCTGACGCCGTGAGCGCACCGGCCGAACGCATCATCGCGACCATCCTCGGCTGTGGCTCGTCGGGCGGCGTGCCGCGCGTCGGCGGCAATTGGGGCGATTGCGATCCGGCAAATCCCAAGAACCGCCGCCGCCGCTGTTCGCTGCTGCTGGAGGGGCTCACCGCCGGCATCGAGCAGCCGACCCGGATCGTCATCGACACCGGCTGCGACCTGCGCGAGCAACTGCTCGACGCCGATGTCGATCGGGTGGATGCCGTGCTCTACACCCACGCCCATGCCGACCACATCCACGGCATCGACGACCTGCGCGCATTGGCTTTGAACATGCGCCGACGCGTGCCAGTGTATTTTGCCGAGGATACCGGCCAACGCATCGTCTCGGCGTTTGCCTATTGCTTCACCGCGCCGCCCGGCAGCGATTATCCGCCGATCCTCGATCAGCACATCATCGAGCCCGATGACGAAATCAACATCGACGGCCCGGGCGGCAGCATCGCCGTGCTACCGTTCGTCCAGCAGCACGGCACCATCACCTCGCTCGGCTTCCGCGTCGGTAGCTTTGCCTATTCCTGCGACCTCAGCGGCATTCCCGACCGCTCGATCCGGGCGGTCAGCGGGCTCGATCTGTGGGTGCTCGATGCTTTGCGGCCGTTCCCGCACCCGAGCCATCTGAGCTTGCCGGAGGCGCTGGAGCTGGTCGAACGGCTGGCGCCGCGCCAGGCGATCCTAACCAACCTCCACATCGATATGGACTACGACACCGTCGCCGCCCAAACGCCGGGCCATGTGGCGCCAGCCTTCGACGGCATGCGCCTCGACATCACCAACGGCGTTATCGAAGGCCCATCGGAATAATCGCCGCCACGGTGCGGTGGTCTGTAGCGCACCAATCCCCAGCGTTTCGGGCTCTCCCACACAACAAAAGGTTCCATAATATATATTATGCGAATGGCAGAAGGAGAGTTTGCCAGCGCCCCAACGTCACGTCGCACTGGCCTCTCGACCCTCTGCCCGGTAGTTTCCCCATTCCCTCCCACTGCACCGAGCCTGTCATGGAACCCTCACGCGACCTGTCCCGCCTCATCGAGATCATGGCGCGGCTGCGCGATCCGCTGACCGGCTGCCCGTGGGATCTCGAGCAGGATTTCGCCAGCATCCGCAACTACACCATCGAGGAAGCCTATGAGGTGGCCGATGCCATCGATCGCGGCGATTTCGACGATCTGCGCGAGGAACTGGGCGATCTGCTGCTGCAGCCGATCTACCACGCGCAACTGGCCGCCGAGGCCGGCCACTTTGACATCGGCGACGTCATCCTCGCCATCACCACCAAGCTGATCCGCCGCCATCCGCATGTGTTTGGCGACGTGGCCGCAGCCAATGCTGAACGGGCCAAGGAAAGCTGGGAAACTGTCAAAGCGGCCGAGAGGCAGGCCAAGTCACTGAAAAATCAGGAAAAAACCTCGATACTCGACGATGTGGCGATCACCCTGCCCGCCCTGGCGCGGGCCGAAAGGCTGGCGAAACGCGCCGCCCGCGTCGGCTTCGACTGGCCGGATCGCGACAGCGTGGTCGCCAAAGTCACCGAGGAGCTTGTCGAAGTCATCGAGGCGGCTGACGCAGACGATACCGCCGCAACGCATGAGGAAATCGGCGACCTGCTGTTCTCGGTCGCCAATCTCGCACGGCATCTCGGCGTCGACCCGGAGGCCGCCCTGCGCGATGCCAACCTCAAATTCACCAGGCGATTCAATCACGTCGAAGCTCGGGCTGACGCCGACGGTGTTGCGCTCGAAGCCGCCGGCCTTGCGCGCCTCGATGGCTACTGGAACGAGATCCGCGCCGCCGACAAATCAGGAATCTAGGTTCTCGATCCGGCCGTTGAAGCGTTCGAGGAACGCCATGCGGTGTCGCGGCTCCACCCGGACAACAAAGTCCGACCCTTGCTCGGTCGGCAGTTCGCGGACAATGACCTCGGCGTGGTTGTGAAGCCAGCCAATATCGCCGCCGGCACTGTGCGGTACGTGGACGCGATAGCTGCGGCTCTGCAGCGACAGCGCATCCTCGATCGCCTGGCTTAGGGCCGGGAGCCCCTCCCCGGTGATCGCCGATACCGGCACCGCCGCGACGACCTTGCCGGCCGGCACGGCTGCCTCAAGCGTCGGCCGGCCGCCGAGATCGTCGAGTCCGAGCAGGTCGATCTTGTTCCAGACTTCTATGATCGCCTTGTTCTCGGGCGTGACGCCGAGGTCGGCCAGCACCATCAGCACATCCTGCGCCTGCGCCAGATGATCGGGATTGGCGACGTCGCGGACATGCAGGATGACATCGGCCTGCGTGACCTCCTCCAAAGTGGCCCGGAACGCCGCGACCAGCATGGTCGGCAGGTCGGCGACGAAGCCCACCGTGTCGCTCAGCATCACTTCGCGTCCATGCGGCAGCACGATTTTCCGCACCGTGGTGTCGAGAGTCGCGAACAGCAGGTCCTTGGCAAACACTTCGGCGCCGGTCAGCGTGTTGAACAGCGTCGATTTGCCGGAATTGGTGTAGCCGACCAGCGCCACGATCAGGAACGGTGTCTCGTCGCGGGTGCGGCGCTGCTGCTCGCGGGTGCGCTTGACCTTGTCGATGCGCGCCTCGAGCAACTGGATCCGGTCCTGCAGCAGCCGCCGATCGCTTTCGAGCTGGGTCTCGCCGGGGCCGCCCATGAAGCCGAAGCCACCCGAACCGCGCTGGCGTTCAAGATGGGTCCAGCTGCGCACCAGCCGCCCCTTCTGGTAGTTGAGATGGGCTAATTCGACCTGCAGCACGCCTTCGCGCGTCGCGGCGCGCTCGCCGAAAATCTCGAGGATCAGCGCCGTGCGATCCAGCACCTTGGCGCCGGTTTCCCGTTCGAGGTTGCGCTGCTGGATCGGCGTCAGCGCCGTATCGACCAGCAGCAGTTCGATCTCCTCGTCCTTGACCCGCTTGCCGATGGTCTCGACGGTACCGGCACCCATGAAGGTCGCCGGCCGTACGTCGCGGACTTTGATCACCTCGGAGAACACGATGTCGAGCCGGATGGCGCTCGCCAGCCCCTCGAACTCAGCCTTGCGGCTTTCGATCGGGTGCAGGCTATGCTGGCCCCGCACGTCCGGGCACAGCAGCCCGGCCCGTGTCGGCGCCGTGCGCTGGTCGACAAAAGCCGCGGGTCCGCCGCGATGGATGTCATCTTCGTCGTTGTCGTTCATCGGTCAGGCTTCGATAACCGTCTCTGGATCGAACAGCTGGATCGGAGCACCAGGCATGATCGTCGAGATCGCGTGCTTGTACACCAGCTGCGATTGCGCGTCGCGCCGCAGCAGCAGGCAGAAATTGTCGAACCAGGTGATCACGCCCTGCAGCTTGACCCCGTTGACCAAGAAAATCGTGACGGGGATTTTCTGCTTGCGGATGTGATTGAGGAACGCGTCTTGCAGGTTCTGAGTCTTTTCGCTGGGCATTTTTAGCCTCTTGTAGCGGCATTCGCCACGACGCGATGTGGGAGGTCACACGTCGTTTCGGGAACAGTCGCCGCCGCCCTGCCCCCGTACCTGTGTTCAGGCGTACCAACTATGGCACAGCCGTTCCGGCATGCCTACCCAGTCTCAGGGCTCACAGGCCGAGCGATTTGATCTTGCGGTGCAGGGCACTGCGCTCCATGCCGACGAATTCGGCGGTGCGGGAAATGTTGCCGCCGAAGCGCTCGATCTGCGCCAGCAGATATTGTCGCTCGAACACTTCGCGCGCGTCACGCAGCGGCAGGCTCATCAGATGCGCCGAGGCATCGGTGTCGCCGACCGTCGGCAGCACTTCGCCGATGTCGGAGGGCAGCATCGCCGCCGAAATGGTGCCGTTCTCGGGCGCCTGCCCCTTCATCAGGATCAGCAGCCGCTCGATCGAATTGCGCAGCTGCCGGGCATTGCCGGGCCAGTCCTGCGCCTGCAGCACCGCCATCGCATCCTCGCCGATGGCGAGGCGCGGCAAATTGTGCATGCGACAGATTTGCTCGATGAAAATCTCCACCAGCGGTGGGACGTCTTCGCGCCGCTCCTTGATCGGCGTCATCTGCACCGGGACGATGGACAGACGATGGAAAAGATCGGAGCGGAAATCGCCTGACTCAATCAGCGCCGCAACGTTTTGCGAACTCGAGGCGATGATGCGAACGTCGATCGGTACCGGCATCTGCCCGCCGACGCGGTTGAACTTGTTTTCGACGAGGGTCCGCAGCAGCACCGCCTGGGTGGCGACCGGCAGGCTGGTGATTTCGGACAGATACAGCGTGCCGCCATGGGCGCGTTCGAGAGCGCCGACCTCCGATTTCATCAGCCCCGAACGTTCGCGCGATTCGCGCCCGAACAGCACCACCGGCACTTCATCCGGACCATACAGCGACGCGTTGATTTCGATGAACGGCGCTTCGGTGCGGAGGCTTTTCTGGTGGATCGAGCGCGCTACTAGTCCCTTGCCGGCGCCCGATGGTCCGGAAATGAACACCCGCGAATTGGTCGGCGCAGATTTCTCGATCAGCCCGCGCACCTGCTGCAGCGCCGGCGACGACCCCACGATATCGACAGCGCTACCGGCGCCGCGTTCCTTCAGCTCGGCGACTTCGGTCTTGAGCCGGCTGGCCTCCATCGCCCGCTGAGTGATCAGCAGCAACCGGTCGATCTTGAACGGTTTTTCGATGTAATCATAAGCGCCGCGCCGGATCGCCGAGACGGCGGTTTCGACATTGCCGTGCCCCGAGATCATCACCACCGGCATTTCCGGATGCTGGGATTGAAACACGTCGAGCAGTTGCAGCCCGTCGAGCCGGCTACCCTGCATCCAGATGTCGAGAAACACCAGGCTCGGTCGCCGCCGGGCGATTTCGTTGAGGGCCGAATCGGCGTCGTGGGCCTGCCGCGCCTCATAGCCTTCATCCTCCAGAATCCCGGCGATCAGGTCGCGGATGTCGTTTTCGTCGTCGATGATCAGAATATCGCGCGCCATTATGTGTCCGCTACCGCCGGAATAGGCGGCCCCTCACTCGTTGGTATTTCAGCTGTTTTTGCGGCAGCCTGGTCGATTTCGCTCTCAGGATAGAATTCGGCCGCCGGTGCCGGCAGAACCAGCGGGTCGCTCAGCGGCAGGGTGAACGTGAAGCTGGCACCGACGCGGCCATTGGCGTCGGGCTCCGCATCGATCAGTTCCACGGTGCCGCCATGCTGCTCGATGATGCGCGCGACGATGGCGAGGCCGAGGCCGGTGCCCTTCTCGCGCGTCGTCATATAGGGCTCGAGCAGCCGGTTGCGGTTGTCCTTGGGCCAGCCCTTGCCATTATCCGTCACGGTGATCCGCGCCATGCGGCCTTCGACCTGCGCCTCGACCAGGATCGCGGGATCAGCGATGCTGTCGAGCCCCGCGCCCTCGATCGCCTCCACGGCATTTTTGATAAGATTGGTCAGTACCTGGCTGATCAGCCGGCTGTCGAAATAGGCGTAGATCGCGCCTTCCGGCAGCCGTGTCGTCACCGGGATTTCCGGCAGCCGCACGCTTTCAAGGAACACTGCCTGCCGCACGATGTCGCTGAGATCGGCGCGCGCCGGCGTCGCCTCGGGCATGCGGGCGAATGCAGAAAACTCGTCCACCATGCGGCCGATATCGCCGACTTGCCGGATGATGGTGTTGATGCACTTGTCGAAGATTTCGAAATCGTCGCTGAGTTTGCTGGCATAGCGCCGGCGCAGCCGTTCGGCCGAGAGCTGGATCGGCGTCAGCGGGTTCTTGATTTCATGGGCAATCCGCCGCGCCACATCGGCCCAGGCGCTGGTTCGCTGCGCCGATTCGAGGTCGGTGACATCGTCGAGCGTCACGACGAACCCTTTGGATTCGGTCATCGTCCCCTCGCGCGTCAGCTGCACCTGATAGGTCCGGCGCTCCTGCTCGGGGCCGAGGTGGATCTGGTCGCGCATCTGGCCGCGCCGTGCCGACCGAGCCCGATCGAGGATCGGACGCAATTCGGGCACCAGCACGTCGATCGGCTCGCCCATCAGGGTGATTTCGTCGGTCGAGAAGATTTCGCAGGCGCGGTTGTTGACCAGCGTGACATGGCCGTTTGGATCGAGCCCGACGACCCCGGCCGACACGCCTTCCACCACTGCTTCGGTGAATTGCCGGCGCTTCTCGTTGATCTCACTCGCCCGCACCAACGCCTCACGCTGATTTTTCAGCTGCTCGGTCATCCGGTTGAAGCCGTTGGACAAATCGCGCAGATCGCCGCGTCCGGCCTGCACCGGCACCTGCGCATCGAGGTCACCGCGACTGACGCGGCCCGAGGCAATCATCAGATTGCGGATCGGATCGACGAAGCGGTTGGCGAGCGCGATACCGATCCACACCGCCGCCAGCAGCAGCACCACGGCAAGGCCGACATACATGATGGTGAATGTGATCTGGAACACCAGCCGGTTCGACGCGTACTCCCGGTACTCGCTGATGTTCTCGTCGGTCAGCCGCATGTATTCGAGCACTTCGGGATCGACGGGCCGGGCGACGAACACATAGGTGTCGGTATAACCGCGCAGCTTGACGATCGAGCCGACAAGGTTGGTGCGTCCCGGCGCGATCGGCGTCGGCGCCCCCTCCTCCACCCCGGTGGTTATGTCGGCGGGCAAGCGGGGCGGCGAGCTCTGTACGTTGATCTGCGCCTGCATCAGCACCTCGCCCTTACCGTTGATCAGCCATGTGAACGGCAGCGAGCGAGTGACAGCCAGCGCCGTCAGAATGCGGGCAAATTTGGTCGGATCGTTCTCGTAGGTGCCGCGCGCCTGTTCGACCTCTTCGGCCAGCCAGATGATGTCGTCGCGCAGAACCTGCGCGTGCTCGATCATGTAGGAACGGGCGACGAGCCGCGACGCTTCCACCATCGATTGCGTGCGCTGTGAGAACCACTGGTCGAGCCCCTGGTTGAGCGCGATGGTCGCGACCACGGCGACGAGTGCGGCGGGCACCGCGGCAATGATGGCGAACATCATCACCATGCGCAGTTGGAGGCCCGAGCCGGGCTGGCGGCGCATCCGGGCCTGGAACAGCAGCGCCGTTTCGGTCAGCACCAGCGCGACGACGACGATGACCAGCAACCCGTTGACGATCCAAATGACCGTCCACATTTCGCGCGAAAGTTCGAGCCGCGCTGCGCCCGTCAGGATCAGGAACGAGCCTGACGCGATGATCACCGAGGCCAGCACCGCGACCAGCCCAAGCATCCGCAGCGAGCGGTTACGGGCGCCGAAGAACGCGCCGAGCGCGCCCAATGACGGGGCCGAACGTGCTGTCCCTGCGGGTAAACTGTCGTCCATTGCGCGCGTCCCGTGCGGGCTGTCCCTGTGCAGGAACCAGCCAGACCCGGCCAGCGCCGGAATCTCCCCTATCCGGCGCTACCGTTCAAGCCAAATGTTGCCAAAATGTGACAGTGGTCGCAAGCGTCCTGTTTCGCACAGCTTTTACTACGATTAGCCGTGCCGACGGGACTGCTTGACGATCTCGATGTTGTGCGCCCGAATCTTCTTGCGCAACGTGTTGCGGTTGAGCCCAAGCAGTTCCGCGGCGCGAATCTGATTGCCACCGCAGGCATTGAGCGCCATGGCGATGAGCGGCGCTTCGACCCGGTCGAGCACCCGCTGATACAGCCCGGCCGGCGGCAGTTTCGGCTCGTGCTCGCGCAACAGCTGCGCGACATGCGCCTCGACAGCCGTCGAAACATCCACGGTACCCGAACTCGTCGGCGTCGGCTGGCGGTCGGCGACGTTGAGTTCGTTCTCGACGATTTCGAGCGAGATGGTTTCGTCGGCATAGAGCGCCGACAGCCGGCGGACGAGGTTTTCGAGCTCCCGGATATTGCCCGGCCAGGAATAGTTCTGCATCAGCCGGATGGCGTCTGGGGCAATGGATTTCAGCGGCTCGCCATCCTGCTGGCCGGCCCTCAGAAAATGGCTGACCAGATCGGCGATGTCGTCGACCCGTTCGCGCAGCGGCGGCAGGCGGATCGGCACAACGTTGAGGCGATAGAACAGATCCTCGCGGAACAGCCCCTGCCGGATCATCTGCGACAGGTCGCGATGCGTCGCCGCGACGATGCGGACATTGGATTTGATGGCGGTGCGCCCGCCCACCATGGTGTATTCGCCCTCCTGCAACACGCGCAGCAGCCGGGTCTGGGCATCCATCGGCATGTCGCCGATTTCGTCGAGGAACAGCGTGCCACCCTCGGCCTGTTCGAAGCGGCCGGACGACCGCGCGGTGGCGCCGGTGAAGGCCCCCTTCTCATGCCCGAACAACTCGGCCTCGATCAGATCGCGCGGAATTGCCGCCATGTTGATAGCGACGAATGGCCCGTTCCGGCGCTTCCCGAAATCGTGCAGCGCCCGCGCTACCAGTTCCTTCCCAGTGCCGCTTTCGCCAGTGATCATCACCGTCAAATCGGTCTGCATCAGCCGGGCCAACGCTCGGTAGATGTCCTGCATCGCCGGCGAACGGCCGACCAGCGGCATGTGCTCGCCGGGTTCCTCAGCCTTGCGTTCCGAGGGCGTCGGCTTCCGCGCGTCGGCGAGCGCCCGGGCAACGACGGACAGCACTTCGGCGATGTCGAACGGCTTCGGCAAGTACTCGTACGCCCCGACCTCCGAGGCGCGAATTGCCGTCATGAAGGTGTTCTGGGCGCTCATCACCACCATCGGCAGGTCGGGCCGGAGCTTCTTGATCTTGGGCATGATGTCGAAGGCATTGCCGTCCGGCATCGCCACATCGGTGATCAGCAGATCGCCCTCGCCGCGGCTGACCCAGTTCCACATCGTCGACAGATTGCCGGTCGGGCGGACTTCGTAGCCGGCGCGGGTCAGCGCCTGGTTGAGCACCATGCGGATCGCCGCGTCATCGTCAGCCAGCAAAATGGTTTGGCTCATGACGGCGGGACCTCATTGATAAATCGGTGCGCGGCGAGCGTCGCCACTGGCAGCAGGACGCGAAAGCGGGTGCGGCCGGGCCGGCTGTCATTGTCGATGACGCCGCCATGATCGCCGACGATCTTGGCCACCAGCGCCAGGCCCAATCCCGAACCGGCGGATTTAGTGGTGACGAACGGGTCGAACAGGAACGGCAAAATATCCTGCGGCACGCCCGGACCGTTGTCCTCGATGACGATTTCGAGCGGCAGCGAGATGCGATCGAGAATCCCTGCGACGGATATCCGGATACCCGGGCGAAATGCCGTAGTCAGGCGGATTTCCGGCTTCGATGTATCCTGCAGCGCCTCGGCGGCATTCTTGACGAGGTTGAGAAACACCTGGATCAGCTGGTCGCGATTGCCCCACACCGGGGGCAGCGACGGGTCATATTCCTCGGAAAACACGATGCCGCGGGCGACGCCGTTGCGCGCCAAGAGCTTCACCCGATCGAGCACCACATGGATGTTGATCGGCTCGCGCTCCACCGGCCGGTCGTCACCGAACACCTCGACCCGATCGATCAAGTCGACGATCCGGTCGGTTTCCTCGCGGATCAGCCGGGCCAGCGGCACTTCCTCGGGCGTGACGCTCTGCTCCAGCAGCTGCGCCGCACCCCGGATGCCCGAGAGCGGGTTCTTGATTTCATGCGCCAGCATCGAGGCCAGCCCGGTCACCGAGCGGGCCGCGCCGCGGCTGACCAGCTGGCGGTCGATCTTGTCCGCCATGGTCCGTTCCTGGAGGATAACCGCGACCCGGTGATCGGTATCGGAAATCGGGCTGGCGAAGGCATCGACGATGCGATCATCGCCCATCCGGGACGAGCCGATGCTGACCCGGTACTCGGTCATCGGCGCGCGGCGCAGCAGCACCGTGTCGACGACAGCGAGAATCGGTGAGCCGAAGGCCACTAGATCGGCCAGCCGCTGCCGCGACAGCACGCTGACCGACGCGCCAAAAAACGCCTCGGCGGCGTAATTCACCCACACAATGCTGCCGCCTTCACCACACACCAGCACCGGCTGCGGCAGCGCCTGCAACACGGCTGTCGACAGGTCCGGCGTGATTGCGCTTGGCCCGCTCATGCGGCCTGCCTCAGCGGCTCAGCGAAGATACTGTTGACACCGCGTCGTACCAGCACCGGGTCGGTCTCGACCAGCAGCGCTTTGCGCGCGACCGGATCGAGCCCGACGATATTGGCTTCGAGATACCAGTCGAGATGCTTCCGCGCCACGCGCACCCCGAGCTCACTTCCATATTCCTCGAGCATCATCTCGTAATGTTCATTCACCAGATCAGCGAGGTCGGTCGGCTTGTCCGGTACTAGCTCGCCTGCCAGCGCCGCACCCACCTGCCCCACCAGCCAGGGCTGCCCGAGCGCCCCACGGCCGATCATCACCGCCGCCGCACCCGACTCGCCGAGTGCCGCCTTGGCATCGCCGAGACTGGTGATATCGCCATTAACCGTCACCGGAATGCCGACTGCCTCGACTACCGGCGCCACTAGCGGCCAGCGCGCTTCGCCCTTGTAAAACTGCTGCCGGGTCCGCGCATGCACCGTGATCCGCGACACCCCAGCCGCCTCTGCACGCAGGGCGATTTGGGCGGCGTTGAGACAATCCTCGTCCCAGCCGAGCCGCATCTTGACTGTGACCGGCAGCGGCGTCGCCTTAAGCACCGCTTCGATCAGCTCCAGCGCCAGATCGGGCACCCGCATCAGTGCCGAACCGGCATAGCCATTGGTGACGCGTTTCGCCGGGCAACCGAGATTGATGTCGAGCGCATCGGCCCCTGCATCAGCGGCGATTTCCGCGCCGCGCCGCATCCATTGTGCCTCGCAGCCCGCCAGTTGCACCACATGCGGCAAGTTGCCCGAGCGCCGCAGTTTCCGCAGCATTTCGTGCTGCCCGGTGCTGAGTGCGTTGCTGGCGATCATTTCCGAAACCACCAGCCCGGCGCCGAAGCGTTCGGCCAGCACGCGGAACGGCCGATCGGTAATGCCCGCCATCGGCGCCAGGAACGCGGCATTGCTCAGCGACAAACCGCCAATGCTCAAAACCGAGGCAGTATCACGCACGCAAGTGCCCCTGAAACGCACAACTGTTGGATAGTGCCCGCACAATAATCAAAATCGCCGCAGGCGCAACCGCAAAGGCGTGCTTGCGACCAGCCGACGCGCGTCCTAGACCACCGGCCTGTGACTATATGGTGAAGGCCATTTCATGAGCCGCAACAGGATCATCGCCGCCATCGTCGTCGCCGCCGGTCGGGGCGAGCGCGCGTCCGGCGCTGGCGACCCGACCCCCAAGCAATACCGCAGCATCGGCGGCGTTCCGGTGCTGGCGCGAACCCTGCGCAACATGCTCGCCGTTCCCGGCATGAATCATCTCGCTGTGGTCATCGCTCCCGAGCACGCTGAACGGCTGCAGCGCCTCGCCATCGACGATCCCCGCGTGCTGCCCCCCGTCCATGGTGGCCCGACGCGACAGGAATCGGTCCGAGCCGGGCTAGCAGCCTTGGCTCCATTGCGCCCCGACTATGTGCTGATCCAGGACGCCGCCCGCCCGTTTTCGGACGCTGCCCTCAGCCAGCGCGTCATCGCTGCGCTGGCCGATCACGATGGCGCCCTGCCCGCCATGCCGGTCACCGATACGCTGAAGCGCTCTCTCGATGGCACCAGCATCGTCGCTACCGAAGACCGGCACACGCTGTTTGCAGCACAGACGCCGCAGGGGTTCCGCTTCGCCCAGATCCTCTCGGCGCATTTGCGGGCCGCCAATCTGCCGCGCGAATTCACCGATGACGCGGCGATCGCCGAGTGGGCCGGCCTCAGCGTCCGGCTGGTTCCCGGTGCCGGAAGCAATTTCAAAATCACCCGGCCCGAGGATTTTGCCCGCGCCGAGCGCCTGCTGGCGGGAGACAATCTGATGGAAACCCGGATTGGCACCGGCTTTGACGTGCATCCATTCGAGCCCGGCACTTCGGTGTGGCTCGGCGGCGTCGAAATACCTCACACCGCGAAACTCAAGGGCCACTCCGATGCCGATGTCGGGCTGCACGCGCTGACCGACGCGCTGCTCGGCGCCATCGGCGAAGGCGATATCGGCACGCATTTCCCACCCACCGACATGCAGTGGCGCGGCATGGCCTCGGCCCACTTCCTCCGCCACGCGGCGGCGCTGGTCAAGCAACGCCACGGCCGCATCGTCAACCTCGACCTGACCCTCGTCTGCGAAGCGCCGCGCATCGGCCCGCACGTCGCCGCCATGTGCGCCAGCATCGCCGAGGCTTGCGGAATTTCCGCCTCCCGCGTAGCCGTAAAGGCAACGACGAGCGAGAAGCTGGGTTTTACCGGCCGAGAAGAAGGCATCGTGGCGATGGCAAGCGCCAGCGTCGAATTGCCGAGGGAGGAATAGATGGCAAAAGCCGAATCGAAGCCAAGTTTGGCGAAGGAAATCATCGCGCTACTGACCGACAGCAAGCAGACCATTGCGCTGGCGGAAAGCTGCACCGGCGGGCTGCTTAGCGCCGCGCTGACCGGGGTTCCCGGCGCCTCGATCGCGGTTTATGGTGGCTTCGTCACCTATTCCAATTCCGCCAAGACGCGGCTGATCGGCGTGCCGGCGCGGCTGATCCGCGATTATGGCGCCGTCTCGACCCAGGTCGCCCGCGCCATGGCCAACGGCGCCCGCACCACGGCCCATACCGATGTGGCCGTCAGCGTCACCGGCATCGCCGGCCCCACCGGTGGCAGTGACGAAAAGCCGGTCGGCCTCGTCCACATCGCCGTCGCCACCGAGCACGACACCACGGTCCGCGAATTCCGCTTCGGCCCCGTCGGCCGCGACGAAGTGCGCTCGCTCAGCGTCGATGCGGCGCTGGCCCTGCTGCTCGAAGTGCTGAGCCTGCCCGTCGAGGTCTGATCAGCCGAACCGCCGGTCGGCCTCGTCCTCGAAAGCGGTGATGATCTCGCGTTGCTTGGCGGCAAACGCCGGCTCGGCGACGGCCTTGATCAGCGGGTTCTTGATCTTGAAATCGATGTCGAAGCGGACACGAGTCCCCTCGCCCTCCCGCTCCAGCGACCATTTGCTGTCGAGATACGAAAACGGCCCGTCGACGGCTTCGGCAGTGATCGTCATCGCCTTGACGTCCCGGGTGACGCGGCTGGTGTAGGATTGCGTGATCAACCCGAAGCCGATGGTCATCCGCGCCAGCACGGAATTTTCGCCACCCGGATTTGGGTCGGGCCGCACGTCCATCGCCTTGCAGTTCGGAATGAATTCCGGATAGCTCTCGAGATCGCCGATCAGCTCAAAGATGCGCTCGGGCAGATGCGGCAGATGCCGTTCGAAAAACAGATCGGGCATCAGGCCACCTGCAACAGGGCATGGCGCGCTGCGCGCAGCCGGGCAAAATCTTCGCCGGCATGGTGCGAGGAGCGGGTCAGCGGGCTCGACGACACCAGCAAAAACCCCTTGGTCGTCGCGATGGTGGCGAACGATTTGAACTCGTCGGGGGTGACGAATCGCAGCACCGGATGGTGCTTTCGCGTCGGCTGCAGATACTGCCCGATGGTCAGGAAATCGACATCGGCCGAACGCAGATCGTCCATCAGCTGCAGCACTTCGTTCCGCTCTTCGCCGAGCCCGACCATGATCCCCGATTTGGTGAACATCGTCGGATCGAGCTCCTTGACCCGCTGCAGCAGCCGCAGCGAATGGAAATACCGCGCCCCGGGCCGCACCTTCAGATAGTTGCCCGGTACCGTTTCGAGGTTGTGGTTGAACACGTCGGGCTTCGCCGCCACCACGATTTCAAGCGCCCCGGGCTTACGGAGGAAATCCGGGGTCAGGATTTCGATCGTCGTCCGCGGCGTGCGGCGACGGATCGCGCCAATGACCTCGGCGAAGTGCCGCGCCCCGCCATCCGGCAGGTCGTCACGATCGACCGACGTGATCACCACATGCTCGAGCCCGAGCTTTTCCACCGCAATTGCAACGTGTTCCGGCTCAAGCGGATCGAGCGGCAGCGGCAGCCCGGTGCGCACATTGCAGAAGGCGCAGGCGCGCGTGCACACCTCGCCCATGATCATCATGGTGGCGTGCTTCTTGCTCCAGCACTCGCCGATATTGGGGCACCCGGCTTCCTCGCACACCGTCACGAGCCCATGTTCGCGAACGATCTGCTGGGTCTCCCGATATACCGGCGAGCCCGGGGCGCGGACGCGAATCCAGTCCGGTTTCCGGAGCACCTCGGTGTCGGGGCGATGCTGTTTTTCGGGGTGCCGCGGCAGGGCCTTGTTGAAGCCGGCCGGGGCGAGAGTATCGATCAGGGTAACCACAACATCTCCTTCGCCGGAATATCGCGTGCCGGCCGGCACCGTTCAAGGCTCGCCACCGCACCGGGCGGCAGCCATGCTAGAGCGTTTTCAGCGCGCGATGATCCGCGCCACTGCAATCACCACGATGGCGCCGATCGTCGCCGTAATGATCTGGCTCACCAAGACATTACCCACCGGTAGCGAAACATTCGCCACCGACAACAACCACCCCCCGACAAACGCCCCGATCACCCCAACAATCAAGTTCCGCACCAGCCCCCCGCCCCCGAGCACCAGACTCGCCAGCCACCCGGCCACCAGCCCGATAGCGAGGAAAATCAGCAGCGCAGTTGTATCGGTCGGCATGGCAGTTCTCCGGCGGAATTTGTGATCGGCTAGACGTTCAGCGCCCGCCCATAGGCGGCCAGCACGCTTTCCTTCATCGTCTCGCTGAGCGTCGGGTGCGGGAAGATGGTGTGGATGAGGTCTTCCTCGGTGGTTTCGAGGTTCATGGCAACGACGAAGCCCTGGATCAGTTCGGTGACTTCGGCGCCGACGAGGTGGGCGCCGATAAGTTCGCCGGTCTTGGCATCGAAGATGGTCTTGACCAGCCCTTCGGGCTCGCCGAGCGCGATGGCCTTGCCGTTGCCGATAAACGGGAATTTCCCAACTTTGATCTCGCGCCCGGTTTCGCGGGCCTTCGCTTCGGTCATCCCGACACTTGCCACCTGCGGGTCGCAATAGGTGCAGCCGGGGACTTTGGACTTGTCGAGCGCGTGGACGTGCAGCCCGGCGATGGTTTCGACGGTGACCACGGCCTCGTGCTCGGCCTTATGCGCCAGCATCGGCGGCCCGGCGACATCGCCAATGGCCCAGACGCCCGCCACATTGGTGCGGCCGAAGCCGTCGGTGACGATGGCGCCCCGCTCAAGCTTCACGCCCAACCCTTCGAGGCCGAGATTCTCGGTGTTGCACTGCACGCCGACAGCCGAAATCAGATGGTTGGCCGTGATCTGCTGGGTGCCGCCGCCCTTGAGTTCGATATGGGCGGTAACGCTGGTCGCAGTCTTATCGACCCTCGTCACCTTGGCGTCGGTCAGGAATTTGATGCCGCGTTTTTCGAGCCGCTTCCGCACATGCTCGGCGATTTCGGCATCCTCCACCGGCAGGATTTGCGGCAGCAATTCGATGACCGTCACTTCGACCCCGAACGTGCGATAGAATGAGGCGAACTCGATGCCGATGGCGCCCGAGCCCATAATCGCCAGCGATTTCGGCATAGTTCTAGGGATCATCGCCTCGAAATACGTCCAGATCCGGTCGCTATCAGGCTCGATCCCTGGCAATACGCGCGGCCGCGCGCCAGTGGCGACAATGATGTTCTTGGCAGTGTAGGTCCCCTCGCCCAGCGTGTTCTTCGGCGGGGGATGCTGCGGTTCGACCGGCTTCTTGGTTATTTTGCCAACGACGATCTCTCCGGGTTTGGTCAGCTTCGCCTCGCCCCAGATGATGTCGACCTTGTTTTTCTTCATCAGAAACTGGACGCCGTTGTTCATCTGCCCGGCAATGCCGCGCGAGCGCTGCACCACGGCGGTGATATCGGCGCTGTAGTTGCCGGCATTGAGCCCATACGACGCGGCGTGTTCCATGTGCGAATAGACTTCGGCCGAGCGCAGCAGCGCCTTGGTCGGGATGCAGCCCCAGTTCGAGCAGATACCCGCCATGTGCTCGCGCTCGACGATGGCGACTTTCATCCCAAGCTGCGCCCCGCGGATCGCCGCGATATAGCCGCCGGGACCGGCGCCGATGACGATGAGGTCGTAGGAATTGGCCATTTGTTCAGTCCTTAACCATCAGGAGCCAGTCCTGTCCGGGCGCCGTGCCGTCGGGATAGCGCCGCATCGGGCGCGAGGTTTCGACCGCAAAACCGCGCCGCTCATAAAGCTTCCGCGCCCCGAGATTGGCGTCCTCGACAATCAGCGCCAGCCCCCGCCCCTGCGTTTCGGCGCGTTTGGTTTCCGCCAGATCGAGCAATTGCGCGCCGATGCCCTTGCTGCGCCAGTCGAGATGCACCGCCAGCATGCTGATGAACCAGCGCGATGTCGCCAGCCGTTCGAGTTCGACGATCGGCACGAGGAACGCCGGGAGTCCGACCGGCATCGGCGGCATCGTTTCGGGCTCGCGGTAACCGAGCAGCATCCCGGCGATTTCGCCATCGCTTTCGGCCATCGTCGCATTGCGCCAGTTCAGTTCCGAGCTATCGTCGAGCATTTCGAGCCGGCCGATTTCCGCCGGATCATAGGTGTCGCCGATCCGTTCGTCCTGCGCCCAGCCCATGCCAATCCCGCCATGCGTCGCTATGTTGACCAGCAGTGCTATCTCGGCAGCATCGGATTTCAGCCCCGGCCGCAGCGTGATGCTCACAGTCCCAGCGCCGCTTTGACCACCGGCACCAGTCCCTCGCCGATGGCGCGGGTGTTGGCGGCGTCGAGGTGGACGCCGTCGATCGGGCTGGCGGTCGCTACCGTGGCGGCGTTGAAATATCCGCCGCCGAGTTCGCGAGCGATGCGGCTGTAGAAGAAATCGAACAGTTTTGCTTCGTCACCGCGCGGCGCGAACATCGGCTGCAGGTCGGCGTGCTCGGTCGCGACGGTCAGTGGCGGCGCGACGATGACGACTTTGGGCACCCCCGGATACGCCGGGCCATAGGGATGGGTGCGGACGATTTCGGCCAGCCGTTTGACCCCCATGGCGGCGCCAAAAGCGCTGCCGTTGAGGTACAGTTTCAGGTCATTAGTCCCGAGAAAAATGATCACCAGATCGAGCGGCTTGTGCGTATCGAGCAGCGTCGGCAGCACCCGTGCGCCGTTCCGATCGGCCGCCGCGGAAAAGTCGTCGAACACCGTCGTCCGGCCACCAAGCCCCTCGGCAATGACGCGCACGCCATCCCCGAGCCCGGCACCGAGCACGCTCGGCCAGCGCTCCTCGAACGCATGCCGCGCGCCGGTTTCGGCGTTGGCGCCAAAGGTCAGGCTATCGCCGAAAGCGAGAATTGTGTGCATCGCCCTGCCCCTCAAGCCAGCATCATGATCGGCGTCTCGACGATCGCCTTGAACGCCGCGAGCAGTTCAGCGCCGAGCGCGCCATCGACCGAGCGGTGGTCGCAGCTCAGCGTCACCGTCATGAACTGGCCGATCTTGACCTGTCCCTTGTCGGCATAAACCCGCTCCTCGCCCGCCCCGACGGCGAGGATGGTGCCATGCGGCGGGTTGATCACCGCGGCAAAGTGCTTGATGCCGAACATGCCGAGGTTGGACACGGCAGTAGAGCCGCCCTGATACTCATGCGGCGCCAGCTTCTTGTTGCGCGCCCGTCCGGCGAGGTCTTTTACCTCCTCCGAGATCTGGCGCAGCGACTTGGTCTCGCAGGAGCGGACTACCGGGGTGAACAGCCCGCCGGGCACCGCGACCGCGACGGCGACATCGGCATGCTTGTGCAGCAGGATCGCATCGCCCGCCCAGGTGGCGTTGGCCGCCGGCACCTTGATCAGCGCATGCGCCCACGCCTTCATGACGAAGTCATTGACCGACAGCTTGTAAGCCGGCTTGCCGTCCTTCACCGCCGCAGCGGCATTGAGCTGCTCGCGTGCCTCCATCAGCGCATCGATCCGACAATCGAGCGTCAGGTAGAAATGTGGCACCGTCTGCTTGGCTTCCGTCAGGCGCGCGGCGACGGTCTTGCGCATCCCATCATTGGGAATGAGCGCATAACTATCCTCGGGGTACAGCCCGAGCACCTGCGCTTTGGTCATGCCGGCGGCGAGCGTAGCGCCGCCTGGGCTGGCCGGTGTAGGCGCCTGCGCGGCCTTGGTTGCGCCCTTGCCGGATTTTGCCGCTTCGACATCTGCCTTGACGACGCGCCCATGCGGCCCCGAACCGGGGATCGTCGAGATTTCGATGTTGGCGTCCTTCGCCAGACGCCGCGCCAGCGGCGAGGCGAAAGTCCTATCGCTGCCATTGCTCGGTGCCTCGGCCTTGGCAGAAGCGCTGGAAGACGCAGACGATGATGCCGACGACGACGCTGCCCCAGCCTGCGTGGCGGAATTCTCGCGCATCAGCCCCCCGGCCTCCGCAGTCGCCGCAGCTTCGGCCTTCGGCGCAGGCTCCGGTGCAGCAGCCTTGGGCGCTGGCGTCGGCGCAGGCGCCGCATCGGCACTCTCACCATCCTGTAGCAGCACTGCAATCACCGCGTTGACCTTGACGTTCTCGGTCCCCTCGGCAACGACGATCTTGCCGATCTTACCCTCGTCGACCGCCTCGACTTCCATCGTCGCCTTGTCGGTTTCGATCTCGGCGATCACGTCCCCCGACGAAACCGTGTCGCCTTCCTTGACGTGCCACTTGGCAAGCGTGCCCTCCTCCATCGTCGGAGAAAGCGCGGGCATAGTGATGTTGATCGGCATCGCGCTCAGCTCCTGTAGGTCACGGCATTGACCGCCGCGATCACGTCATCGACGTGGGGCAGCGCCAGCTTTTCGAGGTTGGCGGCATAGGGCATCGGCACGTCCTTGCCGGTGACGCGCATCACGGGGGCATCGAGGAAGTCGAAGGCCTGGTCCATGACGCGCATGGCCAGTTCGGCGCCGATACCGCCCTGCGGCCACCCCTCCTCCACCGTCACCAGCCGGCCGGTCTTTTTGACCGAGGCGATCACCGTGTCGCTGTCCATCGGGCGCAGCGTGCGCAAATCGATCAGCTCGACATCGACCCCCGCCGACACCAGCTTTTCGGTGGCCTGCGTGGCGTAGCGCATGCCCATCGAGAACGACACGATGGTCACATCGGCGCCCTGACGGGCAATGCGCGCCTTGCCGATCGGCAGCACGAAATCATCCATTTTCGGCACCAGCCCGGTCGAGCCGTAGAGGATTTCATTCTCGAGGAAAACGATCGGGTTGGGCGAGCGGATCGCCGCCTTCAGCAGCCCCTTGGCATCGGCGGCGGAATATGGCGCAACAACCGTCAGCCCCGGAATATGCGAATACCAGGCCGAATAATCCTGGCTGTGCTGCGCGCCGACCCTCGACGCGACGCCGTTGGGGCCTCGAAACACGATCGGCGCATGCACCTGCCCGCCGGACATATAGAGCTGCTTGGCAGCCGAGTTGATGATCTGGTCGATCGCCTGCATGGCGAAATTCCAGGTCATGAATTCGACGATGGGCTTGAGGCCCGCGAATGCCGCGCCCACCGCGAGGCCGGTAAAGCCATGCTCGGTGATCGGCGTATCGATGACGCGCTGCGGCCCGAATTCCTGCAGCAGGTTCTGGGTGATCTTGTAGGCGCCCTGATACTCGGCGACTTCCTCGCCGATGATGAACACGTCCTTGTCGCGGCGCATCTCCTCGGCCATCGCCTCGTTGAGCGCCTGCCTTACGGTCATCTCGACCATTTCGACGCCCTCGGGCAAATCAGGATCGGCCTCGGCGACACTTTTGGGCGCTGCTGCCACGGGCGCCGGCGCTTTCGCCTCGGCCGTCACCGAAGTCTCACCCTGCGCGGGCGCATTCAGCGGCCCCTCGTCCCCGGGGTCCGCCGAACCGATCTGGTCGGGCGCCTGGGGCGGCAACTCGCCCGGCGTCTCGCCTTCGCCCAATACCATGGCGATCGCGGTGTTGATCTTGACCCCCTCGGTGCCCTCGGCGATCAGCAGCTTGCTGACGGTGCCGGCATCGATCGCCTCGATTTCCATGGTTGCCTTGTCGGTCTCGATTTCGGCCAGCACGTCGCCGGGCGAAACAATGTCGCCTTCCTTGACCAGCCATTTGCTGAGCTTGCCCTCTTCCATCGTCGGCGACAGGGCGGGCATCAGGATTGTCGGCATGAAAAAAACTCCGTCCGCGCTTCAGCGGCTAAAGGATGTGGCGGCAAAGCCGACCACGAGGCCAGCGACGATCAGCAGGATGAACGCGACGAAAGCGCGCTTGTAGATTTCGAGTTCCGGCCGCGCCGCCGGTCCGATCATCTCTTCGATCAGGTCGAACCGCCACCAGCCGAGCCAGAGATGATTCCGGTAGCGATGCCCGATTGGCGCCATTCGCCACAGCACGAACGCCTGCCGCGCCGCGACAGCAAATGACAGCACCGCGAACAGCAGGATGACGAGGGACAACACGGTCCAGAACATCGCCGCGGCCTTTACGCCGCGACCGTGATGTCGGTCCACAATTCCGAAGCCTCGGGCTCCGGGTTGCTCGTCGCGAAATCCGCCGCTTCGTTGACGATGGCCCGCACTTCGGCCTCGATCGCCTTGAGGCTCTCCTCGGTGCCGAACTGCCGCTCGATGATGCGGGCCTTGACCTGCTCGATCGGGTCGCGTTCGGCGCGATACTTCGTCACCTCATCCTTGCTGCGATATTTCGCCGGGTCGGACATCGAGTGGCCGCGATAGCGATAGGTCAGCATTTCGAGGATATAGGGCCCCTTCCCCGACCGCGCATGTTCGATGGCGCGCTCCGAAGCCTCGAGCACCAATCGCACGTCCATGCCATCGACCTGCTCGCCGGGAATGCCGAAGCTGGCGCCGCGGAGCGACAGATCGGTGGTCGCCGAGGCACGCTCGATCGAGGTCCCCATGGCGTATTTGTTGTTTTCGATGATGTAGACGACCGGCAGGCTCCACAACTTGGCCATGTTGAAGGCCTCGTACACCTGGCCCTGGTTGGCCGCGCCATCGCCGAAATACGCCAGCGACACGGTGTTCTCGCCGCGATATTTGGCGGCAAATGCTAGCCCGGTCCCAAGCGGCACCTGCGCCCCGACAATGCCGTTGCCGCCATAGAACCGATGCTCGTTACTGAACATGTGCATCGAGCCGCCCTTGCCCTTCGACAGGCCGCCCGAGCGCCCGGTCAACTCGGCCATGACGCCTTTGGGGTCGAGGCCCATCACCAGCATGTGGCCGTGGTCGCGATACCCGGTAATTTGCGCGTCGCCCTCGATCGTCGCCATGGTGATGCCGGTGACCACGGCTTCCTGCCCGATATACAGGTGACAAAACCCGCCGATCAGGCCCATCCCATACATCTGGCCAGCTTTTTCCTCGAAGCGCCGGATCAGCAGCATGCTGCGATACGCCTGCAGCTCCTGCGCCTCGGTCAATTCGGGAATGTTGGGGACCGCCACCGCGGCAGGTTTGCGCGCCATCGTCGAACTCCGCATCGCAATAAAGGCGGCGGAATCTGTGCCGCAATGGGCGCGACTCTACCGCAAACCGCGCGACGGTGCAAAGCGCCGCTCGGACCGATCGAATCCGCTTATCACTCGACAGCGTCTACGATAATGTCCGTTAACTGACTTTGAGCTAATTTGTCGAATGAACTGGAAATCGGTAAACCGGTGGCCGGGTTGAGCATCACCAAGATATCGTCCGGCTGCGCCATGTTGAGTAGCGCCCGCGCCCGTTCGTCGATGATGTCGGGGTCAAGCCGCGCCACGTCGAACAGCGCTGCACGATGTCGATAGGCGTCGATATCTGCCTGCAGCGCGAACGCCCGAGCACTGAGCACATTGATGTCGATTTTCATCTGCTTCTGGCTTTCAGTGCCGAACTGGCCGCCGATCGCTGAAAACCCGAGATACCCCTGGAACACCAGCAGCAGCCCGGTGATTGCCAGTTGCTTGAAAATCGATGGTTTCTTGAGGCGCGTGGGCATGGCTCGGCCGATCGTTGCGAACCGGCCGATCCTAGCGCCGTGTGGTTAAGGCGGGCTTTCTGTTCAGAGCGTTTTCAAGCGAAGTGGCTGCCGGTTCGCGTGAAGAAAACGCGGCAAAACAATTGGTTAGCGCTTCCATTCTGAATTTTCAGGATGGAAGGGCTAACTGCCCTTCACCACGCTGCGGCCGGCATAATGCGCCGAGGAGCCGAGTTGCTCCTCGATGCGGATCAGCTGATTGTATTTGGCCAGACGGTCCGAGCGCGACAGCGACCCGGTCTTGATCTGCCCGCAGTTCAGGGCCACGGCGAGGTCGGCAATCGTCGAGTCCTCGGTTTCGCCCGAGCGGTGCGACATCACCGAGGTGTAGGCGGCACGGTGCGCCGTATCGACCGCGTCCATGGTTTCGCTGAGCGAACCGATCTGGTTGACCTTGACCAGGATCGAATTGGCGACCCCCATCTTGATTCCGGATTTCAACCGCTCGGTGTTGGTGACGAACAGATCGTCGCCGACCAGTTGGATGCGCTTGCCGATAGCATCGGTCAGCATTTTCCAGCCATCCCAATCATCCTCGGCCATGCCGTCTTCGATGGTGATAATCGGGAATTTATCGGCCAGCGCTTCGAGAAACCGGGCATTTTCCTCGGAGGAGAACGACTTGCCCTCGCCCTCCATCGCGTATCTGCCGCCCTTGTAATATTCGGTCGCGGCGCAATCGAGCCCAAGGCACACATCGTCGCCGGGCGTGTAACCGGCCTTTTCGATGGACTTGACGATGTAGTCGAGCGCCGCTTCCGCCGAGCTGAGGTTGGGCGCAAAGCCGCCCTCGTCGCCGACTGCGGTGTTGTGCCCATCCGCCGCCAGCGATTTCTTCAGCGTGTGGAAAATCTCAGTGCCGATCTGCACCGCATGCGCGAGACTCTCTGCCCCCACCGGCAGGATCATGAATTCCTGCATATCGATCGGGTTATCGGCGTGCATGCCGCCATTGATGATGTTCATCATCGGCACTGGCAGCACATGCGCATTGGGGCCGCCGAGATAGCGGAACAGCGGCAGTTCGCTCGATTCGGCCGCTGCCTTGGCCACGGCGAGCGATACCCCAAGAATCGCGTTGGCGCCGAGCCGCGATTTATTCGGCGTGCCGTCGAGTTCGATCATCGCCCGGTCGAGCCCGATCTGGTCGAGCGCATCCATGCCCTGCACGGTGTTGAAAATCACCGTGTTGACGTTGTCGACGGCCTTGGTCACGCCCTTGCCGAGAAATTTCTTGCCACCATCGCGCAGTTCGACGGCCTCATGCGCGCCGGTCGAAGCGCCCGAGGGCACCGCGGCGCGGCCGAAGCTGCCATCGTCGAGCACCACATCCACTTCGACGGTCGGGTTGCCCCGGCTGTCGAATATCTGCCGCCCGGTGACGTCGATGATCGATGACATGGCGCTGCCTTTGTAAAAAGTGCCGACTCGCGGTCTCTACCGAACGGGCACTGCAGTTGGAAGGGGCGGCACGGAAAAAACCGCTGCCCGCCTATTCGCCGCCGACCACCGGTTGCGCCACCAGCGACACATCGGGATCGGCAAAGCAGGACCCGTAGAACACCGTGAACCCGCTCGGAAACGCCGGCTCGTGGAAGGTGAATACCGCGCGGCCCCAATTGTTGGACTCGACTGAATTGGGCCCCGTCATCATCGCCGGACAACTACCGCCGACGCTCGACACCCAATACCCCTCGAACTGCCCGCGGCTATCGACATTGCCGGCCAGCCCCGGCACATAAAAATTCATCACCCCGCCATCCCCGGTCGCCAGCGTCAACACCGCCACCCCACTGAGCTCCGCCTCATAAACGATATCCCCCATCGTCGTCGTCCACCCCTCATCGGCAAGGGTGACGGTGGATGACAGGCAAAGAACGGCAACAGCAAGCAAGCTACGCACAGGGATTCCCTCCAGTTTTAAACACCTTAGCGGAGTTTGGAGGCTCGAGGTAAGCCTCATCCACCGACCGAAGCGCAATGGAGCGGGAAGGCGATGGGGCTGGCCCACGGGCCAGAAATTGCCACCTGTTCGGCCAGAAACGTGAGTGGACTCAGTGCCAAGCACCCTCCCCTCCCCCTTGAGGGGAGGGCTAGGGAGGGGGTCGGCTCAGGTGCAGAAGCGACGTTTGGTGCGCGGAATGTCCACGGCCACGAATTCTGTTCTGTAACCCGGTGATGATTTCTTTGGATTTTCGGTACTGAAGCAAGTGTACCTCGTAGTGCCCCCGCGCCCAAAACCACCTCTCTCGCACCCGTGGCCACCCCCGCCCTAGCCCTCCCCTCAAGGGGGAGGGGAGGGTTTGTGGCACGCGTTCCCTTCGTCTAAACCGCTGATCTAGTTGCGATTTAGGTATAAAATACCGCGCCCAACCCTAATGCTGGGTAACCCCACTCAATTCACGGGCAATGTGTTCCCATTCACTACTCACGCTGGCGGTGGCGCGTTTGCGGCCGGCGCGGCGGTACCAGTAGTCGGCGTTGCCCATATCAGCTTCGATCCAGTGCAGCAGGGCGTGGACCCAGTCGAATTCGAACACGCCCTCCATGGTCTGGACGATGGCGTGCGCCTCATCCCATTCCGGGCCGATCTTGAAGCTGCCCTTTTTCATCCACCACAGCGCCTGCAGTGGCTTGCTCATATCCTTGGGCGGGGCGGACCAGTCGAGGCTGGTGAAAACGTCGGTTGTCATGGTCACCACCAACGCTTTGGCGAAAAGTCGGTTGCGGCGGCACGCTCGATGGTACGGGCCGCGGCGAACAAGGTTTCCTCGTCGAACGGCTTGCCGATCAGCTGCAGCCCGAGCGGCAGACCACTCGCATCCTTGCCCGCCGGGACGGCGATGCCAGGCAACCCGGCCATGTTGACCGTCACCGTGAACACGTCGTTGAGGTACATCTTGACCGGATCGGCCTGCATTTCCTGATCGCCGATGGCGAACGCCGCAGAAGGCGTCGCGGGGGTCAGGATAGCGTCGACGCCTTCATTGTAGGCGTCTTCGAAATCGCGCTTGATCAGTGTCCGCACCTGCTGCGCCTTGACGTAATAGGCGTCGTAATAGCCGGCGGACAGCACATAGGTGCCGATCATGATGCGGCGTTTGACCTCGCGGCCGAACCCCTTGGCGCGGCTGAGTTCATAGAGATCGGTGATGTCCTTGCCGGTTTCGCGCAGGCCGTATTTCACCCCGTCATAACGCGCGAGGTTCGACGACGCTTCGGCCGGGGCGACGATATAATAGGCCGGCAGCGCGTATTTGGTGTGCGGCAGCGAGATGTCGCGCACCGTGGCGCCGGCATCGGTTAGCCAGGCGATGCCCTGCTGCCACAGCTGTTCGATCTCGTCAGGCATCCCCTCCATGCGATATTCGCGCGGAATACCGATGACCAGCCCTTTTACCCCGCGCTCGACCGCCGCGGCAAAATCGGGCACCGCGAGGTCGGCGCTGGTCGAATCCTTGGGGTCAAACCCGGCCATCGAGCGGAGCAAAATCGCTGCGTCTTCGACCGTGCGAGCGATCGGCCCGGCCTGATCGAGCGACGACGCAAAGGCCACGACGCCCCAGCGCGAACAGCGGCCGTAGGTCGGCTTAATCCCGACGGTGCCGGTGAACGCCGCCGGCTGGCGGATCGAGCCACCAGTATCGGTTGCCGTCGCGCCGGCGCACAGCCACGCCGAAACCGCCGCCGCGGAACCGCCCGAGGAACCGCCCGGCACCAGATCAAGGTTGGACCCCTCGGCGCGGAACGGGCTGACCACCGGGCCGTAATACGAAGTCTCGTTGGAGGAGCCCATGGCGAATTCGTCCATGTTGAGCTTGCCCAGCATCACCGCGCCGTCGCGCCACAACTGGCTGGTCACCGTCGATTCGTATTCCGGCTTGAAGCTGTCGAGCACGTGGCTGGCAGCCTGCGTATGGAAGCCCTTGGTCGCGAACAAATCCTTGATCCCGAGCGGCACGCCTTCGAGGGCCCCGCCCTGCCCAGCTGCCAGCTTCACATCGCTCGCCGCCGCCATCTCGCGCGCCCGGTCGCCGGTGATGGCGATATAAGCATTGAGGTGCGGGTTGGCGGCTTCGATCGCCGACAGATAGGCGTCGGTCAGTTCGCTTGCGCTAAACTGCTTGTCGGCAAGCCCGGCGCGGGCGTCGGCGAGGCTGAGATGCGTCAGGTCGGTCACGAAAAATCTTCCGTCGGCAATGGCCGTTGCTTACTGTTCAAAGTCGAACGCTCCCACGGCGATGGCGTCGCACCGCGTGTAAATTCCGGCGTAGCCGTCGGTCGTCGCCTGCCCTTCGCCGCCGAGATCGGCGCGCATCGAGATGACTTCCATCTGGTCGGGGATGACCGCGTCGGTGTCGCCATTGCTGGCGTTGATGTGCTGGGATACCGGGGTGATAATCACCTGGTCGCGGAAATCGATGTCGTAGGCATTGCAGCGTGCCGTGGCGAAAATCTCGAGGTCGTCCTCGGTCGAGGCGATCGGCGACATATGCGTGGTCTGGTCCACCAGCGTGCACATCATCTCACCGGCAACGTAAAACCCGCGACGCGGCTCGATGGCGGTGGCTGCGAGGTCGTACAGCACAGCATTCATGTCCGCCTCGCCGGCGCGTTCGCACACCGCCGGGTCCGACACATAAACGGCGTCATAGACATCGTCGGCGAGCGCCGGCCCGATCCCGAGCAGCAGCAGCGTCGCTGGCCACAGCAGTTTCATCGTGGTGTCTCCGCCCCGAGGGGCATTTGAAAAAATGCCGACCATTCGCTGTCGGGATAATCGAGAAACGGCCCGCGCACGGCAAAACCGCTATTGGCATACAGCCGATGCGCCTCCGTCATGCCGGGGCCGGTACCGGTTTCGAGCATCAGCGTCGCGAGCCCCTTCTCACGCGCCAGCCCCACAATAGCCGCCAGCAGCGTCGAGCCGACCCGCTGGCCGCGCACCGCCGGATCAGTGAACATCCGCTTGACCTCGCCGAGCGCCGCCGAATGCACCTTCAGCGCCCCGATGCCCACCGCGCGACCACTATCGTCGCGAGCGACGAACAGGCTGGTGTCGCTCCCTGCCATCTGCTCGACCGTCATTTTGAACTGGAACTCCAGTGGCGACAGCGGCAGCAGATGGTCGTTGAGCGCGGCCACCAGCCGGCGCACATCGTCCTGCAGCGGCGTTTCGAGGGCGACGGAAACGGCCATCTCCTATTCCACCACCTTGGGCACCATGAAAAAATTGTCCTCGGTCAGCGGCGCGTTGGCGACGATCTGCGCGGCATAGCCACCATCGGTGACCTTGTCCTCGCGCCGCCGCAGCGCCATCGGCGTCACCGAAGTCATCGGCTCGACGCCGGTTACATCCACTTCGTCCAGCTGCGCGACAAAGCCGAGGATGGTGTTGAGTTCGTTCCGGTAGGTCTCGACCTCGTCGGCCTCGACGCGGATGCGGGCCAGTCGGCCAATGCGCTTGACGGTTGCCGCATCGACACTCATCGGGCTCTCCTCGGGATTTCCTGTGCAGCCGCATCTAGCAAACCCGTGCCCCGGGGGGCAAGGGCGCTCATACTTCGAGCGCCAGCGCTGGCTCGAGCGTCATCAGCCCGGTATCGCCGAGACTGTCCCGCAGCGCCGCAATGACCATCGCCGCTTCGTCGTCGCCGGCAGCCAGCGCCAGCAATCGCGGCCGGGCCATGGCGAACAGCGCATCGCCGGCAGCGATCATTGCCTCGACATCGCCGAACAGCACCGCCACCCCATCATCGGCCCAGCGCCCGAAGCGCGGCAATTGCTCGCCCGAAATCAGCATGATCTGCGGCTCGCCGACAGCATCGATCAGCGCGCATTCCGGCGCGATGCGATAGACATGCACCACCGACGGTTGCTCGCCCTCGTCCATCAACCGTAGCGCCTTGCGCGGCCGCCACTTTTTCGGATCGAGCCCCGGCAGGTCGCGATGATCGCCAATGAGCGTAAGCACCCGATCCGCGCCCGAGACGATCTCATTGCGGTCGATTTCAAACGGCGCCGCCTGCGGATCGACCACCAGAATCGATCTGCCCACATGCACCCGCACGGTGGTCCCGCCGAACCACGTCAATTTCATCGCCGGCCTCGAAGGTTAAATACCGCCGCAAGATAGCGCGCGCTGTCCGCGGATCAAGGGCCGGCGCATCTGATAACCCCGCGAAGGCTTGCCCCCGCCGCTCCCCTCCGCTAGAGCCGGGGCACGGGATGCGAGGGCGGGATGGCGGGGGTTTTGGGCGAGCGCGGGCAGGCATCCGGATCATCCGGAGCCGCTGGCGATTCGCCCCGGCATCTGCTGTCCATCGCCGACCTCGATGCCTACAAAATCGTCGCGCTGCTGGATCGGGCCGAGGCGATGATCCCGGCGTCGCGCGGCGAGGCGAAACCCGAGTTCAGCCTCGCGGGCAAAACCCAGATCAATCTGTTCTTCGAGCCATCGACCCGCACCCAAGGCTCGTTCGAGATCGCCGGTAAGCGCCTTGGCGCGCTGGTAATGAACATGAGTGTCCGCACTTCGTCGGTGACCAAGGGCGAAACGCTGGTCGATACCGCGGCGACGCTCAATGCCATGCGCCCCGACGTGCTGGTGGTCCGCCACGGTTCGTCCGGCGCGGTCAAGCTGCTGTCGCAAAAGGTCGGCTGCTCGGTGATCAACGCCGGCGACGGAGCGCATGAACACCCGACACAGGCGCTGCTCGATGCGCTGACCATCCGCCGCCACAAGGGCCGCCTCGCCGGGCTGACTGTCGCCATCTGCGGCGATATCGCCAATTCCCGCGTCGCCCGCTCCAATTTGTTGCTGCTTGGCGCGCTGCATGTTCGCACCAGGGTAATCGCCCCGCGCACCATGTTGCCCAAAGGGATCGAATTGCTGGCGAGCGAGGTGTTCACCGGCATGGAACAGGGGCTGGCGGGCGCCGATGTGGTAATGATGCTGCGCCTCCAGCACGAGCGGGCGCAGGGCCGGATGATCCCCTCGGTGCGCGAATTCTATCGCTTCTACGGGCTCGATGCCGACAAGCTGGCGCACGCCAAGCCGAACGCGATCGTCATGCATCCCGGGCCGATGAACCGCGGCGTCGAGATCGACCCGGCCATCGCCGATGGCCCGCGCTCGGTGATCACCGAGCAGGTGGAAATGGGCGTCGCCGTGCGCATGGCGGTGCTCGACTGGCTGGTGCGGGGCGACCTGGACATGGGCAGCTTCGCATGATCCGCCCGATCGTCATCGCCAACGCGCGGATCATCGATCCAGCCAGCAATACCGATAGGCGCGGCGCTCTGCTCATCGCCGATGGCCTGATCGCCGGCATCGCCGAGGGATCGCCGCAGGGTGTGCCCGACGATGCCGAACTAATCGACGCGCGCGGCCTCGTCGTTGCCCCCGGACTGATCGACATGCGAGTGTTCACTGGCGAGCCCGGCCGCGAATATCGCGAGACACTGGCCTCGGCTGGCGACGCCGCCGCTGCAGGGGGCGTCACCAGTTTCGTGCTGATGCCCGATTCGCAGCCCGCCATCGACGACGGCGCGCTGGTCGATTATGTGCTCCGGCGCGCCGCGGCGAAATCGAAGGTCAATGTCCTCCCCGCCGCCGCCCTGACCAAAAACCTCGAAGGCCAGGACCTCACCGAGTACGGGTTGCTGAAGGAAGCCGGTGCCGTGGCGCTGACAGATGGCCGGCATTCCATCCAGTCGAGCGCCCTGCTCCGCGCCGCGTTTTCCTACGCCGCCAATTTCGACCTGCCGGTGCTGCATCACCTCGCCGATGCCGGCCTCGTCGGCGAAGGGGTGATGAACGAGGGCCTGTTCGCCACCGCGCTCGGCCTCAAGGGCATCCCCGCCGAGGCCGAAACGGTGCCGCTGGCGCGCGATCTGCAACTCGCGGCGCTGACTGGCGTCCGCTATCACGCCGCGCTGATTTCGACCGCCGGCGCCGCCGAGTTGATGGCCACGGCCCGCCGCCGCTCGGATGCGGTGTCGTGCGGCGTCTCGATCAATAATCTGGCGCTCAACGAAAACGACATCGGCGATTACCGCACCTTCTTTCGGCTGATGCCGCCGCTGCGGGCCGAGGCCGACCGGCAGGCGATGATCGAGGGGCTGCGCTCCGGCAGCATCGACGTCATCGTGTCGGACCACGATCCGCAGGATTCCGAAATGAAGCGCCAGCCATTCGCCGAAGCCGCGAACGGCGCCGTCGGTCTTGAAACATTGCTGGCGGTGGCGCTGCGGCTGGTGCATTCGGGCGATGTCGATCTCATCACCCTGCTCCGCGCCATGACCAGCCGGCCGGCCGAAATTCTCGGCCTCGCCTCGGGGCGGCTCGCCATCGGTGCTCCGGCCGATGTCATCGTGTTCGATCCCGAGTTCCCCTGGGTAGTCGAGGAAGCCGCCTTGCGCTCCCGCTCGCGCAACACGGCATTCGAGGGCGCTCGTCTCACCGGCGCCGTGATGCACACCTTCGTTGCGGGACAGGCCGTGTTCAGCCATGCTGCAATGCTGGAGGGTGCCTCATGACGATTTACTGGATCATCGCCGCCATCATTGGCTATGTCCTCGGCTCGATCCCTTTTGGGCTATTGATCACCCGGCAGGCCGGCCTCGGCGATATCCGCGCCATCGGCTCGGGCAATATCGGCGCCACCAACGTGCTGCGCACCGGCCGGCGCGAACTCGCTGCGGCGACGCTGATGCTCGATGCTTCCAAGGGTGCTGCTGCAGTGCTGCTGGCGCGATATTTCCTCGGCGGCGAAACCGTGGCGCTGATCGCCGGGGTCGCGGCATTCCTAGGGCACTGCTACCCGGTCTGGCTCAAATTCAAGGGCGGCAAGGGCGTTGCCACCTATATCGGCGTGCTGCTCGCCTGGGCCTGGCTCGTCGGGTTGATCTTCTGCGCCGTCTGGCTGGTCATCGCCTTTGCCCGGCGCCTGTCCTCGCTCGCCGCACTGACTGCCGCCGCCACGGCCCCGATCTTTGCTTACATTTTCGGCGGACTCGACATGGCCGTCGCCGCCGCGCTGCTGTCGCTGCTGCTGATCTTCAATCACCGCGCCAACATGCAGCGGCTGTGGACCGGCACCGAGCCGAAAATCGGCAATAGGGGCAAGTCGGCCTGATGCTGCTAGTCGCCGGTGAGAAGCTGGCTCGGCCGGAAAAGCTGGCCTGGTTGCGCCTCATCCGCACCGGCAATGTCGGGCCCGTCACCTTCCGCCAATTGCTCAAGCGTTTCGGGTCGGCCGAGGCGGCTCTCGAAGCCCTGCCAACGCTGGCGCGCGGTGCCGGGCTCGCCAATCCCCGCATACCCTCCCGCAGTGCCGCCGAGGACGAGATCGCCGGGCTGATCAAGCTCGGTGGCCGCTTCGTCGCCAGTTGCGAAGCCGAGTATCCACCGCTGCTGCACCACATCTCAGGCGCGCCGCCGCTGCTGTCGATCCGCGGCGGCGACAATATCGACTGGCAACGCACCGTCGGCATCGTCGGGGCCCGTAACGCCTCGACGGCCGGGCAGAAGATGACCAAGCTGCTGGCCTCCGAACTCGGCGAGCGGCAGTACACCGTCGTCTCCGGGTTGGCCCGCGGCATCGATGCTGCTGCCCATCGTGCCAGTCTTTCGACCGGCACCGTCGCCGTCGTCGCCGGCGGCATGGACCACATCTACCCCAATGAAAACCTGCCGCTTGCCGAAGAAATCGTCGCGCATGGCGGAGCATTACTCACGGAAATGCCGCTCGGCTGGGAGCCACGCGCCCGCGATTTCCCCCGCCGCAACCGGCTGGTGTCGGGGCTGTCGCTCGGCATCGTCGTCGTCGAAGCCGCCAAGCGCTCCGGCTCGCTGATCACGGCGCGGCTGGCGCTCGAACAAAATCGCGATGTGTTTGCCGTCCCGGGCTCGCCGCTCGACCCGCGCGCCGAAGGTGGCAATGCGCTGATCCAGCAGGGCGCCAGGCTGATCACCAACGCCGCCGACATTATCGCCGTGCTGGCAGTCGCCGACCCGGCGCAGGCAAGTTTCCTCGAACCCGACTGGGAGCCCGATTTCACCGCCGACCCCGACGCCGCGCGACCCGCGGAGGGTGATCGTGATGTTCTGCTCGAAGCCCTAAGCCTCACCCCGATGCCCGTCGACGCCATGATCACCACCACCGGTCTTGCGGCAGCGACGGTCCAGATGCTGCTACTCGAACTCGATCTCGCTGGCCGCGTCGAATGGGCCAGCGGCCAGCTGGTGGCGCTCAAACCAGTCTGACGCCCCCACCGCCGTCATTCCCGCGAAGGCGGGAACCTAGTACGCGCAGAGATGCTGCTACCCACGGCGGTGCCACCAACCGGCTCGGCGCATACTGGCTTCCCGCCTTCGCGGGAATGACGCCGAGCGTTATGACAGAGATGAGGCACCCTTCGGCACCCCCAAATCACATCAAAAAAACCTCTCTCTACTAGAGAGAGTAGCTGCCATCCCCCGGCCTGCCGTTGACACTGCCAAACCCCTTCACCATGTTGCGCCACCTTGAGCGGCACATTCCGGATAGAGTTCCGTCCGGCCCGCCGCACCCTTCCGAAAGTTGCGCGTAATGAAACTCGTCATCGTTGAAAGTCCGGCCAAGGCCAAGACAATCAACAAATACCTCGGCTCGGACTATGAAGTTCTCGCCTCCTTTGGCCATGTGCGCGATCTGCCGGCCAAGGATGGCTCCGTGCTGCCCGATGAGGACTTCGCCATGCTGTGGGAAGTCGATGCGCAGTCGAAAAAGCGCCTGTCCGACATTGCCAAGGCGATGAAAGATGCAGATGAGCTGATCCTCGCCACCGATCCGGATCGCGAAGGCGAAGCCATCTCCTGGCACGTGCTCGACGTGCTCAACGAGAAAAAGGCGATCAAGGGCAAGCCGGTGCGCCGCGTGGTGTTCAACGCCATCACCAAGGCCGCCGTCACCGAGGCGATGAAACACCCGCGCGATATCGACGGGCCACTGGTCGATGCCTACCTCGCCCGCCGGGCCCTCGATTATCTCGTCGGCTTCACCCTCTCGCCGATTCTCTGGCGCAAGCTGCCCGGCTCGCGGTCCGCCGGTCGGGTGCAGTCGGTTGCGCTCCGGCTGGTCTGCAATCGCGAATCCGAGATCGAGAAATTCCGAGCCGATGAATACTGGTCGGTTGAGGCGCTGCTCAACCAGCAGGGCAAAAGCTTTTCCGCCCGGCTGTATTCGGTCGATGGCAAAAAGACCGATAAACTCGACATCAAATCCGGCGACGAAGCCGCGACGCTGAAGCAGGCGATCGAGGCTGGTAAGTTCACCGTCGCCGCGCTCGACAAAAAGCCGACCAAGCGCAACCCCTATGCGCCGTTCACCACCTCGTCGCTGCAGCAGGACGCCTCATCGCGCCTCGGCTTCTCGCCGTCGCGGACCATGCAGGTCGCCCAGCGGCTCTACGAAGGCGGCGTCATTACTTATATGCGCACCGACGGCGTGCAGATCGCGCCCGAAGCCATCGTCGAAGCGCGTCGTGCCATCGAAAAGGAATTCGGCTCGGCCTATCTGCCGGCGACGCCGCGCGTCTACCAGACCAAGGCGAAAAACGCCCAGGAGGCGCACGAAGCCATCCGGCCGACCGACATGTTCCGGCATCCGGATACCTCGCGTGATCTCGAACCCGACCAGCAGAAGCTCTATGGGCTGATCTGGCGGCGGACGCTCGCCAGCCAGATGCGCTCAGCCGAAATCGAGCGCACCACTGCGGATATCGGCGTCACCGGGCCACGCAACGTCATGCTGCGGGCCATCGGCTCGGTCGTCACCTTCCCCGGTTTTCTCGCGCTCTACGGCGTCGAGGCCAAGGAAGACAAGACGGACGATAGCGAGGTCGACGAGGATTCGCGCGAACTGCCGCCGCTGGCCATCGGCGATACCCCGGCGCTCGAAAAGGCGGTGATCGAACAGCATTTCACCCAGCCGCCGGCGCGGTATTCCGAAGCCAGCCTGATCAAAAAAATGGAAGAGCTCGGCATCGGCCGGCCCTCGACTTATGCCGCCACCATGACGGTGCTGCAGGACCGTAACTACGTCCGGCTCGAAAAGCGGGCGCTCTATCCCGAGGATCGCGGCCGCATCGTCACCGCGTTCCTCGAGAGCTTCTTTTCCCGCTACGTCGAGTTCGGCTTCACCGCCAGCCTCGAGGAAAAACTCGATCGCGTCTCGGCCGGCGAGCTGAGCTGGAAAGTCGTGCTGCGCGAGTTCTGGGACGATTTCTCGAAGCACACCGACGAGATCAAGGATCTGCGCGTCACTGAAGTGCTCGATGCGCTGAACGATCTGCTTGCCGACCATATTTTCCCGGCACGTGCCGACGGCTCCGAGCCCCGCTCGTGCCCGACCTGCGGCACTGGCACGCTGTCGCTCAAGCTCGGCAAATTCGGCGCCTTCATCGGCTGTTCGAACTACCCCGAGTGCAAGCACACCATGCAGCTCTCCGACGCCGCGGCCGGTGCAACCGATTCGACCAGCGATGGCGACCTCGGTGTCGATGCGGCCTCGGGCGAAACGGTGTTCCTCAAATCCGGGCGCTTCGGCCCCTATGTCCAGCTCGGCGATACCAAGGAATCGAAACGCTCGTCGCTGCCCAAGGGTTGGTCGCCCGACACCGTCACCCTCGACCGCGCGCTGCAGCTGCTGACGCTGCCGCGCGATATCGGCCTGCACCCCGAATCGGGTTTGCAAATCGTCGCCGGTCTCGGCCGCTACGGTCCGTTCATCCTGCATGACGGCAAATACGCCAACCTCCCCGACTTCGAGGAAATCTTCACCGTCGGCATCAATCGCGCCGTCGATCTCATCGCTCAGAAAGCCGCCGGCGGTTTCTCACGCGGCAATCGCGCTGCGCCGACCGCCATCCAGACCTTCGAACACGCCGAGGGTCCGATCACCGTCCGTCCCGGCCGGTACGGTCCGTATGTGAACCAGGGAAAGATCAACGCGACGCTGCCCAAAACGCTCGCGCCCGAAGCCGTCACTTTCGAGCAGGCGCTCGAATTGCTCGCCGAAAAAGCCGGGAGCTCTCCCGGTCGAGCAAAGGTGCAGGCAAAACGCAAGCAAACGGCACCAGCAACCGCAAGCAAGCCCAAAAAGTCAGCTACAAAAACCGCTAAACCGGCCGCCAAAAAGGCGCCGTCGAAACGCGCCAAGGAGCCTGCAGAGTAATGTCCAAAGGCAAATCCCAGCCGATCAGCCGTTCGGGCCGCGCCGGCCCGGCCAAGCCCCGTCGCCCGGTAGCAACGGGCGAACTACCGAGCCGCGAAGCCATCCTCGAGGCGATGGCCAGTGAGCCGGACCTCAACGGCAAGCGCGACTTGGCACGGCACTTCCACATTACCGGCGATCTGCGTATCCCCTTCAAATTGCTACTGAAAGAGCTCGAAGGTGAGGGCCTGATCGCGCGTCGCCGCAAGACCATTCATCGCACCGCCGAGCTCCCCGCGATCGTGGTGCTGGACATTCCGCCCGACGCCGATCCCGAGCAGCTGCACGGCTTTCCGGCCAACTGGAGCGATGGCGAACCGCCCCGGGTAACCATCCGCCACTTGCGCGACGGCCGCGTCGTGCCCGGCCCCGGCGACCGGATCATGGCGCAGGTCGAGGGTCAGGGTACCGGCACCTATACAGCCAAGCCATTGAAAATCATCGACAAGCCCCGGCGCGGCCAGATCGGCATCGTACGCTTGGCGGACGACGGCGCGCGGCTGATCCCGATCGATCGCAAGACCAGGGAGATGCAAATCCAGGCCGGCGACCTCGGCGACGCGAAGGACGGCGACCTCGTTGAAGTCGAGATCAAGGTCTCGGGCCGGATGATGATCCCGCGCGCCCGCGTAATTGCCGTCATCGGCAATCCGCAAAGCGAGGGGGCGATCAGTATGATCGCCATCCACAACCTTGAAATCCCTTATAGATTCCCGGCCTCGGTCATCGCCGAATCCGAAGCTGCACCGCGAGCGGAGCTCAAGGGCCGCGAGGACTGGCGCGATCTGCCACTGATTACTATCGACCCCGCCGACGCAAAAGACCACGACGACGCCGTCCATGCCGCACCGGACCCAGATCCCAGCAACGCCGGGGGATTCATCATCACCGTCGCCATCGCCGACGTAGCCGCCTATGTCCGTCCGGGCACCGCGCTCGACCGCGAAGCCTACTTCCGGGGCAACTCCGTTTATTTCCCCGATCGCGTTGTACCCATGCTGCCCGAGCGCATCTCCAACGACCTCTGCTCGCTGAAGGAAGGCGAAAACCGGCCATCGCTGGCCGTCCGCATGGTCATTGGCGCCGACGGCCGCAAGCGCAGCCATAGTTTCCACCGCATCCTCATGCGTTCTGCCGCCAAGCTCAGCTACCAGCAGGCACAGGCGGCGATCGATGGCCAGCCGGACGACAAGACCGGGCCGCTGCTCGAGCCCATCCTTCAGCCACTATGGGCAGCCTATCGCGCCATGGCGAAGGCCCGCGACGCCCGTGGCCCGCTCGATCTCGATCTCCCGGAACGGAAGATCATCCTCAACGACCAAGGTCTCGTCGATCGCATTTTCATGCCGGAACGCCTCGACGCGCATCGGCTGATCGAAGAGATGATGATCGCCGCCAACGTTGCCGCCGCCGAAACGCTGGAGCAGAAGAAAACCGCCCTGCTCTATCGCGTTCACGATACGCCAAGCCGGGAAAAGCTAATTGCGCTCAGGGACTTCCTCGATTCCCTCAGCATAAATTTCGGCAAGCAGGATGCGGTGCGGCCGAGCCATTTCAATGGCATACTGGCGCAATCGCGCAAGGCCGGCAACAGTGACCAGGTCAGCGAGATGGTGCTGCGCAGCCAGGCGCAGGCCGAGTATTCAGCCGATAATTACGGCCATTTCGGCCTCAACCTCGACCGCTACGCCCACTTCACTTCACCAATCCGCCGCTACTCCGATCTAATCGTGCATCGCGCACTAATTACGGCCCTTGGCTTCGGCGCGGACGGGCTGAGCGAGGCCGAGATCACTCGCCTGCCGGGCATCGCCCAGCACATTTCGGGCACCGAACGCCGTGCCATGTCAGCGGAGCGTGAGACGTCGGACCGCTTACTAGCCGGCTTCCTCATGGGACAGATCGGCGCGAAATTCGATGGCCGCATCTCCGGGGTAACCAAATCCGGGCTGTTCGTCCGCCTCAGCGACACCGGCGCCGACGGGTTCATCCCGATCTCCACCCTCGGCAGCGATTTTTTCCGCTTCGTCGAGGAGCAACAGGCGCTGATCGGCGAACGCAGCGGCGAACGCTTCCGGCTCGGCGAAACCGTCAATGTCCGCCTGCTCGAAGCTGCACCCGTGGCTGGCGCGCTGCGTTTCGAGATGCTGTCCGAAGGAACCCGCGTCAATCCGTCAACTTTAAAAGGAGCGGGGCGAAGGCCATCTAAGTCCTACGGACCGAAGGGTCGGAAAAAGAGGTAGCCATGTCTGTCGAGATTGCAGCCGCCGGAAAGCGAAACGTCCTCGACGCGATGTGGCGCGGCGCGTTGTGCCGCTGCCCGAATTGCGGCAAGGGCAAACTGTTCCGCAGCTATCTCAAGGTCAACGACACCTGCGCCGAATGCGGCGAGGAACTGTCCCACCACCGCGCCGACGATTTGCCGCCGTATATCGCCATCATGATTGTCGGTCACGTGCTGGTTGGACTGATGCTGCATATGGAAATGTCGTGGCACGTTAACCCGACGGTCTATCTCTTTACGCTGGTGCCCCTCGCGGTGATCCTGCCGCTACTGATGCTGCCGTCGATCAAGGGAGCGGTCGTTGGGATGCAGTGGGCGAACCTGATGCATGGGTTTGATCGCGGCTACCGCGATCCAGCCACACCAGACGACATTTGATCGACGAGTTTTTCAATCGCAACGCAGTTGTCGTCGCGCCAGAACTGATAGGCGCGTCGTTCCTGGTCGACGGGGTTGGCGGGACCATCGTCGAGACCGAGGCCTACACTGCCGACGATCCGGCTTCGCACAGTTTCAACGGCAAGACCGAACGCAATAGGGCGATGTTTGGCACTCCGGGCACGGCGTATATTTACCGTTCCTACGGCATCCACTGGTGCCTCAACTTCGTCTGTAGCGATGCCAGTGCGGTGCTGCTGAGGGCCCTTGAACCCACCGACGGTCTGGAAATTATGGCGGCTCGCCGTGGCACAACGATCCCGAAATTGCTGTGTTCCGGGCCGGGGCGACTGGCGCAGGCACTTGGCATCGACAAGGGGCACGACGGCCTCGGCCTCGGCCAGCCACCGTTCCGCCTGCAGTTCCGCCCTGCCGCTCAGATTGTGACTGGTCCGCGGATCGGGATCAGCAAAGCCGCCGAACAGCCTTGGCGCTTTGGCCTTGCGGGCGCGGCCTCGTTAAGCCGTCCGTTCAAGGCCCCAGGGTCGGGCCGACCTTGACAAGCCCGGCCAAATCCGTAGGTTGCGCTCAAATTTGGACGCCGCGCGCCAGCCGCGCGGTTCGGCGTTTTAGAGGACTGTCCCATGGCCAAGGCCAATACGATCAAGATCAAGCTCGTGTCGACTGCCGACACCGGCTTTTACTACGTCACGAAAAAGAACGCGCGGACGCAGACCGAAAAACTGACGTTCAAGAAGTATGATCCGGTCGTGCGCAAGCATGTCGACTTCAAGGAAGCCAAGATCAAATAATTAGCGCTGTTTGCTGACTTAGAATCTCAAGAGCCCCGCGATGGAAATCGCGGGGCTCTTTTTGCTGTGACGTGCAGAGGAGTGGCTGGTCCGGAACGGCATGTCGAAGAGGCCACTGCCAGGAACCGGACCAGCCGCCCTACGGACCCAGGAGTTGCGGCGGACCTGAGATTTAGCCGTAGGGAGCTTTTAGAAGCCGGCGGGAAAGTACCGCGCTTCGTTGTCCAGTTCTTGGACCCCAACCTGCACCAACTCAAGCAAAGCCCGGCCGGTTAGTGAACTGGTAACCTTACCTGCGGATTGCCGAACTCAGGCGGCGTCGAAAACCACACGGTTGCGACCTTCGCGCTTGGCGCGATACAGCGCGACATCGGCGCGCTTCAGCAGCATCTCGGGCGTATCGGTGTCGCCCTCGTTGAGGGCCAAACCCACGGAAACCGTGACGATCAGCGGTCGGATGGCCCCCACATCGAACAGTTTTTCCGAAACCGCGGTGCGCACGCGCTCGGCGACGCCCTGGGCCTGGCGGTATTCGGTGTCGGGCATCAGCACCACGAATTCCTCGCCGCCGAACCGGCAGGCGAGATCGACGCCACGGATATTGCGGCGCAGCCGAGCCGAAAACTCCTTCAGCACCGCATCGCCGATGCCGTGGCCGTGGGTATCGTTAACCGCCTTGAAGAAATCCATGTCGATGATCATCACCGCCATGTCGCGCTCCTGCTGCTGCGCCTTGTCCAGCATCAACGTCAGATGACGATCGAAATATCGACGGTTGTAGAGACCTGTCAGTTCGTCCGTTACCGCGAGCGCCATGGTGTGATTGACGGTCTCGCGGAGCTCAGTAGCATAGCGACTGCGGCGGACCTGCGTCCTCACCCGAGCCGAAAGTTCGTTGCGCTCGATCGGCCGCATGATGAAATCGTTGACCCCGAGATCGAGCCCGCGCACCACCCGGGGCCGGTCAGCCTCATCGGCCATCAGAATGATCGGCAGGGTCCGGGCTACTTCGACATTGCGAATCTGCGAACAGATGCGCAGCGGATCGTGGTCGGGGAAATTCATGCTGATCAGCGCGAGCTCGTATTTCCCCTCCGAGACCCGGAAAATCGCCTCCGCCGGGTCGGTGATGACGTCGACCGAGTGCGTCAGGAGATAGCCTTTAACGCGTTCGGCGTGACGCGGATCGGGGTCGATGACCAGCAACCGACCGCCATCGGCGGAAACCGCGTCCATCGCGCGCAGGGCGTCCTCGATGGCGATCTGCTGACCAGTCTGCGCGCGGGCACGCAGTTCATCGGTGAGGCTCTTGAGCCGCGTCAGGCTTTTGACCCGGGCCATCAGCTGCAGATCGTCGACGGGCTTGGTCAGAAAATCATCGGCGCCGACTTCGAGGCCGCGGACCCGATCCGAGGGCTGGTCGAGCGCGGTAATCATCACGACCGGAATGTGGTGCGTGCGCGAATTGGCCTTCAGGCGGCGGCACACCTCAAACCCGTCCATTTCGGGCATCATGATGTCAAGCAGGACGATATCGATATCGTGGGTGTTGCAGGCTTCGAGCGCCTCGCGGCCCGACGAGGCCGTGACGACCTCGAAATACTCCGCCATCAGGCGAGCCTGCAGCAGGCGGACATTGGTCGGAATGTCGTCGACAATAAGGACGCGCGCCGTCACGACAGACCTGCCCTACTCATACGCAACTGGTACTAAACTGGTATTTTAAAAACGCTGCTACTTTGCGGGGCCAATATAGCGTTCAATGGTTTCCAAAAAGTGTGGCACCGAGATCGGCTTGCTGATGTAGCCCTCGCAGCCACCCTGCAAAATCCGTTCCTCATCGCCCTTCATGGCAAAGGCCGTCACGGCAATGACCGGAATGGACCGCAGTTCCTCATCGTCCTTGAGCCATTTGGTGACTTCGAGGCCGGATACTTCGGGCAGTTGAATGTCCATCAGAATCAGATCCGGGTGATGCGCGCGCGCGAGCTCGAGCGCCTCCATGCCATTCCTGGTCTGGATAATAGAATAACCCCGCGAATCGAGAAGATCGTGGAAGAGCTTCATGTTGAGATCGTTGTCTTCAACGATCATCACTGTCTTGGCCATGAGTCCTCGCTTGGCAAACCCTGAGGGTACGCCGGGCCTGTGTTTTGCCCGAACTCTCAGGTAACATCAATGCATTACGAAACCCGAAAGGCTGGCGGCGTGAAACGTGAAGACAAGCCGGTTCTGGACGCGGTGGCACTGGCCGACCTTTGCCTCCAATACCTCGCGGAGAATCCCGAGGAGCTGGCGAACTTCATGGGGTATGGCGGCTACGATCCCGAGGGCCTGCGCCGCTCCGTCGGTAGCCCGCAACTGCGCGCCGGGTTGCTCGACTACGTCGCGGAGAATGAACCGATCCTGCTTGCGGTCTGCGCCAACGCCGCGATCTCGCCCGAGAGCTTCATGCGGATCTGGCATCGTCTCAACCGGACGCTGTAGTGCGATGGCAGCGCTCGCTTTTCTGTGCCGGGACTGCGGCGGCCAGGGCTTAGCGGCCCGCCGTCCGGATCGCTGTGCAACGTGCGGCTCGCCGCGTCTCATCGTCCACGCCGAACTCAACGACCTGTCGATCGCCCATGTCGATTGCGACGCCTTTTATGCCTCGGTCGAGAAGCGCGACGATCCGAGCTTGGCGGACAAGCCGGTCATCATCGGTGGCGGCACGCGCGGCGTGGTTTCGACCTGCTGCTACATCGCGCGACAAAGCGGCGTCCGCTCGGCTATGCCGATGTTTACGGCCAACCGACTCTGCCCCGATGCCGTGCTCATTCGGCCCGACATGCAGAAATACGCCGCGGTCAGCCGGCAGATCCGCAGCCTGATGGACGAACTGACGCCGCTGGTCGAACCGTTGTCGATTGACGAGGCCTTTCTCGATCTTTCAGGCACAGCGGCGCTACATCGGCAAAGCCCGGCCGCCGTGCTGGCGAAATTTGCGCGGCGTGTAGAAACCGAGATCGGCGTCACTATTTCCGTTGGGCTTAGCCACAACAAGTTCTTGGCGAAAGTCGCCTCCGACCTCGACAAGCCGCGCGGCTTCGCGGTGATCGGTCAGGCCGAAACCAGGACCTTTCTGGCAGCACAGCCGATCTCATTGATCTACGGAGTCGGCAAGGTGCTGACCGAGACCCTCCGCAAGGACGGATTCGTCAGTGTCGGCCAGTTACAAGAGCAGTCGGTTGACGATTTGATCCGACGTTATGGGGACACCGGTGCCCGACTGGCTCGATTGTCGCGCGGTGAAGATTCGAGGACCGTTTCGCACGACAGCGAAATGAAATCAGTGAGTTCCGAAACGACGTTCAACACCGATCTCAGTGATTTTGACGCTCTATCGACTGAACTCCTGGCGCTCTCCGAGCGGCTGTCGGAACGGCTCAAGGCCAAGGCGCTGGTCGGGCACACCATTACGCTGAAGCTGAAATCGGCCGGATTTCGGCTGCGCACGCGGGCCCGGCCGCTGCTGATTCCGACTCAATTGGCGAACGTGCTTTACGAAACCGGCCGGGATCTCCTCCTCCGCGAGGCCGATGGCACCGCATTCCGGCTGATCGGCATCGGCGTTTCCGGCATCGAAACCGCGCTGGGCGGGGACCCGGTGGACTTGATCGAGCCGGCGATTGCCCGGAGGGCCGCGGCCGAGCGCGCGATGGACAAAGTCCGCACCCGGTTCGGTCGTGAAGCGGTTATTCGCGGAAAACTCTATGGCCGACGCGCAAGCCGGCCTATTCTCGACGATGATCCAAACCGAAGCGATGAATCATGACCACAGCGATCGAAAAACTCCGACAATACGGTTACGAAATGCCGGCCTTTATGGCCCCGGTGGCCAGCTATGTGCCAACGACGCGCAGCGGCAACCAGTTATTCGTGTCCGGGCAGATTTCCCGCAACGAGGCCGGTCCGGTGACCGGCAAGCTCGGCGAGACGATGAATGTCGTACAGGGCGGTAATGCAGCCGAACTGGCGGCGCTGTGGGTGCTGGCACAGGTATTCCATGCCGGCGTCGAACTCGATGCCATCAAGCGAGTGCTGAAGCTGACCGTGCTGGTCAATTCCGCACCGGAGTTCACCGAGCATCACCTCGTTGCCAATGGCGGCTCCAATCTGATTGTCGGTGTCCTCGGCGATCGTGGCAAACATGCCCGCGCCGCTTACGGCGTTGCTGGCTTGCCGATGGGCGCGGCAGTCGAGATCGAAGCGATCGTCGAAGTCTGATGGCTGCCCGATTCGATCGGCCGATCGCGCATCGCGGCCGGCATGACCGTGCCAATGGCGTGATAGAGAACAGCGCGTCGGCTTTTGAACTGGCGATAGCCGGCAATTTCGGCATCGAGTGCGACCTCCAGCTGACACGCGATGGTGTCGCGGTGCTGTTCCACGACGATCGCCTGACGCGCCTCACCGGCCTGCCCGGATTCGTTCGTGATCTCGATGCGGCGACGCTTTGCACTACGCCGCTGCTTGGCAGTGCCGCCGGCGACTGTCCGCAGCGCTTGGTGGACTTCTTGGCGCAGATCGGCGGGCGCACCTTGCTGCAGATCGAGCTGAAGGCGCAAAAAGGCGCGGCAACCGCGGCCCTCGCTGCCGCCACGACCTCAGCACTGGCGAGTTATGCCGGACCGGTAACAATCGAGTCGTTTGATCCGCAATTGCTCGTCGCCATGCGCCGCGCCGGTTTCATCGGACCGCTCGGCATCATCGTCGAACAGTATGTCGGTAAAGGCGAAGACTACGCTGGGCTCACGCCAACGAAACGGTTCGCGCTCCGGCATCTGCTGCATTGGCCGTGGTCGCGCTTCGACTTCATCTCGTGCGACAAGACGGCGCTCGATCTTCCTGCCGTCAAATGGTGGGCGGGGCGTGGCATGCCGCTGACGGCGTGGACGATCCGGTCGCCTGCTGAGGCAGCGGCGGCGCGCCAAAGCGGTGCGCAGATTGTTTTCGAAGGATTTGATCCGTCGACATGAGCGCGGCAGTTGTGCCGCCATTTTTGCAGCCTATGTTGATGGCTTCGCCGGACAGCAGACTTGCCCCAACCAACTGCACTTCAAGCCACCATCCACGCCGCGACAGCCGATATCCCGGCCGCCGTGTGGAACGCCATGACCCCATCGACCGCCGGTGTGCCAGACAATCCGTTTCTCGACCACGCCTTCTTCCTCGCCCTCGAGCAATCAGGCTGCGCCGCGGCACGGACTGGGTGGCAACCGCAGCATATCCTGTTGAACGGCAGCGACGGCATGCCGATTGGACTGCTGCCGCTGTTCCTCAAGAACCATTCTCAGGGCGAGTATGTGTTCGACGATGGCTGGGCCGACGCGTTTCAGCGGGCCGGCGGCGAGTATTATCCCAAGCTGCAAGCCTCGGTGCCGTTTTCGCCGGTGACCGCGCCCAAATTGCTGGTCCCATCGGGCGATGCCGCGATCGAACGCGCGCTCCTCACCGCCGCGGAGGCGCTGGCAGGGCAGCGCGAGGCATCGTCGGTGCATGCGACCTTCGTGACCGAAACGGAGACGGAAATCGCCGATGCCGCCGGGTGGCTGGTGCGTCACGATACCCAGTTTCATTGGGAAAATCATGACTTCAGCAGCTTTGACGATTTCCTCGAGACTCTCGCCTCCCGCAAGCGCAAGGCCATCCGGCGAGAGCGGCGAGACGCGCTGATCGACGGGCTGACAATCAAATGGCTGAGCGGCAGCGACCTCAAAGAGGAACATTGGGACGCGTTCTATGCGTTCTACATGGACACCGGCGGGCGCAAATGGGGGCGCCCCTACCTCAATCGCAAATTTTTCTCGCTGCTGAGCGGAGCGATGGCCGACAAAATCGTCTTGATGCTGGCCTATGATGGCCCGATGCCGATAGCGGGAGCGCTCAACCTCCGCGGCAAGGACCGGCTGTACGGCCGGAACTGGGGCACGTTGCGCGAGGTGCCGTTTCTCCATTTCGAGCTCTGCTATTATCAGGCCATCGACTATGCCATCGCCCACAAACTGGCCGTAGTCGAAGCCGGGGCGCAGGGTGAGCACAAGCTGGCTCGCGGCTATGCGCCACGCACGACGCGGTCGATCCACTGGATCGCCCATCCCGGATTGCGTGCAGCCGTCGCCAATCATCTGGCGCAGGAGCGCCCGGCAGTCGAGCGCGAGCAGGCGCTGCTCGATGAGCACACGCCGTTCAAGAAGGTCAATTAGTCCGGACGGATATCGCTGTGGGTGGTGGTGACCGGCTTGCCGCGAAACGTGACCCACAGGAAGTTGAGGGTGTACGTCCCCGCGGTGCGGAACACACCTTCCTTGGCGAGACGCCGGCCAGAGGTTAGCATTTTCAGCCGGAACGTCCATTTGACCGCGCCGACTTTCGACAACCGCACGGCAACGTCGGTGTCTTCGCCATAGAATTTTATCGCCCGGTTATACCCGCCGACGTTCAGCCACGCCGACCGCCGAAACACAAAATTGCCGCCCTGCACCACCGAGCCGACGCGCAGCACAAAGCGGTTGAGCAGGTAAATCAGGTAGGTCAGGCCGTAAAACGAGTTGATCAGGAATTGATTCCACCAGCCGAGATCGTAATAGACGTAGGGCCCGCTGAGGGCGACGAGCTTGGTATCCTTGTCAAATGCCTCGAACACAGTTTCGAGCCAGCCCGGCGGGACCAGCGTATCCGCGTCGATATTGGCCACCAGTTCCGCGGTCGTGGCCTTCAGTCCGCCATCGCGCGCAGCGACGAGCCCTTTTTCCAGCTCATCGATGACGCGAACGCCCGGATAGCCTGATGCGACTTCGCGGGTGCGGTCGGTCGAGGCATTGTTGACCACGACGATATCGATGGAGCGGCCCGAGCGCTTCACTTCTGCAAGCACCGATTCGAGGCATTTGCCGATCAGCGCTTCCTCGTTGTAGGCGGGGATGACGAACGCCAGTTCCATTGCTACCTCGCTCGCCCCGATGCGGACGCCGACCGAAACTGCCTTAACCTGCTGTTCGCAGTTGGGCAACCGCGACATTTCGGTGCGAAACTGCGGGGTAACGGTCACCAAGCCATGGGTTTTGTTGTGAAATCCGCGTCATAGGGATAGCTTCGTCATAAATCTGCCCAGCCTTACCTGTGATTGACGCGTCGTGAGCGCAAGAGTCCTGATCGCCGCTATCGGCACGCAAGGCGACGTCCAGCCTTTCATCGCCCTCGCCATTGCCTTGCAGCGGCGCGGCTACGATCCGGTATTGGCCACGACCAAGGATTTCGAGAGCTTCGTCACTTCGCACGGCGTGGCGTTCTACAGCCTCGGCGGCGACATCCAGGCCTTCCTCAAGCAATCAAAATTCGACGAGGCAGTCACCAAACGCAGCTACGCCAACGCCCCTACGCTGCTGCGCGAGGGCCAAAAGATTCTTAACGCCGCAGCCAAGCAGGCATGGGGCGCGGCGCAAACGGCCGATATCATCGTCTTCCACGCACCGACGACGTTCTGCATCGACATGGCCGAGGCGATGGGGATTCCCGCCATCGTGGCCTCGTTCCAGCCGCTGTATCCGACCATCGAGTTTCCCTACTTCGAATATGCGGCAGCGCCGGTCGATCCGCTGATCCGCCGCATCCATCGCAAACTGACCAAACGCGGCACGGTGATCGATCCGCTGATCAACCGGCTGAGCTACATGGTGCAGAAGGTCGAGCAGACCTATTTCGATTTTCCGCGCGATCGCCTGCGCAAGAGCCTGATGGGCCTGCGGCCGCGGAAACGCAGCGGGTTCTACCTCGATGCCAAGGGGCAGCCGGTGGTAGCCTTGCAGGCCTATTCCGGATGGATTTCGCCGGCTCCCGGCGATTGGCCGGAGACCAACATCACTACCGGGTACTGGCGACTTGAGGACACCACGGGCTGGCAGCCCTCGCCGGAGTTCGCAGCGTTTCTCGCCAAGGGCGAGCCGCCGATCTACATGGGCTTTGGCTCGATGCCTTGGAACGCCAAGCGCAACACCGAGATTTTCAGCCGAGCGTTGAAGTTGTGGGGTGGCCGCGCCGTGATCGGCAAGGGCTGGGGCGGCGTTCGCACCGAGGATTTGCCTGACACGGTGTTCGTCATCGACCGGGCGCCGCACACACAATTGTTCAAGCACGTCAAAGCCGTGGTGCACCACGGTGGAGCAGGAACGACGCATGCCGGGCTGTATGCCGGGAAGCCGACATTCGTGGTGCCGCAGTTCTATGACCAGTCCTATTGGGGCCGGCAGGTGTATGATCTCGGTTGCGGACCGCAGCCAGTGCAGCTCAAGAAATTGTCGCCGCACATCCTTGCCAACGCGCTCGACGATCTCTCCAGCACGCCCAGCTATTATCGCAGCGCCGAGGCGCTGGCAGAACGGCTGCGGGTCGAGGACGGACCGAACCGCGCGGTCGACGTAATCGAGGAAACCATCGCCGAGCATCGCGCCAACCGTGCCGCACCGCCCGAGCCGATTGGAGTGCCGGCATGACCGTGTACGACCCGACCAACATTTTCGCCCGCATGCTGCGCGGCGAAATCCCGTCGCACCAGGTTTATGACGACGACACGGCGCTGGTGGTGCTCGACCTGTTCCCACAATCGCGGGGACATACGCTGGTCATTCCCCGCGCCCCGTCGCGCAACCTGCTCGATGCCGATCCGGTGACGCTTTCGGTCATGCTGCCTTTGGTGCAGCGCGTGGCCAAAGCAGTGCTTGCGGCAACCGGGGCGGATGGTTTGCGGGTCGCGCAGTTCAACGAGGCCTCGGCCGGCCAGTCGGTATTCCACCTGCATTTTCATGTCATCCCGGTTTACCTCGGGACGGACCTGGCTCAGCACGGCGGTGGCAAGGCGGACGAGGCTGAACTCGCCAGTCTCGCCCGGGATATCGCGGCGCGGCTCTAACCGGCGATGACGCCGACCCCGCGCCTCAGCGTCGGATTGCTGCTGACCTTTGCGGCCGGTTTCATCGATGCGATCGGCTTCATCGAACTCGGCGGGTTCTACACCTCGTTCATGAGCGGCAATACTACCCAGCTGGGCGGCGCGATTGCCATGGGTGCCTGGCCGATCGTGCTGGTCACCGCGTCGCTGGTCGGGCTGTTCCTCCTCGGCAGCGTGGCGGGTTCGATGCTGGCACTGATCGACGCCCGTTGGAGCCCCGGCGCCGTGGTGCTGTTGGTGCTGGTTATCCTCGGCGTTACCGCAGTGATGATCCGGGCCGGTCTCCCGCCATCGCAATCGATGCTGGCGCTGGCTGCCGCAGCCGGGGCTCAAAATGCGATTGTGCCTGCCGCTGGCTCGGTCCGCCTCGGCACCACATTCGTGACCGGTACGCTGTTTGCGGCTGGGCAGGACTTCGCTCGAGCGCTGTTCAGACAGGCGCCGCCGTTGCGCTGGGCCCAGCATCTGCTGGTCTGGTTATCGCTGCTGCTCGGCGGATTGCTTGGCGCCGCCGCCTATGCAATCGCCGGTACCTTGGCACTGCTGCTGCCCGCTTTGGTCTACGTCGGTTTCCTGATCGGCTTCACGGTCTCCGGCCTCCGACATTCGGGCCGGCCATTGCATCTCTAGACACGAAAAAGCCCGGGATCGCTCCCGGGCTTTGCATTATGAACGTCGAAAGCTTTCAGTTCTTTTCTTCGGCCTTGGGCTTTTTTGGAGCCTTGACCGCCGCAATCGTCTTGGGCTTCGCCGGACGTGGCGGGGCTGCGACGAGTTCGAGCTTGGCTTCGCTGCCCTCACCGATCACCGCAACGGTCACCGTGCCGCCATTGACGAGTTCACCGAACAACACCTGTTCGGCCAGCGGCTTTTTGACGAACTCCTGGATCACACGCGACAGCGGCCGCGCTCCCATGCGCTCGTCGTAACCGCGTTCGGCCAGCCAATCGGCGGCTTCCGGGGTCAACTGGATAGTCACGCCACGCTCGGCCAACTGGCCTTCGAGCTGCAGCACGAACTTCTCCACGACGCGACGCACCGTATCGCGCGGCAGCGGGCCGAACGAGATGATCGAGTCGAGCCGGTTGCGGAACTCCGGCGAGAACAAGCGGTTGATCGCTTCCTCGTCGTCACCCTTCTCGCGCTTGCGGCCAAAGCCGATCGGCGATTTCTGCAGCTCCATGGCGCCGACATTCGACGTCATGATCAGGATGACATTGCGGAAATCCACCGCCTTGCCATTGTGATCCGTCAGCTTGCCGTGGTCCATCACCTGCAGCAAGATGTTGAACAGGTCCGGGTGCGCCTTCTCGATTTCGTCGAGCAGCACCACGCAATGCGGATGCTGATCGACGCCATCGGTCAACAGCCCGCCCTGGTCGAAGCCGACATAGCCCGGAGGCGCGCCGATCAGCCGGCTGATCGTGTGACGCTCCATGTACTCCGACATATCGAAGCGCAGCAGTTCCACCCCGAGCGTATCAGCCAATTGCTTGGCCACCTCGGTCTTGCCGACACCGGTCGGGCCGGTGAACAGATAGGAGCCGATAGGCTTCTCGGGTTCACGTAGTCCGGCACGCGCCAGCTTGATCGCCGACGAAAGCGCCGCAATGGCATCGTCCTGACCAAAGACCACGCGCTTGAGGCTCGACTCCAGCCCCGCCAGCAACTCGGTGTCAGATTTCGACACTGATTTCGGCGGGATACGGGCCATCGAGGCAATGGTGGCTTCGATGTCCTCGACGTCGATAAGCGTCTTCCGCTTGTCGATGGTCAGCAGCATCTGGCTCGCCCCGGTCTCGTCGATCACGTCGATCGCCTTGTCCGGCAGCTTGCGGTCATTGATGTACCGGGCCGACAGCTCGACTGCGGCTTTCAGCGCTTCGTCGGTGTATTTAAGCTTGTGGTAGTCCTCGTAATAGGTCCGGATGCCCTTGATGATCTCGATGGCGTCCGGGATGGTCGGCTCCGCCACGTCGATCTTCTGGAAGCGGCGCACCAGCGCCCGATCCTTTTCGAAGAACTGCCGGTATTCCTTGTAGGTGGTCGAGCCGATGCAGCGGATGTTGCCCGAAGCCAACGCCGGCTTCAGCAGGTTGGAGGCATCGAGAGCCCCACCCGACGTGGCGCCAGCGCCGATGACGGTGTGGATTTCATCGATGAACAGTACGGCATCGGGCTGCTTTTCGAGCTCTTTCATAACGGCCTTGAGCCGCTCCTCAAAATCGCCGCGATACCGCGTGCCAGCCAGCAGCGAGCCCATGTCCAGCGAGTAGATGATGGCGTTGTGCAGCACCTCGGGAACGTCGCGCTCGACGATCTTTCGGGCGAGACCCTCTGCGATTGCAGTTTTACCAACACCAGCGTCACCGACATAGATCGGGTTGTTCTTCGACCGGCGGCACAGCACCTGAATGGTGCGGCGCAGTTCGGCATCGCGGCCGATCAGCGGATCGATCTTGCCGGCCTTGGCCTTTTCGTTGAGGTTCACGCAGAAATCGGCCAAGGCCGAATTCTTCTGACCCTCAGGCCGCTCGCCATCTTCGCGCTGCGAGCCGGTCGCACCTTCTTCGGTACCCCGCACACGGCGGTCCTCGGTCGGTCCGCTTTTGGTGATGCCGTGCGAAATGAAGTTGACCGCGTCGAGCCGGCTCATTTCCTGCTGCTCGAGGAAATACGCCGCGTGGCTCTCGCGCTCGGCGAAAATCGCCACCAGCACGTTGGCACCGGTAACTTCCTCGCGGCCGGATGACTGCACGTGGATCACGGCGCGCTGGATAACGCGCTGGAAGGCGGCGGTCGGCCGGGCGTCCTGCCCATTGGGCACGACGAGGCTGTCGAGTTCTTCGTTGATGAAATCCTCGAGGTCGCTCTTCAGCGCATCGACGTCCACGTCACAGCCGTTGAGCACCGCGATGGTGTCGCGGTCATCAATCAGCGCTAGCAGCAGATGCTCGAGTGTCGCGAACTCATGGGCGCGCTCCCGCGCCAGATTCATCGCCTGGTGGAGGGCTTTTTCAAGTCCGCGCGAGAAAGAAGGCATTTGATATTCCTACTGTTGTTCCATCACGCATTGCAGCGGATGCTGATTTTTGCGCGCCGTTTCCATGACGCGCGCCACCTTCGTTTCAGCCACTTCGTAGGGGAATGTTCCGCACTCCCCGACGCCTTTGTTATGTACCTGCATCATCACGGCTACCGCTTCCTCGCGGGTCTTATTGAACACGTCCTGCAGGATCAGCACGACGAATTCCATTGGCGTATAGTCATCGTTGAGCAGCATGACCCGGTAAAGGCTGGGCTTCTTGGTCTTCGGTTTAGTCCGCGTGATGGTCCCGGTGTCCTGCCGGGAGTCACGTCGATCATCGTCGTTTTTGGCCATTCGAATAATCTCGGTCTGACCGACGACCTGCCTCGCAGGGTACGGCGCCCGGAAGGGGTCGGTGCTCTGTTGGAAGTCGGCTGGACGATCGATGATACGAAAACGAAGCAGCGTCATGGTCCCATTATGTAGGCAAAAAGCGACCCGTGTTAAGGGGCGCCGAACTTCATAATTCAGCAACTCCAATCTGGGCATTTTTGCCTCAATTGATCGCATTTTACGGAATGGTAAGGCCCTGCCCCTAGGGTCTCGATCAAGCAGAAGGGTCGGTACCGAACGGGGGCCGGGACGATCTTTCAGAGGCGTGGCAAGGACGGCAGAAGCCGCCTGGGTTTGGTTCGGAGTACCTGTTGGCTTCCTCAAGAGAAGATTCTGTCGTTCGCTCGTTCGTCGCGCTGCATCTCATCGCGCTGATCATCGGGCTATTGCTGATCGTTCCGAGCGTCGGTGTCAGCGGTGCGAAAGCCGCGGATTACCGCGAGTTCGCGGGCATCGTTGTCGACGCCAAGTCGGGCAAAATTCTCTATGAGAGTTCGGCCGATTCGGCTCGTTATCCGGCGTCGGTCACGAAGGTGATGACGCTCTATGTGCTGTTTCAGGAACTAGACGCCGGCAATCTGAAGCTCTCGACCAAAATGAAAGTGTCGCGCCATGCCGCCGACGCTGTCCCCACAAAACTGGGGCTGAAGGCTGGTTCGACGATTACGGTGGAAAACGCCATACTCGCACTGGTGACCCTGTCGGCGAACGACATGGCGAGGGTTATCGCCGAACACATTTCCGGCACCGAAAGTGCTTTCGCCGAGCGGATGACCGCCACCGCCAAGGCACTCGGCATGTCAAACACCACCTACCGCAATGCCTCGGGTTTGCCTGACAAAGGCCAAGTCACCACGGTCAAAGACCAGGCCATCCTCGGCATCGCCATCTATCAGCACTTCCCCAAATATTACGCCTATTTCCAGACCAAAAGCTTCAAGTACGGCAAGTCGGTCTATGGCAATCATAACCGCCTGCTCGGTGTCAGCGGCATCGACGGGATCAAGACCGGGTTCATCAACGCCTCCGGCTTCAACCTGCTGACCGCGGCTCGCGTCGACAATCGCCATATCGTCGTTGTCGGCTTCGGCTTCGAATCCTCGTCGGGTCGCGACAAGAAGGTGTTGGAGCTGGTCAAGAAGTACCTCCCGAAAGCGCGCCAGGGTGGCTATCTCGACGTCGCCATGATTCCGCTGCCGGGACGCAAGGGTAAAGCCACCACCATGCTGGCCAGCACCGGCCCGGTGTTCGTGACGCCGATGCCGTTCCCATCGTTCCGCATCGCCGCATTGACCCAGGACGCCGACGATGCCGAGGGCACGCTGACAGCCACGATGCCGGCGCCGACTGTGGCTGTCGCCGCTATCGCCCCTGCCCCGACACCCTTGCCGGTTGATCCCACGCAGGGTCAGGCTGTTGCGGCGGTGACCATGCTGGGCCAGCCGAGCTCCAACGCGCCGGTGCCCTATGATTCGTCCAACGACGTCATCGGAGCCTTCCTCAGCGATGGTTATGTCCTTGGCGCGCCGCCCACAGCACTTGGGGCTACCCCCGCTTCCGCCCCGCTAGTCACGCCGATCGGTGTCGGTGACCAGGGCGAGCCGATCGATCTGATGACATCCGGCGCAGTCGCCGTGGCGTCGGCCGAGAGCGCTGCTGCAACGCCGGGCTGGATCGTCCAGATCGGCGCTGCGGCCAACGAGGACGGGGCCAGGGGTCTACTACTCGACGCCACCTCGCGCATCTCGAACCTGGACGATTTCCGCCCTTACGTCGAAAAATTCGAAAAGAACGGTCAAGTCTTCTACCGCGCCCGGTTCGCCGGGTTCGGTGATCGGGACGACGCTGCCACCATGTGCGGCGAACTCAAGAAGGCCAATTTGAGCTGCCTGGCCATGCAAAGCTAGGAGCCATCAGGGAAGCGCATTTGGTGCCTGTGTTTGGAGTTGACCAGATGAGCGAAATATCCAGCCTTACAGAGCTGGTGAATATCGTCGGCGATCGTGTCGTTGGCGAACGTGAACTGCGGGAGCGACGAGCTCTCGCCGGTTCGGGGTTGAGCCACCCTGCCCGGACCCAGCGTCGCAGCGTCGGTGATCTGCTCAGCGCTGTTCTCGCACTATCGGCACGGACGCGCCGCATGGTGCAGCCGCGTGCCTATGTCGAACTCGACGTCTTTGCTCCCGGGGGTGGACGTGCCGTCCGGATCAAATTCGGGGAGCGTTGACTAGCGGGGCGCCTGCCGACCCGAATCGGCCATATGGCTGAATGCAATCGGTGACTTGGAGGATTCCCCCCAGGTCGCGACCGCCGCCTTGCGCTGTGCCGCTTTCTCCGAAATCGGCAGCCGCAGCGCTTCGACCAGCTGCTTGTATTCCTGTCGCGCACTGACATGCGACATCGACTGCACGCCGCCGAGCAATTCGGCGTCGAGTGGATCGAACACCGTCATGCCGGTGGGGAACAACGAGCGGAAAATCACGCGTTCGGCAATGCCCTCGGCCACCCGGCAGCCAAGGCGCGTAGCGATCTGTTCGATGCTCGACTGCACCTGCCGCATGTTGCGGGAACTGAGCATCGAGATGCGGTTGCGCACCAGCACCCAATCGATGGTTCTACCGTCGATCCCCAGCCGTTCGGTGCGGGCGCGCTGTACGAGGCGAGCATAATGGCTGAGTTCGCGCGCCTCGCCGGTCACCGGATCGACATGTGCCATCACATCGAGATCGATCAGGCTGTCATTGAGGGGCGTCACCAGCGTGTCGGCGAGTGAGTGCGCCAGCCGCGTCAGATGGGTATCGAACCCCGGCGTATCGACGACGAGAAAGTCGGCGTCGCCTTCAACCTCAACGACGGCCTGACGAAACAGGTCGAACTCAAGCCGCTGGTTCTCCTTGATCGAATCACCGCGCGCCAGAGGCAGGTGATAGTGCGTCGTGTGCGGTACGTTGGAGTCGCGCGACTGCGCCCAGTTGCGGCGATTGCGCACGAAGTTGGTGAAGGTCTGCTGCCGGCTGTCGACATCGATGCTGGCGACGCGGAAGCCTTGGTACAGCAAGAAAATTGCCAGGTGAAAGCCGGTGGTCGACTTGCCCGAGCCGCCCTTCTCATTGCCGATGACGATAACGTGGGTGCCGGTGCGCGCCAACTCGGCCTCCTATCGACAGTTGAAAATCTGCGGTTGGATCGCCATCCGGTGCAAGTGCTTTTCGGCCGATTCTACGACGGAGACGACTGCACTGCTCGCATGCGGGGCGCCGAGGGGCAAGGACTTCACTGCCGTCCGGCAGTAGTCCGAGCGGCGCCGATCGTTCGCACTGATGTCATTTCCCGCTACAGCAGCCCGAGCTTTTGCAGTTCGAATGCGATATACGCAGCTCCATCATCATGCAGTCCGGGCGCTACGTCGGAAGGCGCATCGTCCGGGATAAGGTAGCGCCAACCCTGAAACGGGCGCATGGGCCGGATTTCGGTGCGGACGATGTCGGGTGCCATGATGATGTCGCAGCAAGGTCGCCCGTCACGGTCCACTGCCGCTGCGAGCCGCAGGATCGGCTGGCGACAGCTGACCATCCCCGACATCACCCAGTAGATCGAACCTAGCGCTTCGATCTCGGCGGCGCGCCTCGGCATGCTGCGGGTGCGATGGACGTGAACATCATCGCCGTAGTCGAGGCCCCACCAGTGAGCGCGTTCGGACCGGTAGGATTCGAGCTCCGCGACGGTCGCCACGCCGACGCATAGTTTGATGAGGTGCATCAAGCGGCAATCCCCGGTCGCACTCTCGCCGAAATCATTCCTGTCAAAACAGGCCAAACCACAGCGATGCAAGCCCGAGAAAGGCAAAGAATCCTATCACATCTGTGATGGTCGTGACGAACACCGACGAGGCAATTGCCGGATCGATCTTCAGGCGATCCAGCCCTAGCGGGATAAGAATGCCGGCCGTACCGGCCGCGATCATGTTGATCACCATCGCCATGGCGATAACGGCGCCGAGGCCCGGGTTGGCGAAACGCACGGCGGTGATAAGCCCGATCAGCACGGCAAAGATGCCGCCGTTCAGCACCCCGACGAGCATCTCGCGAATAATCAAGCGCCGGATCTTGCGGCTGTCGAGTTCGCGCATGGCGAGGGCCCGAACGGTGACTGTCATGGTCTGCGTGCCGGCATTGCCGCCCATCGAGGCGACGATCGGCATCAGCACCGCCAGTGCCACCATTTGCTCGAGCGTCGCGTCGAACAGGCCGATGACCAGCGACGCCAGGATCGCCGTGACGAGGTTGACCACCAGCCAGGTGACGCGGCTGCGGAGCGCGCCGAACACCGTGTCCGAGATGTCCTCGTCGCCAACGCCGGCGAGCATGCGCATGTCCTCGGAGACTTCCTCGTGGATGATGTCGACGATATCGTCGATGGTCAGCACGCCGACCAACCGCTCGCTGTCGTCGATGACCCCGACTTCGACAAGATCGTACCGTTCGAACACATGCGCGGCGGCTTCCTGATCCATCGCCGCCTCTACCGTGTGAGCCACGTCGTTCATGATGGCGTCGACCTTTTGCGGCCGCTCGGAGCGCAACAGCCGGTCGAGCGCGACGATGCCGATCACGTGGTAGGCCGCGTCGACGACGTAAATCTGGTAAAATTCCTCCGGCAGTTCCTTTTCGGCGCGCAGGTAGTCGATGGTCTGTCCAACATCCCAGAACGGCGGGATGGCGATGAAATCGGTCTGCATCCGTCGACCGGCCGATTCCTCCGGGTAATCTAGGCTGCGCTTCAGGCTGAGGCGTTCGAACGCCGGCAACCGGCCGAGAATTTCGTTCTTGTCGACGTCGTCGAGGTCTTCGAGAATGGTGACCGCATCGTCGCTGTCGATGCCGCGCAGGCCGCGGGCGATCTCGGCGTTGGGCAGGTCGTCGGTCAGTTCGGCGCGGATCGATTCATCGACTTCGGTCAGCACCGAATAGTCGAAGCGGTCGCCAAGCGAACGGATCAGTTCAAGGCGTTCAAAACTCTCCAGCGCCTCCAGCACGTCTCCGGTATCGGCAGCGTGTAATGGCTCGATCATTGCCGCTATTTCGGCCCTGTCATCGACCTCGGTGCCATGCAGATGGCCCCGCAAACGCTCGATCCAGGCGGCGTTGACGTGACCGCTCTCGTCCCGCAGGGCAAAAGGATCAGCGGCCGCATCCGGCTCGGCGGCGATGTGGTCGTCTTCGCTCATGGCTGTTCCGTTCGCGACGGGTCAAAGGCTGGTGTAGCGTCGGAAAAAGCGATGCGCCAGACGTGCAGGTGCGGCAAATCGAGTTTTCGCACAGCGGGGCCTGATCGTGATGAGCGACGCCCGCATGACGATGCGACCGGCGAGAGCGCGGCTCCACGGAGCGATGAAACGCCCCGCCGCGAGGTGCCCGCCTGCCACTAGGCAGCACGGGCCAATTCACGCTGAAAAAAGATTGGTGCGGTCGAGAAGACTCGAACTTCCACGCCTTGCGGCACAGCGACCTCAACGCTGCGCGTCTACCATTCCGCCACGACCGCACGCCATGGTAGTGCTCGCCCGGTGGCAAAGCGCGCTCCCTTTAGCAAATGCATTGAGGGTACTCAAGCGCTTATCGAGATCGCGGTGTCAGACTTCCCGCACGGTCTTGGAGGTGACCTCCACCGACAGCCGCCCCCCGTCGACGCGCACCTCGCAATTGGCGATCTGCGTCCCGTTGGCATAGAGCTTCAGCGGGTCGCTTTCGCCGGAGTCGAGTTCGATCACCGCGCCGCGGCCCATGCGCAGCAGATGGTGGATCGGCAGGAACACCGAGCCAAGTTCCACGGTGATGTCGACTTCAATTGAGGCCAGAGTGTTCATAGATAAGAAAACGCCTGAGAGGACTCGCCGTCGACTGCGGCGCGCTAAGGAGGCAGCTTTCATCGATCATGGTTAGTGAAGCGTTAATGAGCGTTAGTGACGGTTGCGAGACGCCGGGTAAATTGTGGCGCGCTGATGCCAAACCGGTCGCCTGGGTCACGGCGGATCATCAGGTGCCGTATCCCGACGCGCTGGCGACGATGCGCGCTCATGCCGGCGCGATTGCCGACGGCACTGGCAACGAGGCCGTATGGCTTCTGGAGCATCCGCCGCTCTATACCGCCGGCACCTCTGCCAAACCCGCCGACTTGCTCACCCCGGAGCGCTTCCCCGTGTTTGAGGCGGGTCGCGGTGGGCAGTACACTTATCACGGACCCGGGCAGCGGATTGCCTACGTGATGCTTGATCTGCGCGAACGCGGCCGGGACGTGCGCTGCCTCGTCCAAGGGCTGGAGGGGCTGATTATCGACGCCCTCAGAGCATTCGACATCCTCGGCGAACGGCGCGACGGGCGGATTGGCGTCTGGGTGCAGCGGCCGGACAAGGGCGTTGGACGGGAGGACAAGATTGCGGCCATTGGCGTGCGGGTGTCGCGCTGGGTCAGTTTTCACGGCATTTCGATCAACGTCGCTCCGGACCTCGGCCATTTTGATGGCATCGTTCCCTGCGGAATTGCCGATCAGGGGGTGACGAGCTTTGCCGACCTCGGGCATTCGGCCAGCATGGCGGATGTCGATATCGCCTTGCAGGCGGCGTTTGCAAAGCGATTTGGTCCTGTTCGCCAGGCGGGCATCGAAACACTTGTAACCGAGTGAGCGTCACAGCACTCTAACGGCGGCTAATTCCCCGAAAGGCACCTGAGATGGCGCTCGACGACCTCAAGAAAATCTTCATGAGCCCGATGCTGTTCCGCCTCGACACCGTGCTGTCGACCCGGCTCGTGCCCATCCTCTACGGCGTCGGGATGGCGGCGATCCTGCTGTGGGCGATCAGCCACCTGTTTTTCATGTTCGGCTTCGGCTTTTCCAACGGCCTCTGGGGCCTTTTGGAAGTGCTGGTCTTCGGTCTGCTCGGTATGCTGGTGCTGCGCATCGTTGCCGAAGGCATCCTGGTGTTTTTTAAAAGCAACGAGGCGGCGACCTACATGGTGGCGACCAGCCGGCTGTCCTCTAATCTGCTAGACGAGGTGCGTGACGCCATCCACGATCTGGCCGAGGACGACCTCTACGAAAACGGCATCGCGTCGGGTACCGACCCGACGCCGCTGGTTTCGGAGGCCGGACCCGAAGGAGACGGTTCGTCCCGCGGGCCGATCGTCAAGCGCACTGCCAGACGAACGCCCGCGGCGAGGGATTAGGCTGGAATGCGGCGCGACGCGTCGACGCTCCAGGCGCCGGGACCGGCGAAAATCAGATACAGGAAGACGAAGCAGAACAGGATTGCAGCATCGCCGCCATTCATGGCCGGATACAAGCTGCCGGGAGCGTGTATCATCCAGTAGGCCACAGCCATCTCGCCAGCCGCGACGAAAGCAGCGGGGCGGGTCAGGAAACCGACCAGAATGAGCAGGCCAGCGATAATTTCGATGATACCGGCAAGTCCGAACAGGCTCATCAATGGCGGGGTCATGTCGGAGGCGGGAAAGCCGATGATTTTCTGCGTCCCATGCAGGATGAACAGCAGCGCAGCGACGATGCGCAACACTGCGAGGGCCTGCGGCGCGTAGGCGGAGAGACGGTCGAACATAGATTGCTCCTTGGCAAGTTGCGCCCGAGGCGGACGCGATTTGAACCGTCGCCATAGCCGCAATCGCCCGCATCCCGCCACCGGCACAATCGCGCACACACTGTTCGTACTTGCGACCGCGAGGTGACCCGTGCGTCGCCGCTACGGTTCAAGAGCGCCTGTCGCATAGCGGTCCACCACTGACGGCACGGCCACGCAATTGCGCTTTTGCCGCGGTTTCGCTATGACGCGCGCCATGAACGAACATGTAAAATCTGCGGCCCCGAAGATCGGGCTGGTCAGTCTCGGCTGCCCGAAGGCGCTGGTCGACAGCGAACGCATCATGTCGACCCTGCGCTCGCAGGGGTATTCGTTCAGCCGCGACTATGCCGGCGCCGATATCGTACTGGTCAATACCTGCGGTTTCCTCGATAGCGCCAAGCAGGAATCGCTCGAAGCCATCGGTGAGGCGCTGAGCGAAAACGGCCGGGTCATCGTGACTGGCTGCCTCGGCGTCGAGGAAGAGTTGATCCGCCGGACGCATCCGAGCGTGCTGGCGATTTCCGGTCCGCATCAGTACGAAAATGTCGTCAACGCGGTGCATCAGCACCTGCCGCCGGTGCCGAACCGGTTTCTCGACCTGGTGCCCGAACAAGGCCTCAAGCTGACGCCGCGGCACTATGCCTATCTCAAGATTTCCGAGGGCTGCAACAATCGCTGCTCGTTCTGCATCATCCCGCAAATCCGTGGCGATCTCGCCTCACGTCCGGCTGCCGGCATTCTCGGCGAGGCCGAGGGGCTGATCCGCAGCGGGGTCAAGGAATTGCTGGTGATCAGCCAGGACACCAGCGCCTACGGCGTCGATATCAAATACCAGACTTCGAACTATCGCGGGCGTCCCGTCGCTGCCAAATTCTACGATCTGGCGAAGGAACTGGGCGACCTCGGCGCCTGGGTGCGGCTCCATTATGTGTACCCCTACCCGCATGTCGACCAGGTCATTCCGCTGATGGCCGAGGGCAAGGTGCTGCCATATCTCGACATTCCGTTCCAGCATGCGTCGCCATCGGTTTTGAAGGCGATGCGGCGTCCGGCCAATCAGGTCAAGACGCTCGATCGCATCAAAGCGTGGCGCGACATCTGCCCCGACCTGACCATCCGCTCCAATTTCATCGTCGGCTTCCCTGGTGAAACCGAGGAGGATTTCGAGTTCCTGCTCGACTGGATCGAGGAAGCCGAAATCGACCGGGCCGGTTGCTTTAAATACGAGCCCGTCACCGGCGCACCGGCGAACGCGCTCGAGGGCATCGTCCCCGACGACGTGATGCAGGACCGCTTCGAGCGGCTGATGGAAGTGGCGCAGAACGTCTCGGCCGGGCAATTGGCGAAGAAAGTGGGCCGCACCATCGACGTGCTGGTGGACGATGTCGATCCGGCCAACAACCGCGCCATCGCCCGCTCAAAGTGGGACGCACCCGATATCGATGGCCAGGTCATCGTTTCGCACGCCGCCGGCATCAAGGTCGGCGATCTGGTATCCGTCACTGTCACGGCCAGCGACGAATACGATCTGTTTGCCACTCCCGTCACTGTTAGCGCGGCAATAGCTCCAGCAGCCTGACCGCAACATCATACTCACTGCGGCGCTTCTGGCGCCGCGCCACGGCTTCGGTCACTTCGCCCCATTGGCCGATCTGAAAATCCTCGTCGATATGGGCGGCGCGCCAAACGGTCTCGGCGTCGATCAGCCCATGCCGCAGGGCTATCGCGAGAATTCCTGAGCCTGTCAAAGCCGTGATCGAGACCAGCGCCGTCAGCGGCAGCAGCGTCTCGTCGGCCAGCGCTGCCGTCAGCCGCGCGAGCGTCTCGGGCAGTTGCGGCTGATGGATCACCCCGATGGTCGGCTGGAAGGCAACGCCGAAATGCCGTGCCACTCGCACGAGCGCGTCGTCCCAGGAGGCATCCTGCATCGCGACTAGCTCGCGCGGAAACTCGGCCCGATACAGCAGCATGTCATTGCCGGCGAATTTGTTGATTTCATCACGGAAAGCCGGAACCAGCGCCTCGCCGCTCTCGATGGCCGAATTGACCAGTCGCACCATCGGCATGGTGTCGGCATTGATGAACTCGCCCTGCGCCGCCCACTCCGCGGCCATCAGCTTAGCAAGCTCAGCCGAGGGCACGACAACCGGCACGCGCCCGGGCGTCAGCGTACTACGGCCGTCAAGAGTCACAGTAAAACCGCCGTCGACGGCACTAATGCCGGCCGCGGTATAAAACCGCTTGGGGAGTTCGGGCTTCAGCGCCCGTTGAGTGCGGCCGTAACTGTCATCGCGGTGTTGGTCGGCGTCTTCGAGAGTGTCACGCAAAGTTCTTACTCCAGCAGCCGGTCGATGGCGGACGGCAAGTCCTCATAACGATCGACCAGCACTTCCGCTGCCGACAGATCCTCACGCTCGTGATAGCCCCAGGTGACGCCGATCCGCCTGGTGCCGGCGTTCCGGCCGAGTTCCATGTCAAAACTCGTATCGCCGATCATCACCACCTCGTCTGGCGTCGCGCCGGTTTCCGCCATGGCGCGCAGCAGCATGCCCGGATGCGGCTTCGACGGGTTGTGATCGGGGGTCTGCAGCGTCGCAAAATAGCTGGTGAGACCGTGCGTCGCGAGGATGCGATTGACGCCGTTAAGCCCCTTCCCCGTGGCGATGCCGAGAATCGTATCCGGCACCGCGCGGATAACCTCAATCGCTGCGAGTGCGCCTGCATATAAAGGCTCCCGGCCCTCATTGACCGGCAGGGTGTCACGGTACCCCGCCTTGTAGGTCTCGACCATTTCGGTCACCAGTGCCTCGTCCTCGCTCTGCGCCAGTTGCCTGATGGCGATGGGCAGCGACAGGCCGATGACCCGGCGCATGGCGTCCGGCTGCGGCACGACGACACCGTGTGTCGTAAAGGTGCGCATCATGTGCTCGGAGATCAGCGCATGGGTGTCGATCAGCGTGCCGTCCATGTCAAAAACGATGAGCCGCATCGGTAACTCCTGTCGGGGCTATGCCTCGTCTTCGGGATCGGCGTTCTGAACGTCGAAGCGGTTGGCATCGAGCCCCAGCGCGTTGAACGTTTTCTGCATATGCGGCGGCAGCGGCGCGGATATGTCCAGCGACTTGCCCGAGCGCAACGGGATGGTGATCCGCCGCGCATGCAGGTGCAGGCCGTCAGCCAGTCCTTCGGCCGGTTGCCAGTTTTCGATGTTGAAGTAGCGCGGGTCGTTGAGAATCGGCGTGCCCAGTTGCGCCATGTGGACGCGCAACTGATGCGTGCGGCCCGTCACCGGCTTCAGCGTCACCCAGGCGAAGCGCCGGCTGGCCGTGTCGGTGGTCGAGTAGTAGCTCATCGAATGCACCGCGCCGGGCGTACCGTTGGCGACCACCACCATCTGCTCGCCATCGGTCGTTCCCTGCTTGGCGAGGAAGCAGGAGATGCTGCCCTGCGGCGGCTTGGGATTGCCGGCGACGATGGCCCAGTAAATCTTGCGGGCCGAACGGGACCGGAACACCGCGCCGAAATGGCTGGCGGCAGCCTGAGTCTTGGCGACGACGAGGCAACCCGAAGTGTCGCGATCGAGCCGATGCACCAGCCGCGGCGCCTCGCCCTTCTTGTTGGGCAGGCTTTTGAGCAACCCGTCCATATGGCGTTTCTGCCCGCTGCCGCCCTGCACGGCGAGGCCATGCGGCTTGTTGAAAACGTAGAGTTCGTCGTCCTCATAGAGGATGATTCCGCGCAGGAACTCGGCGTCGCTGCTCGAGGCCTTGGGCGCCGGCTTTGGCATATCGGCATCGTCGACCGGCGGTACTCGGACCACCTGACCGACCGCCAGCCGCGTGCTGGTCTGGACCCGGCCCTTGTCGACCCGCACCTGACCGGTACGGATGAGCTTCTGCAGCCGGGCAAATCCGACCTGCGGATAGTGCTCGGCAAACCATTTATCGAGACGCCAGCCACCTTCATCGGCAGCAACGGTCATTTCGTGCACCGCGCTCATGCCGGGCCTCCGCGAGTCAGAATGAGGCCGAAATAGAGGCCAATGATCGAAAGCCCGACGGACAGCACCGCATAAAGCGCCGCCTGTCCCCATTCGCCGCGCTCGATCAGCGTCACCGCATCGAGCGAGAACGCCGAAAAGGTGGTGAAGCCCCCAAGCAAACCGACTGCGGCGAACAGGCGGATTTCAGCAACCGATGGCGGTAGGAGCCGAGCAAGGACTCCGACCAAGATGCCCATGAGGATCGAGCCGAGGACATTGATGCCGAGCGTTGCGGCCGGAAACCGCGTCAGTCCGCCGAATACGGTGGATACCCCATATCGGGCGACGGCACCGAGCGCGCCGCCCGCACCGACAAGCAGGTAAGCGTTCATCGCCGAGCTTTACGGCCCGCTCCGCCCGATTGCCAGTCCAATCACACAGATTTCGGCAGTGCCGCAGTCGCCGGCTTGACAGCGCCGTCAAGTTCCGGGGTCACCACCGACGCCATCAGCCCGTTGAGCGAGCCGCCCTTGAGCCCAAGTTCGCTGAGCAACGCATCGATCAGCGGCGCCTGGCCGCGATAGCGCAGTGCCGCATCGACGGCCTGATCGGCGATGCCGCCGCCATAACCGTTGCTCGCCCCATTGCCGTTGCCATGACCATTGCTGGACCCGCCAAGCCCTTCGACATGCAGGATTTTAATCCCCTCGATGCTCTGCATCGGCTTGACCGATTCGGCGATTATCTGCGGCAATTGCTGGATCAGCGCCATGCGGATGTTCATCGCGATCTGTTCGGCCGATAGCTGGTTGGCGGCCTCGTTCAGCGCCTGCTTGCCCTGCGCCTCGACGGCATAGGTGACTTCGGTCGCGGCCGCCCGCAGTTTCGCCGCCTCGGCCTCGCCTTCGGCCAGGGTGCGCGCCGCCTCGGCGCGGTTCTTGGCGGCGTCGCGCTCGGCCTGCGACGCAACGACAATGCCAATGGAAGCCTTTTCGGCCTCCTGCGCCGCGGCGATCAACTCGATGCGCTTGTTGCGTTCGGCGATTTCGGTCGAGCGCGCGGTTTCGACTTCTTCGAGGGCTTTTACCGCCAGCGAACGGGCGTTGTCGGCTTTAGCCGCAGCGACCGACTGTTCCTCGGATTTTGCAGCGACGGCGATAGCGCTGTTCTGCTCGGAGATGGCAATGGCCTGATCCGCCTTGATCGCGGCTTCCTTGATCCGCTGCCGCGATTCGGTCCTCGCCGCTTCGGATTCAGTGGCGCGCTGCGCCCGCTGGCTTTCGATCTCCGCATTCTGCTGATCGACTCGCACGGCAATTTCACGCTCGTTGTCGAGCCGCGCATATTCGGTGTCGCGGTGGATAATGTACTGCTCGGTCTGCGCTTCGAGGTTTTTCCGCGCGATCGCCACCTGGGTGTTCTGCTCGATATCGTTGCGCGTCTTGCGGCGCTCCTCGATGGCCTGGGTCATCTTGGTCAGGCCCTCGGCATCGAACACATTGTCGGCGTTGAAAAACTCACGGTTGGTTTGGTCGAGCCCGGTCAGCGACACGGATTCGAGCTCGAGGCCGTTCTTGAGGATGTCCTCGGAAACCGCCGCCTGCACCTTCTGGACGAAGTTGACCCGCTGCTCGTGCAGTTCCTCCATGGCCATCTCGGCGGCAACGGCGCGAAGCGCGTCGACAAATTTACCTTCGACCAGTTCCTTCAGCGTCGCCGGTTCCATCGTCCGCTTGCCAAGGGTTTGCGCGGCATTGGCGATCGACTCGATGGTCGGCTGGACGCGCACATAAAACTCGGCCTGCACGTCGACGCGCATGCGGTCCTTGGTGATCAGCGCCTGCTCGGCGGAACGGCGCACTTCGAGGCGCAGCGTGTTCATGTTGACCTGGATGGTCTCATGCAGCACCGGCAGCACCAGGGCGCCGCCGTTCATGATGACTTTTTGGCCCGAAAACCCCGTTCGCACGAAGGACACTTCCTTCGATGCGCGCTGGTAGAGCCGCGCCACGATCATCCCGGCGATGAACAGCGCCGCGACGATGACGAGCGGCACGATCAGAATGCCGATGAGAGAATCCAGATTCATGGTCGCTACCCCTGAGGTTCGTCGAGACCGGTGACGGCTCGATAGATGTTCTTGTGTCGACTGACGATGACGACCTTGTCACCGGCGCGATAAGTCGCGTCGGCCGCCTTTGGCTCGACCAGCAGATAATGGCTGCGGCCGCGCATATCCTGCGCCTTGGCTTCCGCAGGCTGGCCCGGCCTGGCTTCGCCCCGGATGATCGTCGCGACGCTGCCAACGACATCCTGCTGGCTGGCGGCCTCCGAATGATCACGTGGGAAGATGCGGGCCAGCCAGCGGCCGAGTTGGCGCATGCTGAACAGGCCACCCGCGGTGGCAGGGACGGCAGCCAGCAACGGCGCCAGCGGCATTCCGATCGCGGCAGCCGCCAGCCACTGCACGGCAAAGCCGCTGAGGGCGAAGCTGGCGAGGAAAATAACGAGGAGAATGAGGACCGGCACCCGGCCAAACGACAGCCAGCTCAGCAGGGCCGACAATGGTCCGAGTTCGAGGCCGGCTTCCGGCCCGTCGAATTCGGGCAGGTCAGGCAGCGCGGATTCCAGCGACGCCGAGGGCGAAAATCCGCTCAGCAATGCGGCGGCTTCAATCAGGCCAATGGCCAGCAACACAATCAGCGCGCCGGTAAATGGCGCCAATGCCGGCGATAACAGTTCGATGGCCCGCGTCCCCCGTCGTTGGCAATCTTCAGACAATGGTACTGTTTTTTAGACTTTCAATCGTCAGCGCAAGTGTCGAACCCAATTTAGAACTAGAAACGGTGAATTTCAGGCTTCGCCGTTCTGCTTTTTTATGCGGAGGCGGCCGAAATAATCTAGGCGCTTGCCGAGTTCACGCTCAAATCCGCGTTCGACCGGGTGATAAAAATCTTGGCGCCCGAGTTTTTCGGGGAAATATTCCTGCCCGGAAAACCCTTCCGGCGTGTCGTGGTCATACTGATAGCCGTCGCCATACCCCTCCTGCCCCATCAGCTTTGTCGGGGCGTTGAGGATGACTTTCGGCGGCATCGGCGAGCCGGTGGTTTTCGCCAGCGCCATCGCTGCCTTGAAGGCGGTGTAGATGGCGTTCGATTTCGGTGCCAACGCCAGATAAACGGTGATTTCTGCCAGAGCCAGTTCACCCTCGGGCGTGCCCAGCATCTCGTAGGCATCGCGCGCGGCAATCGCCAGCGGCAGCGCCTGCGGATCGGCGAGACCGATATCCTCGCTGGCCATGCGGATCAGCCGACGGGCCAGGAACATCGGGTCTTCACCGGCATCGAGCATGCGCGCGAGGTAATACAACGCGGCATCCGGGTCGGAACCTCGGATGGTTTTGTGCAGCGCCGAGATCAGATTATAGTGCCCGTCCTGCTTTTTGTCATAAATCGGCGCGCGGCGCTGGATGACTTTCAGCATCGTCTCGCCGTCCATGATTTCGCCCGGTCGCGCCGCCGCCATCACCTCCTCGACAAGGCCGAGCAAGGCCCGCCCATCGCCGTCGGCCAGACCCAGCAAGGCCGCACGGGCCGTCTCATCGACCGGCAATTTCTCGCCAAGGCGCTCCTCGGCACGCTCGACCAGGTGTTCTAGATCCTCGGACGTCAGTGACTGGAACGTCAGCACCTGCGAACGCGACAGCAGCGCGGCGTTCAGTTCAAAGCTAGGATTTTCGGTCGTCGCGCCGACCAGCACGACGGTGCCGTCCTCCATCACCGGCAGGAAGCCGTCCTGCTGCGCCCGATTGAAGCGGTGGATTTCATCGACGAACAGTAGCGTACGATGCCCGCTGAGCCGTTCGAACCGCGCGCGCTCGAACAGTTTCTTCAAGTCGGCAACGCCCGAAAACACGGCGGAGATCTGCTCGAAACTGTAGCCGATCCGGTCGGCGAGCAACCGTGCCACGGTGGTTTTGCCGGTTCCGGGTGGTCCCCACAGGATCAGCGACCCGAGCCGCCCGGATGCCAGCATCCGCGTCAGCGTGCCCTCCGGCCCCAGCAGATGCTGCTGGCCGATGACTTCATCAAGGCTGCGCGGCCGCAACTGATCGGCCAGCGGCCCGGCATCGCGATCATCACTCTCAGCTTGAAAAAGGTCGGTCATGTCCGCTTCCGGTCCGGCGCCGTCATGGTCGCGATAAAGCCCTATGACACCGTCGCTCAGATGACGCAAATCGGTGCGAAATAATGAATTGCGAGGGGGATGGATCATCCCTATATGCGATCGCGTTTGGTTCACCCCACCCACAAAGGCCACAGCCCATGTCCGATGCGTCGAGCGAACCTGTCGTGTACCAGAACACCTCGGCGCTGATTGCCGCCGAAACGCCGGACTACCCAGCTTTTCTGTTCTCACAGAAGGAATTGCACCGGGCGACCAAGGTGTTCCGCAAGGGGTTTGACGGGCTGCTGACCTACGCCGTCAAGTGCAATCCCTCGCCGCATGTCATCAAGCAGCTGCACGAGGAAGGCCTCAAGGCGTTCGACGTCGCCTCCAATCGTGAGATGGAGCTGGTCCGCGACCATGCGCCCGGCGCGGTGATGCACTACAACAACCCGATCAAATCGAAGCGCGAGATCGAGCGCGCCTATGATGAGTTCGGCGTCCGCTCCTATACCATTGACCATCCTCAGCAGCTCGACCAGCTTGCGTCTGTCGTGTCGCCCAGCCGCGATATCGAAGTGACCACGCGCTTCAAGGCCGGCAAGGCGCTGAAATCCTATGATTTCGGCATCAAGTTCGGCGTCATGGAACAGGGCGCCGCGGAAATCGTCAGCCTCGTTGACCAGATGGGTTATACACCGAGCCTGTGCTTCCACGTCGGCTCGCAATGCGAGGACGCCTATGCCTACGAGCGGCACATCGCCGCCGCAGCGCGCATCGCCACAGAATCCGGCATCGAGTTGAAACGCCTCAATATCGGCGGCGGCTATCCGGCCCCCTACCCGACCAGCGAAGCGCCGCCGATGGACTATTACTTCGACACCATCGCCACGGCGGTGAAGGACAATTTCGGCAAGTCGCAGCCGGAACTGATCATCGAACCGGGCCGTGCCCTCGTCACCTCCTCGACCTCCCTGCTGCTGCGCGTCAAACACCAGCGCGGCGGGCAGTCGGTATATCTCAACGATGGCGCTTACGGCTCGCTGATGGAAGTGAAGTTCATGCACTTCACCCCGCCGGTACGGGTCTGGCGCGGCCCGCGGCTGCACGACAACAATGCCGAATTTTCGGAATTCACCGTGTGGGGCCCGACCTGCGACAGCTATGACGTGCTGCCGCAGGTGTTCACCCTCCCGGGTGATGTCGACGAGGACGATTGGGTCGAGTTCGGCCTGATGGGCGCCTACACGCAGGCGTCGCTGACCCCGTTCAACGGCTTTGATCGTCGCGACCAGTTCTGGGTCGAAGACGTCTACACCGGCAAGGACCAGCAGCCGGACTGACAGGACATCGTCTAAGTCTAGAGCTAGGCGTCCGCGCCTAGCTCAGCAGCCGCTCGATCAATGGTGCCATGGTTTCCGGAGCCTCAGGCGGCTGCACACGGGTGACTTTGGTGCCCGATTTGTCGATCAGAAACTTGTTGAAGTTCCACTTCACGTCGGTGCTGCCGTCCGGGTTCGGCGCCGCCGCGCGCAGCCAAGCGAACAGCGGATCGGCGTCGTCGCCATTGATCTCGACCTTGCCCATCAGCGGAAAGCTGACGCTGTACATGGATTGGCAGAACTGGGCGATATCGGTGGCGCTGCCCGGCTCCTGCTCAGCGAACTGGTTGCAGGGAAACCCAAACATTCCAAGCCCAGCGCCACGGTACCGTTCCCACAGCGCCTCAAGGCCCTCATATTGCGGCGTCAGCCCGCATTTGCTCGCGACATTGACAATAAGCACCGGCTTGCCGCGAAAGTCGCCGAAGTTCTGCGTCCCGCCCAACAGTTTGGGCGCGGAAAAATCATAAAGTGTCGTCATCCGAGTGTCCGTTCAACTGTCTTCGCGCTTGTGCGCATCGATCTGGGCCTTCACCTTTTCGAGCACCGTCGCATCACGGAGCTTTTCCGCCTTGGTGCGGCCGAACTTCGTACGATTCTCGACGGCCGTAACTTCCTCCGCCGCCTTGCTTTTCGCCTTTCGGGCGCTGGAAAGAGACAGGATGGTCGCCATCAGACCAGCCGGCTCTGTTCCATCGCAGCGGAGATGAAGCTTGCGAACAGGGGATGCGGGGCGAAGGGCTTGGATTTAAGTTCCGGGTGGAACTGCACGCCGATGAACCACGGGTGATCGGTGCGCTCGACGATCTCGGGCAGCTTGCCATCGGGTGACATGCCCGAGAACAGCAAGCCGTTGGCCTCCAGCACCTTGCGGTAATTGGTGTTGACCTCGTAGCGGTGCCGGTGCCGCTCGGAGATGCGGGTGGTGCCGTAAATGTCGGCGGCACGCGAGCCACGCACCAGTTGCGCTGGATAGGCGCCGAGCCGCATGGTGCCGCCAAGATCGTTGGTCGGCTCGCGCAGTTCCTTGTCGTTGCCCTTGGTCCACTCGGTCATGATGCCGACAACCGGATCCTTCGTCGGACCGAACTCGGTCGACGACGCGGTCTTGATCCCCGCGGTGTTGCGCACGGCTTCGATGCAAGCCATCTGCATGCCGAAGCAGATGCCGAAATACGGCACGTCTTTCAGCCGCGCAAAGCGGGCGGCGTTGATCTTGCCGAGGGAACCGCGTTCGCCAAAACCGCCCGGCACCAAAATGCCATGGACGTTTTCGAGATACGGCGCCGGGTCCTCGCGCTCGAAGATTTCGCTGTCGATCCATTGCAGATTGACCTTCACGCGGTTGGCGATGCCGCCATGGGTCAGCGCTTCGGACAGCGATTTGTAAGCGTCCTTTAGCCCCGTATATTTGCCAACAATTGCAATGTTGACCTGGCCTTCGGGGTTGTGCAGGCTCTCCGTCACCTTGCGCCAAGCCGTGAGATCGGGCGCTGGCGCGTCGGTGATGCCGAAAGCAGCCAGCACTTCGCGATCGAGACCTTCCTCGTGATAGGCCACCGGCACGTCATAGATCGACGAAACGTCGAGGCCCTGGATCACGGCGCTTTCGCGGACATTGCAGAACAGCGCGAGCTTCTTTTTGTCCGATAACGGAATCGGGCGGTCGCAGCGGACCAGCAGGATGTCGGGCATGATGCCGATCGAGCGCAGTTCGGCGACCGAGTGCTGCGTCGGCTTGGTCTTCAACTCGCCGGCGCTCGGGATATAGGGCATCAGCGTCAGGTGGACATAGACGGCGCTGTTGCGCGGCAGTTCATTGCCAAGTTGGCGGATCGCCTCGAAAAACGGCAGGCCTTCGATATCGCCGACGGTGCCGCCAATTTCGACCAGGACGAAATCGAACTCCTCATTGCCGTCCTTGACGAAATCCTTGATGGCGTCGGTGACGTGCGGAATGACCTGGACGGTCGCGCCGAGATAATCGCCGCGGCGCTCCTTGGCGATGATGTCGGAGTAGATCCGGCCGGTGGTGATGTTGTCGCGCTTGTTGGCGGCGCGCCCGGTGAAGCGCTCGTAATGACCGAGGTCGAGATCGGTCTCGGCTCCGTCATCGGTGACGAACACTTCGCCATGCTGGGTCGGCGACATCGTGCCGGGGTCGACGTTGAGGTAGGGGTCGAGCTTACGCAGCCGGACCTTATAGCCGCGCGCCTGCAACACGGCGCCGAGCGCTGCGGATGCCAGACCCTTGCCGAGTGATGAGACCACGCCGCCGGTGATGAATACGTACCGTGCCATGGGCCTTGACCTTAAAGGTTCCGGGTTCTGATTCGGAAGGGCGAGCGCTGCAAGGCTGCCCTCCGGTTCACACAAAAGCAGAAGGGGATGTCGCCATCCCCTTTTGTCGTCAGGCCCTTGCGGGTCAGGTCAGTTGCCGGCTGGCGGTGCTGCCGGCGCCTCGGTCGATGGCGTCGCCGGCACCGCAAGGCCGGGATCGGCCGGCGCCGCGGCGTCAGGCGTGGCAGCGGCCGGCGCGTCAACAACCGGCGCAGTCGTGTCGGTCACCGGAGCAGTCGTCTCGGCGGCCGGCGTCTCCGCGGCGGGAACGGCGAGCCCCTGATCCGCAGCCGGGACGGCAAGGCCTTCCTCGCCGGCGCCCATCGCATCGAGTGCATCGAGCACCGTCGTCGGGCCTTCGATGCCTTCGAGTCGCGTCGCCCGATCGAGAATACCCGATGAACCACGATCGAGCTCGGACAGCACCGTCAGGCCAATGGCGGTAATAAAGAACAGCGTCGCGAGAATGGCCGTGGTGCGGGTCAGCAGATTGGCCGAGCCACGCGCGGTCAACAGGCCGCCCCCGCCGCCGATGCCCAAAGCACCGCCTTCAGAACGCTGCAACAGGATCGTCGCGATCATGGCGATCACGATCAACAGGTAGGCAACAATCAATACGTTGGCCATTCGGGATACGGTCTTCCGGTCAAAAGATGCGGGGTCATACACTTTGAGCCAGCCAAATGCCAGCACGTTGCGCCGATATTCGCCCGATCAGACCGCAGAGATAATGCGCGTAAGATCGCTCGCCAAGAGCGAGGCACCACCGACCAGCGCCCCATCGACATTGGCGATTGCGAGAATCGTCCTCGCATTCGCCGGTTTCACCGAGCCACCGTAGAGGATACTAAGATCCTGCCCGGCTGCGCCAAACCGGGTGACCAGGTATTGCCGGATCGCCAGATGCATCGCTGCGATGTCGGCATCGGTCGGCGTCCGTCCGGTCCCGATTGCCCAGACCGGCTCGTACGCAACGACGACTTTGCGTCCCGCCGCATCGTCCGGCAGCGAGCGGTCCAACTGGTCGAGCACGATCGTCTCGGCTCGACCGGCGTCGCGCTCGGCCAACGTTTCTCCGACGCAGACGATGGGGATCAGCTTCGCGGTAAGCCCCGCCTCGGCCTTGGCGCGCACCAGTTCGCTCGTCTCGCCGTGATCGGCACGGCGTTCGGAATGGCCGACGATGACATAGCTTGCGCCGGCGTCCTTGAGCATCGCGGCACTAAGGTCGCCGGTGTGAGCGCCCGATAGCGCCGGGTGACAGTCCTGTCCGCCGGTCAGAATTCCCGCCATACTACCAAGCCGGCTCGCCTCGGCCAGCAGCGTTGCCGGTGGACAAATCACGACAATGCAACGCGGTGGTTCCCCCGCCGCGAGAGCCGTAGCCAATGCGGAAATCTCTGCCAGCGCTGCCGAAAAGCCGTGCATTTTCCAGTTTCCGACGATCAGCCTGTCAGTGGACTTAGGCATGGCGAAACTCCTAAATTTCTTGCTTTGGGCGGGGGATTGCCCTAACTCCGCGACCCAACTACCAATCATCGTCTCCGGCGTCGACAGTCGCGTTTTCGACCGGCGCAGCACTGGATAGACCCGAAGATGCTTCACTCGTTGCGTGCGTTCGCCAAGACCTGGGTCGCGAAAATCATCCTCGGGTTGCTGCTGGTCAGCATGGCGGCCTTCGGCATCAACAACGTCATCACGAATCTCGGTGGCACCACGGTCGCTCGTGTCGGTGATGAAGAGATTTCCAGCATCGATTTCCAGCGCGAATACAATGCCGAGCTGAACGCGGCGGCGCAGCAGACAGGCTCGTTGCCGACTGCCGAGCAGGCGATGCAGGCGGGCATCCCCTCTAACGTGCTCAACACACTGGCATCGCAGGCGGCGATCAACCAGCTGAGCCGGTCATTGTCCCTCGGCGTGTCGGAAGACCGGCTGAGCCAGATGCTGCGCGACGATCCGAACTTCAAGGGCATGCTCGGCAATTTCGATGCGTCGACGTTCAACGAGCGGCTTCGGCAACTCGGCCTGACCGAGGCCGAGTATTTCGACGAACGAACCGATTTTGCCCGGCGCGTGCAATTGGGCACGGCGCTTTTCACCGATGCGGCCGTGCCCGCAGCAGCCAAGACCCTGATCCAGCGCTACCTGACCGATAAGCGCTCCATCGAGTATTTCATACTCGACGAGTCATCGTTCCCGATGCTTCCTGCGCCGACGGACGATGATCTTGCGGCATATCTTGCCGCGCATCAGGATGAGTTTCAGACAACCGAGTTGCGGAGCGCCGATGTGCTCGTGCTGACCCTTGAAACGCTGGCCGCGACCAAAGTCATCAGCCCTGAGCAGATTGCGGCTGAGTATGAACTCACTAAAGCCAGCCTCGTCACAACCGAACGCAGGTTGATCCGGCAGGTGGCACTGCCCGAGGCCTCACTTAGCCTGTTCGAAGCTGGCAAGGCCGAAGGCAAGACCTTCGACCAACTGCTGACGGAAGCCGGGCTGACTCCGACGACGCTCGGGACGCTCGCGCGGACCGAAGTGGTCGATGCAGCACTCGCGGAAGCCGCTTTCGGACTTACTGCGGGCGATTTTGTCATCATCGATGGCGTTTCCGGCCGGCGCGCCGTGAACGTCGTGACAATCGAGCCCGGTGGCCAGGTCTCACTCGAAGAGGCCAGTCCGGCAATCTCGAACCGCCTGGCACTGGCCGCCGCGCGCACCGAATATCTTGATGTCCTCGACCAGATTGAAGAACTCCGTGCTTCCTTCCAGCCCCTGCCCGATATCGCGCAGCGCTTCGGGCTGCCGCTGACCCCGGTCACGGTGTCGGCCTCTGGTACTGAACTCAGTGGCGTCCCCGGGCTGGCACCCGGAGATGCACCGCGCGTTGCCCAGGGAATTTTCGCCGCGGACCCGAGCGACGATCTCACGCCGACGATCCAGCTCAATGCCAACAAGAACGTCTGGTTTGATCTCAAGACCGTCGATGCCGCGCGCCCACAAACACTTGACGAAGTGCGCGATGCGGTCGCCGCTGCCTGGACAACCGAACAGGTCGATGTGGCGATCGCAACTGAGCTTGAACTGATCAAGGCCGATCTCGCGGCCGGCACGCCGCTTGCCGATATTGCCGTTTCGCATCTCCAGTCGCCGGTGACGACCGCACCGTTTACGCGCGACGGCGACGGTAGCCCGTTCGTCACCGCGACCGTCGCGTCAGCCGTCTTTGCGGGCGGGCCGAACCATTTTGGCTCTGCCATCGACGGAAATGGCGACCACCTCGTTTTCAAGGTTACCGAGGCCATCGACGGCAAAGCGGAGATTGACCCCGCCACTGCAGGATTCGTCGAAAATTCGGCCCGGGAGAGCTTGTTTGGGGAGTTCGTCAACGGGATCAAGAACGAGGCTGGCCTCAGAATCAACCAGCAGGTGCTCAATCAACTGCTTGCCCTCGGCACGGGCCAGTAGGGCCAGGCGAATAGCGCATGGGCGGGGATCATTACGACAGCTTCGCCGATCGATATGACGCCGGCACGGCGCAGATCGTGTTCCGGCGGGTCGTCGCCGATCTCGAAACGCCGATCGGCACCTATCTCAAGCTCGCTGCCGGGCGGCGGAACACCTTTCTGCTGGAATCCGTGCAGGATGGCGCCATCAAGGGCCGGTATTCCATCATCGGCCTGCTGCCGGACATCATCCTGAAAGTCGAAGCCGGAGTGGCGACGATAAACCGGTCGGCCCATCTCGACGCCGAGAGCTTCGAGCCGGTCAGCGAGATGCCGCTCGACGCGCTGCGCCAACTGGTTGCCGAGTCAAAGATCGAAGTGCCGGCCGGGCTTCCCCCGCAATCGGCGGGGATTTACGGGTTTCTCGGTTACGAGATGGTCCGCTACATGGAAGTGCTGCCCGACAGCAATCCCGATCACCTCAACCTGCCCGAAGCCATCCTGATGCGCCCCTCGCTGCTGGCGATCTTCGATACGCTGAAGGATGAGCTCTACCTGACCGCGCCGGTGCATATCCGCGATGGCGTCTCGGCCCGGCAGGCCTATGAGGCCGCCCTCGGACGGATCGACGATGCCATCGAGCGGCTTAGCCAGGCGCTACCCCCGACAGCCGCCCTGCCCGACCTCGAAACCATTGCCGTCACCAGCAACACTAGCCGTGGCGCCTATTTCGACATGGTTGCCAGGGCCAAGGAATATATCACCGCGGGCGACGTCTTCCAGGTCGTGCTGAGCCAGCGTTTCGAAGCTGAGTTCACTTTGCCGGCGACGGCGCTCTATCGGGCGCTGCGGCGCACCAATCCGTCGCCCTATATGTACCTGCTGGATTTCGGCGGCTTCGCCATCGCCGGTTCGAGCCCTGAGATTCTGGTCCGCGTGCAGGATGGCGAAGTCACCATCCGTCCGATCGCCGGCACCCGCAAACGCGGCGCGACCCCGACCCGGGACCGCGAACTTGCCGACGAATTGCTGGCCGACCCCAAGGAACGGGCCGAGCACCTGATGCTGCTCGACCTCGGCCGCAACGATGTCGGCCGCGTCACTAAGATCGGCAGCGTCAAAGTCACCGACAGCTTTTTCCTCGAATATTATTCGCACGTCATGCACATCGTCTCGAACGTCGTCGGCGTCCTCGACCCGCAGTATGATTTCGTCGATGCGCTGAGCGCCGGCTTTCCGGCCGGCACGGTGTCCGGCGCCCCGAAGGTGCGGGCGATGGAAATCATCGACGAACTCGAAAGCTCGCGGCGTGGCATTTATGGCGGCTGCGTCGGCTATTTCGGCGCCGATGGCACCATGGACACCTGCATAATCCTCCGCACCGCGATCCTCGCCCATGGCAAGCTGTACGTGCAGGCAGGCGCCGGCATCGTCGCCGACAGCCTGCCCGAACTCGAGCAGATGGAATGCGAAAACAAGGCGCGCGCTCTGTTCAGCGCCGCCGAAGAGGCATTACGGTATGCCGGCGAAGCCCGGCTCGGGCAGTGATCGCGTTCCGAATAAAGAGCGAGCCAATTTCCGCAGGGCGGCAGTGATGAAACTCCTCGTTATCGATAATTACGACAGCTTCACCTACAACCTCGTCCACTTCCTCGGCGAGCTTGGCGCGGAGCCGATCGTCAGGCGCAACGACAAGATCACGCTGGACGAGATCGCCGCGATGCAGCCGCAGGCCATCGTCCTGTCGCCCGGCCCGCGCACCCCGACGGATGCCGGGATTTGCCTCGCGCTGATCGACCGCTTCCAGTCGACTCATCCGATTCTCGGGGTCTGCCTCGGGCATCAGGCCATCGGCCAGGCGATGGGAGGCGACGTCATCCGGGCGCCGCACCTGATGCATGGCAAGGTCAGCCGCATCAACCACACCGGCCGGGGGATATTCCGCGGCCTCAACGCCGGTTTCGAGGCGACGCGCTACCACTCGCTCGTGGTCGAAGCGGCAACCCTGCCGCCGGCGCTCGAAATCACCGCATCGAGCGATGATGGCCTGATCATGGGCATGCAACACCGGACGCTACCGCTGCACGGCGTACAGTTTCACCCCGAAAGCATTGCCTCGGAAAACGGCCACGCGCTTCTGCAGAACTTCCTCAACCTCGCCCGCGATTTCCAGTTGCGGCAGGCGGCATGATCGACATCAAAATCGCGCTCAACAGGATCGCCCGCCGCGAGAATCTCACCGGCGAGGAAATGCGCAGCGTGATGGGGATCATCATGTCCGGCGAGGCGACGCCGTCGCAGATCGGCGCATTCCTCATGGGCATGCGGGTCAAAGGCGAAACCGTCGGTGAAATCGCTGCTGCCGTATCGATCCTGCGCGAAAAAATGGTGCCTGTCGCGGCGCCGGACGATGCCATCGACATCGTCGGCACCGGAGGTGATGGCGCCGGCACCCTCAACATCTCCACCGCCTCGGCAATCGTCGTCGCCGCGACCGGCGTGCCGGTGGCCAAGCACGGCAACCGGGCGCTGTCATCGAAATCGGGCGCGGCCGAAGTGCTGCAGGCGCTCGGCATCAAGATCGACCTCGCGCCAGACGCCATCGCCCGCTGCATCAGCCATGCGGGCATCGGCTTCATGTTCGCACCAGCGCATCACCCGGCAATGAAACATGTCGGCCCGGCGCGGATCGAACTCGGCACGCGGACGATGTTCAACCTGCTGGGCCCGCAGGCCAATCCCGCCGGGGTGCGCCGCTACATGCTCGGCGTGTTCGGCAAGGAATGGGTCGAGCCCGTCGCCGCCGCCCTGCTCGCCAACCGGGCGATTTCGGCCTGGGTCGTGCACGGGCATGATGGGCTTGACGAGATCACCACCACGGCGCCGACCTTCGTAGCGCAAATCCGCGATGGTAATTTGACCAGCTTCGAGATCACCCCCGAAGATGCCGGCCTTGAACGCAGCACGCCCAATGACCTCGAAGGCGGCGACCCCGCTTATAATGCCGGCCGCCTGCGGGAATTGCTGGCAGGCGAGCCAGGAGCCTATCGCGATATCGTGCGGCTCAATGCCGGTGCCGCGTTGATCGTCGCCGGCCGGGCTACGACCCTGCGCGAGGGTGCCATACTGGCCGCTGAGGCGATCGACAGCGGTGCGGCCAACGCCACGCTCGAGCGGCTCATCGCCGCCTCCAACGCCTGAGAAAGTACAGATGGCGGACATCCTGACGCAGATCGAGGCCTACAAGCGCGAGGAAATCGCCTCGGCCAAGGCCCTCAACCCATGGCCCGAAGTGGTTGCCGCGGCCCATGACGCGCCGCCGGTGCGACGGTTCCTCTCGGCGCTGAAAGCCAAGCGCCAGGCCGGGGAATTCGCGCTGATTGCCGAAGTCAAGAAAGCCTCGCCCTCCAAGGGCCTGATCCGGCAGGATTTCAACCCGGCCGAAATCGCCCGCGCCTACGAACTCGGGGGTGCAACCTGTCTATCGGTGCTGACCGACCGGCCAAGTTTCCAGGGCTCCGCCAGGTTTCTCATCGAAGCCCGCGGCGCGACCAGGCTGCCGGTGCTGCGCAAGGATTTCCTGTTCGAGACCTATCAGGTGGCCGAGAGCCGGGCCTGGGGCGCCGATTGCATCCTCGTAATCCTCGCCGCCGTCACCGACGATACCGCCCGCTACCTGCTCGATGCCGCCGAGGAGTGGCGCATGGATGCGCTGGTCGAAGTGCACGATGCCATCGAACTCGATCGCGCGCTGGGGCTCGGGGCCGAGTTCATCGGCATCAACAACCGCAATCTCCGCACCTTCGAAACGACACTCAACACCTCGTCAACGCTCGCCGGCGGCATCCCATCGGGCGTGCATCTGGTCTCCGAAAGCGGCATCAACACTCACGCCGATCTCAAAAACCTCGAAGCCGCGGGCATTGGCACCTTCCTCGTCGGCGAAAGCCTGATGCGGCAGGACGACGTGACGCGGGCGACGCAGAGGCTGCTCTGGGGCGAGCAGGGACGGCCGTGAGCAGCGGCGACCTCACCCACCTCAACGCCAAAGGCGAAGCGCACATCGTCGATATCGGCGACAAGCCCGCGACGCGACGCCGCGCGGTGGCGCAGGCGACGCTGACTGCCGAGCCGGGAACGGTGCAGGCCATCCTCGGCGGTGACCTCAAAAAGGGCGATGCCCTCGCCGTAGCGCGCATCGCCGGCATCATGGCCGCCAAAAAAACCTCCGAACTCATTCCCCTTTGCCATCCGCTGGCGCTGACGAAAGTCGAGGTCGAAATCGCCGGGGCCAGCGACACCACCCTCCATATCGTCGCCATCGCCGAAACCATCGGTCCGACCGGCGTCGAGATGGAAGCGCTTATCGCCGCGTCAACGGCGGCGCTGACGCTCTACGACATGGCCAAGGCGCTCGATCGCGGCATGAGCATTTCCGGCCTTGAACTCGTCGAAAAATCCGGCGGCAAGTCGGGCGATTATCGGCGACAGCCATGAGCCTGCTGCCCGTTCCCGAAGCGCTGGCCCGCATTCGCGCCGTATTGCCGCTTCCCACCGGCGAGGCGGTGCGGCTTGCCGACGCCCACGGGCGGGTGCTGTTCGAGCCACTGATCGCTCGGCACGACCAGCCCCCCTTCCCGGCCAGCGCCATGGATGGCTACGCAGTGCGGGCAGAGGACGTGATTCCAGGTCGCCCGCTGCGACTCATCGGCATGTCACAGGCGGGTACCGGTTTTGCCGGGGCAGTCGAAGGCGGTACCTGCGTCCGCATCTTCACCGGTGCGCCAGTTCCGGCCGGTGCCGATGCCGTCATCATGCAGGAAGAAGCGACCGCCGCCGGCGAGCAGATCAGCTTCGTCGCCACGCCCCCGGTCGGTCGGAGCATCCGGCCCGCCGGTCATGATTTTGCCATCGGGCGCGAACTGCTGCCGGTCGGCGTCCGCCTCACCCCGGCTATGCTGGCGATTGCCGCGGCCGCCAATGCGCCGATGCTGCAGGTGGCCCGTCGTCCGCGCATCGGGGTGCTGGCAACCGGCGACGAACTGGTGTTGCCGGGCGAATTGCTCGGAGCCGACCAGATCGTCGCCTCGAACAGCTACGGCCTCGCGTCGATGCTCGCAGTCGACGCCGAAGTCGAGGATTTCGGCATTGCCCGCGATGATCGCGGCGCCTTGCGCCAAACACTCGAACGCGCCTTCGCCAGCGGCATCGACATCCTGGTGACCACCGGTGGCGCCAGCGTCGGGGACCATGACATCGTCCAGGAGGTGCTCCTCGGGCTCGGTGTCGAGATCGATTTCTGGCGCATCGCCATGCGGCCGGGCAAACCGCTGATGTTCGGGCGCCGGGGCAATACGCTGGTGTTCGGGCTGCCGGGCAACCCGGTTTCAGCCCTCGTCACCGCGACCGTCTTCCTGCTCCCAGCGCTGCGCGGCTGGGTCGGCGCGCCCGAACCGGAGCCACTGCTGTTGCCACTGGCCGGCCCGACCCCACCCAATACGGCGCGCCGGCACTTCATGCGCGGCCGACTCTGCATCGCCGATGGGCGCACCGCGGTAATGCCGATCCCCGAGACCGACAGCGGCCACCTGTCGTCCCTCGCCGTTGCCGATGTGCTGATCGTGCAACAGGAGAACGATTCTGGCAAAGCCGCCGGCGAAATAGTCGAGACAATACGGCTTGGCTGGCCCTGATAGATACCACAAGGCTGCCACGCACGGCCTGCAGTTGACATGCCCAGCGCCGCCGTGGGTACTCCTTCACAGCGGTTCCGAACTGTTCGCATCCGCCTTGCCACCGTGCTTTGTGAATGGCATATGCGACACCTGATGCGTAGCGACCTGGAGCAAAATCAATGAGTAGCTCGCTTGTCGCTGGTCACGAGACGGAACCTAGCGACGGCACGGTTTACCTCCTCGATCTTGATCACGCGCAGCCGCAGCTTTTGCCATCCAGCAGCTATTCGAACCGCGAAGAGATCGTTCGCAACGTACATGCCGAATTCCAGGCCGGAAGCAACAATGTCTTCGAAATTTCGGTTGGTCGCGGCTTTGATGGTCCCGAGTCGGTCGTCGCCTGCCGCGCCGAGACGCTCGACGGTTATCTGCGATTCTGTCTGAGCTTCACCCTTGACAATGTGGTCCCGGGCGACCTGCTCGACATCGTCTGGATCAGCCGGGTTACTGGCGGCACCTTATCGCCAAAATTAATGGTTTCCGGCCTCGACAAGCGGGGCAAGTCCATGACGATGGAGGTCTTGGAGTCAGCACCGGACGATGGGACTTGGCTCGAACGTCACCTGTTTACGCAGGTCCTGTCGAATGGACAGACAGATCTGTTCCACCTCGTTTTCGAAATGCTTCCCAATTGCCTGATGGAAGTTGCCGCGCTGCAGGTAGTGAAGGTGGGAAATCGCGCCGTCGGGCTCGATAGGAAGGGCGACTCCCGCTTAGTCCCGGTCGGTAAAATTATAACAGTTCCGGCGCAAACATTTACACTTGGGTTTCCCAGCGATGGAGCTGGCGTTGTCGAGAGTATCGACGCGGGAGGCGTTTCCGGCATTGCCTGGATGACTTTCGATCCGGCCAGTTCAGTGGCGCTCGACCTTTATGTCGATGGGGCTGCTGCCGGGATCCTCGCCGCAGAGCCGATGACCGGCGATAGTTACATCGCGCAAGCGACACCAGGTCACTTCCGGGCCGCGCTGCCGATAGCGGCGTTGGACGGGAAACGTCACAGCCTCGAACTGCGCGTCGCATCGACCGGAACCGTTCTGCGCGGTAGCCCCCGTGAAGTGTATCTCCCGAACCCTCAGGAAGGGGTGGTACAGCTTGGATCAGACGGCGCATTATCTGGTTGGGCGATTGATCGCGCAATCTCACCGGCGCCAGTTACTGTAGAAATCATCGCCGATGGCCTCGTCGTTGCTGAGGTCGTTGCCGACAATCTGCATACCGAACTCGCTGGTGCAGGCTACAATAACGGGCACTGCGCCTTTCGCTTTCCCCTGCCCTTGTCGCTTCGCGATGGACGGGTCCACCAGCTTTTCGCGCGTTTCCGGCTTGGTCAAAGCCTTGCAGGCGGCCCGTTCTCTGTCCGTTTCGGCCAGAACCGCTTTCTAGTACATGTCGATCCAGTGGCGCTCCGTCGGGTCACAGGCTGGATCACCGACACTCTGGAGCCCGGTCGGCCGGTGGCGCTTAGCGTCTGGGTCGATGGCCGGCTGCTTGGCGAAGTCAAAGCCGATCGCCGGGTCGCCGCGTTGGCTGACCGCCGGGCCGGATTTTCCATTCCGCTTCCTGATACTGCACTGTCGATCGGCATCGGCACGGCAGCGATCGGACCAGTGGCGACGTTCGACATTATTCGCGCCGAGGACGGAGAGACAACGCTCGCCGATCGCGAACTTCCCGCGCTTCCCTTGCCCGGTCCATCTGCCGCAAAAGCGGCCTTATCGGCTGAACAGTGGAGCGGCCTGTTCGATGCAGACTGGTATCTGGTAGCGTACCCGGATGTGTCCGTACTGATCGAGGCCGGCAAGACCGGGTCGGCCCTGTCGCACTATCTCGAGCAAGGCGCGGCACGCGGACGCAGCCCAAATGCCTGGTTCGATGAGTCCTGGTATCAGGCACAGTACATCGATGCGAGAGAGGCCATTGAAGCAGGTATAATCGAGTCCGGCTTCCAACACTGGTTGTCGGTGGGCGCGCGCGAGTGGCGCCGGCCCGGACCCGGCGTTGCGTTGGCGCCAAAGGGCAGCGAGACTTCAGTCACGGCAGTCGCCGACTGGTTGCGTGGCATTACTGACCTGAGTTCCCAGTCCGGAAATCAAGCCATAGAAATATCCCTCGCCGCAACTTACAAGGCGGCCAACACCGCTCGAAGCAACCCGCGGTCTGTCTTCAACAGCCATGTTCGCCGAATGATCGAGGACGTTGCGCTCGACAATGAGGCCAATGGCAGAGTGCTTGAAGGCAGTCTGCAACAGAACGAGTTGGACGCCGTTGGCTTCCTCCTCGAGCATGCGATATCTACTAAGCCGCTGGTCAGCATAATTATGCCCACGTTCAATCGGGGCTTCCTGATCGCCGAAGCAATCCAGTCTATACTCGATCAATCGTGGACGAACTGGGAGCTAATCGTCTGTGATGACGGTAGCACCGACAAGACCGAGATCGTGGTCCAGTCGTTTTCCGATCCCCGTATCCGTTACCTGCGTCTCGAAAAATCCAACGGCGCCGTGGCGCGCAATTTCGGGCTAAAATTTGCGCACGGCAGCTATTTGGCATTCCTCGACTCGGACAATATCTGGCACCCACTATTTCTCGAGATATCGCTTAGCCGGTTAATCAAGACTCGTGCAGGGCTCGTGTACAGCGGCTATATCGACACAGATACGACTGGGGCCAGAGTAAGTAGTGCCACACTGAAACTGGTCCCGTTCGATTATCAAGGTCTGCTTCGCCGCAATTTCATCGATCTAAATTCGATTGTCCTCGATCGCGGGCTGTACGACGTAGTCGGCGGCTTCGATGAAAGCCTTCAGCGGGTTCAGGACTGGGATTTGGTGCTACGCTATACGCGCCTCGTCCAGGCGCAGAGTATCCCGCTCTATACGACGTTGTATCGGCGGAACGTCGCCTGGGGTCAGGTCACCAGCCTCAACTCGACGACGGACTTCAATGCGATCGTGGCAAAGAAAGCGTTGCGCGCGCTTGAGCTGGACACGCCATCGATCGCTTCAGGTGATCGCCGAATTCTGACAATCATTGCAGGTGGCGACGTCGATCAGGCAAAATCTCTGGTATGCCTCGCGGCTATACTTGCGGAGGATGCTGAAGTGCGTCTGGTGCTGCCGGACTCCGAGAAATTGCGAAGAATGGCGAACGACGCCGTTGCATCGACAGACGTCGAGGTGATCTGGCGCCGCGCCGGCCAGAGGACCGAGGATTTCCTGGTTGGCGAAGCCGCGATCCTTGCGCCGGATGTGGCCCCTTTTCTTGGTGGGAAGGCCGGCATGCCGGTCCTTCGCGTTGGCTCGATAAGTGAGCAACTTTCGTTGTCCTATAATGGCGTTGGGCCGGCAATCGGCACAATGCACCTCAACCAGCTATCTAATATCGCAGCATTCGACGGACAGCTGGCAGCGGACCTAATAGCCGCAAAGCCAGTCATGTTCATCGTGCCACAGCATGCTGAGGCGGGGTGGAGGGCCGCGCTGATCGAGCGGAATCGGGCAGGAAAGTCATCGCTGCTTATCACCATCGGGGTTGATGGCCATAGGTCTGCTACGTTGTTCGATGCTCACAAAGAGCGGGTCCTCGACGCTGACGATCGGGGGATTCTCGGCTACGCGCAGTACGCCAAACTGATCCTGCTGACCGTGCCGAGCCGGTGGGACAAGTTCATGCTGATCGGAACCGGAATTGTTGCTCAGCAAAAGCGGGTGCCACTGCTGGTCATCGACGACGAAGCCTACGCCGCCTGGCGTAGCGCGGCTGTCGCCATTCCTGCCAATGTTGCCGATCTTGCCCGGGCTACCAAACAGGTTGATGCCGTACTCGCCGATACGTTGATGCTGGACAAACTGGCTGTCCGCGGTCGCCGTCGGTTCGATCACCTCTATAAAGTGTCGACGATCCGCGACCGGCTGAAGATTGTCTTGTCACTCCTGCTTGATCGCTGAAGGTTCGCCATGTCCACGTCTGAAGAATTGCCGAATGGAGCGGTCGATCCGCTGGTCGATGACGCTGTCACGGGCTGGGCGTCAGCTGGAGGAAGCGTCAGCCTGAGTATCGATGCGGGAGAGCCCGCCGTCACAGCGGTGGCTCACCTGCCGCGCCGCTTTCTGTTCGCGCCGAGGCTCGACGATCAATGTGGATTTGCCTTGGTGCTTCCCGCTGCAGCTCAGGATAGCCGATCACACGTGCTTCATGTCCGTGACGCCGAAGGCAATGAACTTCCTGGCAGCCCCCGGCGGTATCGGTCGCGCCCCCGCAGTGGTAGCGTCGACAGCGTCATTGATAACGTCATCCGGGGTCACATCGTAGCCGATGAACTGGACGACGATGCGCCCATTGCCGTTTCTGCCGTTGTCGGTCAAGAAATCGTCGCGGTGGCTGCCGCGGTACTCGACCCGGCGCATGAGGGAAAAAGCCGCCGGGCTTTTACGCTAATAATCCCCCACAGCGTCGCTGCCGCAGGACATCGCTTCGTTCAGATCATCCCGGCAGGAACGCCTTCTGCACTGCCGGGAAGTCCAGCGGTCTTGCCCCGAGCGCCGAGAGTGGCTGCTCAGGTGGTGTCGCGTTCTTTGCCGGTTACCATTGGCATCAAGGTTGCGGCGCCCAACCTCAAGATTGCACACGAGTGGGGTGATTATCACTATGGCAAACAGCTGGCCGCTGCGTTGCAGCGCCGCGGCTGGGTAGCGAGGGTCGACTGTGCGGACGAGTGGCAAACCCAGGGCGACGACGTCAACCTGGTCCTTCGCGGCCGTCATCGGTGTCTGGTCGATGCGGGGGCCGTCAACTTGATGTGGCAGATCAGTCATCCCGACCGGCTCGCTGGCGCCGAAACTCGCGATTTCGACCACCTGTTCGTGGCATCCGACATTCATTCCCGGGCACTGAGCAACCAGACGTCGACGCCGGTCAGCACGCTGCATCAGGCGACCGATCCAGCGGTGTTTCGTCCAACGGTCAAAAAGTTGAACCTCGCTCAATCGGCACTGTTTGTGGGAAACTCGCGAAAGGAATATCGCACGATCGTGCGCTGGTGCGTCGAGCAGGGCATCGACCTGGCGGTGTTCGGCAGCCGCTGGACCGACGTCATTCCCGATCACTATGTGCTCGGCACGCATATCCTAAATGAGGACCTGCATCGCTGGTACGGCTCCTGTGAAATTCTGTTGAACGATCACTGGGACACGATGCGCGAGGAGGGCTTCCTGTCGAACCGGTTGTTCGACGGTTCAGCCGCTGGAGCTTTCATCATCACCGATCCGGTGCGTGGCCTAGCGGAAGTGTTTGGCGACGCTATTGAGACTGCGGCCGATCCGCGGGAACTCAAGGACAAGGTCACTTACTATCTCGCCCATCCTGAAGAGCGGGCTGCACGCGCCGAACGAGCCCGGGCAATCGTCATGGCAAACCATACATTCGATCACCGGGCCGACGATATCATTGCTGTGTATGAAGTCATTGCCCGCAGACGAGGTCTTGGTCGTTTTTTCACGGACGAAGCGCAATTGGTATGAAACGAGACTTTCAGACAACAAGATAAAGAGCGTTTGTATTATTTTCGGACTAAAAGGTCTTTTTATGATGTCTGGACAGATATGCGCAAAGACATTTTTTACCAAACGATATCTAACCATCAGAAACTTCACTGATTGGAACCCCAAGTTCCTTGCATTGATTTAGACGTCGATCAGGTCAAAATAGCGCCAAAATCCGTCAAACTCCAAACCCCCTGGTGGACTGCGGCTAGTCGATGAGCTAGACGAGTCATCACTCCGGTCGGCTGCCGCGATGACCCTGCCATAGCTCAACGCATACGTTTTGCGGCAAGTAAAACCCGGTATTGCCGACCTTCAATCGGCACAAATTGCATGGACGTCCGAAAATTTCATGAGCTCCGTCAGCGACGTAACTGCACTGCTTGATCGCATCGACACGCTGATCCTGAACAGTCTGCCACGAATTCGAGAATTGCGATTCGAACGGCGCTTCAAACCAGACTCAAGTCCCGTTACCGCTGCAGACTTCCTGGTCGAGGATCTGGTCCGCGAAGCGCTGCTAAGTTATTTTGGGCGGGTGCAGTTTATCGGTGAAGAGTCATTCGATGCCGCAGCGCCGGCAAGTCGCGAGGACTGGATAGCCGTTGTTGACCCCATCGACGGCACCGAGAACTTCACCTCGGGGTTGAAGGAGTGGGGAACCGCGATTTCGCTCTGGCATCGGGGTAGTCATGTGGCGAGCCTGATTACCATGCCCGAATTGGGCGACCGGCTGCTCACCGGTGATCGACCGCAGCTCCAGACTTCACGCGTAACCGGATTTTCATCGTCGATCACGCCCGAACTTGTCACCGACCTTTCGACTGCCGGGGAAGCCCGGATAATGGGATGTGCGGTCTATAATCTATACAACGTGTCACGCGGCGCGTTCGCCCGCTTCACCAACCCCAAGGGCGCTTACACTTGGGACATGCTTGCCGGGCTTGTACTCGCCCAGGAGCAGGGCTGCGACGTGACGGTGGAGGGAATGCCTTATGACGGACGTTATCTTGAGCCCGATCGACGCTATCGCTTCGACATACGCCACCGATACGATCTTCATCCTCGGTAAGGGACCGTCTGCCGACGCCGTCGACCCGCAGGTCTTCGCCGGCTCGTTGGTCATTGCGCTAAACGACGCTGAACGCATCGCGCCGGCCGATATCACCGTCTTTCATGGCGACTGGGTCAAGTCTTCGATCGCCGAGGCGGGGTTCCGCTCGCGCCTGTACGTTACCTCGACCGATTTTCGGGCGCCGCAACGCCAGGTCCTCAACCGCCCGCATGTGCCGTTGACGCAGGAAAGTGCTGATCTGATGATCCAGCGCCTACAGCAGGACGATGTCGTCCTCGAAGACGTGCTGTTCATGAGCGCCCTGCAGATCGCGCGGCGAATCGCGAAGTCCCGTGGGCGGACCCAGACGGTGTATATGGTCGGGTTCGATTTCGAGTACGATCCGACGCATGCCTACAGCCAGCGTCTCGGCCTCGACTACGCACCGAGCCACGAGCACGATCGCCAGCCCAAGATCCTGATGCAGGAATATTTCTTCATCAACGCGCTCTACGTGCTCAAGGGCTCCGAGATCGAAGTCCGTCACGTCGGCACCAAGGCACTGAGTGCGCTGACGCCCGCCGAGCTCAATAACGCCTTCCTGACGCAACCGGTCCGCGCGCTGGATGCGCCGCACCGGGTCCTTGTTACCGCTGAGTTGACGACCAATCATTTCGGCGACCGGCTGCGCCTTGAACGCATGGTGCGCGCCGCCAAGGCAGCCGGTGCCGACCTTATCAAGGTGCAAAAGCGGCACGTTGAAACCTTCTATTCCGACGAGCAGTTGCGGTCTCGCTATGCCTCGCCGTTCGGCACCACCTTTGGGGATTATCGCCGTCAGCTCGAACTCGACGCCGATGACTTTGCTGCGCTGGATGCATTGTGCAAGCAGCTCGACATCGACTGGTTCGCCTCGGTGCTGGACATGGATTCGTTCAAGTTCATGCTGCAGTTCGAGCCCAGGCGGATGAAGCTGCCGTCGACAATCTCCGAGCACACTGAATATCTTAGCCATGTCGCCGCCAATTTCGGAGGCGCCGTGGTGCTGTCGACGGGCATGACCGACACCGGGTATGAGCAATGGGTCCTCGAGACCTTCAAGCGCTGCAAGCAGCTCTATCTGATGCAGGCGAACTCGGCCTATCCGACGCCGGTCGAAGACTGCGGCATCGGAGTTGTCAGGCACTATTTTGAACTGTCGCGCCAGGAACCGCGAATCGTGCCGGCCTATTCAAGCCATGATTTTGGCTGGATGGCCTCGGTCATGGCGGTCGCCGCCGGGGCGCAGATGGTCGAAAAGCATGTGAAGATGGGCAACACCGAATGGGCCCACTTCGACGCCGTCGCTATTGATCTGACCGGGCCCTCGTTCAAGGAATACGTCGACAAGGTCCGCGAGGCCGAATTGATCGTCGGCGAGGAATTCAAGCAAGTCCGGTCGAGCGAACACCACAAATACTTCCGCAACCAGGCGTAGCTGGGCGGACAGGCGGAGGCGGTATGAGAGTCGTAGCGTTGATGATCGGGCGAGGCGGCAGCTCGCTCAAGGACAAGAACATTTTGCCCGTCAAGGGAGTGCCCCTGCTGTTGTGGGCCGCAGCGGCAGCGCATGCGAGCCGCTATGTTACTGACTATTACGTCAGTAGCGATGATGACCGCATCCTTGAAACCGCCGCTCGCGCCGGTTATCGGCCGATTCGCCGGCCGGAATACCTATCTTCGGCCACGGCCCAGAGCTGCGATGCGGTCCGACACGCGGTCGAAATCATCGAACAGGGCGGGGCGCCCGACATTGTGGTCGTTCAGCACGCCAACGTCGGGACCATCACTGGCGAGCAAATCGACACCTGCATCGATCTGCTGCTGGCTAATCCGCATGCCTCGTCGGTGGTACCGGCGCACGACAAAGCTGAATATCACCCGATGCGCGCCAAGCGCGTTGCGCCAGACGGCACCCTGACGCCGTTTGTCCTGACCATCGGCGGAGTGTCCGCAAACCGGCAGGACCTACCCAAGGCCCTGTTCTTTGACCATTCGTTCTGGGTGTTGCGCGGCCGCTCGGCAATCTTTGCTCCCGACGGCCAACTCCCATGGAATTGCATGGGACCCGTCATCCTCCCCTTCGAGACCGAGGGTTGCCTCGACGTGCATTCGGTTGAGGACCTCGAAACCACCGCCGAGTGGATCGATGCACATGGGGTGGCGACACCCGCCTTCGCTTGACGGCCGGCGTGGCCTCGCCGACCGTTTCCGGCAGGAGGTCAGACCCGAATAGTCATGAACAGGGCATCGCTGGTGCGGGTCGCCTCCTTGGCCGAACGCCAAGCGGTCTCTAGCCACCAGCGATCGGTGCCAGGGAACATATCCGGGTCTTCACCCTGTGGCTTGTTGAAGTGGGCCCAGTGGAAATAGTTGAAGATACCATAGCGCTGATAGCCGTACACTTCGACCCGAGCCTCGGGCGCGGCTCGCCTGGCGGCAGCTTCAAGGGTGTGAGGTGAAAAGTACGAGACGTGCTCGGCCATGAAATTGCGGGCCCGGAACGCCGGTGAGAGCCTGTTGAGTTCATCGTCAAGGTTGGGGACTTCGACACAGACCATGCCGCCGGGCGCCAGCAACTCGTGCGCCAAGGCAAGCAAGCCAACCGGATCGGTCACATGCTCCAGCACGTGCCAGAGGATGACGAAATCGTAGGTACCCCGATTTTCGCGAACGAAATCCTCGTCCAGCAGCGCCACCAGAAACTGCGGAACGGGCACCGTCGGCGTATGGTTCTCTAAATCGAAACGACCCATCTCGGCGCGTTTTGCCGATGGCTCCATGACGACGACATCGGCGGTCGGCTGTGCTCGCAGCAGTTCCGAGGCGAAAAAGCCGTAACCGCCACCAACATCAAGCACACGCAGCGACTGGCCGTTGGCCGGCCGGTCGAGGGGGATCTGTTTCTCGGCGAACCTGGCGACGCGACGTCGTGCTTCGATCCAGCTGTGTTCGAAGATCTTGGTCATCGGCGTCCCGTAGTTCTGGACGACGAAATTCACCTGCCCGTCCTCGTCGTAGAACTCGAGGCTGTAATCGGGGGGGTTAAGCTGGACGTGGCCGCAGTTACTGCAACGGACGATCCGCAAGGTCCCCGACTTATCGCCCTTGACGATGTCTTGGACAGGCGCAGCGGGGGCGCCACTGGCACAGACAATGCATTCGAATTCGTCTCTGGCCAATCTCTTCTCCATTGATCGGTAGGTACCGCAGTCGCCATCCCGCACCGAACTCAATGACGGTTCAGCCCAGTCCCGGTCAATAGCCTGCCGGCGCGGATGTCGTATTTCGCAGCTCTATCGGGTCTGAAGCTCATGTGCGCCACCAGCTGCGCGGACTTGTGCGACGAGTGTCGTGAAGCGCCGGCTGAGCAGTTCCCTTCCAACGGTCGAAAAGACGCGGTGTGATAGTTCGAGTACCGTTTGCGCGAATTCGGTCGCCTTGACAGCACCGGCTCGCCTCGCGGTGAGGCCGATCGCGACGGCCTTGTGCGCCTGGAGCATTTCGTTGAACCAGATTGGCGACGGAGTAAGACGCGGAAGGTGATGCACATAAAACTGGTGATTAAACGCGTATAACTCATCAGCCAATTCCGCTTCGTCTCGGAGCTGGTGCAAATAGGCACAAAGCAGAATCGACAGGCTGCCGTTGAGGACGACGCCGGCGAAAGAATCGTCAAAACCACGCAACAGCGCAACATAGCTGTCAAGTTCGCCCAGAATTTCATCGAACCGCCCCGCCCCGAGCAGCATCAGCCACAAGGCGGTGTAGAGCGAACCGGTCAAATGGTCCCGGTCGGTGCGTGGTCCGTTGGTTTGCGGTAACTCCGCGACACGCAAGATCAACGCTCGGAGATAATCGATGGCAGTATCGAAATCCGCCGTCTTGCCAATATCAAGGTTTCGGTAGGCGAGAATAACCGCGGCAACGCACCGATGCCCGAGGTCAATATCGTAGTAGCGCATAATTTGGTTTACTGAAAACAGGTGTGTATAAAAGTCCTGCTGACGATGTTTTTTACGAAAATAGTGCTGCTCAAATTCTTCTGCGCTTTCTGGGAACAAGCGAACGAGTAACCAGCGCTTGGTATATCTTGTAGGCAAATCGGCCGAGCTAATATGCACAGAAACTAACGCAACATCTTTTTCGTAGACCTGCCGACCAATACGAACGTCCATAACGGCACTGTCAGAACGTTTGATAAAATCACCAGGCCATTGCAACGTCAGATCGTTTGTTACACCTCTGCAATATACGAGCTTAACAATAATTTTGCCCACGTGGGACCCGTCAAAGGCGCCCGAAATCAACAATTCTCCGTCTGAGACTCGCCCCGCAAAACTGATCATCAGGCGTAACCTTCAGTATAATCGCTAGCGGACGTAATATTATTTCTTGTCAGAACATCGTATTCTATGCTCGCAGCACAGTTTGGCTGGATAGCGCACGATCCTGCAACCAAGAATTTTTCTGTCATCGAGATCACATGACCCATGTTGAGCCCACGTCTGCGTGGGTCACTGGATCGGGATCAGCACGCTCATCAAGGTTAACGGAACCTGGGACGGCGAGCAACCGGCGCCCTGCCGTCTAGCAACTCCTACAGAATAAAATCGGACGCGCTCAGGCCTAAATTGGCTGTGAGCATTGCAAAACGTACCGCTGAAGCGCCGCCGATGCCATCGCGGTCGTAGAACAGCGCGCCAGTCGTAGCATCGTAGATAACCCGGTCTGAGGCATCGCTGGCAGCGGTTCCAGTGGCAAAGGCGTCCGGGCTGAGAACGATGCCCGCCGGAAGCGCTGTGAAGACCGCCCGCCCGAGAAAGATTTTGTCCGTGCCAACTGCGAAATCGGTGATCGTGTCGACATTGTTGGTGGCCAGGGTGGAAGTGAAGTAGAAATGATCGATACCGCTGCCACCCGTCAGCTTATCTGACCCACCTGCACCGTCGATGACATTATTACGTGAGTTGCCGACCAGCTCGTTGATACCGCTGTTTCCGGTCGCTTTGATATTCCCGGAACCAGAGAGAATGAGCTTTTCGACTTCCATTCCCGCGAGGACAAAGTTGACGACGCTATTGACCGTATCGAACCCCTGTCCACTTTTTTCGACGACGATATCGCCTGCATTATCGACATTGTAAAAGTCGTCGCCGCGACCGCCGCGCATGGCATCGGCGCCAGCCCCGCCGTTGAGCGAATTGTTGCCACCATTTCCGACCAGCGTATTGTTGCTGGTATTGCCCGTAGCGTTGCTGTTGGCTACACCGGTCAGGTAGACATTCTCGACCTCGAGAGTAGCCAGGCTATAACTTACCAGACTTTGAATGGAATCGATTCCACCATCCCTCGCTTCAGTCACGATGTCGCCAATTTGGTCGACAATATAGGTGTCGTTACCGGTCCCGCCCACCATAGTGTCTGCGCCGCTGCCGCCGTCGATGACATTGTCTGCGCCATCGCCGGTGAGGTGGTCGTTAAACCTCGAACCAGTCAAGTTCTGGATGAAGACGAAGCTATCCCTTGCGGCATCGCCGGTGTTGAGGGATGGCGTCGTGAGATCGACTCGTACTGCCCCAGCGGCGCCGGTGTACGAGGCCGAGTTGATGCCCGAACCACCGTTGAGGGTGTCGGCGCCAGCGCCACCTTCGAGTGCGTCATTGCCGGCTCGGCCGTAAAGAAGGTCGTTGCCGGCACCGCCGAACAGACGGTTAGCTCCGATATTACCGCGCAGATCGTCGCCGAAGCTGGTTCCCATGACGTTCTCGATATTGACCAAGGTGTCCCCGGCCGCCTCGCCTAGATTGATCGAAGGCTTTTCGAAATCGACGAGAACGCGCGCGACCGCATCTTCGTAGGAAGCGGTATCGAAGCCGTCGCCCCCGTTCATGAAGTCGGCGCCAACGCCTCCTATCAGCACGTCAGTTCCGTTGCGACCATACAGCGCATCAGAACCGGCCCCACCCTTCAGCAAATTATTCAAAAAGTCACCGCGCAGGCTATCGGCGAGGCGCGACCCTTCGATGCCCTCGATTGCAGTCAACGTATCGGTCACGCTGTTTACAACCGGCCTTTCAAGATCGATGGTGACGGCATCGACCGAGCCAGCATAGCTCGCAATGTCCAATCCTTCACCGCCGTCAAGATTGTCTGCGCCGGCATCGCCCTGGAGAACGTCGTCGCCGGCACCGCCGGTAAGGGTGTCATCGCCGTTGCCACCAACCAACTGGTCCGCTCCGGCCCCGCCGTCGAAGTTGTCCGCCCCTGTGCCGCCGAACAACTTATCGACTGCAGAACCTCCACGAAATGTCCCACGGTCCGTTGCATAAACCGTCTGATCGCGATTGCTGGTAAGTTGGACAGTTCGCAGCCCGTCGATGATCAACCTGGCGCCGGCCACCGGTGTTCCGGCGTCAATCATCGCCACGGTACCCCTATCGCCGATCCGCAGCTCAAAACTCTTGGTTGCTACTTGCTCGAAGATCGCGGCGCTGAATTTCAGCGAAACCGTGGTAACGGCGCTAACATCCATGCCCTCGAGCGAACGCAGCGTACCAAACGTCGCGGTATCCGTGCTGATGAAGCTGCCGGCAATTTTGGCAATGTCGAACCCTGCCCCACCAATGATCGGCGTCAGATGCTCAAGCGGGTATTTGGTGATATTGATCAAGTCGGCGCCGTCGCTGCCCATCACAACCGCTACGTCGCCGCTGGAGGTTATGGTGTTGGCGACGCCGATCGTCTCGAAGCGCACATTGTCACTGGTAAAATTCGCCTTGGTGAAATTCTTGAGCAGCGTGCTTCCGGCGCTGCCGTAGTTGACCAGAGTGTCGGCGCCGGTCTGCGTAACGATCAGCTCATCGAAGCTTGCGGCAGCATAACCCTGCAGCACGAGGATGTCGCCGGCTGCACCGCCAACGAAATCATTGATGGTATCGGCACCAGCGAAGATATCGCGCGGGAACAGGTCCCGGCCACCACCGCCGGTCAGCACGTCGGCACTAATGCCGCCGATCAACGTGTCGGCGGCGGCCCCACCGAACATAATGTCGCCCAGCGCGCCGCCGTCCATATACGCGCCGGTGTCGACCGCATGAAGCGTGTCGTTGCGATCGCCGGCAATGACGTACTCGAAGCGGACATCATTCGCATCGATAGTCGACTGCGGATGGATCGGAAACGTGCCCGGTGACACGGCTCGCCACTGGGTGTCGCCATCGCCATACTGCATCACCATACGGTGGACCAGAATGGTGTTGTGCGAGTCGGCGCTGCCGTGGAAGTTGATATCGCGATTGGTATAGGTGACTTCGACCGTATTGAAGTGCTCGGCATTAAAGCTCGAGGTGATGACGCCGTGGCGCGTATTCAGAATTGTGATGTCTGTAAACTGGCTGGCAAACGCTTCGATGAGATAGAGGCCGTAACCGTCGCCTGCATCCTTGTTATGGGCCCCATCAGCATCAAGGTTATTTCCCTGGATGTCGAAGACTCGCTGGAATTTGAATGGGATCGATTCCGACTGATTGACGGTGACGTCTGAGATCGTCGAATTTCGGACTTGATCGAACTCGATCGTCGCGACGCCGTTGAAAGCATCGTTGGTGTTTGCAAAAAGCGTCGGATCAGCTGCCGGTCCATCGGTTACGATGCTGAAGCCGGAGACGTGAACGTTTTCCAATAGAGGCGCTGTCGAAACGAACGCCTTCCCGGACTCGAAGGCGTAGGGCAGTGCGTGCGAAAGCGTCAAAGTATTGCCGTTGATGGCGGTGACTTCAACCATCGCCTCACGCAAATAATAGCGGGGGGCGTCCGCTGGAAGCGTCGTCGGATAGACCAGTCCCGTGTTGCCGGTGGCTGCAAGATATGCGTCGTCATTAGGCTGCCCGACATAGATGACGTCGCCGACTTTGATATCGCCGGTGGCGCTGAGCGTGATCTGCCGGGCATCTATCGTCGTGTTCTGCGTGAAGGTGCCGGCGAGGATACGGATTGCGTCTGAGTGCACCAGCAGTGCCGAGCCGGCGCTGGCGTCGGGGATGGCCGAGTGGATGATCGTCTTGTCGTTGCCCGCTCCCCGCAGAGTGATGTCGCTACGGTCGATGACGAGCGTGCTGGCGAAATTGTAGTCTCCCGCGGCGAGCTCGATGATCGCCCCGGCGGGCGCCCCCGTGATAAGCGCCTGGATAGATTCGGCCGTGGCCCCTGCGGATACCTTATAAAGCAGCGGATCCTGCCCTGCGAAAACGAAGTTGTCCTTGGTCAGCGCAGCTACCTCGACGTTGGTCAGGGCAACGGCAGTCGTTCCGAGGTCGACCACCGCGCGCCCGCCGACTGTGTTTAGATCTAGCTCATCGAAGGTGGCCACTCCGAACGCCCGCAAATCAATTCGCTCAAGACGGTTGCCGGCTTCGAAATCGTTGATTGTCAGGGCCCCGCCGCCGGCCTCGATGATGAACTGATCGGCCTCGGTGCCGCCGGTGACGGTGTCGGTGCCATTGCCGCCGGACAAAGTATCGCGACCCGCGCCACCATCGAGGGCATCGTTGTCGGCGCCACCGGTCAGGTTGTCGTCACCAGCGCCACCAGCAAGGCTGTCATCGCCGGAACCGCCAGTCAGTACGTCGTCGTCTTCGCCGCCATCGAGGTCGTCGACACCATTTCCGCCACACAAATAGTCGTCGCCGAAACCACCCGTTATCGTATCGGCACCGTCGCCGCCGCCAAGCGTGTCATCGTTAAGGTTGCCCGAGAACTGGTCGTTGCCACTGCCGCCGGTAATGACCTCGCGGCCGTCCCCGCCGATCAAGACAGCATCGTAGCCGTCCGCGAAGGTGAAGGTCTGGATGCCGAAATTGCTGACGGTAACTGCACCCGAGCCTGCCAGGACTACGGTGCCGAAGCCATCGACGAGTTGAGCATCGATCTTGAGCGCATTGGCGCCGTACACCACCGTCAGCGCGTCCGCCTCCGCCTGATCGACGGCGGCCTGATCAAGGTGCAGTTCGATCTGCCCGGTCGATCCAGACATGTCGATCCGCTCGATGGACTGCAGCCCGGTTAGTCGCGTTTCGCCAATAGAGGGTTGCGTCGCGATGATGCGCAGGGTGTCGAGACCGCCGCCTCCAACAATGCTGTCGGTACTCAGTAAACGCTCGATGGAGCCACTCAGCGCAAAGATATCATTCCCGCCAGGTCCTCTGAGCGAGTCGATGCCACTGGTAAGAACGCCAGTCGGATCGGCAGACAGCACCGCCGCAATCGTGGTCAAAGTATCGCCCGAGAAAACGAAATCGGCGGCCGTTAGCGCGGTGGCCGTTACAGATTGGAGGGTAACCGAACTGGCGCCAGCAGTGATGACGGCGTTGGTCCCTGCCTGCACGATTACCAGGTCGTCGAAATTAGTGACGCCGACAACGGCGCGCAGATCGATTAACTCATGGCGGTCGGACACGGAAAAATCAGTAATCGTCAACTGGGCGGAGCCGCTGACGACGAAGGTGTCGGATTGCGCGCCGCCGGTTGCGGTATCGCTTCCCGGTCCCGCGGAAATTAGGTCGAAGCCATCGCCTCCGCTCAATGTATCGTCGCCGCCGTTACCGGTCAGGGCATCGTTCCCAGCATCGCCACCGAGGGCATCGCTGCCGCCACCGCCCGATATATTGTCGTCGTCGAGGCGACCGTTGATTGTGTCGTTCCCAGTCCCACCAATGATAACATCGGAAAAATCTCCACCGTCGATCCGGCCGGAGATGCCATCGACCATCTGGACCGACTGACCGGAAAAATTCCGCAGCGTTACCTGACCCGTGCCCTCAAGGTAAACTTGGCCGGCTGTTCCGACGAGGGCCGTATCGAGAATGAGAACATTGGCGCCAAACTTGAGTGTCAGTCCGGCAGATCCGGCCTGCGAGACCGAAGCAGCATCAAGACTGACTGACGCCCCCGAAGTCGCTGCCAACATGTCGATGACTTCGACCGAAGTCATGCCGACAAGTCGCTGATAACCGAGCGAGAGACTCGTCGAGGCCAACTGCAACGTATCTCTGCCAGTTCCACCCATGAGGACGTCGGTCCCGGCAAGCCGTGCAATATTAGCCGCCACGAAAAATATGTCGTCGCCGTTAGTGCCGAGAAAGTCGTCGTCAGCAAGCTGAAGATTATAGGTTGCCAATTCCAGTTCTCCTGCTTACAGTCGTTCGACAGCAATACTAGTACAATGGTGGACTCGTCCCGTTTAGTAAGCTAATTTGTCGCGAACTCGGGTGCAGTCTACAGTTACAAAAGCGGGCTAGGCGGCAGCGCAACTTAGTACAATTTATTGAGAGCCATGAAGCTCAACTTTGGATAAAGACTGAGGTCTAGCGCAAATGCGAGGCTTCTTGCGGTCGTACGGCGTCTCTATTAATTTCGCCTTAAAGAATGCATGCGATGTATCGTTCAGCCGCGCATACGTCACGCTCGTTTGCGCAGCCAGTTCAATCGCTGTAGACTGCTTGCACACTAGAGAGCAACCTGCCCGCCGCAGTCCCGCCGTTTGGCGCGCCTAGTGTCGTCTGTCAGCAACAACTAGCCTGATAGAAGGCGGGTGGCGCCAGCCCATGCTCGACTCCGAACTGCAAAAGTGCTGCGTGCCGGTGTGTTGGATGCCGTCGGGGGCGCCACGCGACTCAGCCGCACTACTGCACAGTTCGCCGCTATGCATTTGATGTCGTTTTTTATCCGCGTCCGCTTGCAGAACATAACTGGAACACGTACACATCGTTCAGTCTTTGTTCCGATTCCATCGAGGGCGCGATGCTCACCCGCAAGCAACACGAACTGCTGATGTTCATTCATGAGCGTATGAAGGAGAGCGGTATCCCGCCCTCGTTCGATGAAATGAAGGATGCGTTGGATCTCCGGTCCAAATCCGGCATCCATCGTCTCATCACCGCGCTAGAGGAACGAGGATTTATCAGGCGGTTGCCGAACCGGGCGCGAGCCCTCGAAGTTATTCGCCTGCCCGACTCGATGAACCCGTCGCTCGGCGGACGTCGTTCGCGCTTTGAGCCGACAGTGGTCGAAGGCAATCTTGGGCGCGTCTCGGCACCGCCACCGCGAGCCAACCAGCCCGTCCCGTCAGCCAGTGCCGAAGCCGGTCGAGCCGTCGTCATTCCAGTGATGGGCCGGATCGCGGCGGGCACGCCGATTGAGGCGATCCAGTCGCATTCCCATACCATCAGCGTTCCGCCTGAAATGCTCGGGTTCGGCGAGCACTACGCACTCGAAGTTCGCGGCGACTCGATGATCGAGGCCGGCATCTTCGACGGCGACACCGTGCTGATCCGCAAGCAGGAGACAGCTGCTACTGGCGAAATCGTCGTGGCGCTGGTCGATGACCAGGAGGCGACGCTGAAGCGCCTGCGCCGTCGCGGCAATGCAATCGCGCTGGAAGCGGCCAATCCGGCCTACGAAACGCGCATCTTTCCGCCGGATCGGGTCAAGGTGCAGGGCCGGCTGGTCGGGTTACTGCGCAAGTATTGAACTGGAGCAGTCCGGCGACGCGTGGTTTCAGTCCGAATAGAAAAAGGCCCGCGCAAGCGGGCCTTTTGTTTGAGCGCACTGATACTTAGTGATTGTCGCGCGGAATGCCCTCGGTCTGGGCAATACGCTGGTAGTTCACCGCTGGTTTCAACACGGCGCCATTGCCCAACTGATCGACGAGCCCGCGCTGAATTTCCTGCCACGGCGTCTGGTGCTTGGGATATTTGAAGCCGCCACTGGCTTCCAGCTCAGCACGGCGGGTAGCGATTTCCTCATCTGAGATCAGGATGTTGGCCTGACCGGTGTTGAGATCGATCCGCACGCGATCGCCGTCCTTGAGGATGGCGAGGTTGCCGCCGGCTGCCGCCTCGGGCGACGCGTTGAGGATCGAGGGCGATCCGGAAGTTCCCGATTGTCGACCATCGCCAATGCATGCGAGAGCATGGATGCCCTTCTTGATCAGATACGCCGGGGGCTGCATGTTCACAACTTCTGCCGCGCCCGGGTAACCTATCGGGCCGGCGCCGCGCATGAACAGCAGGGTGTGTTCGTCGATCTCGAGCGACGGATCATCGATCCGGTGGTGATAATCCTCCGGGCCGTCGAACACTACGGCCTTGCCTTCGAAGGCGCCAGGCGATGCGGGATTGTTGAGGTAGCGCTCGCGGAATTCCGAGCTGATGACACTGGTCTTCATGATGGCGTTGTCGAACATGTTGCCGCGCAGCACGAGGAAGCCGGCTTCTGCCTTCAGCGGATTGTCGAACCGTCGAATGACCTTGTCGTCCTGGATCGTGGTGTTGCGGCAGTTTTCGCCGATCGACTTGCCGTTGACGGTCGGAGCGCCCTCGCGGATCATTCCCTGTGCCATCAGCTCATTGACGACCGCCGGGACGCCGCCGGCATGATAATAATCCTCACCGAGATATTCGCCGGCCGGCTGCAGATTGACCAGTAATGGCACTTTGTGGCCATGCGTCTGCCAATCGTCGATGCTGAGCTCCACGCCGATGTGGCGCGCGATGGCATTGATGTGGATGGGAGCGTTGGTCGAGCCGCCGATCGCCGAATTGATGACGATGGTATTGATGAAGTTGTCCTTGGTCAGGATGTCCGAGGGCTTCAGATCTTCATGCACCATGTCGACGATGCGTCGACCGGTCCGCCAGGCCATTTCCATGCGATCCCGATACGGCGCCGGAATGGCGGCCGAGCCCGGCAGCTGCATGCCGAGGGCCTCGGCCAGCGAATTCATCGTCGTCGCCGTGCCCATGGTGTTGCAATAGCCGGGCGACGGCGCCGACGAGGCGACGAGGTCGATCATCTGCTCGTAGCCGATTTCGCCAGCGGCCATCTGCTGGCGCGCCTTCCACAATATCGTCCCCGAACCGGTGCGCTCGCCCTTGTGCCAGCCGTTCAGCATCGGACCGACCGACAGTGCGATGGCGGGAATATTGACTGTCGCGGCGCCCATCAGCATGGCCGGCGTGGTCTTGTCGCAGCCGATCGTCAGCACGACGCCGTCGAGCGGATAGCCGTACAGCACTTCGACGAGCCCGAGATAAGCAAGATTGCGGTCAAGGCCTGCGGTCGGGCGCTTGCCGGTTTCCTGGATCGGATGCACCGGGAATTCGATGGCGATACCACCGGCATCGCGAATGCCTTCGCGAACGCGCTGCGCCAGCACGATGTGATGCCGGTTGCAGGGCGACAGATCCGAACCGGTCTGGGCGATGCCGATGATCGGCTTGCCCGACTGCAGTTCCTCGCGGGAAATGCCGTAATTCATGTAGCGCTCGAGATAGAGCGCAGTCATGTCCGCATTGTCGGGATTATCAAACCAGGCGCGCGAGCGCAGCTTGACCTTGGGGCTCGCCTGCCCGTTCAACGACGAATCGGTGCCGTTCGCACTCATTGAAAGTCCTCCAGCCAGTAGGCGCCATCGCGCGCGTCGGCATTCCGGCGTCGCTGCGGTTCGCGGTTGCGGAGTTCTAGCCCATCCCGGCCTCAAATGGGACGATAATTTCATAAGTCCTTTGGCCGAAAGGCGCCCTCATGCATACCAGATTTTGCCTAGCCCCGCAGCGGGCTTGGCGATAGGTTCCGGCGCGGCGATTGCATCGTTTTTCGTCGAGGGGGCGGATTTGGCTGACGAAGTGGATTGGCTGGCGGTTGACTGGGGCACGTCGAATCTCCGGGCCTGGGGTATTTCCGCTGCTGGCGAAACCGTGTTTTCCTGCGACTCGGAAAACGGCATGGGCAAACTCAGCCGCGAGCAATTTCCGGCGGCGCTGACCAGCCTGATCGGCGACGTCCTCGATCTGCAACGCCCGACCGAAGTGTTAATCTGCGGCATGGCAGGGGCGCGGCAGGGCTGGCTCGAAGCGCCCTATCTCGAAACCCCCGCCAATCTCGGCCAGCTTGCCCAAGGCGCCGTGCGCCCGGCGCTGGAGGGTACGCGCCTTTCCGTGCGCATCCTGCCCGGCGTTTGCCAGAAAGCCGGCGGCGAGGACGTCATTCGCGGCGAGGAAACTCAGTTGCTCGGGCTCATAACGCTGCGACCCGAGTTTTCGGGTGTCGTCGCGATGCCGGGAACACACTGCAAATGGGCGATGCTTGAAGCCGGCAAGCTAACGCGGTTCGCGACTGCGATGACCGGCGAACTCTACGAACTGCTGAGCACGCACTCGGTGCTGCGCCATTCGCTCACTGGCGAGCGCAACGGCCCGGCGACCGAAGAGGGTACTGCCGCCGGGCTCGATGCCGGGCTGGCGCACCCGGAAAAACTGACCAATCTGCTGTTCCGCACGCGGGCGGCGGCGCTGGTCGCGGCAAAGGGCGCTGACTGGTGCTCGGGGTACCTGTCCGGCCTGCTCATCGGCGCCGAAATCGGCGGCATGCGCGACTGGATCGGCACCGCCAGCGTGCCGATCGTCGGCTCGGCGCGGCTGGCCCGTACCTATGGCGCCGCGCTCGACCGGATCGGCGTCGCCTCCGAAGCGATCGACGCAACCGAGGCAACGCTCGCCGGTCTCAAGGCGGCGAAACGACAACTGGACCTCAGCGCATGAACCACCGGCACATCATCGCCATCCTTCGCGGCATCGGCCCGGACGAGTGCATCGCCGTCTGCCAGACGCTGATCGCCGCCGGCATCACCATGATCGAAGTGCCGCTCAATTCGCCGCAACCGTTGGTCAGCATCGCCCATGCGGCCAAGGCGCTCGGCAGCAGCGCCCTCATCGGCGCCGGTACGGTGCTGAGCCCGGCGCAGGCGCGCGATGTTGCCAATGCGGGCGGTCAGTTCGTCGTGTCGCCCGACAGCAACCCGGACGTGATCGCCGAAACCGTGCGCCTCGGCATGTCGTCCTACCCCGGAGTGTTCTCGCCGACTGACGCGTTCTCCGCCATGCGTGCCGGGGCCACTGGTCTCAAATTCTTCCCCGCCGAGGTGCTTGGACCCAAAGGCATCAAGGCGATGAAGGCCGTGTTGCCGCCCGACTTGCCGCTCTACGCCGTGGGCGGAGCCAACCCGGACAATTTCGCCGAGTATTTCGCCGCCGGCTGCGCCGGGTTCGGGCTTGGCACCTACATCTACAAACCCGGCTACACCATCGCCGAGATCGCCCAGCGCGCCGCGACCAGCGTCGCCGCCTATGATCGGGACAAACTGCAATGACCGACACCGCCCGCCTGCTCATCGATAGCCAATGCGCCCTCGGCGAAGGGCCGCTCTGGCACCCCGAGCGCCAGCAATTGTTCTACTTCGACATCAACAACCGCAGCCTATTTGCCGCCAAAGCCGATGGCACGGCGGCCGGGCAATGGTCGTTCGACGGGTTCCCATCGGCCGCGGCGATAATCGGTCGGGATACCCTGGCAATTGCGACCGAAACCGGTCTCGTCCGCCTCGACCTCGCCACTGGCGCCACTAGCCACATCGCCTATATCGAAGCCGACGACGACACGACGCGCAGCAACGATGCCCGGGTCAACCACGCCGGCGGCTGGTGGATCGGCACCATGCGCAAGCAAGAAAATGGGCCGGGCGGCGCCCTGTACCAATACCGCGCCGGTACCCTGACTACCCTTCTCACCGACCAGAAGACGCCAAATTCGACCTGCTTTTCACCCGATGGCCGGACTGCCTACTACACCGATACCCCCAGCCGAAAGATCATGCAGGTCGCTATCGATCCGGCCACCGGCCTACCTGCCGGGGACTGGCGGACCTTTGTCGACATCCCCGAGGACGAAGGCTGGCCGGATGGGGCGATTGTCGACAGCGCCGGCTATTTATGGAGCGCCCGCTGGGGCGGCAGCCGCGTCGTCCGGCATGCGCCCGATGGCTCGGTCGATCGCATCGTCCACGTGCCGGCGAGCCAGGTCACTTGTCCGTGCCTCGGCGGCCCCGAACTCAAAACGATGTTCATCACCACCGCCAACAAGACCATGTCGGCCGAGCAACTCGCCGCCGAACGCGTCGCCGGCGGGGTGTTCGTCATCGAGGTCGAAGTCCCCGGTCAGCCCGAGACCCCTGTCATTCTCTGAAGGCCGCCATGTCCCAGCCTGCCATCGGCGTTTGCTACTACCCGGAGCACTGGGACGAACAGCGGTGGGAGACCGACATCGCGCGCATGGCCGAAATCGGCATCGCCTATGTGCGGATTGGTGATTTCTGCTGGAGTCGCCTCGAGAAACGCCCCGGTGAGCTCGACTTCAGCTGGATGCTGCGCGCGATGGACATGTTCCACCGCCACGGCATCAAGCTCATGGTCGCCACGCCGACCGCCGGCCCGCCCCGCTGGATGCTCGATAAACATCCGGACATGGTGGCGATCGATGCGAACGGTCACGAGCGCCGCTTCGGTTCGCGCCGCCAGTATGATTTCTCGCACGCCGGCTACCGCGAGGAGTGCGCCCGCATCGTGACGCTATTGGCTGACGCGGTCGGCCAGCACCCGGCGCTGATGGCATGGCAAACCGACAATGAATATGGCTGCCACAACACCACCTGCTCGTGGTCGCCGGCCGCGCGGGTCGAATTCCAGCGCTGGCTCGCCGCCCGCTACGGCACCGTCGAGGCGCTCAACCTCGCGTGGGGCAATGTGTTCTGGTCGCTCGAATACAATGATTTCACTCAGGTCGACCTGCCCAACCTCACGGTCACCGAGCCCAATCCGGCGGCGCAACTCGACTTCCGGCGGTTCTCGTCGGATCAGGTCGGGACGTTCAACGCGCTCCAGGTGAACATCCTCAAGGCAGCGCGGCCCGACCTGCCGGTCAGCCATAACTACATGGGCCGGTTCACCGAATTCGATCATTTCAAGGTCGCCGAGACGCTCGATTTCGTCACCTGGGATTCCTACCCCGTGGGCTTCCTCGAGATGGGCGACGAGCCGGCCGAGGCCAAGGCGCAATACCTCCGCCAGGGCGAGCCGGATTTTCAAGGGCTGCATCACGATATCTACCGCGCCGCCGGCCGTGGTCGTTGGTGGATCATCGAACAGCAACCCGGCCCGGTGAACTGGGCGCCCTACAACCCCGATCCGTTGCCCGGCATGGCACGGCTGTGGGCGTGGGAAGCCTTCGCTCACGGGGCCGAAGTCGTGGCGTATTTCCGCTGGCGCCAGTTCCCCGCGGCTCAGGAACAGATGCATGCCGGGCTGCTGCGCGTCGACGACCAGCCGGCGCCCGCCTACCACGAGGCCAAGCAGGTGATCGAGGAACTGCGCCTCACCGGCATCGCGGGCGAGGCGCGCAAGGGCCGCGTCGGCATCGTGTTCGACTACGAAAGCGAATGGGCGTGGCAGATCCAGCCGCAGGCCAAGGGCTTTACCCATGTCGGGCACGTCAACGCCGTCTATGTGGCGCTGCGCAAACGCGGCATCGACATCGATATCCTGCCGCCGACCACCGCCAGTTTTGCTGGCTATGATCTCGTGATCATCCCGGCGCTGTTCGCCTGGACCGACGCACTGCGCGAGGCGGTGACGAGCTTCGAGGGCCATCTGCTGATCGGACCACGCACCGGTTCCAAAACCGGCGATTTCACCATTCCGCAAAATCTGGCGCCAGACCTGCCGAGCAATCTGCTCGATGTGAAAGTCATGCGCGTCGACAGCACCCGTCCCGAGCATGGCGTTGCCGTCAAGGGTGGCGGCACGGCGCAGTTGTGGCGGGAACGACTCGAAACCCGCGCCAGGGTCGAGATCGAAGACGAGGAAGGCTTTCCGGTCCTCGTCTCGCAGGGCAAGGTGTTTTACGTCGGCGCCAGCGGCGACCGCGCGCTGGTGCAGCGCATCGTCGGGCAGCTGCTGGAGGAGGCCAATATCGTGCCACTCGCCCTGCCCGCGGGCGTTCGCTGCCGGGTACGCGGCGGCTTCCGGGTTTATGTGAACTACGCCAATGGCGTAGCGCACCTCGCCCCGGCGCCCGATGAAGCCGGTTACGTGCTCGGCGATGCCACGATGCCGGCCGCCGGGGTCACGGTAGCGCGGCTCGCCACGCCCGATTGAGGCCGGTGATTGCCGGCCGCACTTCGAACGTCTGGTCGGCCGCGTTCCAGCGCAGCCAGTGCACACCGCCGCTGGCCAGCGCCGCCGCGTCGATGATGGTGCCACTGCCAACGCACCATGCCGGCACCCGGCGCCGCGCCACGATCAGGTCGGCCACGCCGCAATCCTCGGCAAAGGCGGCCGGATCGAGTTCCAGCGCCACGGTGAACCCTGCCGGGCTGCGGGCGATGCAGCCGATCGAATCGCAGCGGGCTAGGCCTCCTTCGGAGATCGATGTGCCGAAGGTTTCGCCCCACACCTCGACGGCGAAGCTGCCCGCCCGCCCGGCCATCAATTCGAGTCCATCCGGCCCGCTTATCGCCAGCGCCTGCGTCGTGTCGGCGATCAGCACGTCCGGTGGCCGGTCCTGTGCGAACAGCAGCACGGCGGGGATGGCCAGCACCGGCCCGAGGTAGCGCCACCGGTCGCCAAAAAACGCAAACCACCCCAGCGCGGCGAAGCCGATCCCGAGGCTCGCGGGCGCCAGCAGCGGGCTCGCATCTAGCCCCGTGCTCCAGCTTGCCACCGCTTGGGCGACGTCGAGCATCCGGTCGATTGACCAGCCGACGACCCGGAGGAACGGCGCTTCGAAACCAAAGGGCATGGCGATGGCGGCCAGCACGGCGGCGGGCATCATCAGGAAGCCGACCAGCGGTATGGTCGCGAGATTCCCGAGGACGCCAAGCGGCGAGGTCTGCTGGAAATGGTAGATCGAAAACAGCAGCGTCGCCGCCCCGGCAACGAGGCTGGTGGCAGCTGAACCCAGCAGGTAACCGGCGAACTGCCGCCCCAGCCCCCTGCCCTTTTCGCGTTCGCCATGCCCGGCTTCCCACGCGCCGACCAGTGCCGCCACCGCGGCAAATGACAATTGGAAACTCGGGCGAAACACACTCGCCGGATCGACGATGATGACGATGATCGCCGCGATGCCGACATTGCGCATCGTAAGGGCGCGCCGCCCGAAAATCACCGCGCCAAACACCAGCAGGATCATCAGGGTGGAGCGCAGCGCCGCGACATTGCCACCGGAAATCGAAAAATACAGCAAGGCAACGACGATGCCGCCAAAAGCACTGAGTCGCTTCACCGACAGCCGCCGCGATAGGCCAAGCGACAGTGACAACGCCATCCGCAGCGCCACGAACACGCCGCCGGCCACCAGCGTCAGGTGCAGTCCGGAAACCGACAGCACATGGGCCAGCCCGGCGGCGGCCATGACGTCGCGCGCTTCGGCAGTCACTTCGGTCTGGTCGCCGGTGATCAAGGCGCGGGCGATCCCCGCCGCCGGTTCCTGCAGCGTCGCGTCAATCCGGCTGCCGATGGTCCGGCGCACCGTATCGATCAGTCGATCCGGCGCCGAAGCGTCGCCGACCGAGACGATTGCGGGGGTTCCGAAACTCGTCCCATAGGCGCCGACGCCGTCGAAATAGCCGTGGAACTGGCTGTCGAATCCGCCCGGAACCGCCGGTCCCGGTACCGGATAAAACCGCATCGTGCCCTCGATGACATCACCGGGCGCCAAATTCGGCCGGCCCGAGACGACAATCCGGGCCCGCCGCATCGGCACGGCGTCCTCCCCCGGTCCCGGCGCGATCGCCGAGACGATCACCCGCAAATCGCCATCGACAGCGGATACGATTTCATCGACGTGCACCTGATAGACGCCATAGCGCGAGCCCGACAGCATCACCGTTCCAAACAGCGCACCATGAATGGCGAGCAGGCAAAACCCGAACCAGAAAGCCCCGCACAGCGTCGCGAAGCGCAACAGCGTGTGAGTGCGCCAGGACAGCGCGACGAAGCTCGCCGATGCAGCCGCCACCCCGCCAAGCATCAGCGGCTCGGGGGTCGCACCCGCATAAACATAAGCGGTCAGCCCCGCAATGATGGCGAACGGCAGCAGCACGAAAAACCGTCGCCGATCGAGGGCGATAGTCAGGCTGGCGGCCAGTCCGATGCCGCGCCGCTGCCGTGGCGGACGGACGATTGCCGGCACCAGCGGACGCGGACGCAACGGCGCCAGCCCCAACTCAACGGTCACCGTCTGGACCTCAGTCGCCATCGGGCCCCCGCCCTTGCACATCGAGAGTGGCGAGCTTACACACGGCCGAACTCGCCCAACAGAGGCAAATAATGCCCGCTAAAGTGATCACCCGCTTCGCGCCTTCGCCCACCGGCTACCTCCACATCGGCGGCGCTCGTACTGCCCTGTTTTCGTGGGCGTTCGCGCGCAAGATGGGCGGCACTTTCCAGCTCCGCATCGAAGATACCGACCGTGAACGCTCGACCGAAGGCGCCGTACAGGCGATCCTCGACGGGTTGAAATGGCTCGGTCTCGAATGGGATGGCGAGCCGACCATGCAGTTTGCGCGCGCGCCGCGCCATGCCGAAGTGGCGCATGAACTGCTCGCCCGCGGCCAGGCCTACTATTGCTACTGCTCGCCCGAGGAACTCGCGACCATGCGCGAGGAAGCGAGGGCAGCCGGTAAGCCGCCGCGCTATGATGGCCGCTGGCGCGATCGCGATCCCGCCGAAGCTCCGCCGGGCGTTGCCCCCGTTATCCGGATCAAGGCGCCGCTGCATGGCGAAATCACCGTCGATGATCACGTGCAGGGTAAGGTCGTGTTCAAGACCGAGAACCTCGATGATTTGATCATCCTGCGCTCCGATGGCACCCCGACTTACATGCTCGCCGTCGTCGTCGACGACCACGATATGGGCGTTACCCACATCATCCGCGGCGACGATCACCTGACCAACGCCGCGCGGCAGATCGTCATCTACAATGGCATGGGTTGGGCGGTGCCGGAGATGGCACATGTGCCGCTAATTCACGGTCCGGATGGCGCCAAGCTCAGCAAACGTCACGGCGCGCTCGGCGTCGAAGCCTATCGGCAGCTCGGCTACCTTCCCGCCGCCTTGCGCAACTACCTCGCCCGGCTCGGCTGGAGCCATGGCGATGCCGAGCTGTTCTCGACCGAACAGATGATCGAATGGTTCAGCCTTGACGGGCTCAACAAGGGCGCTGCGCGCTTCGATTTCGTCAAGCTCGAGAACGTCAACGGCCACTACATTCGCGAAAGTCAGCCCGCTGATCTCTACGAGGCGATGCGGAGTCTTGCCCGCGAAGTCGGCCGCGATTTCGACACGGCGGGGCTCGAAGCCAACAAGGCCACCGTGCTGGCCGCCCTGCCCGAATTGCAGCCACGCGCCAAGACCGTGCTCGAACTGATCGACCTGGCGCAGTTCATCTACGTGGTCCGGCCGATTGCGCCAGATAATTCTGCCATCGCCGTGCTGACGCCCGAAGCCAAAGCGACAAATGCTGGCTTCCATCAGGTGCTGACTGGCCTTGCCGACTGGACGGTGCCGGCAATCGATGCCGCAGCGCGGAGCTTTGCCGAAACACAGGGCCTTAAGCTTGGCAAGATTGCGCAGCCATTGCGCGCTGCCCTCACCGGCCGCACCATTTCGCCGGGGGTCTTCGAGGTCATGGTGCTGATTGGTCGCGAGGAAGCGCTGGCCCGCATCGGAGATCAATCGTCGTTGACCTGACATGTAATGAAGGTAAGTTCTACTTACCTATCAAACCGGACGCGACTGCAATTGCGCTAGCCCAGAAAGCGCAGTTGCCCGTAGAGTGAACGCCGCGCTTCACGCCCGTTCCGCGTACCGCCTCACCAGTTTCCGGGAGAATACGATGTCCGAGACCGTCGCCAAACTGACCATCGGTGACCAGACTTTTGAGTTTCCGGTGATGGCCGGCAGCACCGGCCCCGACGTGATCGACATCAGGTCGCTTTACGCCAAGACTGGCATGTTCACCTACGATCCGGGGTTCACCTCGACCGCAGCCTGCGAATCCTCGATCACCTTCATCGATGGCGACAAGGGCGAACTGCTGTATCGCGGTTATCCGATCGATCAGCTCGCCGAAAAGAGCAATTACCTCGAAGTCTGCTACCTGCTGTTGTACGGCGAACTGCCGACGCCCGCGAAAATGGAAGAATTTTCGACGCTGGTGACGCGGCACACCATGGTGCACGAGCAGATGCACTATTTCTACCGCGGCTTCCGGCGTGACGCCCACCCGATGGCCATCATGACCGGCGTCGTCGGCGCGATGGCAGCGTTCTATCACGACTCGACCGACATCACCGATCCGCAGCAGCGCGAGATCGCCTCGATCCGCATGATCGCCAAAATGCCGACGATTGCCGCCATGGCCTACAAATATTCGGTCGGCCAGCCCTTCGTTTACCCCCGCAACGATCTCGATTTCGCCAGCAATTTCCTGCACATGTGTTTTTCGGTGCCGGCCGAAACCTATGTCGGCAATCCGGTCATCGCCAAGGCAATGGACCTGATTTTTACGCTGCATGCCGACCACGAACAGAACGCCTCGACTTCAACGGTCCGGCTAGCCGGCTCGTCGGACGCCAATCCGTTCGCCTGCATCGCCGCCGGTGTCGCCTGTCTCTGGGGTCCGGCCCATGGCGGCGCCAATGAAGCGGCGCTGAACATGCTGAAGGAAATCGGCACCGTCGACCGCATTCCGGAGTTCATCGCCAAGGCCAAGGACAAGAATTCCGGCTTCAAGCTGATGGGCTTCGGCCATCGCGTCTACAAAAACTTCGACCCCCGCGCCACCGTGATGCAGGCCACCGCCAAGGAAGTTCTGGCGCTGCTTGGGGTCGAGAACAATCCCATCCTGCAGGTGGCGCAGGAACTCGAAAAGATTGCGCTCGAAGATCAGTATTTCATCGACCGGAAGCTCTATCCCAACGTCGATTTCTATTCGGGCATCATCCTCGAGGCCATCGGCTTTCCGACCTCGATGTTCACCGTGCTGTTCGCCATGGCGCGCACCGTCGGCTGGATCGCACAGTGGAAAGAAATGATCGCCGATCCGCAGAAGAAAATCGGCCGCCCGCGCCAGTTGTATAACGGCGCGACGATCCGGGACTATGAAAGCATCGACGCCCGCTAGTCGCTTGATAGATGCGCCAGGACGCGCTGCGCCGGATCCTGGCGCGGCGCGTCTTTTGTCCCAACCTCCATCAATGCCCGAAGCTCGGCAAACGCCCCCCGCTGGACGGCACGCCGCGCCGAATCGCCGATCAGCGCGCGTACTTCGGTCAACAGGCGCTGCGGCTCGGCGCGACCGGTAATGATTTCGGGGACGACCGGCCGGCCAAGCACGATACTCGGCAACGCGACCGCCGGCCGGCCGAGCCGCCGGTAGGTCAGGCTCTGCACCAGATCCATGACATGGGTCGCGACCATCGGCACGCCGGCTAGCGCCAGTTCGAGCGTCGCGGTACCCGCCGCGGACGCCGCGACCAGCGTTGACGCGTAGAGCTCCGCGCGCCGCTCGCGATCAGCGACGATAGTGACCGGCACCGACCACCGCGACACTTCCTCCGTCAGCCGATCCTCGAGTTGCGGCAGGGTGACCAGCGCTATGGGATGCGCCGCGCCTATCGCCTCTGCGACGATGCGAAACATCGGCAGATGCCGACGCAACTCGCCTTGGCGCGAGCCCGGCAGCAAGGCAATCGTGTTGCCGTCAGGCATCGTCGGCAGTTGCAGCTCAGCCAAAGCGGGATGACCGACATAGCTCGTCGGCGGACCGCCAAGTCGCCGCATCGCCGCCGGCTCGAACGGCAGGATCGCCAGCACCTCGTCGAACAGCGGCGCGATCAGTCGCGCGCGCTCCGGCGCCCGGGCCCAGACCGTCGGCGCGACGTAAAGCAGGATCGGGTGCTTCCACCCCAGCCCCCGCAGCCGCTTGGCGAGCAGCCGAGAAAACACCTGCTGGTCGACCAGCACGACGATATCCGGTATCGTCCTGATGATAAAATCGGCGATCTCGCGAATTCGCCGCAGCAATCGCGGCAGCCGCGCGACAACATCGGCCACGCCCATCACCGCAAGCTCGGCCGCCGGAAATATCGCCACCAGTCCCTCCGCCGGAAGTTCGCCTGAACCAACCCCGGACAGTTCGACCAACCGGATCGCTTTGAGCCGCCGAACGAGGTCGGTGGCTAGCCGGTCGCCGGAGGGTTCGCCCGACAGGATGAACAGCCGTAACGGCGTAGTCATATCAGTCAACCAATGATGGCATTAAGCTATCGTCAACTGTCGTCAACTGTCGTCATCCTCACACTATCGATCGTCGTGGCGACCATTGCGCGGCATGCAGATCGGTCGCTCACCCGCCGAAGCCAGAAACCCGACCATGTTCTGTACCAGCGGCTCGTCCTTGAACATTTCCGCAGCATCATCAACGCGTTCCCGCAAAGTCCCCTCGCTCGAAAACAGCAAACGGTAGGCCGCGCGCAGCGAATGGATGGCCTCGCGGTCAAATTGCCGCCGTTTGAGCCCCACCAGGTTCAACCCCGCCAGCGCCGCGCGATTTCCGACCGCCATGCCATAGGGAATGACATCGCCATCCACCATGGACTGCGCCCCAATGAAGGCATGGTCGCCGACCCTAACAAATTGATGAATAACGCAAATTCCGCCGATGGTCACATAATCGCCGATAACGCAGTGCCCCGCCACGCCGACATAATTAGCAAGTACGACGTGGTTACCGACCTTGCAGTCATGGGCAACGTGGGCGCTCGCCATAAGCAGGCAATCGTTTCCGATCGACGTGACCATCCCGCCACCCTCAGTGCCGGGATTGATGGTTACATTCTCACGAATACTACAGCGTTCACCGATACTTAGCCGGCTGGTCTCGCCGTGATATTTGAGATCCTGCGGCTGATGCCCGATCGAAGCAAACGGAAACACCCGAGTATCTGCCCCGATCCGCGTCCGGCCTTCCACCACCACATGCGAGATCAGTTCGACGCCCGCCGCAAGCTCCACCTCGGCCCCGACAATGCAAAAAGGACCAACGATTACAGAGGCATCGAGCCTGGCGCCGGCGGCGACCAGCGCCGTCGGATGAACGTTCGAAGACGCCACCCTCACGCCTCGACGATCATCGCGCCGATCTCGGCTTCGGCGATCACCACGCCGTTGACGATCGCCCGCCCTTCATAGCGTCCAACCGTCCGGCGGCGCTGGATTTTACGCATGTGATACTCGATCTGATCACCCGGTTCGGCCGGCTTCCGAAACTTGGCCTTGTCGATGGTCAGCATCAGTACGAGGTTTTTTTTGCCTCCACCCGCGTCATGCGCCACCACCACGGCCCCGGCCGTCTGCGCCATGCCCTCAATGATCAGAACGCCAGGAAATATGGGTTTTCCGGGGAAATGGCCCTGAAACATCGGTTCGTTAAAGGTGACATTCTTGATGCCGACCGCCGAATCGTCGCCCCGGATATTGATGATCCGATCGATCATCAAGAACGGGTAGCGGTGCGGCAGGCACTCGAGGATCCGGGTGATGTCGAGGCTGGTCATCTCGGCCTGGACCTCAGACAGTTTCTCATCCATCAGCGGGGCTCTTTCTTCATCATGCGCCGGACTGTCGCGGTCTCGCGCCAGAAATCCCTTATATCCTGTGCGGGCGCGCCAGCAAGCTTTGAACCCGCCGGCCAATCCTTAGTCACGGCGGCACGAGCGTGAACGACCGAACCAGCGCCAATACTGAGATGCCCGGAAGTCCCGACCCCCGCACCCATGATCACCCCGTCGCCGAGGACCGTCGATCCCGCTAGCCCGGAAGTTGGCGCCACAAGGCAATTCCGCCCGAGCTGGCTGTTGTGACCGATGACTACGATATTGCCGAGCTTGGTCCCTTCGCCAAGGACGGTGTCCCCGAGCGCCCCTCGATCGACGGTGGCATTGGGGCCGATTTCACAGCGGTCCTGGACGATGACCCGGCCGAGTTGCGGAATTTTCCGATTGGCTGTGCCGTGGCCGAGCCAGCCAAAGCCCTCGGTACCGATCCGTGCACCCGCATGCACGACAACCCTATTGCCGAGATGGGCACATTCAATGGTGCAGTTCGCGGCAATCACGCAGTCCCGACCAATGGTCACGCCGGTGCCGATCACGCAGTTTGCGCCAATCACCGTGTTGCGGCCAATTTCTGCGCCAAGGCCGATTACAACATTGGTTCCGAGCACCACGTTTTCCTCAAGCTGAGGATCGGCATCGTGTGAGGGATAGAGCGCTGCCAGCGTCCGCGTAGTATCGGGATAAAGCACATCGAGTAGATCGACGAAAAGATCATGCGGCCGGTCGGAGACGATGGCAACGGCCGTCTCGGGAACGACTTCGAGCAATTCGCGTGAGACGATCACCGCACCGGCCAGAGTGGCGCCAAGGAGCCCTGCATACGAGCGCTGCACCGCCAAAGAAATGCTTGTGGCATCAGCGGTCATCAGTTCGGAGGCGTTGCCGATGAGGAGATGCCTTGCTCGCCGATCGGCGGGCGACGGTGCCCCAACGCGGTCCAGCAATGCCGTCAGCGGCTCGGGAGCGGGGGCAGCGTAGAAGCGGGGATCGACCATGATTTCTGCCAAAAAGAAGGCCGCGGAGTGCTTTACACCGCGACCTTCGCATTCAATCAGTCAACTGCGACTAGAACAGGCTGGAGATGGTGAACTGGAACAACTGGGGCTTGTCTACACCTTCGACATACATCAACGGGTAGGCGAAGTCGCCACGTAGCGGTCCGAACGGCGAGTCCCAGATCAAAGAGGCGCCAAGGCTGGCCCGGATCGGATCCTCGACGCTGGCAGGATCGATAGTGCCAGAGCCGGTACCCGGCGTACCATCACCGACCCAGCCGACATCGGCCCAGACGGCACCACGCAGGCCATACGATTCCGGCAATACCGGGATCGGGAACTCAATCTCGGCCGATGCCGCGGCATAGAGCGTGGCGCCAAGCGCTTCCCCAGACGTCAAGCGCGGCCCAAAGCCGTTGAACTCGAAACCCCGGACAATGGATGGGCCAAGACCGAAGGCTTCGATCGCCGGCACCGCGCTACCATCGAGACTATTAACGATGCCGGCCTGGCCGCGGACGGAACCGACGACGCCAAAATCCTCAAGTAGCGAAACGAAGTACCGGCCGCGGGCTTCCGTCTTAAGCAGGCCGTAGCGGTCGAAGCCGTGCATGTATTGCTGGGTGAAGCTGCCAAGGAAACCGTTCCGCGGGCGCTTAGGATCGTCCAGCGTGCTGAAGCCGAGAGTGTACCCTACGAACGCCTTGTTATAAACTTCACCGTTGTCGACGAGCGACGATTCCGGCCCATAGTTCACATCTGGCGTAGTCGGGTCGCTATCTTCATCGAACGGCGGCTTGTCTTCGATGGTTTTGGTTTCAAAACCAGCAAAAAGCGTCCCGTTGATCTGGCTGGTAATCGGGATGCCGAAGCGAAGCTGCCCACCCGTTGCCGTGAAACCGTAGTAGCGGGACTCCGTCTCGCCATTGATGCGGTGGTAGATATCGATACCCGCAGCAATATCGAGACCCATGAACTTGGGCTCAGTGAACGAGAAGTCGAAAGTCCGCCCGGCCTGAGTCAGGCCAACCGCGGCGCGAAGATACTGGCCACGTCCGAGGAAGTTGCGCTCGGTCAACGACAATTCGCCAAGCAGACCGTCCTGTGTCGAAAAGCCAGCGGTAGCGCCATATTCGCCGGTCGCCTGCTCTACCACGGCGATATTAATGACCACCTGGTCGGCAGCCGTACCGGGCTCAGCTGTGACCTGCACCGACTCGAAGAATCCAAGCGCCTGGATCGAGGCGCGGCCACGCGATACGAGGCTGCGGTTGAAGGGGTCGCCTTCGCCGAATTCAAGTTCGCGACGGATCACGAAATCGCGGGTCTTCTCATTGCCGGTGATGTTGATGCGCTGGACGTAAATCCGCGGCCCCTGATCGACGAGATAAGCGACGCTGAAGGTCCGCGTCGCCGCATCGCGGTTAAGCCGCGGACGAACGTCGGCAAAGGCAAAGCCCTGCGCCGTTGCCTCGATTGCCAGTTCCTCGGAAGAGGTTGTGAGGTCATCCTGCGAATAACGGCTGCCTTCCGGCGTTTGCACCAGCCCGCGCAGCGCGTCGGCATTGAGACCGTCGATCGAGGTTTCAATGGTCACGCCGCCAAAGGTGTAGAGGTCGCCTTCGGTGATGGTGAAGTTGATGAAATAGGCGTTCCGCGTTGCGTCATAGTCAGCAACTGAGGTGACTTGCGCATCCGGATAGCCGTTGTTCATGTAGTAGTTGCGGATCAGCTCGCGATCGACGGCCACCTTCTGCTCGTCATAGGTGTCGTCACGCAGCAGGAAGCTCAGAATGCCGGTTTCCTTGGTCAGCAGAATACCCTTCAGGGTGCCACTGTTGAAGGCGTTGTTCCCGGTGAAATTAATGGCCTTAATTGCCGCGCGCTGTCCCTCATTGACGGTGAATGTCACCAGGACACGACCATTCTCAAGTGTTTCAGCACGAGGGCTGACCTGCACCCCAAGGAAGCCGGCGCCGTCATAGGCTAGACGGATGCTCTCCACATCGGTAGCGATCCGGGCCGCATTGTAGGTGCCTCGGCTTGACACATCGACCATGGTCAACAGTTGCGCGTCTGAGAAGCGGGTGTTGCCTTCGAACAGCACCGAGGCAACCAGCGGATCCTGCTGCGCCATGACCGGGGTCGCGCCGAGGATCGATCCGCCAATGCCGGCCAGCGGAGCCGCCAGCATCAGCGCCAGCGCCATGAAAACGCCGCGCAGGAGCCTGGGAGAAGCCATCATAATTCTTGCCCTATTCAACCCGAGCAGGAGAATCGCCATGCATAGCCCTCCCCTGCCTACTACCCTTGAGGTTTTACTGGATTTTTAACCAAGGACAAGGCGGAAGCCTCGGTTGGGTTAGCGAATGCTTCGTCAATGTGCATTCGTGCAACACACCGGAAACTAAGGTAAACAAAGACTTAGCTGAAATGCCGGATGGCCTCGAAGATCGTGTCGTTCAAGAGCGTAAACACCATCAAGGTCACCACCACGGCAAAGCCGAAACGGTAACCGATCTCCTGCACGCGCTGGCTGAGCGGCTTCCCGCGGATCGCTTCCGCAGCATAATATACCAGATGGCCACCATCGAGCATGGGGACCGGCAGCAGGTTGAGAATGCCGATGTTGAGCGACAGCAGTGCCATCAGGGAGATCAGCCGCATCACGCCCAGCGACGCCATTTCACCGGAAATCTTGGCCACTTTGACTGGACCACCAAGCTGCTCGATCTGGCCGCGACCAACAAAAAAGTCCCCGAGGAACGCGATGGTTCGGTCGATGAGGAACTTTACCTCTTCGAAGGTCATGCCGACGGCTTCGATCGGCGAGGGCCGGAACAACGTCACGTCCTCGCTTCCGGCCGTGCGCTTGACGCCGACACGACCGATCTTGTGCGTATTGCCGAATTGGTCGGTGATTTCGGCAAGCTCTGGAACCACTGTTAGAACGCGCTCCCCGCCTGCGCCCGAAAGCGCGATGGTCACGGGACGTTGCGGCGCCGTCGCGACCAGACGCTGAAAATCATCGAAGCTCCGCACAGTGTAGCCATCAACCGATAACACCCGGTCTCCGGGCACGATGCCGGCCGCCTCGGCGACCGATCCGACGACGATTTCGCCAATCACTGGAGTGATTTCATACCGGCCGAAGCCAATCAGCAAAGCGTACAAGACGATGAAGGTGAAAACGATGTTCGTCGCGGGGCCGGCCACGACCACCGCCATGCGTTGCCAGACATTCTTGTTGACGAACAAGCGCTTGGCCAGTTCCGGGGAGGCATTCGCGACGAGGTCGGCATCGACCGTGGCGCTCGTCGCGTTCATGTCGCCGACGAAGCGCACATAACCGCCGAGCGGTATCCACGACAGCCGCCAGCGTGTGCCGTACCGATCAGTCCGCCCGATCGCTTCAGGGCCGAAGCCGAGCGAAAAAGTGTGGATCGCGATACCGTTCCAGCGCGCCACGAGGTAGTGCCCCATCTCGTGCACGAAGACGATGACGGTCAGCACGACGAGGAATGCCGGGAGGGCGTAAACCAGCGGCCAGGATATCTCGAACAGGAGCAGTCTCCGCAGTTTGGCGACACGCGACCCGGATCGCAATCGCGATGCCCGGCAGAGTGTGACGCCCAGAGTTTACCAGATCAGCGCGCCAACCGCGACTGCGTCGAATCCGCCATGCAGCCCGCCGATGAGAAACAGGGCGATGGCTGCAAATGTCATGCTGTCGAGCCGATCCATCAGTCCGCCATGGCCCGGGATCAGGTCACCGCTGTCCTTGATGCGCCAATTGCGCTTCACGGCGCTCTCAGTCAGATCGCCGATCTGCCCGACCACACTCAACGCCGCCGATAACAGCACGCCGACCCACCAGGGCGAGGGGGTAACGAGCACCCAGACCACAGTTCCGGCGAGCGTCCCGAGGAAGAGACCGCCGAGCGCCCCAGACCAGGTCTTTGACGGCGAAATATCGGGAGCGAGTTTTTCGCCGCCGATCTGGCGGCCGGCAAAGAATGCGGCGGAGTCGGTCATCCAGACGACAGTGCCGAGGTAAAGACCGGCCCAGATACCGAGCGGGGTTTCGCCGCGCAGCGCCAGCAGCGAAAACACGACGGCGCCAAACAACAGCAGCCCCCAGACGCGCCACAGCGAGCCCTCGCCCCAGCGCGCAAGTGCAATCGCGCAGGCCAGCAGAATCGGAACCGCCGTCCCCCAAGGTCCGAAAAATGCGTATAACAGGCCCGACAGGACGACGAGAGCCACCTGGATGTAACCGAGCACGTCAACTGGCCGGCGAGCGACCATGAATTCCCACTCACGATAGCAGCCGGCAAAGACCAGTCCAATGATCAGCGCAAAAACCCAGCCGCCCAGGAAAAGCACCGTGACTGTAACGATCAGGAGCACGGCCGCAGATGCAAGGCGGGGGCCGAGATCGGACCAGTTGCGGCGAGGAGGCGAACCGGGGCTGCTCAAGTGGGATTGGCCTCGATACCGCCGAAACGACGCTCGCGTGAGGAGAAATCCTCGAGCACGCGGCGAAAAGTGCTCTCGTCAAAATCCGGCCAGTATTCGTGCACGAAGGCAAATTCGGCATAAGCTGCCTGCCAGAGCAAAAAATTCGAGACACGCTGTTCGCCACTGGTGCGGATGATGAGATCCGGATCGGGCACGCCGTATGTGTAAAGCGAACGGCTGATGGTAGCTTCAGTGATATCTGCGGGGTCGAGATCGCCGGCCTTGACCGCTTCGGCGATGCGCCGCACGGCCATCGCGATCTCGGCCTTGGCGCCATAGTTAAAGGCGACGAGCAAGTTCAAGCCGGTGTTGGCGTCGGTTTTCATTTCGACATCGTCGATGAGCCGGCGTAGCGACCCATCGAGTCCATCGCGATCGCCGATAATCCGGACACGCACATTGTTGCGATACAGCTTCTCAAGATCAGAGGCGACGAACCGGCGCAGCAGTCCGAAAATGAAATTGATTTCGTCACGCGGCCGCGACCAGTTCTCCGATGAGAAACTGAACACAGTCAGATTGGCGACGCCGTAATTAATGCACAGCTCCACAAGCCGGCGCAGCGACTTCACGCCCGCGAGGTGACCCTCGGTCCGCGGTTTGCCGCGCGCACGGGCCCAGCGTCCGTTGCCATCCATGATGACCCCGAGATGCACCGGAATGCGCAGGATAGGCCGGGATGCCGCGGCGGCACTGGTGATAGCGGAGTCGCTGGACATCGGCGCCCTCCCGGCGCGACGTTGAGGTTGAGGGCCAGGCCCTATACCTGCATGATTTCCTGTTCTTTGACGGCGAGCAACATATCGATCTCGTTCACCGCCTGATCGGTGGCCTTCTGCACGAGGTCGGTCTGGTTTCGGCTCTCGTCCTGCGCGATATCGCCATCTTTTTCCGCTTTCTTGAGCAGGTCCATGCCGTCGCGACGGATTTGCCGGACGCCGACGCGCGCCTGCTCGGCATAGTTATGCGCAACCTTGGTCAGATCGCGGCGGCGCTCTTCGTTCAGCGCCGGCAGCGGGACGCGGATCACCTGGCCTTCGCCGGCGGGGTTCAGGCCAAGCCCGCTATCGCGAATGGCCTTTTCGACAGCGCTCGCCATCGACCGGTCCCACACCTGGACGCTCAGCATCCGCGCTTCCATCACCGTCACCGTGGCGACCTGATTAAGTGGGACGCGGCTGCCATAAGCTTCGACCATCACCGGCTCAAGCAGGCTTGGGCTGGCGCGCCCCGTGCGCAAGCCGTTCAACTCTTCCTTCAGCGAAGTAATCGGCTTTTGCATGCGGGTCTTGAGCGCTTCTAGCGAGAATGGATTTGCCATTATAGTTTTCCGTTGCTTTCCGGGCTGTTAACCGACGCGCGTCGAACGCGTGCGGCCTTCGAGAACGCCCATCAGACCTTCCGGGTTATCGAGGGCGTAGACAATTATGGGTTTCTTGTTGTCGCGGGCAAGCGCGAAAGCGGCCGTGTCCATGACGCGAAGGTTCTGCGTGATGACGTCGTCATGGCTGATGGTGTCGTAGCGCGTCGCGTTGGGATTCTTCTTCGGGTCATCCGAATATACACCATCGACGTTGGTGCCCTTCAGAACCACGTCGCAATCGAGTTCGATGGCGCGCAGTGCGGCGGCGGTATCGGTGGTGAAGAACGGGTTGGCGATGCCGCCGCCGAGGACCACGACAAAGCCGTCTTCCAACGCAGCCTTGGCGGCCCGGGCCGTATAGCTATCGGCAATCGACGGCATGGTGATGGCCGAAAATACCTTGGACTTGACACCGGCTCGTGTCAGCGCGCTCGACAGCGCCAGCGAATTGATGATCGTGCCAAGGGTGCCCATCATGTCGGCGGTAACCCGGTCAGCGCCCTCGGCCGCGACGGACATGCCGCGAAAAATGTTGCCGCCGCCAGGAACGATTGCGACGCCAATTCCGGAATGGGCGACTTCAGCGATCTGGCGTGCGACTTCGGCGAGGAACTCCGGATTGATGCCGAAGCTCTGGTCGCCCGACAGCGCTTCACCCGAGACTTTCAGCAGAATCCGCTTGAACGCTGAAGCCATCGGCAATTCCTTTAGACGCGAGCCGAATCCCCCTCGGCGCCGGCGGCACACTAGAGCCATTCCGGCCGACAATGGTATTCGTTTGTCGCCGTAGCGACGCGCCCAACCGAGAGTTTCAGCGCTGGCAGGTCAAGGCGGGCACTGAGCCCACCTTAGGTTAGGATTAGGCAGTGGGCGAAGGCTGCTGCGACACGCCCGAAGTCGCGGCGACTTCAGCGGCGAAGTCCGTTTCCTGCTTTTCGATGCCTTCGCCAAGCGCGAAACGCACGAAACGCGTCAACTGGATTGGCGCGCCGACATCGGCTTCGGCCTTCTTGATGGCATCGCCAACTTTGGTCTCGCCATCGATGACGAACACCTGTGCCAGCAGCGTCACTTCCTCGTAAAACTTCCGCACCCGACCTTCGACCATCTTTTCGATGATCTCGGCGGGCTTGCCGGACTCGCGCGCCTGTTCGGCAAAGATAGCGCGTTCACGGGCGACGACCGTCTGGTCGATGTCATCCGGCGAAATCGACATCGGATTGGTCGAGGCGATATGCATGGCAATCTGCTTGCCCAGCGCTTCGAGCTTGGCCTTGTCGCCGGTCGACTGCAGCGCCACGAGCACGCCGATCTTGCCCATGCCGGGCTTGATCGCCGAATGAACATAGCTGCCGATGACGCCGTCGGTGACACTCAGCAACGCCGTGCGGCGCAAATTCATGTTCTCGCCGATCTTCGAGATCGCGTCGGTAAGCTCACCGGACACCGAGCGACCGGTGCCGGGATAGGGCATTTCGCCGAGCCGCGAGACATCGCCGTCGCTCTGCAGCGCCAACTTTGAGACATTGCCGACGATCGACTGGAACTGCTCGTTGCGGGCGACGAAATCGGTCTCGGAATTGACCTCGACCACGGCGCCGTTGACGCCATCGATGGTGATGCCGACGAGGCCTTCGGCAGCAATGCGACCGGCTTTTTTGGCGGCCTTGGCGAGGCCGCGGCTGCGCAGCCAATCGACCGCGGCTTCAAAATCGCCGTTGGTTTCTGCCAGGGCGCGCTTGCAGTCCATCATGCCGACGCCGGTGGAGTCGCGAAGGGTTTTGACCATCGCAGCTGTGATTTCCATAGCTTCCGCCTTTCCGCGGCCACGCAAGGGCAGAGGCCGCACATCCATTCTATCGAAGAGAGGGAGGCGCCCGCCTGTAGCGGGCGCTACAATCAGACCGTGAAGGTCTCAGGTGCCGGTTCGGGTACTGACTCGGCTTCCAGCGCCGGTTCGACCGGAGCTTCGACAGCGGCGCCAAGATCGGCACCGAGCGAAGACGACGAACGCGCAATACCGTCGATGGCGGCCTTGGCGATCAGCGAGCAATAAAGCTCAAGCGCGCGAGCGGCGTCGTCATTGCCGGGGATGGCATAGTCGACCGTATCGGGATCGGAGTTCGAGTCGACGATAGCGATCACCGGAATGTTCAGCCGGCGCGCTTCCTTGATGGCGTTGGCTTCCTTGTTCGTATCGATGATGAACAGGAGGCTGGGCAAATTGCCCATGTCCTTGATGCCCCCAAGATCGGTTTCGAGCCGTTCTTTTTCACGGCTGAGCATCAGCCGCTCTTTCTTGGTGAGGCCTTCGACGCCCTGCTGTTCCTGGGCTTCGAGGGTCCGCAACCGGGCGATCGAATTTGAAATCGTCTGCCAGTTGGTCAATGTGCCGCCGAGCCAGCGGGAATTGACGAAATACTGCGCCGACTGGCGGGCGGCTTCGGCAACCAGCGGCGCCGCCTGGCGCTTGGTGCCAACGAACAGCACACGACCGCCATCGGCGACGGTGTCGCTGATCAGCTGCAGCGCGCGGCTGAGCATCGGCACGGTCTGCGCCAGATCGAGGATATGAATGTCATTGCGCGTCCCAAAGATGAAGCGTTCCATCTTGGGATTCCAGCGATGCTTCTGGTGTCCAAAATGGACGCCCGCTTCAAGCAGCTGGCGAATGGAGAAATCGGGTAGTGCCATGCTGGCACGCTCCTTTACCGGTTAAACCTCCGCGGGGCTGTGCGCCGGATCGCTGCGATCCGTCACCGGTTGGAACCCGCGGCGTCAATGCCGAGGCGCCTGCCCTACGTGTGAATTTGCGCTAAGCCGAAGCCGAGTGCGTCGCGGATATAGGGGAGAAGTGGCAAATGTGCAAGGCATTGGAAGACTAGCTCAATCGCACGTCTACCACGCCCTCCAGCGCCTTGATGCCGCCGGCGATCTCCGGGGTCAACCGATAGGTCTTGGGCAGTTCGATCTCGTACTCCCGTGCTCCGCCCTCGCGGATGACGATGAAACTCACCATCCCCTCCCCGCCGAGCTTCAATTGGGCGCCGATCGAGCCGAGGCATTTTTCCGAGTTGGCGAACACCGTCAGGCGCTTGCCAATTTTTTCGGCCGCCTCGGCAAGCGGTCGCGCTCCGATCAGCCGGAGGCTCAGGCCATCGGGCCGCGCTTCGGCGCTGACTTCGATCATGATCGATTTGCCGGCTTCAAGGTGTTGCCCGAAGGCTTTGAGCTGATCCTCGAAGGCGATGCACTCGAAACTGCCCGATTGATCCGACATGGTCAGGATCGTCATCGGCGATCCCTTGCGTGTCCGCCGATCCTGGCGCGCAGCAATGGTGCCGGCAAGCCGTGCCGCGGACGAAAACCCTTCGATCGCCGCTCGCTCGAAATCGGCATAGCTCTGAACGCCGAGTTTTTCAAACAGGTCGGAGAACGCATCGAGCGGATGACCGGACAGGTGAAAGCCGATCGCCGACATTTCACGGTCGAGCCGCTCGGTCAGCGTCCAGGTGGCATAATGCGTCGGCAGTTTGATCGGCTCGGGCGCATCCGAGGTGAACATGTTGGCCTGCCCGTCGAGCCGCTCGCTGGTCAAGGCCTGAGCGGTGCCGAGGACAGCGTCGATCGCGACGATCGCCTGCTCGCGGTGCGGCACCAGATCGTCGAACCCTCCCGCATTGACCAGCGTCTCGAGCGTCCGCCGGTTGATGATGCGAGGATCGACCCGCTGTGCAAAATCACCGAGGTCCTTGAACGGCGTACCGTTACGTGCGGCGACGATGTGTTCCGCCACCGCCGTGCCGACCCCCTTGATGGCGCCCACGGCGTAGAACACTTTGCCGTCGCGGGCATCAAATACTGCCTGCGATCGATTGACCGATGGCAACACCACTTCGATGGCATGCTTTTTCGCGTCGCGGCGGAATTCGTTGAGCTTGTCGGTGTTACCCATGTCGAGCGTCATCGTCGCCGCAATGAACTCGTGCGGATAATGCGCCTTGAGCCAGGCCGTCTGGTAAGACACCAGCGCGTAGGTCGCGGCGTGGCTCTTGTTGAAGCCGTAGTTGGCAAACTTCGCCAGCAAGTCGAAAATCGTATCGGCGAGCGGCTTTTTCAGGCCATAGCGGATGCAGCCGTCGCGGAAGCGCTCGCGCTGCGCGTCCATTTCGGCCTTGATCTTCTTGCCCATGGCGCGCCGCAGCATGTCGGCCTCGCCGAGCGAATAGCCCGACAGCAGCTGCGCGATCTGCATCACCTGCTCCTGATAGACGATGATGCCGTAGGTTTCGTCGAGCACTGCCTTCAGCGCTTCGTGCGGGTATTCGACCTTTTCCCGACCATGCTTGCGGTCGTTGAACGATGGAATGTTGTCCATGGGACCCGGCCGATACAGCGCCACCAACGCGATAATGTCTTCGAACCGGTCGGGCTTCATATCGACCAGCGCCCGCCGCATCCCGGCGCCTTCTACCTGGAACACTCCGGCCGTATCACCCAGCTGATAGAGCTTGTAGGTCGCGGGATCGTCGAGCGGGATGTTTTCGATGCGCAGACCGAGGCCGGGATTGTTGCGGTTGGCCATCGCCACGGCGCGCTGAATGGTGGTCAGCGTTTTCAGCCCGAGAAAGTCGAACTTGACCAGGCCGGCGGCTTCCGACCACTTCATGTTGTACTGGCTGACCGGCATATCGGAACGCGGATCGCGATACAGCGGCGCCAGTTCCTCGAGCGGTCGGTCGCCGATGACGATACCGGCGGCGTGCGTCGAAGCGTGACGGAACAGGCCCTCGAGCTTCTGACCGATTGCCAGCAACTGAGCGACCTGCTCGTCCTCCTCGGTCATCAGCCGCAATTGCGGAATTTCGCGCAGCGACCGTTCGAGCGACCACGGATCGGTCGGGCTGGCCGGCACTAGCTTGGCAATCCGATCGACCTGGCCGTATGGCATCTGCAGCACGCGCCCGACGTCGCGCAGCACGGCGCGGGCCTGCAGCGTCCCGAAGGTGATGATCTGCGCCACCTGCTTGACGCCGTATTTGGTCTGGACGTAGCGGATGACCTCCTCGCGCCGATCCTGACAGAAATCGATGTCGAAATCCGGCATCGACACGCGCTCGGGATTGAGAAAGCGCTCGAACAGCAAATTGTAGCGCAGCGGATCGAGGTCGGTAATCGTCGTCGCGTAGGCGACCAACGAACCGGCCCCCGACCCACGACCTGGCCCCACGGGAATGCCCTGCGCCTTGGCCCACTGGATGAAATCGGCGACGATGAGAAAATAGCCGGGGTATTTCATCCGCTGGATGACGTCGAGTTCGAATTCGAGCCGCTCGCGATACTGCGTTTCGGTCATCCCGGCCGCCAACCCAGCAGTGGCCATGCGCTTGTCGAGCCCGGTACGGGCCATGGCCGAGAGCGCTTCGGCCTCTGCTGCGACAGCTTCGTCCTCGGTCAGGTCGGGCGCAGCAGCAAATTTCGGCAGCACCGGAGCGCGGCTGCGCGGTCGATAGCTCACCCGCTGGGCGATCTCGACAGTACTGGCGAGCGCCTCGGGGAGATCAGCAAAGCGCGCAGCCATTTCGGCCCGCGTCTTGAACCAGTGGTGTTCCGTAAGCTTGCGGCGTTCGGTCTGCGCCAGCACCGACCCGCTGGCGATTGCGAGGAGCGCGTCATGCGCCTCGAAATCATCGACTGCCGAGAAAAACGGCTCGTTGGTGGCGACCAGCGGCACCCCCCGGCGGTAGGCATAATCGACGAGCTGCGGTTCGACCGCAGCCTCCTGTGCACGCGAATGTCGCTGCAACTCGATATAAAAGCGGTCATCAAACAATTCGCGCAGCCGATCGAGCCGCGCCACGGCCTGCGCATCGAGGCCGGCAAAGTAGGATGGATCGATGGCCCCTTCCGGCCCACCAGAAAGGCAGATGATCCCGGCGACGCCGTCAGGCGTCAGCCAGTCGATCTTGGCGGCCGCAACGCCTTCATTGCCGCCCTCGATGAACGAGCGACTGACCAGACGGGACAGGTTGCGGAAACCGGCCTCGCTCGCGGCCATCAGCACGAGGCCACCCTTGCCGAGATTCTGCCGCTCGTTAGGACGCGTCGCCTCGCCGCCGAAGTCGATGGCCAGTTCACACCCGATCAGCGGCTGGACGCCCTTGCCCGCGGCCTTCTCGGAAAACTCCAATGCCCCGAACAGATTACCGGTATCGGCTACGCCAACCGCCGGCTGCCCGTCGGCCTTGGCGAGTTCGAGGATCCTTGCAAGTTGCAGCGCACCCTCCAGCAGGGAGTACGCCGAATGCACATGGAGATTGATGAAGCCGGGACCGGTCATGCTGTCGTCCGCAAAGGTCCCTTGTGGCGCAAACCCGTGGCGACGCCAATCGCGCCTCGGCGTTATCAACACCTCACACGAGTCGGGCGGCGGCATCCATCCAGGTAAGCGCGCCGATGGTGAAGCTCGACAACGCAACCAGCGCAGCGAAATCCTTGAGCATCGCGACCATAACCGTCCCCTTTGTTTTGCTTATGTTCTTTTATGTTCTCATTTCGTTCCCGTCTATAGTCAAAGTCCCGCGTGATGTGGAAAGGCAAATAAAAGGTAAATTGCCATTGGGCACGAGCATGACAAACCGCCGGCCTGATCCGACCGGCGTTCAACTGCCTGATGGTGACTGACATCTAAGTGGCCGCGGCGGTTCAATCCGCCTGAACTCGCAGGGACGATTCCCGCGAGAACCGCTGACTTGGTAGAATAGCCGCGCTCACAACTTGTGCGGCACGACCAGTCCGTTTCTGAGCGTCACGACCCGGTCGGCTTTGCGCGCCAGATCGTAATTGTGCGTCGCGATCAGCGCCGCGACATTCTGTTCCTTGATCAGGCGCTTCAGCGCATCGAAGACGATGTCGCTGGTCGCTGGATCGAGATTCCCTGTCGGCTCGTCGGCAAGAATGATGCGCGGATTGTTCGCCGCGGCACGGGCGATGGCGATACGCTGTTGCTCGCCGCCAGACATTTCGGCCGGCCGGTGCTTTGCCCGCGGTCGAACTCCGAGCGCATCGAGCAGTGTGAGGCTGCGTTCCTCGGCAATCCCGCTCGGCGTCCCGGCAATCATCTGCGGCATCATCACATTTTCCAAAGCCGAGAACTCGGGCAGGAGGTGATGGAATTGATAGACATACCCGACGGTATGTCGCCGTAGCAGCGTCCGCGCCCGATCGCTCAGCGTAGCGGTGTTGAGGCCGGTGATCTCGATGTCGCCACTCTGGGGTCGCTCAAGCAGGCCGCACAGCTGCAGCAACGTCGATTTCCCGGCCCCCGATGGCGCGACCAGCGCAACGAGTTCCCCGCCATTTACTGTGAGTTCCGCGGCCTCAAGCACGCGGACTAGGGTTTCGCCCTCACCGAAATGCCGGTGCACGCCGCGAAGCACCAGATGAGCGTCACTCATAGCGCAGCGCCTCGACCGGATCGTATTGGGCCGCCCGCCAGGCCGGATACAGCGTCGCAAGGAAGCTCAGCCCCAACGACATGGAGACCACGATGGCGATTTCAGTCGGATTGATTTTGGACGGAAGCTTCGAGAGGAAAAACACTTCCGGAGGAAAAATCCGGACGCCGATCAGGTCGGACACAAAAGACCTCAACGGCTCGGCGTAGGTCGCAAGGAGCAACCCGAGTACCAGCCCGATCAGAGTGCCCGCCACCCCGATCGCCGTGCCAGTCATTGAGAAAATCCGCATGATCGAACCGCGCGTCGCCCCCATGGTTCGCATCACCGCGATGTCGCGAGCCTTGTCCTTCACCAGCATGACCAAGCTCGAAATGATGTTGAAGGCGGCGACGAGGATGATCATCGACAGGATGACGAACATCACCACGCGCTCGACCTGCAGCGCCTCGAAAAACGTCTGGTTGCGCTCCTGCCAGTCGTAGAGAATCATCGGCCGGTCGATCGAGGCCTGCAGGGTGTTGCGCATGGCGTCAACGGCATCTGGATCATCGACGAACACCTCTATCGCCGTTGCCTGCGGCACACGAGTATAAGCAGCGTCGATTTCCTCATCGGTGGCCATCGGATCGAGCGGCGCCTGCCCCGGCTTCAGCACGTCCTCGTAAAGCTTGAAATAATCCTGCGAAGCGGCGAGCGGCATGTAGAGGAAATAGCTGTCGAACTCGACCATGCCGAGGTTGAAGATGACGTTGACCGGATAACTCCGGATCTGTGGCGTCTTGCCGAACGGCGTAACCGCCCCGTTCGGATTGATGATGGTAATCGGATCGCCGATCCCGAGGCCCAATTGTTGCGCCAGCCGATAGCCGATAGCGACGCCGTCGCTCTCGTCCCAGGCATCCCAGCCACCCTGCTCCGCCGCGCCTTCGAGCAATTCCAGCTTCTGGATTGAAGCAAAATCGACGCCGCGGACGGTGACGCCGGTCGACTCGGTTGCTCCGGAAGCCAGCGTCTGACCCTCGACATAGGCAACTGCATGCTCAACGCCCGCCACCGACTCGAAATCGAGCACGACCTGCCCGTAGTCGGAGAACTTTTGATCCAGCGGCAAAGCCGTGAAGTGGCCATTCAGGCCGAGGATCTTGGTCAGCAGTTCCTCGCGGAAGCCATTCATCACCGACATCACCGTGATCAGCGTCGCTACGCCGATGGCGATGCCGGCGATCGTCAGTGCGGCGATCACCGAGATGAACGCGTCCTTGCGCCGAGCCCGCAGGTAGCGCCCCGCAACCATCCACTCGAACGGAGAGAATGGCCGCTGCCGCTGCGGCTGTGTCGGAGCGGTGCTGAGCGCGGTCAAATCTGGTCCAGTCGCTGCGGCTCGATCAGGCTTTTGATGCGCGCCACCGCCGCATCGATCGGCAGGGTTTCGCGCTCGCCGCTCTTCCGGTGTTTGATCTCGGCCTGGCCTTCCCTGAGCCCGCGTGGCCCAAGGATCAGCTGGTACGGAATGCCGATCAGGTCGGCATTGGCAAATTTCTGCCCGGCGCCGGCATCGCGGTCGTCATACAGCACGTCGATGCCCGCCGCCTGGAATTCGGCGTAAAGCGCGCCGCACGCCGCATCGGTCGCGGCGTCGCCGGCCTTTAGGTTGATCAGGATGGCTTCGAACGGCGCCACCGACACCGGCCAGACGATCCCCGCATCGTCGTGGAAAGCCTCGATCAGCGCCGGCACGAGACGCGACGGGCCAATGCCGTAACTGCCCATGTGCACCGGCGCATCCTTGCCGTCGGGCCCGGTGACGTTGGCTTTCATCGGCTCGGAGTATTTGGTGCCGAAATAAAAGATGTGTCCAACTTCGATGCCGCGAGCGGAAACCCGTTTGTCGGCCGGGACGGCTGCCTCATAGGCCGCCTGATCGACCATTTCCTCGGTCGCGGCATAAAGCGAAGTCCAGTCCGCGAACACGGCCGACAAATCACTGTCGAAATCGGTGTCGACGGCCGGAATTGGCTTTTCAAGGATATCACTATGGCAGAACACCTGGCTCTCGCCGGTCTCGGCTAAGATGATGAACTCGTGGCTGAGATCACCGCCGATCGGTCCGGTGTCGGCCCGCATCGGAATCGCCGTCAGCCCAAGCCGCGCAAACGTGCGGAGGTAGGACACGAACACACGGTGATAGGCGCGCACTGCGGCGGCCTCATCGACATCGAACGAATAGCCGTCCTTCATCAGGAATTCGCGCGAGCGCATAGTGCCGAAACGCGGCCGCACTTCGTCCCGGAACTTCCACTGGATATGATACAGGTTAAGCGGCACATCCTTGTAGGACTTCACGTAGGTCCGGAAGATGTCGGTGATCATCTCCTCATTGGTCGGGCCATACAGCATGTCGCGCTCGTGACGGTCCTTGAAGCGCAGCATTTCCTTGCCATAGGCGTCGTAGCGACCGCTTTCGCGCCAGAGGTCCGCCGATTGCAGTGTCGGCATCAGCAATTGCACTGCGCCCGACCGCGCCTGTTCCTCTTCGATGATGCGAACGATCTTGTTCAGCACCTTGAAACCCATCGGCAGCCACGAATAGCTTCCGGCCGCCTGCTGCTTGATCATGCCGGCGCGTAGCATCAGCTGGTGGCTGATGATTTCGGCCTCCTTGGGCACCTCGCGCAAGGTGGGCAGGAAGTATCTGGAGAGACGCATTTGAGCTCCGGAGGCGCGCGCCGCGGCACCGTGCGCGGCATGAGAACGGGCCCTTTTGCACATGAACTTGTGTTGGACTCAAGGCCCACGTCGCCGCATAGCGTCCCGACATTCTTCTCAGCCGCGGAAGTCGCAAATGCCATGCATAATTCACGTGACAGCCATGCGACTAATGGCTAGGGATAGGCCTCATAAAACCAAGGCGGCCCTGAACCGCCACACGTAACAACGTCATGGGAGGAGCGCTGGCCGCCGCCTTCGGGTGTGCCTTAGACCAGTGTATTGTCGTTGCACTATTTTGGCGGGGCTTCGGCCCCGCCTTTTTCTTTTCCCTATCAGATCAAGCGGCTAGCGCCAGTATTCCTGGATGAAAGCGCTGCTGAGCCCCCAGAACAGCAACGCGGTCACTACAGCAGCCAGCAAAGTCGTAGCCAAAAGTTGTTGCCAGAGGCGGAGGCGCGCTGGAGCCCCGGGTTCACTGCCGGCCACGACCTGCCCGGCATCGCGCTGGCTCCGCGCGCCGAGCGGCAGAATTACGAACAGGCTGATCCACCAGACGACGAAATAGATCGCGATGATCGTACCGACCTGCATGGTTGAGGCTCCTTACCGAGCGCCTATACCCGGTGCACGAACACCGTGACATTGGGCTTTTTGCCCCAGAGGGAATTGACCTCGCCACGGACCGCCTTATGCAGCGCCGTCTGCAGAAGATCGGGATCGGCGCGGCGTTTGGCCGGCAGGCTGCGCAGAATGTTGCTGACGGTCTTTTTCACTGCCTGATCGAACGGCTCGTCGTCGGTTTCAACGATCGGCAAGCCTTCCATCACCATCTCCGGTCCGGCAACCACATCGCCATTGCGGTTGATCACCAGGCTGACGACGATGTGGCCACCGAACGACAGGCGACGCCGGCCCTTGACGCCGCTTTCCTCGGGTGTGCACAGCACCAGCCCATCGAGATACAGCTCACCGACACGGACTTCGGCTGGCAGCCGCTCGGTCTCGGGAAACAGCCGCACCATGTCGCCGTTGCGGGCGTGGACGACAGTCGGGATGCCCTGCTCGCGTCCGAGCTTGGCATGGGCTTCGAGGTGCGAGGCTTCACCGTGCACGGGTACCAGCACCTGCGGCTTGGTCCAGGCGTAGAGTTGTTTCAACTCCTCGCGACGCGGGTGGCCGGTGGTGTGAACCAGGCCATCGCGCTGGGTGATCACGTCGATGCCGCGGTCGATGAACAGGTTCTGGATGTCGATGACTTCGCGCTCGTTGCCGGGGATCGCCCAGCTCGAGAACACCACCCGGTCACCGGCATTGAGTTCGATAATCGGATGATCGCCACGGGCAATGCGCGATACCGCAGCGCGCGCCTCGCCCTGGCTGCCAGTGCACAGCAGTACGACCTTGTCGCGCGGCAAGCTCCGATAGGCGTCCTGATCGAGAAACGGCGGCAGGCCTGCCAGCATGCCGAGTTCCCCGGCGATGGTGGTGATGCGGTGCAGCGCCCGGCCCGACAACACAACTTGCCGCCCGGCCTTTTCAGCCGCGCGGGCGATGGAAATGACCCGGCCGATGTTGGAGGCGAAGGTGGTGAGCGCGATGCGATACGGCGCGGCGGCGATAATTGCGGCCAGCGTGGCGCCGACTTCCGACTCGCTCGGGCTGGTGCCCTCCTTCAGCGCATTGGTCGAATCGCAGATCAGCGCCAGCGGCAGGCTGGTGTCTTCGCCGATTTTCTGCAGGCGGGCGAAGTCAGTCGGCGGAACGCCAATTGGCGTCGGATCGAGCTTCCAGTCACCGGTGTGCAGCGCCCGGCCTTCGGTGGTCGTAATCAGTAGCGCGTTGCTCTCGGGAATCGAGTGAGCGACATTTATCGCCTCAACGGTGAACGGCCCGAGCGTGAACGGCCGGCCCGGCGTCATCGAAACGATAGCGACGTTCTCGTTGATCGAATCCGAAGCCCGCTTGGCCGCCAGCATCGCTGCTGTAAACGGCGTGCAATACACCGGCTTTTCAAAACCGGGCCACAGATCGAGCACCGCGCCATAGTGGTCCTCGTGGCTGTGAGTGAGGATCAGCGCCAGCACGTCGTCGGCGTTTTCTTCAAGAAATTCCGGATCGGGCATGATCAATTCGATGCCCGGCAGGCTCGGGTCGCCAAAGGTGACGCCGCAATCGACGACGATCCATTTCTTGCGATTCTTCGGGCCAAAGCCGTAAGCGGCCATGTTCATGCCAATTTCGCCAACGCCGCCCAAAGGCACGAATACCAGTTCGTTCTGGTCGGTATTTGCCATGATATACTCCATAAGCCGGAGGGGCGCGCGCCCATGGCGCCGCCCCATCCTCTCCGCCATGTAATAAAAGCGTGCTCCGGACCTGGCGGGCCGTCCGGTACTTCATCAAGCTTGTGTGGCCGGGCGCGGACAGCGCGCTCGCGGCCTGAAATTCTAGCGGGCCGTCGCCGTCACACCGAAGTGGACATCACCGGCCGTAATCGCGATCCGTTCGTCGTCCGCAGCACGGAGAATCAGCCGCCCGCCGGGATCGATCGTTTCAAAGATGCCCCGTAGCACGACGCCATCGCGATTGACCGCGACATCGGCGCCAAGACCGGCGGCCAATTGCCGCCATAGCTCCAGTACATCGGCAACGCCACGCCCATCATTCCACAGGCCGAAGATTTCGACCCAGGAATCGCTCAGGGTCTCGAACATCGTTTCGGCATCTGCCAAGGTGCCAATCTCACTAAGACAGGTCGCCGGATACGGCAGGCCAGTCGGTGCAGCAACAATGTTGACGCCGAGACCAACTGCCACGGCATGGCGGCCTTCCGGTAATCGGATGGCCTCTAGCAAAATGCCGGCGAGCTTTGCGCCATCGACCAACACATCATTGGGCCATTTGAGCGCCACGCGGGAACGACCGTTGAACGCATCAGCGCCGTCTACACCTATCCCTATGTGGGTGGCGGGCGCGACTTTCGCAATGGCGCGATGCAGCGCCACTCCGGCGACAAAACCGAGCGTTGCTGCCAGCGCCGGCTCGCACTCGAGGATGACCAGCAGCGTCGCAGCGAGGTTGCCCGCCGGGCTCTGCCACGCCCTGCCGCGGCGGCCCCTGCCCTCGGTCTGCTGCAAAGCCGCAAACCAGACGCCACCCGGGTCGCCCGCGAGTGCTGCTTCTCTGGCTTCGGTGTTGGTCGACCCGATTGCGTCAAAGCCCAGCAATCGATAGCCTGCTCCCCGTGCGGCAGCGCCAAGGCGAAATGCCACTAGAACAGGCTTCCGGCAGCATTGTGCGCGAAGTTGGCCAGCGGCGCACCGACCGTCACGTAATAGGTGACGATGAAAAAGCCGGTGATCGCCATGATGGTGTTGAGCTCGCCAGGCACGGCGGCGAACCGCAAAACCGGCGCGTCGAAGTACATCGTCTTGACGACACGCAAATAATAAAACGCACTCACCGCGCTTGCCAGCACGCCAATAACCGCAAGCGCAAACAAGTTCGCCTGGATGGCCGCGAGGAACACGTGCCACTTGGCAAAGAACCCGGCCAGCGGCGGCAGTCCGACCAGCGAGAACATCAGCACCGCCATCATCGCCGCGACGAACGGCCGTGTCTGGGCCAGACCGGCCAGTTCGTCGACCGTCTCGACATAGCCAGTCTCGGTCTTGAGCGAGAGGATGCAAGCGAACAGCGAAATCGTCATGGTGACGTAGATCGCCATATAGATCGCCACGCCCTCGACGCCGATTTCTGTCCCCGACGACAGCCCGACCAGCGCAAAACCGACGTGGCCAATTGAAGAATACGCAATCAGTCGCTTGAGATTCTTCTGTCCGATAGCGGCAAACGCCGCCAGTACCATCGAGGCAATCGACAGGAAGATAATGATCTGCTGCCAATCGTGCGTGACGGGGGCAAAGCTCTCCATCACGACGCGGATGGTCAGTGCCATCGCCGCAACTTTCGGAGCTGATGCGAAGAACGCCGTCACCGGTGTCGGTGCACCCTCATAAACGTCCGGCGTCCACATATGGAACGGCACGGCCGACAGTTTGAAAGCCAAACCGGCAAGCAGGAAAACCAGCCCGAACACCAGTCCGATGGAACGTTCGCCGTAAATCAGGACCTTGGCAATCTCATCGAGCTGGGTGTGGCCGGTGAAGCCATAGACCAGCGAGGCGCCATACAGCAGCATCCCGGAACTCAGCGCGCCGAGGACAAAAAACTTGAGACCGGCTTCCGTCGCCTTGGCATTCTCCCGATGGATTGCCGCCACGACATAGAGCGCGAGGCTCTGCAGCTCGAGGCCGACATAAAGGCTCATGAGGTCGTTGGCTGAAACCATCATCATCATGCCGAGTGTCGCCAGCAGTACGAGGATGGCATACTCGAATTTGTCGAGCCCGTTCTCAGCGGCGCTCGGCAAGGCGAGGATCAGCGCGAAGGCCGAACCGCCAAGCACCAGCACCTTCATATAACGCGCAAAGCCGTCGCCGATGAAGGCGCCATTGAACAGCACCCCGTCTGCCGGCTGAAACAGAATCAGTAGCGCCACCGCTGCGAGCAGCACGACGCCGGCAATGGCGATGGCCCGATACTGGTCGCGCTTCGCCAGCACACCGACGAGCAACAGCACGACGGTGCCGATGGCAAGCACCATCTCGGGGTAGGCCGGCGCCAGCGCAGAAAAGCTCAGCAGATCGGACGTCATCAACGTCTCCTAGTGCGCCGCAACGAGGGTCGGGACATCGCTCGGAAGCCCCACGGCGCTGGCATAGTGGGCGACCAGCGCATTGACGGCGCTGGCGCTCGTATCGAGGATCGGCGCGGGATAGAACCCGAACAGGATGGTCAGGACGATCAGCGGCAGCAGGATGACCTGCTCGCGCCAGCTGAGATCGAGCATGCCCCGCAGCGAATCCTTGGACAGCGCCCCGAAAATCACCCGGCGATACAGCCACAGTGCGTAGGCCGCAGACAGGATCACCCCGAACGCCGCAAAAAACGCGACCAGCGTATTGACCTGGAACACGCCCATCATGGTCAGGAATTCACCGACGAAGCCCGACGTCCCCGGCAGGCCGACATTGGCCATGGTGAACACCATGAAGGCGAAGGCGTATTTCGGCATGGTGCTGACCAGCCCGCCATAGGCCGAGATTTCACGCGTGTGCAGCCGGTCGTAGATCACCCCAACGCACAGGAACAGCGCCCCCGAGACGATGCCGTGGCTGATCATCTGGAACACTGCGCCCTGAATGCCGAGCGCATTGCCGGTAAAAATGCCCATGGTGACGAAGCCCATATGGGCAACCGAGGAATAGGCGATCAGCTTCTTGATATCCTGCTGCACCAGCGCGATCAGCGAGGTGAAAATAATCGCGCCAATGGAGAGGATGAACACGGAATTGGCCAGCTGCGCCGACGCATCGGGAAACATCGGCAGCGAGAAGCGCAGGAAGCCGTAACCGCCGAGCTTCAGCAGGATCGCCGCGAGAATGACCGAGCCGCCGGTCGGCGCCTCGACATGCGCTTCCGGCAACCAGCGATGGAACGGCCACATCGGCATCTTAACGGCGAAGGAGGCAAAAAATGCCAGCCACAGCCAGGTCTGCGCATCCTTGGCGAACGGGTGTTTCAGCAACTCAATCATGTCGAGCGTGCCGGCCTGCCAGTACATGTACATGATGGCTAGTAGCATCAGCACCGAACCGGTGAAGGTATAAAAGAAGAATTTGTAGCTCGCCTGAATGCGTCGCTTGCCGCCCCAGATGCCGATGATCAGGAACATCGGGATCAACGTGCCTTCGAAAAACACGTAGAACATCGCCGCGTCGAGCGTCGTGAATACCCCGATCATCAGCGTTTCGAGGGCCAGAAACGCGATCTGATACTCGCGGACGCGCTCGCTGACCGACTCCCAGCTGGCCAGCACGACGAACGGCATCAGCAGTGCCGTGAGCACCACGAACAGCACCGAGATGCCATCGACGCCGAACCGATAGCCGATGGATTGCCCGATCAGGTCGCGATTGACCACCATCTGGAACCCGGGATTAGCCGGATCGAACGCCAGCCACACCAGCAGCGAAACAATGAAGGTCGCGACGGTTACGACCAGCGCGATGACGCGCGACAGATTGGCCGACCGTACAAACAACAGCACCAGCACGCCAAGCAGCGGCAGGAAAGTAACGATGCTCAGAATTGAATTGTCGAAGGTCATCGCGAGAGACCCCCGGAGGCGATGACCCAGGTCAACAATGCGGCGACGCCGATTAGCATGACAAAGGCATAATGATAGAGGTAACCCGACTGCAGCTTGACGACGCGTGCCGTCACGTCCTTGACCCGATGGCCGAGGCCTTCAACCAGCGTTTCGTCGATCAGCCAGTCATCAAAACCCTTCCACAAAGCCGTACCGAGCCATTTGGCCGGCCGCACGAAGATGGTGTCGTAGAGCTCGTCGAAATACCATTTGTTGAGCAGGAATTTATACAGCCCCGGGTTGGACTCGGCGAGCCGCACCGGCGTCGCCGGCGAGCGTATGTACATGTACCATGCGGTCGCGAAACCGATCAGCATCGCGATCGTCGCGCTCCACTTTACCCACAACGGCACCGCGTGAGCAGCCTCGATCAGTTCATGATCAACGACGATCGAACCGGCAAAGAAGTGTTCGATGTGCTCGACGTCGTGGAAGAACATGCCGTAAAACACCGCACCCGTCAGCACCGCACCGGCGGCGAGGACATAGAGCGGCACCAGCATGACCGCAGGCGCCTCGTGCGCATTGTCATAGGCACTGCCATGGTGGTGATCATGCCCCACATGATCGTCAGCAAGCGGTTCGTCATGGCTATCCAATGCCGCATGCGCCGGCTCCGGATGCGCCGTGTGACTGTGCTGCGCATCCCGCGGTGAACCGTGGAAGGTCAAATGGATCAGGCGCCACGAGTAAAAGCTGGTGAACAGCGCCGCGACGACCAGTAGCCAGAAGGCGAAACTGCCGACATTGCCGCCATAGGCATAAGCCGCTTCGATGATCGAATCCTTCGAGAAAAACCCGGCAAAGCCGAAAATCTCGCTGCCTGGAATGCCGACGCCGGTGAGGGCCAGCGTGCCGATCAGCATCATCGCATAGGTGATGGGGATCTTGTGGCGCAGGCCGCCCATGTTCCGCATGTCCTGCTCGTGGTGCATCGCATGGATTACGGCGCCAGCGCCGAGGAACAGCAGCGCCTTGAAGAACGCATGGGTAAACAGATGGAAAATGCCCGCCGAAAACGCCCCGGTGCCGAGCGCCACGAACATATAGCCGAGCTGCGAACAGGTCGAATATGCGATGACGCGCTTGATGTCGTTCTGCACCAACCCGACGGTCGCAGCAAAGAACGCGGTGATCGCGCCGATCACCATCACCACGGTCATAGCCGTCGGCGAACTTTCAAACAGCGGCGACAGGCGCGCCACCATGAACACGCCGGCGGTCACCATGGTCGCGGCATGGATCAGTGCCGACACTGGGGTCGGGCCTTCCATCGCGTCTGGCAACCAGGTGTGGAGCAGGAACTGCGCCGACTTGCCCATGGCGCCCATGAACAGCAGCAGGCAGACGATGGTCATCGCATCCCATTGGATACCGAGGAAACCGAGCGTCATGCCCGACGCACCCTCGACGGCATGAAAGGCACCATCGAAATCAAGATGGCCGAGGACCATGAAGGCGCCGAAAATGCCGAGCGCAAAACCGAAATCGCCAACGCGGTTGACGATGAATGCCTTCATCGCCGCAGCATTGGCCGACGGGCGCGTATACCAGAAGCCGATCAGCAGGTACGACGCGAGGCCTACCCCTTCCCAGCCAAAGAACATCTGGAGAAAATTGTCGGCGGTCACCAGCATCAGCATGGCAAAGGTGAACAGCGAGAGGTAGGCGAAAAACCGCGCACGGTGCGGGTCGTCGTTCATGTAGCCGATGGAATAAAGGTGGACGAGGCTCGAGACGGTGTTGACCACCACGAGCATGATCGCCGTCAGCGTGTCGACGCGCAGCACCCAGCGTAGATCCATATCGTTGACCTGGATCCAGCGCATGATCTCGACTTTGACCACTGCGGTGTGTCCATCGGCGGTGGCGCCGACAAGCCCGTCGCCAAATGCGACGGGAATGAACACCACCCAGCTCAGCACAGCCGCGACAATCAGCAGCCCCGTGGTGACGAGTTCGGCCGGCCGATGGCCGAGCAGTCGCCCCCCCAATCCCGCGATCAGGGCCCCGATGAGGGGCAGAAAGACAATCGCCTGAATCACGAGGGTCAGCCCTTCATTATATTGATGTCGTCGACCGCGATGGTCCCACGGTTACGGAAGAAGATGACGAGAATGGCGAGCCCGATTGCCGCTTCGGCCGCCGCAACGGTCAGGATCAGCAGGGCGAACACCTGCCCCGCCAGATCGTTATGCACCGCCGAAAACGCGACGAAGTTGATATTCACCGCGAGCAGGATCAACTCGACCGACATCAGGATGATGATGACGTTCTTCCGATTGAGGAAGATGCCGAACACGCCGAGCGTGAACAGGATCGCTCCGACCGACAGGAAATGCCCAAGCCCGACTGCCATCGCCCTACCCCCTCAGCCCTTCGCCGGATTTGACCTTGACCACTTCCATCGCATCCTCGACGCGACGGTTGGCCTGCACGCCGGCGTCCTGGCGCTTGACCCCCTGCTTATGGCGCAGCGTCAAGACGATGGCGCCGATCATGGCAACCAGCAACACAGCGCCGGCACCCTGGAACACGAAGACATAGCGCGTGTACAGCACCTGCCCGAGCGCGCGGGTATTGTCGATGCCCGGATTGATCGGCACCACCGAACTCGAGGCAATGTCAGGCGCGATGGCGAAGCCACCGGCCACCAGCAGCAATTCGACCAGCAGGATCAGCCCGACAATTACCCCGATGGGCGCATATTGCAGCATGCCATGACGCAGGCCGGCGAAATCGACGTCGAGCATCATAACGACGAACAGGAACAGCACCGCGACGGCGCCGACATAGACGACGATCAGGATCAGCGCGAGGAACTCGGCTCCGGCGAGCATGAAGATTCCCGCCGAATTGACAAAGCACAGGATGAGGAACAGCACGGAATGTACGGGATTTCGTGACGAAATCACCATCAGTGCCGAGATCACCGCGATGGTGCTGAACACATAAAAGAAAAACAGCGGCAAGGTCATGCGGTCACCGATACGGCGCGTCGGTCGCGAGGTTGCGGGCGATCTCGCGTTCCCAGCGGTCGCCATTGGCCAGCAGGCGTTCCTTCGAGAAATACAGTTCCTCGCGGGTTTCCGTCGCGAATTCGAAGTTGGGCCCTTCGACGATGGCATCCACCGGGCAGGCTTCCTGGCACATGCCGCAATAGATGCACTTCACCATGTCGATGTCATACCGGATCGTGCGCCGCGTACCGTCATTCTGGCGCGGGCCGGCTTCGATGGTGATGGCCTGCGCCGGACAAATCGCTTCGCACAGCTTGCAGGCAATGCAGCGTTCCTCGCCGTTCGGATAGCGGCGCAGCGCGTGTTCGCCACGAAAGCGCGGACTGACATGCCCCTTCTCGAACGGGTAATTGATGGTTGGCTTCGGCGCAAAGAAGTAGCGCATCGACAAAAAGAACGTCGAAACGAACTCGCGCAGCAGCAGCGAATTGAGGAACTGGGCGACGCGCATCAGGCGACCCCTCCATGCCAGCCCCAGCCGGTGAGCTGGAGAATGAAAGCGAGGACAATCACCGAGACCAGAGATAGCGGCAGGAAGGTTTTCCAACCAATCCGCATCAGCTGATCGTAGCGGTAACGTGGCACGAACGCCTTGACCATGGCGAACATGAAGAACACTGCGCACACCTTGAGCAGGAACCACACCGCGCCGGGAACCCAGTTGAACGGCGGCAGGTCGATCGGCGAAGTCCAGCCTCCAAGGAACAGGATCGTCGTCATCGCGCACATCATGATGATGGCGATGTATTCGCCCAACATGAACAGCAGGTACGGCGTCGACGAATACTCGACCATGAAGCCCGCAACGAGTTCGGATTCGGCCTCCGGCAGATCGAATGGCGGCCGGTTGGTTTCGGCCCGCGCCGAGATTAAAAAGATCACGAACATCGGAAACAGCGGCAGCCAGAACCAGTTGAGGAAGGTCAGCCACGGCACCCCGAGCGATGTGGCAAGACCCATCTCGCGCTGGGCGATGACGATGTCGGACAGGTTGAGTGAGCCGACGCAGAGCAGCACCGTGATGATGACGAAGCCGATGGACACTTCATAACTGACCATCTGCGCCGCCGAGCGGAGTGCGCCGAGGAAAGGATATTTGGAGTTCGAGGCCCAGCCGCCCATGATGACGCCATAAACGCCGAGTGAGGAAATCGCGAAGATGTATAGAATCCCGACATTGATGTTGGCCAGCGCCCAGCCGGCATCGATCGGGATCACCACCCAGGCGCTGAGCGACAGCAACGCGGTGATGAACGGCGCCAACAGGAATACGATCTTGTCGGCGCCGGCGGGGATCACCGGCTCCTTGAAAACGAATTTCAGCAGATCAGCAAACGACTGCAACAAGCCGAACGGACCGACGACATTCGGCCCGCGGCGGATCTGCACTGCCGCCCAGATCTTGCGATCCGCGAGAAGAATGTAAGCCGTGAGAATCAACAGCGCGACGAGGAACAGCAGCCCCTTGTAGATAAAGCCGACCTGCGTCCCCCAGCCAAACAGCGGGATGCCCAGCAGATAATCCAGCGCTGTAACGACGAAATCCATGTCCAGTCCTACTCCGCCGCCTGCTTCAGGCCCTCGGCGAGTTGAGCGCATTCGCCCATCACAGCCGAAGCGCGAGCGATCGGGTTGGTGAGGTAGAAATCAGCCGCCAGCGTGCCGAAAATCGCGTTACGAGTTTTGACGGAAGCCGCTGCGAGCGTGCGGATATCACCGGCATCGCCCGGCGTCACCTGATCGATTTCTGCAAGATGCGGAAATTCCCTATAGATCGTCGAGCGGAGCTGGTTCAGCGAGTTGAACGGCAGCGGCTGGCCAAGGAACGATGACAGGGCGCGAAATATCGCCCAATCTTCCTTGGCTTCGCCTGGCGGGAACACCGCGCGGTTGGTGACCTGCACCCGGCCCTCGGTGTTGACATAGGTACCGGACTTCTCGGTGTAAGTCGCCGCCGGGAGGATAACGTCGGCGCGCGTAGCCCCGGCGTCGCCGTGGGTGCCGACATAGACAACGAACGTCTGACCCATCGCCGAGGTGTCGTATTCGTCGGCGCCGAGCAGGAACAGCACGTCGAGCTCGCCACGGCCGGCCATCCCAATCTGATCCGCTGAGCAGACGCCGCCGCTATGCGGGGTAAAACCGATATCGATGCCACCGACGCGACCGGCAGCGTTGTGCAGCAGCGCAAAGCCATTCCAGCCTTCGGCGACGTTGGGTCCGCTCGCCAGCTTGGCCGCCAGCGCAATGACGTCCCGACCGATCTGCTTGGATTTCGCGGCGCCATGTGACACGGCGCCTTCGCCGACCATGATCAGCGGCTTCTTGGCATTGGCGAGGGTTTCGGCAAAGTCGCCGCGTCCGGCGGCGAGTTTGGCGAGCGCATCGAAACCGTTGCCCAGCAGCGTGTACCCATAGGTCAGGCTGGCTTCGGCGCCGATCAGCGCGATCGGCGTACCCTTAGTGCGCCACGCCTTGCGGATGCGGGCATTGATCATCGCCGCTTCCTTGCGCGGATTGGCGCCGATGATGACAATGGCGTCAGCCTCCTCGATGCCGATAATACCGGCATTGAACAAGTAGGCCGAGCGCGGCATCGACGGGTCGATCCCCGACATCGGCGGACGGCAATCCGTCATGCCCGAGCCGATCGAGGTCATCAGCGATTTCAGCGCATACATGTCTTCGACCGCGGCAAGGTCGCCGGCAATGGCGCCGACACGACTACCGCCGCCCGAGGCCTGAATCGCCCGCGCTACGGCATCGAAGGCGTCATCCCAACTCGTTGGCTGCAACCGGCCATTCTTCCGAACGTAAGGCCGGTCGAGGCGCTGGCTCTTGAGGCCGTCCCAGACAAACCGCGTTTTGTCGGAAATCCATTCCTCGTTGATCGCTTCGTTGACGCGCGGCAGGATGCGCATCACTTCGCGGCCGCGACTGTCGACCCGGATATTGGAGCCGACCGCATCCATCACGTCGATGGACTCCGTCTTGGTCAATTCCCACGGCCGCGCTGCGAACGCGTAAGGCTTCGAGGTCAGCGCGCCAACCGGGCACAGGTCGATGACGTTGCCCTGCAACTCACTCGACAGCGCCTTTTCGAGATATGTGATGATTTCGGCGTCTTCGCCACGTCCGAGCAGCCCCATCTCGGCAATGCCGGCGACTTCCGTCGTAAACCGGACGCACCGCGTGCAGTGAATACAGCGGTTCATCGCGGTCTTGACCAGCGGGCCCATATATTTGTCTTCGACCGCGCGCTTGTTCTCGGCGTAGCGGTTCTTGTCGACGCCGTAGGCCATGGCCTGGTCCTGCAGGTCGCACTCGCCCCCCTGATCGCAGATCGGGCAATCGAGCGGGTGGTTGATCAGCAGGAACTCCATCACCCCCTCGCGCGCCTTTTTCACCATCGGTGTGTTGGTGAACATCTCGGGCGGCTCGCCATTCGGGCCGGGCCGCAAATCCTTGACCGACATGGCACAGGAAGCCTGGGGCTTCGGCGGTCCGCCTTTCACCTCGACGAGGCACATGCGGCAATTGCCGGCGACAGACAGACGTTCATGGTAGCAAAAGCGCGGAATTTCTGCGCCGGCCGCTTCCGCTGCCTGCATCAGGGTAAAATAATCGGGCACATCGACCAGTTGCCCATCGACCTTGATGTTCGCCATTCTAAATCCTGTTCCGGCGAGAGATATAAAAGCCGACCAGCATGGAAATCAGCCCCGCCCACCAGATTGCGGGTACATAAACGGGGATCGACGACGGACCGATAAACTCGCGGAACGTCGCGCATTCGAACGGGTCGCCGGTGAGACAACTGAACTTGACGCCTAGGAGCCCAAACGGACCCTGCCACTGGCTGTAATAAGTCAGCCACCAGACCAACGCGAGTCCCATGACGGCGAGGCCCGACGCCATTAGCCAGTGGAGCCGAAACGACGGCTTGCGCACGGTTTCCATCACGCGCACCGTTGGCGCTGCCACAGCTTGATGTGCTCAAGATGCGACCAGTTAAAGGCAAATTCCGAGTTGCCATGCGCATCGAGATGCTCGATGCGCGCCTTGGCCTCGCTGATCGTCGGGATGTGACTGTCTTCGATAAACCACATGCAGAAATGGTGCGAGATCATCGCATCAAACCATTCGGCCTTACGCGCATAAAACCGCTTGTGGACGGTATTCCAAACGAAATGCTCAAGGGCCTCAGGCGTCTCCCAGACACTCATGTTGACTGCCATATCGGGATCGGGAAACGGTCGCAGATCAAGCGCGCCGTCATTGCTGCCATCGCCGCTCAGCCGCCAGACGAACCCCGGCATCCGTTCAGCCAAGGCATTGATGCGGCCGAGATTGTCGACGAAGTCCGCGATTCGCGGATCGCCGATCGGATGCTTCAGACGACCGATATTGATCTCGGCGAGGCGCATCAGTGCGATGGCTCCACTGGGCCACAGTGAGAAGTCGACGGCGCTATTTCTAAACGCTCTATGAAATCGTCCAACTTTGCCGCGATGATATCTAACTTCTCATCCATGCGCCGGAGCATCATCAGCACCAGATTTTCGGGTTCCTCAGCCATCGGCTACTCCGTCGCGATCGAGGGCACCGCGCCCTCGGAGGTGGAGTTGTAGGTGTAGGCGTCGATGCGGGCCTCGATAACGTGCCGGAAATTCTTGATCAGGCCCTGGATTGGCCACGCAGCAGCATCGCCTAACGCGCAGATGGTGTGGCCCTCGATCTGCTTGGTAACTTCGAACAGCATGTCGATCTCGCGCTTCTGGGCGCGGCCCTCGACCATGCGTTCCATCACGCGCATCATCCAGCCGGTGCCCTCGCGGCACGGAGTGCACTGGCCGCAACTCTCGTGCTTGTAGAAGGCCGACAGGCGCCAGATGGCCTTGATGATGTCGGGCGATTTATCCATCACGATAATGGCCGCGGTACCGAGCGACGAGCCGACTTCGCGCAGTCCATCGAAATCGACGATGGCGTGCCGAATCTTCTCGCCCGTAACACACGGCACAGAGGCACCGCCCGGAATGACCGCGAGCAAATTATCCCAGCCGCCGCGAATGCCGCCGCAATGGGTTTCGATGATTTCCTCGAAGGTCTGGCCCATGGCCTCTTCGAACGTCGCGGGCTTGTTGACGTGGCCCGACACGCACATCAGCTTGCTGCCGGTGTTGTTGGCGCGACCGATGGAAGCGAACCACGCCCCCGATCGGCGCAGGATTTCCGGCACCACGGCGATCGATTCGACGTTGTTGACCGTGGTGGGATTGCCATACACGCCCATCGCCGCCGGAAATGGCGGTTTCAACCGCGGTTGGCCCTTTTTTCCCTCGAGCGATTCCATCAGCGCAGTTTCTTCGCCGCAGATATAGGCACCGGCGCCGTGGTGGACGACGATGTCGAAATCCCAACCATGGATGTTGTTCTTGCCGATCAGCCGCGCGTCGTACGCCTGCTGCACGGCGGCCTCGAAGTGGTGCCGCTCGCGGATGAATTCGCCGCGGATATAGACGTAAGCGATATGCGCGCCCATTGCCCGCCCGGCCAAGAGGCAACCCTCGATCAGATGATGCGGATCGTGCCGCAGGATTTCCCGGTCCTTGCAGGTGCCCGGCTCGGATTCATCAGCATTGACCAGCAACTGGCTCGGCCGGCCATCGCCCGCGCCTTCCTTGGGCATGAAGGTCCACTTCAGCGCTGTCGGGAACCCCGCCCCACCCCGGCCGCGGAGGCCCGACGCCTTGACCTCGTTGGTGATCCAGTCCCGCCCCTGCTCGATAAATCCCGCCGTACCCTGCCAGCCGCCACGGGCCCGAGCGCCTTCCAGCCCCCAGTCGCCCTGACCATACAAATTGGTGAAGATGCGGTCCTTGTCCTGCAGCATCAAGTTTTCTTCCGGTTGAGATAGGCGAACCATGCGACGACGCCGAGAGCTCCCGCGGAACCACTGACAACGAATTGCTGGACCGGCAGGTTAAGCACACCAACTGCGACGAACAGCACGATGAATGCGACCAGCACAAATCCAAAGCCGATCAGCCAATCGCCCGGCTTGAGCTTTGACATATCAATGCTCGCGGCCATCACTTCGGATCCTTGCCGAACACCCGCAGGTATTCAGCCGCGCCGCCGGTGGCAAGCGCCTTGGCCTGTTCAAGCCACTTGTCGCGGCCGATCCGGCCCCTGAAGTTCAGCGTACCTTCAACCTTGGCGATCTCGGTTTCAGTAAGCTCCGCAACCTGCGACCACTTGGTGATGCCCAGCGCATTGAGCCGCGCCTCGAGCTTCGGGCCAACGCCGCTGATCAGCTTCAGATTGTCGGCAGCTCCCGCCGGCGCCACCAACAGTGCTGTCGAGCCGGGGACGGGATCGGTAGTCACCGGCTCGGCTTTAGTAGCACTGGCGTTCTCCGAGGGTGCGCCGGCAGTCGGCTTGCCCGGCGCCCTGCCGCCGTCGATCTTGCCGGCAGAGGATTCTGCACCGGTCGCGTCTTCGCGCATGGCACGGTTTGGCTCGCCATCGGCGTTGGCAGCTGCTGCAGCCGCAGCGCGTTCACCCTCCGCCTTGGCTTCGGAGACCTTCGCCTGCGGGGCCGGCCCCTTGATCGCCGGCGCCGACTCTTCGGTTACATCGCGCGGTTTGGCGGCGCTGGTCGCCGCTTGCGGTGCTGCAACTGCCGCAGGCTGTTCCGGCGTGGCGGGGGGAACCGGCGGACTGAACTTCTCGCGGGTCTTGCTCGGCGGGACCAGCAGCGTCGTCGCACCACCCTCGGCAGCCGAGTTACCGCGCTCGATCTGAGTGCCGGGCTTGATGCTGTCGCCATTCCCCGTCTCGAAAGCGACGAGAATCTCGCGCATCCGCTGCGGCGTCAGGTCCTCGTAGGTATCATTGCCAATCATCACCATCGGTGCGTTGACACAGGCACCGAGGCACTCGACTTCTTCCCAACTCAAGGTCCCGGCTTCATTCAGCATGAACGGATCATTGTGAATGTGATGCTGGCACACGTCACGCAGGTCTTCAGCCCCCCGCAGCATGCACGGCGTCGTGCCGCAGATTAGCACATGAGCTTTGCTGCCGACGGGTTTGAGCAGGAACTGCGTGTAGAACGTCGCGACTTCCAGCACGCGGATGTAGGCCATGCCCAGGAGCTTGGCGATCGACTCGATGGCCGAGCGCGATAGCCAGCCCTCCTGCTCCTGCGCCCGCCACAACAGCGGAATTACCGCCGACTGCTGCCGACCAGTAGGGTATTGCGCGATCTTTTTCTGCGCCCAGGCGGCGTTGTCGTTTGAAAACGCAAACGCTTGCGGCTGGATGGAGTCATCGGCAAGGCGGCGGACTGACATTAGCGATCGACCTCGCCGAACACGATATCGAGGGAGCCGAGAATGGCCGACACGTCAGCCAGCATGTGACCCCTTGTCATGAAATCCATCCCGGACAGATGCGCAAACCCTGGAGCCTTGATCTTGCAGCGGTACGGCTTGTTGGTCCCGTCGCTGACGAGATAAACACCGAACTCGCCCTTGGGCGCCTCAACGCAAGCGTAAACCTCACCCGCCGGCACCTTGAAGCCTTCGGTATAAAGTTTGAAATGATGGATCAGCGCCTCCATCGAGCGCTTCATCTCGCCGCGTTTCGGCGGCACCACCTTGCCGTCCATTGCCGAAACCGGCCCCTTGCCGGCCGGGCTGTTCAGCCGCTCGATGCACTGCTTCATGATGCGTGTCGATTGCCGCATCTCTTCCATGCGGATCAGGTAGCGGTCGTAACAATCGCCGTTCTTGCCAATAGCGATATCGAAATCGAGGTCCGCGTAGCACTCGTAGGGCTGCGACTTGCGCAAATCCCATGCGGCACCCGAGCCGCGCACCATCACACCCGAAAACCCCCAGGCCCAAGCGTCTTCGAGCGAGATCACGCCGATATCGACGTTGCGCTGCTTGAAGATGCGGTTCGCGGTAATCAGTTGATCAATGTCATCGAGGGCCTTGGGGAAGGTCTCACAGAACTCGCCGATATCGTCGATCAACGACTGTGGCAGTTCTTGACGCACGCCGCCGGGTCGGATGAAGGCCGCGTGCATGCGGCTGCCCGAAGCGCGCTCATAGAAAACCATCAGCTTCTCGCGCTGCTCGAAACCCCAGAGCGGCGGCGTCAACGCGCCGACATCCATTGCCTGCGTCGTAACATTGAGAAGGTGCGACAACAGTCGGCTGATCTCCGAATAAAGCACCCGGATCAACTGCCCACGGATCGGCACAACCAGCCCAAGGAGCTTTTCGATGGCGAGCGAAAATGCGTGCTCCTGGTTCATCGGAGCGACGTAATCCAACCGGTCGAAATACGGCAGCGCCTGCAGATACGTCTTGTACTCGATCAGTTTTTCCGTGCCGCGATGCAGCAGGCCGATGTGGGGGTCAACCCGCTCGACGATTTCTCCATCGAGTTCGAGCACAAGTCGCAAAACACCATGCGCTGCAGGATGTTGCGGCCCGAAATTGATGGTGAAGTTGCGAACTTCGGCTTCAGCACTCATGGCTTGGCCTTTTCATCGCCCGGCAAGATGTAGTCGGTGCCTTCCCAAGGACTAAGGAAGTCAAAAGAGCGGAATTCCTGCGCCAGCCGAACGGGTTCGTAGACTACCCGTTTGCGCGCCTCGTCGTAACGCACTTCGACAAAACCGGTCACTGGAAAATCCTTACGCAGCGGATGCCCATCGAAGCCGTAATCGGTCAGCAGGCGCCGCAGATCGGGATGGCCGGAAAACAGGATGCCGAACAAATCATATGCTTCGCGCTCGTACCAGTCGGCGCCGGGAAACACCGACGTTATCGAGGGGACGGTGCTCGCTTCGTCGGTGCGGACCTTCAACCTGATGCGCAGGTTTTTCGTCGGGCTCAGCAGGTGGTAAACCACCTCGAAGCGCTCATCGCGCGACGGATAATCCGCGCCGCACAGATCGACAATCGAGATGAACCGGTAGGCCGGATCGTCTCGCAACTCGCGCACCGCAGACACGATGGTCTCGCGATGCAGCGTCAGCGTCAGTTCGCCATAAGCAGTATAGAAATCGATGATGCGATCGCCGAGTATCGCAACCGCATGCGCGGCAAAGTCCTCGAGCGGGCCCGCGATGATACCGTCAGCCATCAATCGATCGTCCTATCTCTCGATGGTGCCAGTGCGGCGAATTTTCTTCTGCAGCAGCAGAATGCCGTACAGCAGCGCCTCGGCGGTCGGCGGGCAACCGGGAACATAGATATCCACCGGTACGACTCGATCGCAGCCGCGGACCACCGAGTAGGAATAGTGATAATAGCCCCCGCCATTGGCACAGCTGCCCATCGAGATAACATAACGTGGCTCGGGCATCTGGTCGTAGACTTTGCGCAGAGCTGGGGCCATCTTGTTGGTCAGCGTGCCGGCGACAATCATCACGTCGGACTGACGCGGTGAGGCCCGTGGCGCAAAGCCGAACCGCTCGACATCGTAGCGCGGCATCGACGCCTGCATCATTTCAACGGCGCAGCAGGCAAGCCCGAAAGTCATCCACATCAGCGAGCCGGTGCGGGCCCAGTTGATCAGATCATCCGTGGCAGCGACCAGAAAGCCCTTGTCCGCCAGCTCATTATTGATTTCGCCGAAATACGCATCGTCAGCGCCGTTCGGCTTATTGGTGCGCGTATCGATGACCCCGCGCGGCTGTGGGGCGACGAGCGTGCCAGTCATGTCGTTCAGTCCCATTCGAGCGCCCCTTTCCGCCATTCGTAGACAAAGCCGACGGTCAAGACGCCGAGGAAAATGATCATCGACCAGAAGCCGAACCAGCCGACATCATGAAAGGCCACGGCCCATGGAAACAGGAACGCCACTTCGAGATCGAAGATGATGAAGAGAATCGAGACGAGATAAAACCGCACGTCGAACTTCATGCGCGCATCGTCAAAGGGATCAAAGCCGCACTCGTAGGCGGAGACTTTCTCGGGATCGGGATGCTTTACCGCAACGAGGAAGGGCGCCACAAGAAGTGCCAGACCGATGACCCCGGCCAGGCCGATGAAAATCACGATCGGCAGGTAACTGCTGAGCAAGTCGGTCATTCGACAGCCTGTCTAAACGCCGGTCGACTGGGACCGGAACGCGCGGAACGGCTGGCGATTTGGGCGGGCCGTGCGACGCGGTGAACGATGCCCACGACTTAGCCCTTCCCTCAGAATCGTTCAAGGATATTTCTAGTCATCTCTTCGTGCAGGAGATGTGCATTGCCGTCGCGATGGCGCCCACGCCTGTCAACAGGCTCCTACCACCACCAAAAACCAAAACGGCGAACCGGAGGACCGGTTCGCCGAATTGGGTAACTCGCAAGACGTCAGTCTCAAAGGCTCGCAAGCGAGCCTGCAAGTCTCAGTTGACGTGGAAGATCAGGCCAACGGTGGCCGAAAGGCCGTGGCCGGAAACGCCGCTAGCCTGGTCATTGAAGAGGTGCCGATAGAGCACTTCGCCACGAAGGCCCAGGTTGTCGGTAACGCCGAATTCCAAACCGCCACCGACGGCGTAGAATGCGCCAGAGTTATCACCGAACGCATTACCACCCATGACACCAACGCCGGCAGCGGCGTAGGCGAGCACGTTGTCAGTAAGGACCACGCCGAGCTTGCCGAGGATCAGGCCTTCAGCAGCGTATCCAGCGCCGGAAATCGCGGCGACACTTACTTCGTCCGAGCTAGTCGTATTGCCGCCGAACAGGAAATTGCCCTGAACTTCGAGACCGGCGAGGAACATGTCGGTGACCAGGAAATTGGCACCGGCAACGAGGCCGATCAGACCAGCAGTGTGATCAATGCTGCCGAAGGATGATCCGGCATCGCCGTTTTTCAGCGGAAAGAACGCGCCGCCCTGGACGCCGACATAGAGGCCTTCGAAGTCGAACATCGGGCTTTCATAGATCGGGTCGAGCATGGCGGGCGGCGGCAGAATAAGATCGGCAGCCTGAACAGCCGAACCCATGATCGTAAGCGCGGCAACGCCGAGCATCAGTGTACGTGCAAACTTCATCTTGCATCCCCTAGAGTAGACAACAGTCGGGAACATATCTCTCACCACTGCCCCCGACGCACAAGGGGAAGTGGCCCAAACTTGGCGTCTCGGCTAACGCTCCGTGACTTTTCGAATGCCGGTGTTGCACGAAAGAACCGCTTTCGGCCCGTTTTGAGACAAGTTTTAACGACCGGTTACGAGTGGAAGGTTGCAGCCGCGGAAATTCCCACCCGACTCGGCTTGGAGCGGTATCAGAGACGCCGGAAGTCCCCCTTCTGGCTGGGACAGCGTTGCCAACGGAATTTCGTTCGATTGGCCAAATACATCCCGCGATGGCCCTTCAGGCCACCGTGAAAGTTGATGATGCGAGGTCGACAGCTAGTGTCCTAGCGTCTGGCCAAAGCCGCCGCCAGCGACAGTCCGCTGTCGGCGTTCTTGTCTTCCAGCGTCTTGATCGCGGTTCGTGCGAGAAACCGCCAATGCGATCGTTCATTGCTTGGCACGTCGGTCCAGATACCGGCTGGCATGCCACGGTTTTTCAAATTGGCCAGGTATAGCTTGCTGGCCAGATAGCTGATGTAGTCGTCGCCTTCCTTGGACATGGATACTTCTCCACTCGCGCAGCCCACAGCGCCAAGAAAGCAAACCACAAAATCAATCGTGATGCCATCGTCCTCTGCAGAGCCCGAATGCTGAGCCCAAGCACACAACTTGCTCCCCGGTCTGCAACGAGCGAAGCTTCAGTCAGTTTTTTACAGGGGTCACCAGTTAGCGTTGCCTATTCAAGACGATAGGTTGGGGCTGGTGCGCAATTCTGACAACGCTAGTGACGCGGCCGAGCTTTCGATTGAGGAACCGCGACAGCAGTCCGTGCAATTAAGGCCAGAAGGTTTGATCGCGAGCTTGGCAAAACCGAAGCAGCAGCACCGTCGTGAACGGCGCTTCAAACCGGTAAAGTCGTGAAGGGTGATGGCGGGAGTGACGGGGCTCGAACCCGCGACCTTCGGCGTGACAGGCCGACGCTCTAACCAACTGAGCTACACCCCCACGAACGCGACTGGCCGCGGAGTGGGGTCCGTTTAGCGGCGCCCCTACCCCAAGTCAAGCGAGGTTGGAGGTTTTGTGCGGGATGTCCCGGGGGATCGGCGATCCGGTCCAGATGCGTCGGTTGCCGAACGTCTGGCGCGCGCCGTACCAGCCATCAGGCTCGCAACCCTCCTCCGCGTAAAGCAGAAGGTCGCGCGAGCGAACAGAACGTTTTCCCGCCAGGGCAAGCGATCGTCACATGAAACCGGCGATGCTGTCGTGGGTAGTAACCGAATGTATCTGCCGGCTCAGCTCCGACATCGTTCACTTCGGTTGCAGATAAAGGCGGACAGTGCCGCAGCGGCGATGCCTGCGAAAGGTGGTGGGCGATGACGGACTCGAACCGCCGACATCCTCGGTGTAAACGAGGCGCTCTACCAACTGAGCTAATCGCCCGTCCTGACCCGTCTGGGCGCCCGACGGGCTCCTGACGGCAGCACGCGCGGCTCTTAGCCGATGGTCCGCTCAAAAGCAAATGGCCCCGGTCATGCCGGGGCCATGCGCAAAGCCACAAGGCTTGGCAAATTGTTAGTTGATCGCGTCCTTCAGGCCCTTGCCGGGCTTGAACTTCGCCTGATTGGAGGCAGCGATTTCGATCGGCGCGCCGGTCGCGGGGTTGCGACCAGTCGAGGCCTTGCGCTGGGAAACCGAGAAAGTCCCGAATCCAACGAGACGAATGTCGTCGCCGCCCTTCAGCGCCTCGGTGATTGCGTCAAACATGGCATCGACTGCGTCGGTCGCCTCGACTTTGGTCAGTTTGGCCTTATCGGCCACGACGCCGACCAGATCGTTTTTGTTCATAGCGTTTCCTCACTGTGGATGCCCGCCGTTGCTGGCGAACCAAAACGGCGCCACCCAAATCCGATTCTGACCAAAAGGCAAGGATTTCCGGGCATTTTCGCCTGCCTCTGAGCCCATTCCTGTTGAAGAAATGCGGTTTGAGACCTTGTCGGGTCGATCATAGCTCATTCGGCCGGCCGGTTGGCCAGGGGCCCGATCGGCGTCTTGCGCCGCCGGATAGTCAACATCAACGGCAGCGCCAGCAGGTAAATGCTTGCGCCGATGATCCAGGTCAGGCCGGGCCAGGTTTCGCGTTGCGCGAAATAGATGAAGCTGAACACCACCGGCCCGAACACTGCGGATAGACTGACAAGGCTCGCCAAGACCCCCTGCAGCTTTCCCTGATTGTCCGCGTCGACCTGCGATGTAGTCATCGACTGCAGCGCCGGCATGCCGATACCGCCCAGCGCAAACAGCGGTGCGAGGGCAAACAGGATCCACCCCTGCATGGCAAAGCCCAGGATTACCAGCGCGGTGAGCTCGAACCCCATGCCGACGACCAGTGCCCAGCGCTCGCCCAGTCGGGCGACTGCGGGCCCGGTCAGAAAGGCCTGCGCGCCGGCGTGGAACAACCCGAAGCAGGCCAACGAGGCGCCTGTCATCAGGCCGCTCCAGGCAAATTGATCCTGGCCGAACAGCGCCCAGATGGTGCCGTACATGGTGCCGACGAAGTTCATGACGACGAAGATTGCCATCAGCGGCAGCAGCGGTGCGAAGCTTAAGGCCCAACCCAGCGGCCGGAATGGATTAAGGTTGGCATAATCGAACTTTGCCGATGCGTCGCCGCGTCGCGACTCCGGCAGCACGAACCAGGCCAGGGCAAAATTGCCGGCATTGAGCACGGCCGCCGCGATGAACGGTGCCCGAACCCAGATATCCCCGAGAAAGCCACCCAAAACCGGCCCGATGATGAAGCCGATCCCGAACATCGCGTGGAAATAGCCGAAACGCCTGGCCCGGATTTCCTCGGGACTGATGTCGGTAATGTAGGCCGTGGCGACGGCCATATTGGCGCTGGTCAGGCCCGAAATTGCCCGGCCGACCACCAGCATCCAGAGTTCGGGTGCGAATGCCATGACTAAATAGTCAATTGCCGCGCCAGCCAGCGAGAGCAGCAGCACGGGTCGGCGGCCAAAGCGGTCACTCAGAATGCCGAGCAGCGGCGAAAACAGGAACTGCATCGCCGAATACAGCGCCAGCATGACGCCGATTAGCACGGTGATATCGCGGCTATGCGCGACGTCCTCCAGCAGCCGCGGCAGGATCGGGAAGATCAGGCCGATACCGATTGCGTCAAGCATAACGGCTGCGAGGATGACGACCAGTGCTCGATTCATTGCAATTTCCGTAATTGCTGCAAGGTAGCCCAATAGTCCGCGGCCAACCTGAGCAATACCGCGTTCACGGTGCCGTGACAAGCATGTTCACGTTTTATTCTTTAGCGGCCAAGCTATAACCCTGTAGAAATGGAAACGGCGCCCGCAGGCGCCGTTCGTATTCCTGACGGAAATGTCTAGTGTGGCAGCCCAGTCAGATCCTCGCCGTCGGTTGCGGCTGGATCAACCTTGATCGTGGTGTCGGTCTTCACATCATCGAAATTCCACTCGATCGGTATCGGTTGGCGCACCAACGCATGCTTGATCACCTGGTCCATTCGACTGACCGGCACGATCTCCATGCCCTCTTTGACGATGTCCGGTATCTCGGCGAGATCGCGGATGTTGTCCTCAGGGATCAGTACCTTCTTGATGCCGCCGCGCAGCGCCGCCAACAGCTTTTCCTTGAGCCCACCGATGGGCAGGACCCTGCCCCGCAGCGTGATCTCGCCGGTCATCGCGACATCATTGCGCACCGGAATGCCGGTCATCACTGAGACGATGGCCGTGGCGAGGCCGATACCAGCCGACGGACCATCCTTGGGGGTCGCGCCTTCCGGCAGATGCACGTGGATATCGCGCGTATCGAACATCGGCGGCTTGATGCCAAATTCGATCGACTTCGACCGGACATAAGCCGTCGCTGCAGTCAGCGACTCCTTCATCACTTCCTTGATGTTGCCGGTGACCGTCATGCGGCCCTTACCCGGCGTCATCACGCCTTCGATGGTCAGCAATTCGCCGCCAACGGAGGTCCATGCGAGGCCAGTCACCAGACCCACCTGCGCTTCGGCCTCGATTTCGCCATGCGTGTAGATGTCGGCGCCGAGGTATTTTGTCATTACCTCCTCGGTGATCACCACCTTGCGAGTCTTGAGCTTGAGAATTTCCGCCACCGATTTGCGCATCAGTTTCGAAATCTCGCGCTTGAGGCTGCGCACCCCGGCCTCCCGTGTGTAGCGCTGGATGACCTTGGTCAGCATCTCGTCGGACAGCTCGAATTCCTTCGCTGTCAGGCCGTTTTCCTTTAGCGTCTCCGGGATCAGATGTTGCTTGGCGATCGCATGCTTCTCCTGCTCGGTGTAACCCGAGAGGCGAATGATCTCCATGCGGTCCATCAGCGGACCAGGAATGTTGAGCGTGTTCGACGTCGTCACGAACATCACGTCCGAAAGGTCATAGTCGACCTCGAGGTAGTGATCGGCGAACGTATGGTTCTGCTCCGGATCGAGCACTTCGAGCAGGGCCGAAGACGGATCGCCGCGGAAGTCCTGGCCCATCTTGTCGATTTCATCGAGCAGGAACAGCGGGTTGGATTTACCGACCTTCTTCAGCGACTGGATGACCTTGCCGGGCATCGAGCCGATATAGGTCCGACGATGGCCACGAATCTCGGCCTCGTCCCGGACGCCGCCAAGGGCCATGCGCACGAACTCGCGGCCGGTCGCCTTGGCGATCGACTTGCCGAGCGAGGTCTTGCCGACACCCGGAGGGCCGACGAGGCAGAGGATTGGCCCCTTGAGCTTTCCGGTGCGTGACTGCACCGCCAGATACTCGATGATGCGTTCCTTGACCTTCTCGAGACCATAGTGATCCGCGTCGAGCACCTGCTCGGCATACGCCAGATCCTTCTTGACCTTGCTCTTCTTGCCCCACGGCAGGCCAAGCAGCCAATCGAGATAATTGCGCACGACGGTGGCTTCCGCCGACATCGGGCTCATGGTCTTGAGCTTCTTGACCTCGGCATCTGCCTTGGTACGGGCTTCCTTGCTGAGCTTGGTCTTCTTGATGCGATCTTCGAGCTCGGTGACTTCGTTCGAGCCTTCCTCGCCATCGCCCAACTCGCGCTGGATCGCCTTCATCTGCTCGTTGAGGTAGTACTCGCGCTGGGTCTTCTCCATCTGCCGCTTGACCCGCGACCGGATGCGCTTTTCGACCTGCAGCACTCCGATCTCACCCTCCATCAGGCCGAGTATCTTGGTGAAGCGCTCGGCCACCGAAATGGTCGCCAACAAGTCTTCCTTCTCGGCGATCTTTATCACCAGATGACTGGCGATAGTGTCGGCCAGCTTGCTGTGATTTTCGATCTGCCCGACGGCGGCCACCACGTCCGAACTGATTTTCTTGTTCAGCTTGACGTAGTTCTCGAACTCAGCCTGAGCCGAACGCGCCAGCGCCTCGGTCTCGACCTTGTCGGCATCGAGTTCCTCGAGAATCGTCGCTTCGGCCTCGAAGTAATCGACCGTCTGCAGATACCGATCGATCGTCGCGCGGCTTAGCCCCTCGACCAGCACCTTGACGGTGCCATCGGGCAGCTTCAGCAGTTGCAGCACCGTGGCGATGGTGCCGGTCGTATAGATCTGGTCCGGCGCCGGATCGTCGTCCTGCGCGTTTTTCTGGGTGACGACGAGAATGTGCTTGTCGTCGCGCATCACCTCTTCGAGTGCCTTGACGGACTTTTCACGGCCGACAAACAGCGGCACGATCATGCCCGGGAATACGATTATGTCTCGGAGGGGGAGGACCGGATACACACGATCGCGGCTGGTCTCGTCCCCCGACTTTACGTCCGACATGTTATTTCCTTTCCGGGGGCCCGCTTGGGAGGAAAGATGGTTAGCGCGCCCCTAACAGAACTGCCCACCATGCACGCTGGGCCGAGTCTGATTAATAAATAGGTTCATACCCTCGAAGGGCAAGCCGTCGCACGGCGATTGTGATGCAGCCCCGTCGTGCAGCGCCGTCAGGGCTCGGTTTTTTGCATCACCGGAGAGGATCAAACCCTCTCACGCAGCTACTTTTGCCGGCAACTGCGCTCCCGGGGTCGACAAGGACAGCGCCATTTCGGCGTCGGTCATGTCGATCGCGACATCGGCGAACAGCGGCGTCGAGAGATACCGCTCCCCGGTATCGGGCAGCATGCAGAGAATGGTCGAGCCCCTCGGCGCTCGGTTAGCGATCTGCAGCGCGGCGGCGAATGTGCCACCGGAAGTGATGCCGACAAAGATGCCCTCCTTTTGCGCCAGTTCCATGCTCAGGCGCATCGACTCGGGGCCGGCCACCAGCACCACTTCGTCGATCAGCTTCATCGCCACGGCGTCGCTGGTGATCTTGGGGATGAAATCCGGGCTCCAGCCCTGGAACGGGTGCGGCTTCCAGGCTTTGTGACTGCCCGCTCCGGTGCCGTCCGGATTGCGTTCCTGCTCCGATCCTTCGGTCAACATCGCCGCACCATCGGGTTCACCAACAATGATCTTGGTTTCCGGGCGTTCGCGACGCAGCACCTTGCCGACGCCCTGCAGCGTGCCGCCGGTACCAAAGCCAGTCACCCAGTAGTCGAGCCGCTCGCCTGCAAAATCTTTCAGGATTTCCTGCGCCGTCGTCCGTTCGTGCATTGCCGGATTGGCGTCATTCTCGAATTGCCTTGTCATGAACCAGCCATTGGCTTCGGCAAGTTCGCGCGCCTTCTGCACCATGCCGCTGGCACGCAGCGGCGCCGGCGTCAGAACCACCTTGGCGCCGAGGAAGCGCATCAGCTTGCGCCGCTCGACCGAGAAGCTTTCGGCCATGGTTAGGACCAGAGGATAGCCCTTCTGCGCACACACCATGGCCAGACCGATGCCGGTATTGCCACTCGTCGCCTCGATCACCGTCTGGCCTGGCTTCAGTTCGCCTGACTGTTCCGCCGCCTCGATCACGCCCAGCGCCAATCGGTCCTTGACCGACCCCAGCGGGTTGAACGCTTCGACCTTGACGAAAAGGTTGATGCCTTCCGGCGCGAGCTTGTTGATCCGCACTACGGGAGTGTTGCCAATGGTCCCTAGAATACTGTCGTATTTCATGTTGCCGCTCCTCAGTCTGACACCGACTATGTCACCCCGTTCCGGCCCTGACCAGCGGCAGCGCGACGGCTGCAACTTCGAGGGTCGGAATAGCCAACGGGGAGCGCCCTGCGGCACTCCCCGTTCGGATTCGCGGCAAACTCAGGCTTAGGCGCTGGTCGGAAGCGCCTCGTCCTGCTTGCGCTCGGCATAGATATAGAGCGGCCGGACATCCTTGCCGTTCACGACTTCCTCGCTGATCACCACTTCCACGACGCCCTCGAGCGAAGGCAGGTCGAACATGGTATCGAGCAGGATCGCCTCCATGATGGAGCGCAGCCCACGGGCGCCGGTCTTCCGCTCGATGGCATGCTTGGCGATCGCCTTCAGCGCGTCTTCGTGGAACGTCAGCTCGGTGTCTTCCATCGCGAACAGCCGCTGGTACTGGCGCACCAGTGCGTTCTTGGGTTCGGTCAGGATCTGGATCAGCGCGGTCTCGTCGAGATCCTCGAGCGTTGCCAGCACCGGCAAGCGGCCGATGAACTCGGGGATCAGCCCGAACTTCACCAGATCCTCGGGGGCCACGTCCTTCAGCACATCGCCGACGCGACGGTCCTTGGGGTCCTTGACCACGGCGCCAAAACCGATGCCCGAACCTTCCGACCGCGACTGGATCAGGCGTTCGAGTCCGGCAAAGGCACCGCCACAGATAAACAGGATATTGGTCGTGTCGACCTGCAGGAATTCCTGCTGCGGATGCTTGCGCCCACCCTGAGGGGGTACGGAAGCCACGGTGCCTTCCATGATTTTCAGCAGCGCCTGCTGCACGCCCTCGCCCGAGACATCGCGAGTGATCGAGGGGTTATCCGACTTGCGGCTGATCTTGTCGACTTCATCGATGTAGACGATGCCGCGCTGCGCTTTTTCGACATTGTAGTCGGCCGATTGCAGCAGCTTCAGGATGATGTTCTCGACGTCCTCGCCGACGTAACCGGCTTCGGTCAGCGTCGTCGCATCGGCCATGGTAAACGGCACGTCGAGGATACGGGCCAGCGTCTGCGCGAGCAGCGTCTTGCCGGTCCCGGTCGGTCCGATCAGCAGGATGTTGGACTTCGAAAGCTCGATATCCTGGTTTTTCGTCGCGTGATGCAGGCGTTTGTAATGGTTGTGCACGGCGACCGAAAGCACGCGCTTGGCCCGGTACTGGCCGATCACGTAGTCGTCGAGCACCTTGCAGATTTCCATCGGGGTCGGCACCCCGTCCGCGGACTTCACCATCGACGTCTTGTTCTCTTCACGGATGATATCCATGCAGAGCTCAACGCATTCGTCGCAGATGAAGACGGTCGGACCCGCGATCAGCTTCCTGACCTCGTGCTGCGATTTTCCACAGAACGAGCAGTAGAGCGTATTCTTGGATTCGCCGGTCGTCTCTTTGGACATCCTGTCACTCCAGGGAGCTGTGGGCGCTCCCGATGCCGCGTCGTACGAACGTACCGTACGTCGCCTTAACAAGAACTAAGCCGAACCGACCATAACGGTCGATCCGGCCGGGTGCAATTCAACGGAAGACACACATTCACACCAACCGGCGATTGCGTTAATTCGATCACGCCTGCTCGGTAACAGCGCGCTTTTCAAAAACATTATCGATCAGGCCGAACACCTTGGCCTCCTCGGCCGAGAGGAAGCGATCACGCTCGAGCGCGTTTTCGATTTCCTCGTAGGTGCGGCCCGTGTGCTTCTCGTAGATCTGGTTGAGGCGGCGCTTCAGGCCTTCGACTTCCTTGGCGTGAATCAGGATATCGGTTACCTGACCCTGGTAGCCGCCCGAAGGCTGGTGGACCATGATGCGCGAATTGGGCAGCGACGCCCGCATCCCAGCTTCACCGGCGGCAAGCAGCAACGACCCCATCGAGGCGGCCTGCCCCGTCACCAGCGTTGCTACCGGCGGACGAATGAACTGCATGGTGTCGTAGATGCCGAGCCCGGCCGAAACCACGCCACCAGGAGAATTGATGTAGAGCGAGATTTCCTTCTTCGGATTCTCGGACTCAAGAAACAGCAGCTGCGCCTGGATCAGCGTCGCCATGTTATCTTCAACGACACCCGTCACGAAGATAATGCGTTCTTTCAGCAGCCGCGAATAAATATCGAACGCGCGCTCGCCGCGGTTGGTTTGCTCGACCACCGTGGGGACCAGATAATTGTAATAGGTATCGACGAGATCTCTCATAGCCCCTGCCCCTGTGGGTAAAACGAATCGGCCGTTTGCGGTGAGGCCGATTGCAGACACCGCGCCTTAACGGGCGGTAAAGGCGGAGATAGGCGCGAATGAGGCGGGCAACAAGAGGGCACTTGAGAGGGCGCTAGGCGCTTGTCGTCCGTAAGGAATTTCCTTACATTGCTCGAGGAGCATCACATGATCATCAGCAAGCTAACCAGCAAGGCCCAGACGACGATCCCGCAACCGGTCCGCGCCGCGCTTGGACTTCGAGAAGGTGACGCTCTTGCCTATCAGATCGATGGCGCGCGTGTCGTCATCACCAAGGCCGCGCCGCCGATAGCCGACAATCCGTTCGCGTTGTTTGATGAGTGGGACAGCGTCGCCGACCGCAAGGCCTATGGCGATCTTTAAAGCCGGCGACATCGTCCGCGTGCCGTTTCCATATACCGATAGGCCGGTTACTCAGCGCCGTCCGGCGCTTGTGGTCTCGGACGGAGCGCTCGGGTCCGGATTGCTGCTTTGGGTGCTGATGATCACCAGCATCGAAAATCGTCCATGGCCAGGTGATATTGCTATTCCGGTATCGCTTGAACTGACCGGCCTCGCAGCGCCGTCGATCGTCCGCACCTTGAAACTCGCGACCATCGAAGCCGGCACGGCCGAAACCATCGGCAGGCTTGATGACACTACGCTTGCCGCTGTCCGCACGCAGCTGACGCGCGCGCTGGGGCTCTCGTCTGTCTCTTAGGCCGCAAACACCACGTCGATGCCGCGCTTGCGGAAATAAGACTGCATCAGCTTGCGTCCCTGCCGATTATTCTGCGCCAGCTTCCCCGGCTCGAACACCGCCTCGGTCAATCCGTCCCGCGTCATCACCGCCTTCAGCGCTGCAATGTGGGTGTTAAGGTCGAGGTTATCAGCCCGGATCGACGCATAGACATTGTCCATGGCCTCGGTGAGGGTCAGTTCGGTCATGGTATGCACTCCGCGCAGGTCGATCCGCCCCGGCGATATATCAAGTTGCGCGGCGCCGCCACCGCTGCTTTGATCGCCCGATGAGCTTACCATTTTCCGTCGACGCCCTCACCCGTTCCGCCACCGCCGCACCGCGCGAAATTGCGTTTTACCACGACCCCTATGCCTTCTACGATGCCGTGCATGCCGAGACCCCGGCGTTTCGGTGGAATGATTACGGCCACTGGTGCTTTGCCGGCTTTCGCGAAGTCAGTGCGCTGCTGCGCGACAAGCGCTTCGGGCGGCAGATCCTGCATCTGGCGACCCGCGAGGCGCTCGGCATGCCTGCGCCCAAGGCGCACACCGCAGCGTTCGATCAAACCGAAAAATACACCCTGCTCAACCTTGAGCCACCGGCGCACACGCGGCTGCGGGCGCTGGTCAACCGGGCCTTCGTGTCACGCCATGTCGAGCAGTTGCGACCGCGGATCGAACGGCTGACCCACGAAATCATCGACGGTTTTGAGGCGGATGGCGGTGCCGAACTGATCCAGAGTTTCGCCGCGCCGATTCCCGCCATCGTCATCGCCGAAATGCTGGGGCTGCCTGCCGAAATGGCGCCACAACTGCTCGGCTGGTCCAACCGGATGGTCGCCATGTACATGTTCGGCGTCACCGAAGCGACCGAGCGCGATGCCAATCAGGCGTCGATCGATTTCATGGACTATCTACGCACGGAAACCGCGGAACGCCGGGCCGCTCCACGTGAGGACCTGCTCACCCACATGCTGACCGCCGAGATCGATGGGCAGCAGCTCAGCGACGACGAGGTCATGTCGACCGCGATCCTGCTGCTAAACGCTGGCCACGAGGCGACGGTCCACACCACCGGCAACGGCGTTAAGGCGATCCTCGAAAGTGGGCTCGACCCGCAATCGCTGTTCGCGACCGATGCACAGACCGCCGCGACAGTGGAAGAGTGCCTACGCTACGATGCGCCACTGCACATGTTCACACGCTACGCGCTTCAGGATGTCGAACTCGACGGCGTATCCCTGAAGTTCGGCGATACCATTGGCCTGCTGCTCGGCGCCGCCAATCGCGATCCGCGCCGCTTCACCGAGCCAAACCGCTTTGACCCATTCCGCACCGACGGCGCCAACGTCAGCTTTGGAGCCGGCATCCATTTCTGCATCGGCGCGCCGCTGGCGCGCATCGAGCTGCAGGTAGCAATGAAAACCCTGTTCGAGCGGCTGCCCAACCTCCGCCTTGCCGCCGCGCCGGAGTACAAAAACGTCTACCATTTCCACGGCCTCGATCGACTGGACGTGACGTGGTGACGATCAGCCCATAAAATTTCCCAGGACGCCCGGCAGCAAATCCGGCAGATCGTCGCTGAGCATTCCGGGGCCGCCGAAGCTGTTGGCGGTTTCGGCGTGAATCCACACCGCAGCGCATGCAGCCTCAAAGCCGGCCATGCCTTGAGCCAGCAATCCCCCGATCATCCCAGCCAGCACGTCGCCCGCACCCGCGGCGCCGAGCCATGGCGGGGCATTGGCATTGATGGCGGCGCGGCCGTCCGGCGCGGCGATCACCGTGTCGGCGCCCTTGAGCAGCACGATGGCACTGCTGGTCGCGGCCGCGGCGCGGGTGCGTTCGAGCTTGCCGCCGCCCGTGCTATCGAACAATCGCCCGAACTCGCCTTCATGCGGCGTCAGCACCACCGGCGCCCGACGCGCGCCGATAGCATCGAACAGCGTCTGCCGGTCGTCCTTGAAACTGCTGAGCGCGTCGGCATCCAGGACCATTGCAGCCGGACTTGCCAGTGCCGCCAGCACTTTGCCTTTAGTGTCTACGCCGACACCCATGCCCGGCCCCACCACCACGACATTGAGCCGCGTGTCGGCCAGCAATTCGCTCCACGTGGTGGTGTCATCGACCTCCCGCAGCATGATCGAGGTGACGTGCGCAGCATGGACCAGCAGTGCATCGCGCGAACCGGCCAGCGTCACCAGCCCGGCGCCACTGCGGAACGCACCCCGTGCCGCGAGCCGCGAGGCGCCGGTCTTGAGCTGCTCCCCCGACGCAACGACGACATGGCCGCGCTTGTATTTGTGCGAGTCGAGCGTCAGCTTCGGCAAGCGCCACAGCGATGGGGTGTTCTCGGAAGCGGTTGGAGCAATGTCCGAAAGCACGGCGTCAGGTATACCGATATCGGCCAGCACGACCTCACCGCAAAGCTCGCGTCCCGGCAATAGCAGGTGGCCGGGCTTCCGCCGAAAAAACGTCACCGTCAGCGCAGCCTTGATCGCCGTGCCACGCACCTCGCCCGTGGCGCCGTCGACGCCGCTCGGCACGTCGATGGCGATGATGGGTTTCCCGGAAGCGTTAGCCATTTTGATCATCGCCGAAAATTCACCGCCGACGTCACGATCGAGTCCTGCACCCAACAAGGCGTCGACAATCAGTTCGCAGATTGAAAAGTCCGCGGCCGAAGTCGGACCCTGCCAGCGGTCCGCATTCGTCGCCGCATCGCCGTTTACGCGCGTCCGATCGCCAACGAAACCGATGGAAACCGGCCAACCGCGCGCCGCAAGCAGGCGGGCGACGACGAAACCATCGCCGCCATTGTTGCCCGGGCCGCAAAGCACCAGCGTCGGCACCGAGGAAAACCGCTCCGCAATCGCATCCGCGACAGCTTGGCCGGCATTTTCCATTAGCGTCAGCGACGGCGTCCCTAAAGCCTCGGCCAGGAGGTCGGCGCGCGACATCTGGATGGGGGTGAGCAGGAATTGGTCGTTTGGAAACATGCGCGACACTAACCGCGATCAGCGCAGGCGCCAAGTTGGGCCCGCGGATCAAGCCCGCGGGAAGCGGCGCAGTGCTGGGATTGCAACTGCCGCAAATCCCACCCGACCCTACCCGGCTCGTCCAGCCCGCCTCGCCGCTGGCCAGCACGAATTAGTGCCGCTCGCACCTACACTAGATTGCACCTACACTAGATTGCACCTACCGCACCCTGCACCCAGCCAGCATCTACCCCAGCCGGCACCCAACCCGCATCTACTCCGTCAAGCACCCAACCCCACTTCGCTTCCCGCGGACTTGATCCGCGGGCCTACCTTACGGTGCTCGCTCCCACAATAAAAAGGCCGCCCACCGGGCGGCCTCTGAAATCTTGAAAAACCCAACCTTAGTGGTTGTGCCCCTCGTGATCGTCATGCCCCTCATGATCATCGTGATCGTGATGATGCTCTTCCGGCACTTCGTCATCCGCCTGGATTAGTGCGGCAAGCTCCGCACGAGTCATCTTCTTTTCGGTCGCCGTTGCCAGTTCGGCGACATAATCGACAACCTTGTTCTCGAACACCGGCGCGCGCAGCGAAGCGAGGGCCTGGGGGTTCTTGCGGTAATAGTCGTAAACCTGCTGTTCCTGCCCCGGGAAGCGGCGGACTTCGGCCATCAGCGCGCCCTGGTGCTCGTCCTGCGAGACTTCGACCTTGTTCTGGTTGCCGATCTCGGCGACGACGAGGCCGAGGCGCACGCGACGCTCGGCGATCTTACGGTACTGCTCACGCGCCGCTTCCTCGGTAGTGCCTTCGTCCTCGAATGAGCGGCCATGCTGCTCGATCTCGTGGACGACGCGCTGCCAGATCTGGTTGAACTCGGCTTCGACCAGCGATGCCGGCACGTCGAACTTGTGGCCGTCATCGAGCGCGTCGAGCACCTGGCGCTTGACGTGCTGGCGCTGCATCGAATCGAGCGCCGTACGCATCTGGCCTTTCACCGCCTCGCGCAGTCCGGCAACGTCCTCGAGACCCATGCGCTTGGCGAAATCATCGTCGAGTTCGCCCGCCTTGGGGCCATCGATATGCAGCACGGTAACGTCGAAGGTCGCCTGCTTGCCGCGCAATTCGGCGTTGGCGTAATCCTCGGGGAACGTGACTTCGATCGTCCGCTCGGCATTCTTGGCCATACCGACGAGTTGTTCCTCAAACCCCGGGATGAATTCGCCGGAGCCGACAGTCAGGTGCGCATGGTCGGAGGTGCCGCCGGGAAATTCCTTGCCGTCGACTTTGCCGACGAACTTCAGCCCGAGCCGGTCGCCGGTCTCGACAACGCCGTCCTCGCCCTTTTCCTCATAGCCGCGGCTCTGTTGGAACACGCGCTTAAGTTCGACTTCGACATCGGCTTCGTCGATCTCGACCATCGGCCTTTCGATCGGCAGGCCATTCAAATCCATCAGCGAAACCGCCGGCAGAATCTCATAGCTGACGTCGAACGCCAGATCGGCTTTGCCTTCCAGCACGTTATTGATCACCGCCTGGTCATCCGGCAGGTCGACCTGCGGCTGGGCCGCAGCGCGCTCGGAACGGCTGTCGAGCGTGTCCGACACCGTCTTGTTGATGGCGTCCTGCATCACTTCGGACATAGCCGAACGTCCGTATACCTTCTTCAGGTGCGCCATCGGCACCTTGCCGGGGCGAAAGCCTTTGATATTGGCTTTGTTCTTCAGCTCATCGAGCTTGGCGTCGAGGCCCGTGGCCAGCTCCGCTGCCGGAATGGTCAGGCTGAGCTTGCGCTTCAAGCCATCATTGAGTGTCTCTACAACCTGCATTCGCTCGGTTCCCGTCGGTCATTCGTGTTCAGTGGCCAGAGCCGAAATCATGGTTCCGGACGGTCGCAGTCTGGTGCGGGTGAGAGGGCTCGAACCTCCACGCCTTGCGGCACGGGAACCTAAATCCCGGGCGTCTACCAGTTCCGCCACACCCGCATAGACAAGCGCCCGCTGGCCGGGTGGCGCGCATGTAGCCTATGTTTAGGGGGCAGTCAAAGGATCAAGCATTTTCGATCAGGGACAGCTGTTTGCTAACCAACGCCGAAGCTGCCTACTTATTATGCACCATGCCTACATTTGTAGCTCAGACCACGGCAGCGGGTTTAGAAACTGAATCCAAGACAGCCTCCAACAGCTTGCCGTAGTTGACGATAACTCGGTTCTTCCCCAGTGGCACAAGCCGTGCATACTCACGGGCAAGCATCCCACCAAGGTGCAGCAGGAGGCGCGAAATGAAAAAGATCGAGGCGATCGTCAAGCCATTCAAGCTCGACGAAGTCAAAGAGGCGCTGCAGGAAGTGGGTCTGCAGGGGATCACCGTCACCGAAGCCAAGGGTTTCGGGCGCCAGAAGGGTCACACCGAACTCTATCGCGGCGCCGAATACGTGGTCGATTTCCTGCCCAAGGTCAAAGTCGAGGTCGTTTGTCCCGATGAGATGGCCGAAAAGGCCATCGAGGCGATCCGCAACGCCGCGCAAACCGGCCGCATCGGCGACGGCAAGATTTTCGTTTATTCAATCGAGCAAGCCATCCGTATACGCACCGGCGAGTTCGGCGACGACGCGCTCTAGCTCCTCCCGGGCGACAGCGTCACACCAGCAAAACCAAGAAACCAGCCTTAACAGGGGTAGCAAGACCAATGAGCTCTGCCAGCGAAATTCTGAAGAAGATCAAAGACGAGAACATCAAATACGTCGACCTGCGCTTCACCGACCCGCGCGGCAAGCAGCAGCACGTCACCATGGACGTTTCGGTCGTCGATGAGGACATGTTCGAAGAAGGCGTGATGTTCGACGGCTCCTCGATCGGCGGCTGGAAGGCCATCAACGAGTCCGACATGGTGCTGATGCCGGATCCGAGTTCGGCCTGCATGGACCCGTTCTTTTCGGCTTCGACCCTCAACATCGTCTGCGACATTCTCGAGCCGCTGACCTACCAGCCCTACAACCGCGATCCGCGCACCACGGCCAAAAAGGCAGAGGCCTATGTGAAGTCGACCGGTATCGGCGACACCGTGGTGTTCGGCCCGGAGCCGGAATTCTTCCTGTTCGACGACGTCAAATATTCCAACACCACGTTCAAGGTTGGCTTCTCGGTCGATCATTCCGAGCTGCCGACCAACAATGACGCTGAATATGAGGCCGGCAATAACGGCCACCATATCGGCCTCAAGAAGGGCTATTTCCCCGTCCCGCCGCTCGACAGCGCACAGGATATCCGCGGCGAAATGCTTGCGGCGATGGGCGAAATGGGCGTCGTCATCGAAAAGCACCACCACGAGGTGGCCTCGGCCCAGCACGAACTCGGCATCAAGTTCCAGCCGATGATCAAATCCTGCGACGACGTGCAAAACTACAAATACGTCGTGCATCAGGTGGCGCAGGCCTATGGCAAGACGGCGACGTTCATGCCCAAGCCCGTCTATGGCGACAACGGCTCGGGCATGCATGTGCATCAGTCGATCTGGGCCAATGGCAAGCCGCTGTTTGCCGGCGACCAGTATGCCGGCCTGTCGATGGACGCGCTCTATTACATCGGCGGCATCATCAAGCACGCGAAAGCCATCAACGCCTTCACCAACCCGACGACCAACTCCTACAAGCGCCTGGTTCCGGGCTTCGAGGCCCCCGTGCTGCTGGCTTACTCGGCCCGCAACCGCTCGGCCTCATGCCGCATCCCGTTCGGCCAGTCGCCTAAAGCCAAGCGCGTCGAAGTCCGCTTCCCCGATCCGCTGGCGAACCCGTATCTCGGCTTTGCCGCCATGCTGATGGCCGGCATCGACGGCATTCAGAACAAGATTCACCCCGGCGAGCCGATGGACAAGGATCTCTATGAACTGCCCAAGGACGAACTCGCGTTGATCCCGACGGTCTGCGGTTCGCTCCGTCAGGCGCTCGAGGAACTCGACAAGGACCGTGAATTCCTCAAGGCCGGCGGCGTCTTCGACGACGACCAGATCGACAGCTACATCGAGCTCAAGATGATCGAAGTCATCAAGTTCGAGCACACCCCGCATCCGGTCGAGTACGAAATGTACTACTCGGCTTGATCGGAGGCTCCTCCGCAACGCTCGGAAAGGGTCCCTCGCGGGGCCCTTTTTTTGCGGCGGCACAAAGGGAGACAATATGCAGCGGAGCGCAGCCGAACTTCAGCCGTTACCTTTCAAATGTAACGGAGAGAATCAATGAGCGTCGGACTGTTGGCACTGCTGGATGACATCGCGGCCATCGCCAAGGTGGCAGCGGCCTCGCTCGACGATGTAGCGAGCCAGGCAGCCAAGGCCGGGCTCAAGGCGGCGGGGGCAGTGATCGATGACGCTGCCGTGACGCCCGCATATGTGACCGGGTTCAAGGCCGATCGGGAATTGCCCATTGTCGCGCGAATCGCTTTTGGTTCGATCAAGAATAAGCTGCTGTACCTGTTGCCCGCCGCGCTGATCCTCAGCCTGTTCCTGCCTTGGCTGATCACTCCGCTGCTGATGCTTGGCGGCGCTTATCTCTGCTACGAGGGCGCTGAAAAGGTGTTCGAGGCGGTGGTGCCGCATGAGGCCCACGCCCACGAGGCCAATCTCAGCTCCATCGCCATCGATCCCAAGACCGTCGAGGACGAAAAAGTAGCCGGCGCTATCCAGACCGATTTTATCCTCTCGGCCGAAATCATGACCATCGCCCTCGCGACCCTCCCCGGCGTGCCGTTCTGGGAGCAGGCCATCGTGCTCGCCGTGGTCGGCATCGGCATAACTCTCGCCGTTTATGGCGTCGTCGCCTTCATCGTGAAAGCGGACGACATCGGCCTCGCCATGGCCACCAATGCGCGCACCGGCCTTGGCCGGGCGTTCGGCCGCGGCCTTGTCACCGGCGTACCGGTGTTCATGGCGATCCTGAGCGTCGTCGGTACTGCGGCGATGATCTGGGTGGGCGGCGGCATCATCGTCCACGGTCTCACCGAATTTGGCCTGCCCCAACTCGACCAAATCATCGAAGGCGCCGCACATCACGCCGAGGCCATGCTCCCTGCGGCATCGAGCGTCGCTCGAGAACTGGCCATCATCCTCGGAGACGGGATTTTTGGCCTTATCCTCGGACTCATCCTCATTCCCGTAGTCGGCAAGGTGATCACGCCGATATGGAAGGCCATCAAGCGTCAGTTGCCGCACAAGACAACCGTCCCGCCCGCGACACACTGACGACGCGGAACTCACCGTAGCGGCCGCCTGACCTGTATCGGTAGCTTATCGACCTCACATATTCAACCAACTGGTTGACACCCTACCGACGGTTGTGTATTCAACCACTAAGTTTACTATCAACCGGTTGAATCCCGATGTCGACTGACGCACTAAGCCTAACCTTGTCCGCCCTGGCCGACCCGACGCGACGTAATATTCTGGCCCAACTCGCGCGTGGTGAGGCATCCGTCAATGATCTGGCGGCGCCCTATCCGATGAGCCTCGCTGCCGTTTCCAAACACATCAAGGTCCTCGAAGACGCCGGCCTGGTGTCGCGCACCCGCCACGCCCAGTTCCGGCCGTGCAAGCTGGAAACCGCGCCGATGGAACAGGTCGCCGCTTTCATCGACGCCTATGTCCGGCATCGCACCGCGAGCCTCGATCGTCTCGACGATTACCTCACCAAACTTTCGGCCGGCGATCCCGATGGCACGCCGAACTAATTCCCCGCCCCGCAACACCGGAGACAAATCATGGATGACCTCAAAATCGATGCCCCGGCCGGCAAGGCCTTCGTCAATTTCACCCGCACCTTCAATGCACCGCGCGAACTGGTGTGGCGCGCCCTGTCGCAGCCCGAACATGTCGTCAACTGGTTCGGCCCGGCGGCGCACGCCAACACCGTGCTGGAATTCGACTGGCGCGTCGGCGGCAAGTGGAAAATCCGCTCAGTGTTCGCCGATGGCGGCCACGTCGATTTCCATGGCGAGTACCGCGAGATCGCCCGGCCGGAGAGGGTGGTCAAAACCTTCGGCATGGTCGGCATGTATGACGACATGGTGTCGATCGACACGGTCGAGCTCGAAGAGGTCGATGGCAAAACCATCTATCGCGCCCACTCCGAACTGGCCTCCATCGAAGCCCGCAACGGCATGATGGCGTCCGGCATGGAAAGCGGTGCCCGGGAAGGCTACGCCCGTCTCGATGCGATGCTTGAAAACTGGCAGGTCAATGCCTGAGGCCCTTGGGGCGGGCATTCCCGCCCCATCGTCCCCCTACCCCGCCATCTCGGCAAAAAACGGCTCGGGACTATCAACCTCCTGCAACCGCCGCCCCTCCACCTTCCAGAACCGCGTCCCCACCGTCCGAACAAAACTCCGGTCATGCGAGACAATCACCGCCGTCGCGCCGTGGGCGAGGATTTCGCTTTCGAGCGCCTCGCAACCGGCGATGTCGATGTGGTTGGTCGGCTCGTCCAGCAAGTAAAAATTGGGTTCGGTCAACCGCAGCGCCAGCAGCCCGAGGCGCGACCGCTGCCCAAACGAAAAGCTGCCAATCGGCTTCTCCTGCCGCTCCACCACGAACCCTGCCCCGGCCAGCAGGCTCCGCGTCCGCTGGTCCTGCAGATCGAAACGCCGGGCGATGAACCCGGAAGGCGTTTCGGTCGGCGGCAATTGCGACAGTTCCTGGTCCATGTAGCCGGTCACCACCGAGCCGGCGATCCGGATCCCCTCGATCGACTCGCCGTTCACCGCACGGCGGATCAGCTTGATCAACTGCGATTTGCCGGTACCGTTGCGGCCGAGCAGGACGATGCGATCGCCCTGGAACAGGTGCAGCTTAGCGATGCGGAACAGTAGGTCGCCCGCCGGCGTCGTCACCGTCACGTCCTCCAGCGCCGCCAGCACCTTGGCGTGCGTGCCGCTGTTGACCAGCCTGATATCGCCTGAGCGTTCCCGATGGACCGGCCGCGCGGCATCCTCGATTTTGCTCGCCCGGTCCTTGAGCTGCTTGGCCTTGACCACCAGCAGGTCGGAGCCCGAGTTGATCCCAACATTGGTGAGTTTGGCCGCCTGCTTCCGCAGCTGCTTGACGGTCTTCATCTCGTTGTCGAGTTGCACTTCGGCAGCCGCATCGCGTCCGTCGAGCGCCTGGCGGGCAGCGCTATAGGGCACGGCGAACAGCTGTGATCCGGTCGGTCGCAGGAACAGCGTCCGATTGGTCACCGCATCGAGGAAATCGCGATCATGGCTGGCGATCAGCATCGGCAAGCGCTTGGTCGCCCGCTTCACCCAGCGTTCGAGCCAGAACAGCTTTTCGAGGTCGAGGTGATTGGTGGGCTCGTCGAGCAGCAGTGCATCGGGCTCGGTGACCCAGATACGCGCGATCAGCATCAGCCGCTGCCACCCGCCGCTGAGTGCCGCCACCAGACGGTCCCGCAAGGCATCCGGCGTTTCGAACTCGTCGAGCGCCACGTCGACGCGCCAGCTTTCGGTGTCCCGCCGCTCCGGCGACAACGCCTCGGCGACGGCTTCGCGCAGCGTCAGTGCCTTGAGTGCTGCCGGCACGTCCTGCTCGACAAAGCCGATGGCGAGGCCTCGGGACAGCGTAATGTCGCCGGCGCTCGGCTCGACCTGCCCGGCGATGGCGCGGAGCAGCGTTGTCTTGCCCATCCCATTGCCGGCGATCAGGCCGACATGCTCGCCCTCGCCGATGACCAGGTTGAGGTCAGTGAACAACGGCGTGCCGGCCGTAATGGAGAGATGCTTGAGGCTGATGGAGCCCATGATCGAATACCCGAATGGTCGGCAGCGAAGCGCATCAAATGCGCTTAGGCAATGCCAGAAGCCGAAATCAAACCGCGGTCAATGGCATGACGCAGCGGCGGTTACGGACAGACCAGTGGGGAAATCGAACGTGCTTCGGACCCGGTCGGTCAGCCCTGCCTGCCGAATGGCAGCAGGGCGGATACGGGGACACGCTGGCGATGGCGACGAAGATAGGTTTGCACGTAAGCCCTCAGAGATTCGCGTCGAGTGCGAGCGAGGTCTTACACGAAGTAAAACAGCGCGAACAGCGCCGAAAGCAGTTGACCGCGCGGGACGGTTAGGTGGGCAAGCCGGTACGCAAAACTAACAAATCCGGCCTGCTGCCACCCGGTCGAAATGGGGGCTGAGGCATCGATCGACATACACGCAACACCGTCGTCGAACCCGCGTCCCATACGGCAACTCCAGACAAAAACCGTATGTCAGTGGTCTAGCAGCGCCGGCTTAAAAAAGGGCTTACACAAAGCAAAGCATTGGTAAACCAGGCGGGGCCAAGCCGTCCCGATCTGGGAAACCGGGCTCGTGCCAGGCCGGCTAATGCGTTGACGGATCAGGAAATTCTCTGGCTATCGATGATCCGCGAGGTGCAGAAATTGAAGCGGATGAGATAGGTCGCTCCGTCGCGGCTGGCTTTCACCTGAATGCGCTGCTCATTGGGCACATTGAGCTTCACGTCGTAGTAGCCGCGGTCCGCAAAGTAGTTCCGGATCTGGTAATCCGTCATGCAGATGACCGGGAAATGATCGTCGAAATTCGAGCCGAAGCCGAACCCGAAATTGAACGACGAACCGGCCGATGCGGGCATCGCCGTCATGCCAATCGTCAGGGCGGTCGCAGCGGCCGCCAGTGTCCGTAGCAGTGTCATGTGGATAGGCCTCCTTGGCCCGGGTGCTGAAATCTTTAGCCTCAGGGTAATGCATGAAACCGGCCCACGGCATGGCGTGCCGCGGACCGGGTGATCAAATCGCTGTCAAACGATTAGAAGTTCATTTCGAACTCGAAGCCATTGTTGCCACCGGCCTTCTTGTACTTCTGAATCTGGTCAACGCGGCCGTTGCAGCGATCAACCCGCAGCTTGTAAATCCAGTTGCCGTACTGGGCGTAGACCCGGACGCGCTGGCCGTTGAGTTCATTGCCGATCTGGACGTTATGAAAGCCATACTTCTGCAGGCCCTTCCGGATCTGCGAGTTGGTCAGGCATTCGGAATAGTCCGGCTCGTAATCGTCGTGGTGGTACTTGCTGCCACCGTCAAAGCCGAAGCCGAAATTGCCGCCACCACCGGTGCCGAACTGGATGGAAAAGCCGCCGAGCGGGCTGCTTCCTGCCTGGGCAGGAGCCGCAGCCAGTGTCGTGGCGCCAAGCGCAACGGCGATCATCGCGGCGCGGGCAGTGGTCTTGAAGGTCGGAAGAGAGAAGCGCATTTTGAAGTCCTCGATGTGGTGCCTGACGCTCGGCTTGCCCCCACCGTGCGGCCGCTGGATTGAACCGAGGCCGAATCTTCTGTTCAGTTTCAGTTCATCTTTCGGGCCCGTCTCGTTCTTCCGGCCGAAACGCTTCAGAGAGTGATCTGTGGTAGAAACGGGCTCGCGATTCGCCGCGTGTTTGTGGACCCTTGATGGCTAAGCCCAACGACCTGTTTTCCGCCGAGCCTGCGTCCGAGAGCCGGAGGCCGATCCCGGCTCCAAAGCCCAGCCAGGCGGCCCCTCACACCTATTCCGCAGCCGATATCGAGGTGCTCGAAGGCCTCGAGCCAGTGCGCCGCCGACCGGGCATGTATATTGGCGGCACCGACTCCAATGCCCTCCATCATTTGTTCGCCGAAGTCATCGATAACTCGATGGATGAGGCCATCGCCGGGCATGCCAACCGCATCGAAGTGCATTTCGGCACTGACGGATATGTGACCGTCGCCGACAACGGTCGCGGCATTCCTGTCGAGGATCACCCCAAGTTTCCTGGTCGCTCAGCCCTCGAAATTGTCATGACCACGCTGCACGCTGGCGGCAAATTTGATTCGAAAGCCTACGAGACCTCGGGCGGCCTGCATGGCGTCGGTGTTTCGGTGGTCAACGCGCTGAGCGATGATTGCATCGTCGAAGTTGCCCAGGACCAGACGCTCTATCGCCAGTCATTCTCGCGCGGCAAGCCGACGGGGCCGATGGAAAAAATCGGCCGGGTGATCAACCGGCGCGGCACCACCGTGCGCTTTCACCCCGACCCGCAGATTTTCGGCGACAAGGCACAGTTCTCGGTGGCTCGCCTGTTCAAGATGACACGCTCGAAAGCCTACCTCTTTGGCGGCGTCGAGCTGCGCTGGTCGTGCGATCCTGAACTATCCTCGGCCGAAGTGCCGGAAAAGGAGAGCTTCCACTATCCCGGCGGGCTCAAGCAGTTCATGGCGGCGCGGATCGAGGGCGAGACGCGCATCGTCGATGAAATCTTTGCCGGCCAGATCGGCAAGCCGGGTACGCATGGCGCCGTCGAATGGGCTATCGCCTGGGCGCTCGGCGACGGCTTCGTCTCATCGTATTGCAACACCATCCCGACCCCCGAGGGGGGCAGCCACGAGACCGGACTGCGTCTCGCGGTTCTGCGTGGCCTCAAAAACTACGGCGAATTGTCGAACAACAAGCGCGCCGCCGTGCTGACAGCCGAGGATGTGTTCGTTCATTGCAGCGCCATGCTGTCGGTGTTCATCCGGGAGCCGGAGTTCGTCGGCCAGACCAAGGATCGCCTCGCCTCGGTCGAGGCCAGCCGCATCGTCGACACGGCGCTGCGCGACGCATTCGACCACTGGCTCGCCGCCTCGCCCCGGGAGGCGACGCGCCTGCTCGATTGGGCAATTGATCGCGCCGAGGATCGGCTGCGGCGGCGCAAGGACAAGGAAATCGATCGCGCCAGCGCCACCCGCAAGCTGCGGCTACCCGGCAAGCTCGCCGATTGCACGCAAGGCGCGGCGCAGGGCGCAGAAATCTTCATCGTCGAAGGTGACTCGGCCGGCGGCAGCGCCAAATCGGCCCGCAACCGCGCCAGCCAGGCCGTGCTGCCGCTGCGTGGCAAAATCCTCAACGTCGCCGGCGCCAGCCGCGACAAGCTGGTCGCCAATCAACTGATCGCCGATCTGATCCAGGCACTCGGCTGCGGCACCCGCGACCGTTATCGCGAGGACGATCTGCGCTATGACAAGATCATCATCATGACCGATGCCGATGTGGACGGCGCCCACATCGCCTCACTGCTGATCACCTTTTTCTTCCAGGAAATGCCGCAACTCATCGATGGCGGGCACCTTTACCTCGCCCTGCCCCCGCTCTATCGCATCACCCAGGGCGCCAAGACGCTGTACGCCCGCGACGACGCGCATCGCGCCGAACTGATCAAGACCGAGTTCAAGGGCAAGGCCAAGATCGATATCACCCGCTTCAAGGGCCTCGGCGAGATGCCCTACGTACACCTCCGCGAAACCACCATGTCCCCCGCGACGCGCACGCTGCTGCAGGTCAAGGTCATCGACGATCGCGATGAAACCAAATCCTCTGTCGAACGGCTGATGGGCAATCGCCCCGAGGCACGCTTCGATTTCATCCAGGCCAACGCAGCGTTCGTGACCGATCTCGACGTCTGACCCGTTGCAGATTGATCGAATCGTCCCCACCTAAGTGCCGAGTGGCTGGGCGTTAAGCAAATACCTTGCAAATCCGTTGACTTGCCGGACCTATTGACTATGGTCCCGCGCGTCAAAGTGACCACTCGCGCCGACGTCCAGCCTGCTCAAGAGGCTCCCCGTCGACCCCCCAAAACTCTTGAGTGGACTAAAGATTTGAGCGACGACTTTAACGGCCTTGGGCTTTCGAGCAAAGTGATCGAGGCGGTCACGGCTTCCGGCTATACCAAGCCCACCGAAATCCAGGCGCAGGCGATCCCGATCGTCCTGCAAAAGAAGGATTTGATCGGCATTGCCCAGACGGGCACCGGCAAGACGGCGGCATTCGTGCTGCCGATGCTGACACTGCTCGAAAGCGGCCGCGCCCGGGCCCGCATGCCCCGCACCCTTATTCTCGAACCGACGCGCGAACTCGCCGCGCAGGTCCATGAGAATTTCGAGAAGTACGGCAAGAACCACAAGCTTTCCATCGCCCTGCTGATCGGCGGCGTCTCCTTTGATGAGCAGAACCGCGTGCTCGATCGCGGCGCCGACGTGCTGATCGCGACCCCCGGGCGGCTGCTCGACCAGTTCGAGCGCGGCCGCATCCTGATGAACGGCGTCGATATCCTCGTCATCGACGAGGCCGATCGCATGCTCGACATGGGTTTCATCCCCGACATCGAAAAGATTTGCGGCTTCCTCCCGGCCCGCCGGCAGACGCTGTTCTTCTCGGCGACGATGCCGCCCGAAATTCGCCGGCTGACCAAGGCTTTCCTCAAGGACCCGGTCGAAATCCAGGTCGCCCGGCAAAACTCGACTGCTGAGACAATCGACCAGAAACTCGCTCGCTCCGGCAACAAGCCCGAAGAAAAGCGTGAAGTGCTGCGCCAGCAACTGCAGGCGGCCGAAGGGCTGACCAACGCCATCATCTTCTGCAATCGCAAGCGCGACATCGCCACCCTCGCCCGCTCGCTCGAGCGGCACGGCTTTTCAGCCGGCGGGCTGCATGGCGACATGGACCAGAAAAGCCGCACCGAAACGCTTGAAGCGTTCAAGGCCAACAAGCTGACGCTGCTGGTCGCCTCTGACGTCGCAGCCCGCGGGCTCGATATCCCGGCCGTCAGTCATGTGTTCAATTTCGATGTGCCGGTGCATGCGGAGGATTATGTCCACCGCATTGGTCGCACCGGGCGTGCAGGGCGCGCCGGCACCGCGATTACCCTGGTCACCCCATCCGACAGCAAGCACCTCGAAGCGGTGATGAAGCTGATCCAGAAGGACATCCCGTACATCGAAGAAGGCCGCCCGGCCCGCAACGAGAGCCCGCGCCTGCCCCGCGAAGAGATCGCCAAGCCGACGCGCATCGAGATTGCCGAGACGCCGAAGGAGCAACCCCGCGCCGAGGCTCGCCCCCCGCGTGGCGATCGCAAACGTCGCGAACCGGGCAATGGTCGGGAACCCGGCACGCCTCGCGAAACTGGCAATGATCGCCAGAACGCCGGTCGCCCCTCGACCAACCGGCAGCCCGCCAATCGCGAGACGCCCGTCCGAAAAGACAACAGTCGCGAGACGGAAGTCGACAACACGGCGCTTGCGAATCGCGGCAAGGCTGAACGTTATGACGCCGATAGCCCATTCGGCTCGGATGGTCCCGTGCCGGCGTTTCTGCTCAGGTCCACGGCGCGAGCTGTTCAGGACTGACGGTAGTCGTCGCCTGGACTCCGAACGCCTTTTACCGGGCGTTAATGCCGTTTGTGGATAGTATCGCCGAACGTCCTGCAAGGGCCGGCGAAAGCGCGAGGAAAGCGTGTCAGAGCAGGAATTCAAGCGCGCACTTGGCTATGCCACCTCCGCGCTCGACCTTCTGAAACGGGGGTCCATTCCGCCGTATCCGCAGTTTTATGAACTGCTCTACACCTATGCAACCGGCGTCAATCCGGCGCTAAACTCGCGGATCAATTCGATATTTCGGGATGGCGCTGCGCCGACCGAGGATCTGGCCGAAAAACTTTACAACGAATTCCTCAAATCCCAGGACGCCAACGATCGCATCTCGAGTGTGTCGCAGCGGATGCAGGATCGCATCGGCGCGGTCAACGACGCCATCGATACCGCCATGGCGACGGCCGTGTCCTACTCCGGCTCGTTGCAGGCAGCGACAGGCGATCTTGAAGGCGGTCTCGACGCGGCCAAAATGCGCGAGATGACGATCAAGCTGCTGCGCGATACGCAGCGGATGCAGGAAACCAACCGGGCACTCGAGGGTAAACTCGAAGCCTCGCGCGAGGATATCGCCGGGCTGCAACGCGATCTCGACGAGGTCCGCCGCGAGTCGATGCTCGATCCGCTGACCAAGATTTTCAACCGCAAATGCTTTGACGAGGGCCTCGCGAAAGCGCTCAGGGACGCAGCCCATGACGGCGTGCCGATGTGCCTGATGCTGGTCGACATCGACCATTTCAAGCAGTTCAACGACACCTATGGCCACCAGACCGGCGACCAGGTGCTGCGCCTCGTGGCGATGACGCTCAAATCCAACATCAAGGGCAAGGACCTCGCGGCCCGTTACGGCGGTGAAGAATTCGCCGCCATCCTGCCGCAGACCGATCTCGAAGGCGCGACCATCGTCGCGGAGAATATTCGCAGGGCGATCCAGGCCAAGGAATTGCTCAAGCGGTCGACAAGCGAAAAGCTCGGGCGCATTACCGCGTCGTTCGGCGTTGCCATGTTCACTGCCTCCGACACCAGCAGCACCATTATCGAGCGCGCCGATCGCTGCCTCTACGCGGCCAAGCACGCTGGCCGCAATCGGGTGATCACCGAAACCGAACTGGCGAAAAGCGAAACTCAGGCCGCCTGAGTTTCGAAGCTGACGCCGAGCGAGCGCAGCATATCCCAGTAGTTGGGATAGGTTTTCCCGACGCAATCGGGATCGAGAATCGTGATCCCGCCGATCCGCAGACCGGCCAGCGCGAACGCCATGGCGATGCGGTGGTCATCATAGGTTTCGATCCGAGTCGGCAACACCTGCCCAGCAAGCGCCGGGTCGGATATCACCAGCAGGTCGTCGCCTTCTTCACGCGCCAGACCGGGCCGGATTCGCGCAAGCTCCGTCGCCAGCGCCGTGATCCGGTCGCACTCCTTGACCCGCAGATTGGCGATGCCGACAAAGCGCACCGGCGTTGCATTGAACGCCGCCAGCACCGCCAGCGTCGGCACCGCGTCCTGCATCTGCGAACCGTCGATAATCTCCGGCATGTGCGGGAACATCGCGATATGCCGCGCCGCAGCAGCGTCCGGCTGGGTGAAGGCCGACATCGGCACGCCGAGATCGATACTGCCACCAGTCAGCGCCTCGGCAGCCCAGAGATAAGTTGCCGCCGAGGCGTCGGGTTCGATATGGAAGTCCGAGGCGGTGTAACCGGTCGGCTGCACGCGCCATGTCCGATCATCAAGGGACTCAACCGTGGCGCCGAAGCTGCGCATCGCCGCAATAGTCAGGTCGACATAGCCCCGCGCCCCGATTTCCGCACCGGTAAGGGCGACGTCGATCGGCCCGTCGCCGAACGGCGCCGCCATCAACAGCGCCGAGACGTACTGACTCGATAGTCCGCCATCGATTTCGACGCGCCCAGACCCGAAACTACCAGTGCCTTCGATCATTACCGGCGGGCAGCCGGTTGGTGCGCTCACCACAATGCCCAGTTGGCGCAATGCCGTGACCAGCGGGCCGATCGGGCGCTTGCGCATATTCTCGTCGCCATCGACGACGACGATACCGTCGCATAGCGCCGCTGCAGCGGTCAGAAACCGCGTGGCCGTGCCGGCGTTACCGAGAAACAGCGGCGCGTCCGGAGCTTTGAGAAACCCGGCGCTCGACACCTCGAACCGCGTCGGATCAGGTTCCGAAATCCGCACGCCCAGCTGCTGCAGCGCGGCGGCCATCAGCGTCGTATCTTCGCTCTTTAATGCCCCGGTCAGCCGGCTCGTACCATGCGCCAGCGCCGCGAGCAGCAACGCGCGATTGGTGATCGACTTGGAGCCAGGCGGCGTGACACGGCCGACGAGCGGGAAGTTCGGGGGTATCAGAGTAAGTGGCGGGCTGGACATATCATTGCGATTGGCACGGGCACCCGCCCAAGGCAAGGAAAAGCGCGCCGGGGTGACTGTCGCTTCAGTCGCGAAACGGTGGAGCCGTTAAACCCCAGCCCGCGCCTCAGCGAGCGCTTTCAAATCCGCCGGCTTCAGCTGCACACTCTCGCCGCAGCCGCACTCGCCGGTCTGGTTGGGGTTCTTGAAGGTAAATCCCGACGACAGGATCGATTCCTCGAAATCCATCACCGTGCCCAAGAGGAACATCGTCGCCTTGGGCTCGACATAGACGTCGACGCCCTTGTCCCGCACATGGTCGTCACCCTTCACCGGTTCGGTGACATAATCGAGCGTATAGGCCATGCCGGCGCATCCGGCGTTCTTGACGCCGACGCGCACGCCGATCACCGGCTTGTCGGCATCCCCGATGATCTCGGTGATGCGTTCGACCGCGGCATCGGTCAGGCTCATGATCTTCAGGGGCATCGGACTGCTCTATCGTTAAGTGACGATATATACGCCTCGCCGCAGCGGATTACCAGAAACGGATTACCACCAGTTCAGCGCGACCTGCGCCTCTTCGCTCATCCGGTCAGCCGACCACGGCGGATCGAACACCATGTTGACTGTCACGTCCTGCACGCCCTCGACGCTCCGCGCCGCGTTCTCAACCCAACCCGGCATTTCGCCGGCCACCGGACAACCCGGCGCCGTCAGCGTCATGTCGATGGTCAAATTGCGGTTGTCGTCGAGGTCCACCCGGTAAATCAGCCCGAGTTCATAAATATCGACCGGGATCTCCGGGTCATACACCGTCTTCAGCACGCCGATCAGTTCGGACGTGATGCGCGCTACTTCGTCTTCCGGCAAGGCGCCATTATGCACGGTGGCCAGCCGCGATGGCACCGCCTCGGGTTCGCTCTGTGGCACCTGCAGGTTCGCAGCTTCGCTCATCTCATCCATCATGCAAAAAAGCTCCGTGCCTTCTCGATGCCCTCGACCAGCGCATCGACATCGTCCCGACCACTATATAGGCCGAACGATGCCCGGAAGGTAGAGGTGACGCCAAACCGTTTGAGCAGCGGCATGGCGCAATGCGTCCCCGCTCGCACTGCAATACCGTAGCGATCGAGAATCGTCGCCACGTCGTGCGCATGTGCCCCGGCGATGGCGAAGGAAAAAATCCCGCCCTTGCCCGGCGCATCGCCAATGATCCGCAGTGCATTAACCCGTCGCAGCCGTTCCGCAGCATATTCGGCGAGATCAGCCTCATGCGCCCGTATCGCCTCGCGTCCGACGCTCTCCATATAGCCGATCGCCGCACCAAGCCCGATACCCTGAACGATCGGCGGCGTCCCCGCCTCGAAGCGATGCGGCGGCTCGTTGTAGGTGATGGCATCCATGGTGACGGTATCGATCATCTCGCCGCCGCCTTGATAGGGCTGCATCTCGGCAAGCAGATCGTATTTCCCGTACAGGACGCCGATCCCGGTCGGCCCATAGAGCTTGTGCCCCGTCGCGACATAAAAATCGACGCCGAGATCCTGTACGTCGACCGGCAGGTGCACCGCACCCTGACTGCCGTCCGCAAGTACCGGAATGCCGCGCGCATGGGCGATCGCCACGATCTCCTTCAGTGGCGTCACCGTGCCCAGCACATTGGACATATGCGTGATGGCGACCAGCCGTGTGCGCGGCGTCAGCGCCGCTTCGAACGCATCGAGGTCGAAGCTCCCATCGTCGCGCACATCCACCCAGCTCAGCACCGCGCCCTGCCGCTCGCGCAGGAAATGCCACGGTACGATATTGGAATGGTGTTCCATGATGCTGAGCACGATCTCGTCGCCCTCGCCCACCCGCGGGGCGGCAAACGACGACGCCACCAGGTTGATCGCCTCGGTCGCCGACTTGGTGAACACGATTTCTTCGCTGCGACCGGCGTTGAGAAACTTCCGCACCGCCTCGCGCCCGCCCTCATAGGCCTCGGTCGCCCGATTGGCGAGCGTGTGCAGGCCGCGATGCACATTGGCGTATTCGTGCCGATGCGCAAAATCCATCCTGTCCAGCACCTGCACCGGCTTCTGCGACGAGGCGGCAGAGTCGAGATAAACCAGCCGGTGGCCGTGGATCGGCTCGGCGAGGATTGGAAAATCGGCGCGGATTTTTGCGAGGTCGAGGGTCATGATTTCAACTCACCGCCCTCGTGGTTCGAGGGTCGCTGCGCTCCCACCTCACCATGAGGGCTCTGTTGGGTACGCCAAAAACTTTGACCACGGCGAGTCGGTCCCGCCGTCGAGCACGAACAATCCTCATGGTGAGGTGCGTGCTTTGGCGAACACAAGAAATCCTCATGGTGAGGTGCGAGCCCTTGCGAGCCTCGAACCACGAGGATTTCTCCATCACCTTTAACCACCCAACCACCCATCAAGCACCGCCTCCAACGCTTCCTTCAACGCTGCATCCACAATCGGGTCAGTCAGCTCGGCTAAAAATCCCCGCACCAGCATGGTCTCAGCCTCGGCCTTCGGCACGCCACGGCTCATCAAATAGAACATGTGATCCTCGTCGAGCGCGCCGCAGGTTGAACCGTGACCGCAGACAACGTCATCGGCATAAATCTCGAGCTCCGGCTTCGACAGGATTTCCGCCTCGTCCGATAGCATCAGCCCCTGCATCATCATCTTGGCGTCAGTCTTCTGGGCGTCGCGCGCAACGACGATTCGCCCCTGGAACACCGCTTTTGACCGGCCACGGGCAATCGCCTTGAAGATTTCCTTGCTCGTCGTGTTCGGTACGGCGTGGCTGATGTCGATGGTGATATCGCCATGCTGCCCGTCGCCTACGAGGTTGAGCCCGGTGAAATCGGCATGCGCCCGTTCGCCGGCAAACCGCGCGAACACTTGCGACCGCGCCAGCCCAGCCCCCGCATGGATAGTCAACGTCCGCAACCGCGCGCCCTCCGCCAGCAAGTACTCGCTGGTGGCAAAGTGCGTCGTGCTCTTGCTCGAAAGGTCGACGGTTATGTGGGTCAGCGTCGCGCCCTTGCCCAGTTGCACGAAGCTCGCATGGTTGGTCAGGTGCGGCTCATTGCTCCCCGAATAGGTCTCGACGATCGTCGCGGACGCGCCATCGGCGACAAAAATCCGCGCCGAATCTGCCGCGTGCCCCGCCGGACCCTCGGTGCGTCGATCGATCTGAATTACTGGGTCAACCGATGATTCCAGCACCAGCGACAGCGTTTCCGTCGCGAGCGCCGAGTTCAGCCGTACCAGCAGATCATCGCGCGGACCGAGCGCCGAACCCGCCGTCTTGCCGACGATGACGCCAGCCGGCGCGGTGCTAGACTCCTGCACCGCACCATTGGCGATCATCAGCTGATGCGCCCCGGCAATGCGCAGCGCCGGCGGGCTCGCCGAAGTCGCGACACTCGCCAACGGCGGTACCGTGCGCAGCAGCTGCTTCAGATCAGTGTAATGATAGCTTTCGACCTTGCGGGTCGGCAGGCCGATCACCGCAAAGCGCGTCGCTTCGGCGGTGGCGCCGACGCTGTTGAGCTGGTCGATCAGGCTCTGCTCGGCAGGCCCGATGCGAACGGGAATCTGGAGGGCCATCAGGCAGCCGCCTCCGAGAACCCGGCATAGCCCTCGGCCTCGAGTTCGAGTGCCAGTTCCTTGCCGCCGCTCTTGACGATTCTGCCGTCCGAAAACACGTGCACCACGTCGGGCACGATGTAGTTCAACAGGCGCTGATAATGCGTGATGACCAGCATCGACCGCGTCGGCGACCGCAGGGCGTTGACGCCGTCCGAGACGATCCGCAGCGCATCGATATCGAGCCCGGAATCGGTCTCGTCGAGCACGCACAGCTTGGGCTTCAGCAGCGCCATTTGCAAAATCTCGGCGCGCTTCTTCTCGCCGCCCGAGAACCCGACATTGAGCGCCCGCTTCAGCATGTCGCTGTTGATCTGCAGTGACGCACCCGCATCCTTGACTGCCCGCATGAAGTCCGGCGTCGATAACACGGCCTCACCGCGGGCTTTCAGTTGCGCATTTATCGCCGCTTTGAGGAACGTCATGGTGGAAACGCCGGGGATTTCGATCGGGTACTGGAACGCCAGGAACAGCCCGGCCGTGGCGCGCTCGTTGGGGTCGAGGTCGAGAATGTTCTGCCCGTCCATCAGCACTTCGCCGGAGGTGATCTCATAGCCGTCGCGGCCGGCCAGCACATAGCTCAGCGTCGATTTCCCCGACCCGTTGCGCCCCATGATGGCGTGCACTTCGCCAGCCGGCAGGACGAGATTGACGCCCTTCAGGATTTCGCGCTCCTCCACCCGCACGTGCAGGTCGCGGATTTCAAGCATTGGGGTGGTCATTCGTCGTCTCCGATAGCTTCGCCGTCCCAGTAATCGACGGCACTGTCGGCGCGCCCGACATAAAAGAACTGCGCGCTCTTGAGGCCACCGCCCTCGGGCACGCCCGAGGCGACGGCGAATTTATTGCTGTCGGCGTACAGCACGATATCGGGATCGTTGCGGGTCGAAATCGCCAGATACCGCAGTTCGCCATCGGAGGTATTGCGCAGCTGATGCGCCGTTTCGAGACCACCCGCTGGTGCCGCGATCACGTCCCCGGCTCGTACCGCCCAAGTCTCATCGCCCAACCGGTACTCTCCAGCGCCGTCGATGATCACGAACATTTCCTCGTTGCTGCGATGCGCGTGGCGCGGAAACGCCGACTTACCGGCCGGCACCACGAAATATTGCGCACCAAGCTGCTGCAGCCCGATCACGCCGCCGATCCGACCGGCAGCAGCGGCAAAGCGCGAGCCCTTGCTCGAACTTTTGAGTGCGAGCTCGGCGATATTGACGATCGGTTTGCTCATGCGCCCGGCTCGCCATCCCAATAGTCGATGCTCTCGGCGCCGGCGCGATGCATGTGGCGCACCTTGCCCGCCTCCAAACCACCCGGTCGACTCGCTGTCAGCACCTTGCCCGAGTCCGGATATTCACAGACTTCCGTCGCGGCCTTGGTCGAAATCCCGTAATATCGTAGCACCGTCGCACCGGTATTGATCAACTGATGCGCCGTCTCCGTCCCACCAGCCGGTGCGCCCAGCACGTCGCCGGCCTTGATCGGATGACTGTCGGCGCCAAAGCGATAGGTCCCCGTCCCTTCGAGCACGATGAACATTTCGTCCTCGACGTGATGGTTGTGAAACGGGCAGCCCGATTTGCCCGGCTGCACTTCATTATAGCTGATCCCTAACCCCTTGAGCCTCAGCAGCGCCCCGAACGAAGTGTCGGAACCGCCGTAAAGCGAACCCTGCGTCCAGGTGTCGAGGGTCAGGTCAGCGATATTACGGATTGGTGTTTCCATCAGCTCATATACGGAAGCTGACCGGGCACGCGGCCGGCCTTGTAATCAGCGACCGTGTGGGACTTATCGCCCATGCTAGCGGCCTTCGTGATGAAATATCCCCCACTGGCGCCAGCCAGCAGCGCGAAAATAATCGCGCCCACGACAAATTGGCCTGACAGCCCAAGCAGTAGGAACATCAAACCACCAAGCACCATGCCCGCGACGAATACGCCAACCACGCGCAACGCTTTACGGCTGACCGGCGCCAAATTATTCCGCGGGTTGCCGACGGGAAACCGACGCGCAAACCAGTATTCTGTCGTCTGGGTGGTCCCGTCCGACGTCATCCCACGCTGCCTTCGAGGCTGATCGAGATCAGCTTCTGCGTTTCGACCATGAACTCCATCGGCAGATGCTGCAGCACGTCGCGGACGAAACCGTTGACGATCAGCGCCACAGCCTCCTCGTCCGACAGCCCGCGCTGCTGGCAATAAAACATCTGGTCGTCGGAAATTTTCGAGGTCGTCGCCTCATGCTCGAACACCGCCGATGAATTGCGGCTTTCGATGTACGGCACCGTGTGCGCGCCGCAGGTGTCGCCGATCAGCAAGCTGTCGCACTGGGTGAAATTCCGGGCATTCTTCGCCTTCGCGTGCGCCGAAACCTGCCCACGATAGGTATTGTCCGAGAACCCGGCGGCGATACCCTTGGAAATAATCCGGCTCGACGTGTTCTTGCCGAGATGGATCATCTTGGTTCCCGAATCCACCTGCTGGTGACCGTTCGAGATGGCAATCGAATAAAATTCGCCGCGCGAATTATCGCCACGGAGAATGCAGCTCGGGTATTTCCAAGTGATCGCCGAACCGGTTTCGACCTGGGTCCAGCTGATCTTCGAGCTGTCGCCACGGCAATCGCCACGCTTGGTGACGAAATTGTAGATGCCACCCTTGCCGTCCTTGTCGCCCGGATACCAGTTCTGCACTGTCGAGTATTTGATCTCGGCGTTGTCGAAAGCCACCAGCTCGACTACGGCTGCGTGCAGCTGGCTTTCGTCGCGCATCGGGGCAGTGCAGCCCTCGAGATAGCTCACATAGCTGTCATCGTCGGCAATGATCAGCGTGCGCTCGAACTGGCCGGTTTTTTTCTCGTTGATGCGGAAATAGGTCGACAGCTCCATCGGGCAACGCACGCCCTTCGGGATGTAGACGAACGAACCATCGGTAAACACTGCGCTGTTGAGCGTCGCATAATAATTGTCGGTCACCGGTACGACCGAGCCGAGATATTTCTGCACCAGTTCGGCATGCTCGCGGATGGCTTCCGAGATCGAGCAGAAGATGATCCCGACCTTGGCCAGTTCCTCGCGGAACGTTGTCACCACCGACACCGAATCCATCACCGCGTCGACGGCGACGTTCGGCCGCTCGACCCCGGCCAGGATTTCGCGCTCGCGCAGCGGCACGCCTAGCTTGTCGTACATCGCGATCAGCGCCGGATCGACATCGGCCAGGCTTTTCGGCGCCGGCGTCGATTTCGGCGCGGCGTAAAAGTACATGTCCTGAAAGTCGAGCTTGGGGTAATGCACCTTGGCCCAGTTTGGCTCAGTCATGGTCAGCCAACGCTGATACGCGTCGAGGCGCCAGTCCAGCATCCACTGCGGCTCGTTCTTCTTTTTTGAGATAAACCGAACGGTATCCTCCGACAGCCCCTTAGGGGCCATGTCGGATTCGATATCGGACGAGAAGCCGTATTTGTATTTGTCGACGTCGAGCGCCAGCACCTTGTCGACAGTTTCGCGGTCGATATTGTCCTTGAGCGTCGGAATATCATCGAGCATCGTCATCAATCTAACTCCGGCGGCCTTACGCCGCCCGTCCACGCCGCAGGCGATGCCGGGCGAGGATCGTTTCAAACCCGGAAAGCCACGCATCCACGTCGCTCTCCGTCGAAGACCAGCCGAAGCTGACCCGCAGGGCACAGCCAGCCAGTTCGTTCGGCACGCCCATGGCCTTCAGCACATGGCTCGCACCGACCTTGCCCGACGAACACGCCGAGCCCGACGAAACCGACAGGCCCATCAGGTCGAGGCCCATCATCGTCACCGTGTTGGCCACTCCCGGCACGGCGAAATTCACCACATTGCCGACGCGTTCGACCCGGCCACCGAAAATCACCGCGTCATCGGCCATCGACAGGATGCCGCTTTCGAGCCGGTCGACCAAAACCTCGACCCCAGCCGCTGCATAGCGTCCCGGAAACGCCGTCGCAGCCGCGCCGAACCCGGCGATAAGCGCTGCCGATTGCGTCCCGGCCCGTCGCCCCTGCTCGTGTCCACCACCCTGCAGCAGCCTCACACCGTCGCAGTGGGCCTTCATCAGCAGAGCGCCGACGCCGACAGGTCCACCGATTTTGTGCGCACTCCCCGCCATCATATCGGGTGCCGTGGCAGCAAAATCGAGGGGCAGCTTGCCCAAAGCCTGCACGGCATCGACGAAAAGATAATGCGGACTGGGCCCGACCAGCGCCGCGATGGCACCGAGTGGCTGCACCACCCCGGTCTCGTTGTTGACCGCCTGGACTGCCACCAGAACCCGCTCGCCTCGGGCATCCGCATCGCGCATAATTGCCGCAAGACCAGCGACTTCGATCCGGCCATCGCCATCGAGCCCGATATGCAGCACTGGCCGGCCGCTCAATTCAGCGGCCTTCAACACCGCGTCATGTTCGCCGTCGGCCACCGCGACACGTCCAACCCCGAGCGCCCGTGCCCCGCCGACCAACGCCTGATGGATGGCTTCGGTCGCTGAGCCGGTGAACACCACCTGCCCACGCTCGGCGCCAGCCAGTGTCGCCACCTGCCCGCGGGCACGTTCGATAAGCTCAGCCAGCCGGCGGCCATGCCCATGCACCGATGCCGGATTTCCCGTCAGCTCAAGCGCACGCAGCATCGCGTCGCGTGCTTCGGGAAGCAGCGGCGCCGAGGCGTTGTGATCGAGATAAACCGGTGAGCCGGGCATGCGTCCTATCCGTGGCGACAAGCGCCGTTTGAATGGCCCACAACGCCAGTCGATGGCAGGGGCCAAACACTTCTTGAATTTTGACGCTCACTTTCATTACAAGGAGCGCTCGCACGGGTCGGCAACTGACCAAAAGCCCGCTTACCAAAGACCTGCAACCTCAGTTTCGAATTATTCTAAACTGATTTCGGTGCCTGTTTTAAGAAGCGGCGGTACGGTAGTCAAGCCGAGGTCGTGCAGTGCGGGTATGCCGGGCGGTCGCCGGCAGTCACCCAGCCGACGCAAGGACGAAGCATGCCGGAAGTTATTTTCACTGGTCCCGAAGGCCGTCTCGAGGGCCGTTACCAGCCCGGCAGGGAGCCCAATGCTCCGGTCGCCATCGTGATGCATCCGCATCCCGAATTTGGCGGCACCATGAACAACCAGATCGTCTACAATCTGTTCTACATGTTCGCCAAGCGCGGCTTTGCGGTGCTGCGCTTCAACTCGCGCGGCGTCGGCCGCTCGCAGGGCATGTTCGATCATGGCATTGGCGAACTGAGCGACGCGGCTTCGGCGCTCGACTGGCTGCAGGTCATCAACCGGGAATCGCGCGGCTGCTGGATCGCAGGCTTTTCCTTTGGCGCCTGGATCGGCATGCAGTTGCTGATGCGCCGTCCCGAAGTCGAAGGCTTCATCTCGGTGGCGCCGCCCGAGAACCTCTACGATTTCTCATTCCTTGCCCCGTGCCCCTCGTCCGGCCTGATCATTCATGGCGACAAGGACCGCGTGGCGCCGCCGAGTTCAGTGCAGAAGCTGGTCGACAAGCTCAAGACGCAGAAGGGCATCACCATCGAACAACAGGTGGTCGAGGGCGCCAACCACTTCTTTGAAGGCAAGATCGACGAGTTGACCGACCGGTGCTCGGAATATCTCGATCGCCGCCGCCTCGAAATCGCCGCCGGCAAAGGGCGCTAACTTTTTAGTTCAGAGCTCCTGATGGCCAAGTTCAAATCCGATTTCCTCAACGCCCTCAGCGAGCGGGAACTCATCCACCAGATCTCGGACCCCGAGGCGCTGGACACGCTCGCCGCGACGACGACGATCACCGGCTATGTCGGTTACGACGCGACGGCGACCAGCCTCCATATCGGCAATCTGATCAGCGCCACCATGCTGTACTGGATGCAGGAAACCGGCCATCGTCCCATCGCACTGATGGGCGGCGGCACCTCGATGGTCGGCGATCCCTCGTTCCGCGATGACCAGCGCAAACTGCTCACCATCGAACAGATCGCCACCAATATCGATGGCATCAAGCGCATCTTCGCGCGCATGCTGAAATTCGGCGATGGCCCGACCGATGCGGTCATGGTCAACAATGCCGACTGGCTGCTGAAACTCAACTACGTCGAATTCCTGCGCGATGTCGGGCGGCATTTCTCGGTCAACCGGATGCTGAGTTTCGACAGCGTCAAGCTCCGGCTCGACCGGGAACAGTCGCTGAGCTTTCTCGAATTCAACTACATGATCATGCAGGGGTACGACTTCGTCGAGCTCAGCCGGCGCTATGGTTGCACGCTGCAGATGGGCGGTTCGGATCAGTGGGGCAACATCATCAACGGCGTCGACCTCAGCCACCGCATGGACAGCAAGCAGTTGTTCGCGCTGACGACCCCGCTGCTGACCACGGCGTCGGGCGCCAAGATGGGCAAGACCGCATCGGGCGCCGTCTGGCTCAATGACGAACTGTTTTCGCCCTACGAGTTCTGGCAATATTTCCGCAACACTGAGGACGCCGATGTCGGCCGCTTCCTCAAAATTTTCACCCGCCTGCCGCTCGCCGAGATCGCCCGCCTCGCGGCACTTGGTGGCGCCGAACTCAACGACGCGAAGAAAATTCTGGCCACCGAAGCGACGGCCGTCGTCCACAGCCGCGAAGCTGCCGAACAAGCACTGTCGACCGCCGAAGCGACGTTTGAAACAGGGTCGCTCGATCTCTCGCTGCACACCGTCGAACTCGGCCGCACCACGCTCGCCGGCGGCATCGGCCTGCAGTCCGCCCTCGTCGCCGCCGGCCTCGCCGCCTCGAACGGCGAAGCCCGCCGCCACATCGCCTCGGGCGCCGTCAAGGTCAACGACACCACCATCACCGACGAGCGCCACCTCCTCACCGAACGCGACGTGCTCCCCGAGGGGGTGATCAAACTATCGGTCGGTCGGAAAAAACACGCTCTGATCAAGCCGGTTTAGGCTCCCGGCACGTCCGGTTCCTGCAGCACCGCCTGCCAATCCTGCCCGCCATGAAAAACGCGGAGGATGACGATCGACTCATGCTGTATTTCATAGACAACCACCGATCGCTCAACCGGTAGGAATCGCAGCGACTTTCTGCGCTCGCTCAGTGACCGCCCACGGGCTGGAAAGCGTCCGAGAACCGCTAGTCCATTCCTCACGCGCTGAACGTAGTGAAGTGCCGCGATCGGCGCACCTTGATCGCTGATCCAATCGGCCAATTGCTCGAGGTCTGCCTCGGCCGCCGGCGAAAGGAACAGCGGCAGTTCATTCACTCAGCGGCTTTCATCCGCCGGAGCAATTTAGCTTCGATGCGGTCGAACCCGAGAGCTATCGGGATGCGCCGTTGCGGATTTTGCAGCATTTCATCCGCAACAGGGATAACTTCCCGTTCCACCCACGACTCGAAAGCGCTTTCCTGAGCAATAGTCTTCTCCAGACTGTCTTGAACGAGTTCGCTCGCCGATTTGAATTCGCCACGTTCGACCATCCGATCGATGAAGTTAGCCTGCTCGCGGGTCAAACTGACTTTGCGTTCAACGAGATCGGTCATCGTCACGGCTCCTGTAGCGTCGGTCTCGACATTTAGAGGCTCGAATCGAAACCTGCAATCACTCTACCCGCGGCTGTTCCTTGGCCTTGAACTCGAACAACCGGCGGAACGGGCCGATGGCGAGGGCTGACACCGGGTTGATGCGGAAATCCGGCTTGTCCAGCGGCCCGCGCACGGCAAAGGTCACGCCGAACAACCCTTCGCCTTGCCGCCCACCCAGCGGGCCCAGTAGCTTCTGGAAGGCGGTGTTGATGCCGAACAGCGGCACGTAAGTTCCCACCAGATCGTACTGCCCCTGCTCGGTGTAAATGAACCCGCGCAGCGTGCCGCCGGCGCGATCGCCACTGAGCAGGCCTTCGACCACCTCTATCCGATCGGAACGGCGGATGAAGCTCACCTCGGCGTTCTTGAACTGGAACTGGTTACGGCCCTGCAACAACTGCTGCGAACTGGCATCGCCGGCAATGATCTCGGCCAGCTTGGCTTCGTCGGCGATGGCGAAATCGGCCAGTTGGAAGCTGCCGTGATCGGCCTTTTCACTATCGACCGTACGCAGCACGAAGCTGCCGCTGCCGCCGATGAGGTTTGCATAAGCGCCGACGAACCGCAGCAGCGTGCCGGCGTCGTTGAATGCCACCGACATTACCTTGCCCTCTGGCCCGGGATTGGTCGTCACCGAAATGGCAGTGCCTTCGCCAAAACTCGTCTGCAGGTTGACGCGCTTCAGATTGGTCCCGGCCAGCGACAGGTCGAGGTCGAGATTATACGCCGTGGTCTTGTACATGCCGAGGACGCGCTTCAATTCGACATCAAGGACGATCGAATCCTTGAAGCTCTCCGCCGCCACGCCGCCCGACCCGGAAGTCAGGCTGAAAGCGCGCTTGAGCACCGGCTTGAGATCGAGTTGTTCACCGCGCACCCGCACGAGGTACCCCCCGTCTATCGGCGAGATTGCCGCCTGCGCCGAATCCCCTGGGCTAAGCTTGATCCGCGACAGATCGGCCGAGAGCAGCCCCTTGGCAGCGCTGACGTCAAGTTTGCCCTCGACCGCGACGTCGTTGAACGCCAGCTTCAAATCCTCGATATGCGTTGTTTCGCCATCGGGCTTGATCATCGCCGTCAGCGAACCACTCTGTCCAACGGTCTTGGTCAGCCCCAGATCCTTGATGGTGATACCCGCGCCTGTCAGGTCGAGCTTGAGGCCGAGGCTGCCGTCCTTGGCCGGCTGCACCTCCGCAGTGACGCTGCCGGACAGGAATTCCGAGGCGTCAAAGCCGAATTTCGCAAGATCTGCGACCTTGATGTCGGACACCTGCACCGTCGGCATGCCGTCGAGCGCTCCGGCGACGACGATATCGGTCTTGGCGCCCGACACATCCGCCGTGCCAGTAACGCGATAGCCTTCTTCGCTCAGCATGAATTCCAGCTGGCCATTGTCGAAGGTGACGTTCTGGATCGGGGCGCTCGACCCCAGATCCTTGACCGTCCCGGTGATGACGTAGTCGTATTGCGGCGTGGTCCCGGTCGGGCCATCGAGAATCGTCGCCACCAGCGAGACCCCGACATCGCCGCTGATCGCTGCGAGGTCGATCGGCAACTTGGCGTTCGCCAGCGCATCGGGCTGCTGGCTTTTGGCGAGGGCCAGCGCCGCCGGGATCCCGGCTGCAATGGCGCCGGAGATTTCGGTAACCCGCTGCTCCGGGTTGGAACTGTCGACAACCAGGGCGACGTCTGTGAGCGAAATCGGCCCCTCATCGGTCGTCAAGTCGCCACCATCGGCGGTGAGCGTCACCATGTTGTCGCGGATCGACACCCGGGTTTCGCCCGTCACCGCGATCGGCGGCAGCGTGTCGGTTCCCTTGATGACCAGCCCGTCAGCAACCATCTCGATAGACATCGAATCCTTGGCCAGCGGCTTCGCCGGGTCCGAAGGCACCAGGCTGCCGACCGGGAAATTGAAGCGCATCGTCGCCTTCGTCAGCGTCCCGCCGGTAATGCCCTTGACCATCCAGGTGCGTGCATCGGTGGCCATCATCGATGGCCACATTCGCTTCAGATCGTCGGCCGACAGGCCTTTGGCGGCGACGGTCATGTCGAAGCCAATGCCCTCGTTGACGAGGGTCAGGTCGCCGGTCGTCGCCAGCAGGGCGCCGGGTTTGCGCAGCACGAAGGAGTCGATCCCGACCGCCCCATAAAGTGGCGCCGCCCAACCGCTGAAGCTCATCGATTCGAACGGCACCTCGGGCAATGGCAGATCGCCCGGCGCCAGCACGATATCGCTGCCCTTGATCGACATCGCCACCGTCGGCCCCCATTGCGGGTCGAGGCCAAGCCGCACGGCGCCGGACAGTTTCCCGCTGTTCGGCCCGATGCTGATCGCCGTATCGCCGAAGCTGAACTCACCGAGATCGGGGTTCCAGTCGACGGTGATGATGTTACCGGCAATCGGGTACAATGCCCCGCCGAGCTGCAATTCCATGCCGGTCAGATCAGCCCTGAAAATGCCGCTGAGCAGTTTGTTGTTCGCGACATCGAACTTGAACCCGAGCGACAGCGCCGCGGAGCCCGTGACGCCACCGGCCAGCGCGGCATCGCCGGTCGGCATGAAGGAGTTGAGGTCGATATCATTGAGCGCAATGCTCATATTGGCGGTGCCATCGGAAACTTCGGTCCAGTCGATCAGGCCACCCATCGACTTGCCGCCGACCGCCATGGCGAACGATCCCGAAGCCGTGTTGCCGTCGGCGCCCGCCGTCAGGTCAAGCGTCAGCCCTCCGAACGTCCGGTACATGCCATAGAGAGCGTCGTTCATGTCGAGCACGCCATCGCGCACGCTGATCCGCGCAAAGCGGCCGAGCCGGGCCTGGTCGATGACCTGGCCGATGCCCTCGGCAGCAGCCTCCATGTTCTTGACCAGCCAGTCATTGTCGGAGCGCAGCAGCGGCAGGTCGCCAGTCGGCATCGTTCCCGTCAGGCTGATGCCGCTGGGCGAAAACCGCACGGCGGGATAGGCGTCCTCGCCCTCGATAACCCGTACCGTTGGCGGGCCGCCGGCCGGGTCCGGCACCACGTCGAAACTGGCAAGGCGCGGACCGAACAGATCCTGCTGAATTTGCAGGTGCGGGCCAACCACCGTCACTGTCGCCCCCGGCTGTCCGATCAGCGTGCGGACCAGCGAAAAACCAACCTCCAGCGCCTCCATGGTGACTTTCGCACCGGTCTTGGCGTCGGCAAAGGTCACCGGCGCGAACCGCAGCACCGGCCAGGCGCCACCCTCGAGCGCCACCGACATATCGCCGAGTTCGAGGCTCGATCCGGGCGGCATCGCCGCGGCAACCGCCTCCTCGGCCGGGCCGCGCAGGGCGCTCAGCGGAATCGGCGTCACGAGCAACACGACGTAGAGGATCAGCAGCAGGATGATCGGCAGCGCGATGATCCACAGCAGGATACGCAGCGCCAGCGGCCAGCGCCGCCGTGCCCGCCTCACCGGCGGTAAGCGGGTCGTGGCAGCGCGATCGTTGGCGGGAACCGGGGAGCTGAGCTCCGTCATCGGTGCGGCCGGATTGGACTCAGCCGTTGCATGGGACGAACTCACTGGCGTAACGGCTTGGTTCTCAGTGTAATTGCGCGCTCCCGCGGCATGGCGCTTGGCCTGGATCATTGGGCGATGATACCGGCTGGAATATGGCGCGGCCCCCTGGTTGAAAAGGCGAAACGACGATGATCGAGACTGGCAGCATAGCCCCGGACTTTTTGCTTAACACCGATACCGGGGGCGAGTTTCGGCTTTCCGATCACCTGGGCACGGTGGTGGTGCTGTTCTTTTACCCCGAGGACGGCACCATCGGCTGCACCACCGAGGCGCTGGAATTCTCTGCACTCGGCAATGATTTCGCTGCCCACGGCGCCTTGCTGCTGGGCATCTCCCCCGATCACGTCGCGACACACGCCAAGTTCCGCGATGCCAACGGCTTGTCCGTCACCCTCGGTGCCGACCCCGAACTCGCCGTGACCAAAGCGTACGGGCTGTGGGGTCCAAAAAAGATGTTCGGCGTCGCCTATGACGGCGTGATCCGCGCCACGGTCATCGTTGGCACCGATGGTAAAGTCGCCGGCATTATCAAGGCCAGCCGCATCAAGGGTCATGCCGAAACGGTCCTCAAAGCGGTCATCGGACTCACAGACTGAGCCGTCCGCCTTGTCGTTTGTGCCTTTGTTAACCTTAACGGACCATTATCTCCCCAGTGTTTCAGTGTGCGTGAGGGTCGGTCGAGTGCGCAAAAACCCGAAACCGCGGCGTATCGAAGTGCGTCGCCGCGGTGTCAGCCCGGTCTCGTTTTATGCCATGTTCGTCGTGCTGGTCGTCGCCAACGTCGTCACCGGCCTGGCGCTGGTGATGAGTCCCGACATTGCCGCCCTGCTGAACGGCAAGACTGATGCCGTGGTCTCCGCTTATGAAGACCGCATCGCCGAATTGCGCCTCGAAGTCGATCGGCTGTACTCGCGCCAGTATGCCCAGGCCGGCGACGTGAACCTCCAGCTGCAGGATTTGTCGCAGGCGCAGGAGCTGCTGCTCGAACAGCAGCAATATGTGAAGGCGCTCGCGGCCAAGGCCAGTGAACTCGGGCTCGGTGCCGACCCGGACACCACCCCTGCCCCCGACCCGACGCTCACCGGTTCGATCAGCATTTCGACCGAGACCGGTTCGCCCGGCATTGTCGGCGCGACTGCCGCGGTCGAAGCCATGATGGAAGAATCGCGGATGGCGCTGGCCAGCATCGCCTCGGAAGCGACAGTTCAAACTGATGCCATTGCGGCCGAGTTCAGCCAGCTTGGCCTCGGGCTCGACCTGCCGGTTGCCGAGCTCGAAGGTGTCGGCGGCCCCTTGCTGCCGCCCGTCGATGGGGCCCCGACCAGCAGCTTGATGGAGGACGCCAACGCAGTCCTCGCGGCCCTCACCCGCTTCAAGGCAGCGCGGACCGCCGTCGATACTGCGCCGATCCACATGCCGATTGCCGGCGTCGAGCGCCTGAGTTCATCTTATGGCAACCGGACCGACCCGTTCACCGGCAAGAAAGCCTTCCATTCCGGCCTCGATTTTCCCGCGGCCAAGGGCACGCTGGTGCTGAGCGCCGGCGCCGGCAAAGTGGTGTTCGCCGGCCAGCGCTCGGGCTATGGCAATGTGATGGAGATCGACCACGGCGATGGCTACATCACCCGCTACGCCCACCTCTCGGCGTTCATCGCCACCGTCGGGCAGCGGGTCAATACCGGCACGCCCATCGCCAAGGTCGGCTCCACCGGCCGCTCGACCGGCCCGCACCTCCACTTCGAAGTGCGCGATGCCGGTGCCCCGCTCGATCCGGCAACGTTTTTGAAAGCCGGCAAGCGCTTGCTATTGCTGGTCAGCGCCTAGAGCGTTTTCGAGCGAAGTGGATACCGGTTCGCGTGAAGAAACGCGTCAGAGAAACAGCCTGGAGCGTCGGTTCTGATCCCATCAGAACCGAAAAGCTCTAGGCGACGTTATCCACCCCGACCCGCTGCGCCAGCGCGGCTTCCATGAACTCGTCGATATCGCCGTCGAGCACGCCGCCGGTGTTTGAGGTCTCGACGCCGGTCCGCAGATCCTTGACCATCTGGTAGGGCTGCAGCACGTATGAGCGGATCTGGTGACCCCAGCCGATCTCGGTCTTGCTGGCCGAAGCGGCGTTCGACGCTTCCTCCTGCTTTTGCAGTTCCATCTCGTACAGCCGCGATTTCAGCATCGCCATCGCCGTCGCCCGGTTCTTGTGCTGGCTGCGCTCCTGCTGGCAGGCCACGACAATCCCTGACGGCACGTGGGTGATGCGGATCGCCGAATCGGTGGTGTTGACGTGCTGCCCGCCGGCGCCGGATGACCGGTAGGTATCGACCTTGAGGTCGACGTCCCGGATTTCGATGGTGATGGTGTCGTCGACCACCGGATACACCCAGGTACTCGAAAAGCTGGTATGCCGCCGCGCCGCGCTGTCATACGGCGAAATTCGCACCAGTCGGTGTACGCCGCTCTCGGTCTTGAGCCAGCCATAGGCGTTCGGACCCTTGATCTGCAGCGTCGCCGATTTGATGCCCGCTTCTTCGCCGGCATGGAATTCCATGGTCTCGACCTTGAACTTCCGCCGCTCGGCCCAGCGCGTATACATGCGCAGCAGCATGCTCGCCCAGTCCTGGCTTTCGGTCCCGCCGGCACCGGCATGGACCTCGAGGAACGCGTCGTTCTTGTCGGCTTCACCCGACAGCAGCGTTTCGATCTGCAGGTGCGCGATGTGCGCCTTGAGGTCGAACAGCGCCTGCTCGGCTTCCTTGACGATGCCTGCATCGTTCTCGGCTTCGCCCATGGCGATCAGTTCGATGCTGTCCGTCATCGTCTGCTGCAGGTGGCGCACCGCCCCGATCCGCGTATCGAGATCGTTGCGCTCGCGCATCATCTCCTGCGCCGCCTCGGGCTTGTCCCAGAGATCGGCCGATTCCGCCTTGGCATTCAGATCGTCGAGGCGTTTTTCCGCGGTATCCCAGTCAAAGATGCCTCCTTAGCAGGCTGAGCGCCTGCTCGATCGCGTCCACGACTTGTTCAATTTCTGCACGCATGCTGTTCGGGCCTTCCGTTCCTGCGGCTCATGTAAACGAGCCATCCCGACGGTTCAACCTCCACGGGTGTACGCAATATCGTTGCACGCGACCTCGATCGCCGCGTTTTAGGACCCTGTGGCGGTTACTTCTGCAATTTCTTCAGTAGCATAGTGCGCTTCAGGCGCGACAGCCGGTCGAGGAAAAACACGCCGTCAACTTGTTCGGTCTCGTGCATGACGCACCGCGCCACGAAGCCGTCGAACCGCTCTCGCTGTCGCTGACCCGTCTCGTTGTCGAAAGCCAGTTCGACCCATCCCGGACGCTTGAGTTCGACCTCGACCCCGGGCAGCGACACCGAACCCTCGGTGCCGGTCACGGTGTCCTCCGCCTGCGCAGCGATCATAGGATTGTAGAACACCCGATAGTCCCGGCGTTCCGGCGGAGCCGTGCTGACCACGATTACCGGCGCGACCTCGCCGATATGCGCTGCGGCCAGTCCATACGCCTGCGACGCCCGAGCCGCATCGAGGAGCCGCGCACCGATAGTTCTGAGTTCATCGTCCACAGCCCGCGGTGCCGCCTTGAGGCTCAACATCCGGCCCGGATAGGCAATGAACGGCGTGGCCAAGCCTAGAACAGCCCGCCGCGCCCGACATTCGGGTCGACCGGAGGCTGCCCGGCCTGGATCGACAGGAATGCATCCGGGTTGAGGCCGATGACTGAAGTTGCGAGGTTCGGACCGGTCCCCGGCTTGAACGCCTCGAGAATGCTGGCCTGCCCGGCTCCGGCAGTCACGCCCGAATTCGGGTCGATCCACACTTCGGTCATGCCGGCCGGCACGGAGAATTCCGTTGCCGGCTTGCCGGCGAGTGCCTTCTCCATGAAATGCGTGAAAATCGGCACGGCCATGCCGCCGCCGGTCGCGCCACTACCCATCGAGCGTGGCTTGTCGTAGCCGACATAAACGCCAACCGTCAGTTCCGGGGTGAAGCCGATGAACCAGGCGTCCTTGTAGTCGTTCGAGGTGCCGGTCTTGCCCGCCACCGGGCGATCGAGCGATTTGGCGAAGGTGCCGGTGCCGCGCAGCACCACGCCCTCCATCATCGAGGTGATTTGGTAGGCGGTCATCGGGTCGAGCACCTGCTCGCGATTGTCGATGATCAGCGGCTCCCCCTGCCCGCCCCAGTCGGTCGCGGTGCAGCCATCGCAGATGCGCTCGTCGTGCTTGTAAACGGTCTTGCCATAGCGATCCTGGATGCGGTCGATCAGCGTCGGCACGATCTTGCGACCGCCATTGGCGATAGTCGCGTAGGCCGCCGTCATCCGCATGTCGGTGGTTTCGCCGGCCCCGAGCGCCATCGACAGCAGCGGCATCATCCCGTCATAAACGCCGAACAGCCGCGCATATTCGGCCACCATCGGCATGCCGATATCCTGCGCCAGCCGGACGGTCATGACGTTGCGCGAGCGTTCGATGCCGCGCCGCAGCGTCTGCGGGCCATAAAATTCCTGCGCGTAATTTTCCGGTCGCCATACCGATCCGTCGCCCATCCGCACTTCGATCGGCGCGTCGAGCACCACCGAGGCCGGCGTGTAACCATTGTCGAGCGCCGCCGAATAAACGATCGGCTTGAACGACGAGCCCGGCTGCCGTAGCGCCTGCGTCGCGCGATTGAACTCGGATTCGGCAAACGAGAAGCCACCGACCATTGCCACCACGCGCCCGGTACGCGGGTCCATCGCCACCAGCGCGCCTTCGATCTCGGGCACCTGCTGCAGAGTAAAGCTGCCCGGCTTGTCGGCGAGCGGCGAGACGTAAATCACGTCGCCGACCTTGAGGAGGCTGTCGAGCCGCTTGCTGACCCATTTGATATCCGGGCCGGCCAGCACCCCGGTATTGCGTTCCGCGCCCGGCGCCCCGCTGACATCGGTGCCCGGCCGCAGTCCGATGGTCGCCTCGTTGCCGTTCAGTTCCAGCACCACGGCAAGGTGCCACTCCGGCACGTCGCGCAGCGGCGTCAGCGCATGCACGGCGACCCCCCAGTCGTCCGCCACATCGACCGTCGCCACCGGCCCCCGAAATCCCGCGGCCTGGTCGTATTCAATCAGCCCGCGCATCATCGCGTCGCGGGCATATTCCTGCAGCTTCGGGTCGAGCGTCGTCCTGACACTAAGCCCGCCACCATACAGCTGGTCCTCGCCATACAGCGACGCCAGCTGCCGGCGGACTTCCTCGGTGAAATACTCGGCCGAGAAAATCTGCGTTCCCTTGTCGCGCGGCGCGACAACCAGGTCCGAGGCCTTTGCGGCAGTCGCCTCCGCCATGGTGACGTAGCCATTGTCGGCCATCCGGTCGATTACCCAGTTGCGGCGCTCGATTGCGGCTTCCGGGTTGCGGAACGGGTTGTAATTCTCGGCGCCCTTCGGCAGTGCCGCGAGGTAGGCGATTTCGGGCAGTGTCAGCTCATACAGCGCCTTGTCGAAGTAATTGAGCGCCGCCGCCGCCACGCCATAAGTCGGCCCGCCGACGCTCCCGAAATAAATCTCGTTGAGATACAGCTCGAGAATCTTGTCCTTCGAGTAGGTCGCCTCGATCCGCAGCGCGAGAATGGCCTCCTCGATCTTGCGCTCGATGGTGCGGTCTGGCGTCAGGAAAAAATTCTTGGCCACCTGCTGGGTGATGGTCGAAGCGCCTGCCAGCCGCCCGGCATTGCCCTCCATCATGCCGATGCCATAGTCGCGCAATTCGCGGACGACGCCCGAGACATCGATGCCGCCATGCGTATAGAAGTCCTTGTCCTCGGCGGACAGGAAGGCGTGGATCACCAGTTGCGGGATGGTCTCAATCGGCTGGAACAGCCGTCGCTCGCGGGCAAATTCGGCCAGAAGCGCCCCATCGGCGGCATGTACCCGTGTCGTCACCGGCGGCTGGTAGTCCTTCAGCGCCGAGTAATCCGGCAGGTCGGCCGAGATCTGGTTGATGTAGACCGCCGCGAACGCCACGGCGCCGAGCAGCCCGAACATCGCCAAACCGAAGCACCAACCGATTATGCGGATCATGAGGCGAATTCACCCGAAAGGCGCGGCCGAAATCCGCGAGTCATTGCGCAAAGCTTAACAGCAAAGCGCTGCCTGATGGTTAACGCCAGCTTACCGCGCGCTTCACGAACCCGCTCGCCGTTCATTGCGAGGCCGTCAATAACGCCGCCTCGGCGTCGAAATACGCCGCGACACCGCGTGCCACGGCATCGGCGGTGCGCCCCTGCCACTCGCCTTGCGTCAGGTTCAACGCATCGTCGGTATTGGACAAAAACCCCAGTTCAATCAGCATCGAGGGAATGTCGGGAGCCTGCAGCACGAAGAAATCGGCCTGCCGCACTGGGAATTTGCGCAGCTCGACGCTCGGTTCCAGCGCATGCACGATAGCCTCGGCGGCGAGAAACGACTGTTTGCGCATCGACCGCTGCATCAAATCGACCAAGATATCGACCACCGCCGCGTCCATGTCCGGCGCTGCAAACCCTGCCACCAGATCGACCTTGTTCTCCTCGTCAGCCAGCACCTTGTCGAGCACGTCGGTGGCGTTCTCGTCGCGGGTGTAGACGCTGGCGCCGCGGATATCGGGCTGCTGGAACGAGTCGGCGTGGATTGAAATGAACAGATCAGCCTTGTTCTCCCGCGCCAGCCCGACGCGATCCTCGAGTTTGAGAAAGCTGTCGTCCTCGCGGGTCAACGCCACGTCGAACCGGCCCGATGCGATCAGCACCTCCTGCAATTTCAACGCAAAGGCCAGGGTGATGGTTTTCTCCTCGACGCCGTTCGGCCCCTCGGCACCACCATCCACACCGCCATGCCCGGGGTCGATCACCACCAGCGGCCGCGTTTCCGGCGGTAAATTGGTCACTCCCGGTGCTGTCGGCTCGGCGATCGCCACCCCCTGCTTGGCCGCCTCGGAGGCTGCTAGATCGTCGGCGACGCGCTTGGCGAACTCGTCATGAGTCGCCGGAATGAGGTCGATGACCAGCCGCGCCGGTTGATCATCGAAAGCTTCGAGAAAATACGCCTGCTGCACCTGCGCCGGCGTCGCCAGCGTCAACAGCGCCCGCGCCCGGCCCGGTTCGGCCATCACCATATCGAATGCCGCGACCAGACCGCTGCCCGAAATCGGCGGCGACTCGGTGAACATTAGCCCCGCGGCCTTGAGGTCGATGGCAATCCGGCCGGGATTGTCGAGCGACACCAGCGCGAACTCGGTCTGGAAATTGAGATCGACCACCATGCGGGCACGCTCGGGCGTCGTCGAGACCCGGACGGCGATCACCGCCGGCAGCACCGGCCCGGCGGTGCCTTCTTCGATAACGGCAGTGTCAGGCACCGCATCCTGCGCCAGGCTCGGCGCGAATGCCGAAGTGCCAATCATCAGCAGCAGTGCGGCAAGAGTCGCGATCGGCGATTTCAACACTGGCCCCGGCATCCCAATAAAATGAAGCGGTCTTGCCTCAGTCTGTAGCGCTCTTGCCTCGCTGGTTCGGCGATTCTGCGGCAGCCGCGTCTCTATGAGGTGCATGACAAGTCGGGCGCAACGCAACGTCTTCGTGAAAACTGAGGGCCAGTGGACGTTTGGAGTTTCCTGTTGCCAATTTGCTGCAACCCTCCTAAAGCCTAAAGGTACGAGGTACATCTCCCCGCTGGCGATTATTGCGAGCGGCGGCGAGCGAGAACCGGCATGGTTCCATGGCGCGCTAAGTTGCGGCAAGTCTGGCCTCGTTTCAAATTTCGGTTCGTCGAACCGGACAGCTTCCGGATGGCCATGTGCTGTCCGGATGGCAAAGGGAAGAGGTCATATGGCCGAGAAGCGGAGATCCAGCAGCGCTGACCGGTTACACGGTAGCGACCTGGCGCAGCTTCTGTATTCGGCCCGATCTCTCTCGAGCGGCGCGTCGAGCGTCGGCCACTACCCCGGCGCAGTCCGCGCCAAATCAACCCCACAATCCGCCTCGCATGGCGCCACGGCTCGGGATTCCGCTTTGCGGCTGCCCGCTGTCGGCGCGCGAAGGCGCGGAGTAACTACCTATGGCTACAAGAAGAATGCTGGTGGATGCCACCCACCCGGAAGAGACGCGGGTCGTCGTCACCAACGGTAACCGGATCGAAGAATTCGATTTCGAATCCGCCACCAGGCGGCAGCTGCGCGGCAATATCTACCTCGCCAAGGTGACGCGCGTTGAGCCGTCGCTGCAGGCGGCCTTCATCGAGTACGGCGGCAACCGGCACGGTTTCCTCGCCTTCGCGGAAATCCACCCCGACTATTATCAGATCCCCGTCGCCGACCGCGAAGCCCTGCTGCGCGAGGAAGAGGCCGAGGACGAAAAGCACGCCGCGGCGGAAATCGCCGAAGTGCCGAGCGTCAGCGAAGGCGTCGAAGCCCAGTCCGACGATGCCGCACCCGCCGAAGCCACTGCCGAGGCCGATCCGCAGTCGACCGAAGCCGACGCCGAGGACGATGACAGCGGCCACATCGAACAGGCGCCCTCCTCCAACGAGCCTATCGAAAGCCTGGGCGGCGACGATGCACTCGAGGAAATGCCGGAGCGCCGGACCCGCGCGCCGTCGCGTCGCCAGTACAAGATCCAGGAAGTGATCAAGCGCCGGCAGGTCATGCTGGTGCAGGTCGTCAAGGAAGAGCGCGGCAACAAGGGCGCGGCGCTGACCACCTACCTGTCGCTCGCGGGCCGCTATTCGGTGCTGATGCCCAACACCGCCCGAGGCGGCGGCATCTCGCGCAAGATCACCAACACCGCCGACCGCAAGCGTTTGAAGGAAATCGCCGGGGATCTCGAAGTGCCGCAGGGCATGGGGATCATCCTCCGCACCGCCGGTGCCTCGCGCACCAAGGCCGAGGTCAAGCGCGACTTCGAATATCTGATGCGGCTGTGGGAAAATGTTCGCTCGCTGACGCTGCGCAGCGAAGCGCCATGCCTCGTCTATGAGGAAGGCTCGCTGATCAAGCGCACCATCCGCGACCTCTACACCAAGGAGATCGACGAGCTCCTGGTCGCCGGCGACAGCGCCTACCGCGAAGCCAAAGACTTCATGCGGATGATCATGCCGAGCCACATCAAGAATGTGCTCCCCTACACCGAAGACCAGGCGATCTTTGCGAAATTCAACGTCGAGCCGCAGCTCGACCAGATGTTCTCGCCGCAGGTCACCCTGCCGTCGGGCGGCTATATCGTCATCAACCCGACCGAAGCGCTGGTCTCGATCGACGTCAACTCGGGTCGCTCGACCCGCGAGCACAACATCGAGGACACCGCACTCCAGACCAACCTCGAAGCCTCCGAGGAAATCGCCCGGCAGTTGCGCCTGCGGGATCTCGCCGGCCTGATCGTCATCGATTTCATCGACATGGTCGAAAGCCGCTCCAACAAGGCGGTGGAGCGCAAGCTCAAGGATTGCCTCAAGAACGATCGCGCCCGCATCCAGGTCGGCCGCATCAGCCATTTCGGCCTGATGGAAATGAGCCGCCAACGCATCCGCTTTGGCGTCGTCGAAGGCTCGACCCATAAATGCCCGCTCTGCGAAGGCACCGGCCTGATCCGCTCGGTCGAGAGCGTCGCGCTGATGGTAATGCGTCATGTCGAGGACACGGTGCTGAAGCGCACCGGCCAGTCGATCAGCGTCCGCGTACCGATCGATGTCGCGCTGTATATCCTCAACGCCAAGCGCGACACGCTGATGGCGCTGGAGATGAAGTATAACCTCTCGATCACGTTGACCGCAGACAGCAAGCTGCAGGGCAGCCAGTTCGCCATCGAAAAGGGCGAGGCCCGCGCCAACCAGTTCGCCGCGATCACCGGCGAACACGTCAAGGTCGACAGCGCCGCGATCGACGACAGCATCGATGAAGAAATCATCGAAGAGACCGAGGACGAAGACGAAGTCGAGGTGTCCGCCGTCGCCACTGCCGATGCACCGCGCGAAGGTGATGACGAACAGGGCCGCGCCCGCAAGCGCCGCCGCCGTCGGGGTGGCCGTGGCGATCGCGATGATCGTCCCGCCGCTGCGACCGGTACCCAACCGCAGCCGCAGCGTTCCGAAACCGTCGAGGCCGTCGTTGCCGAGGCTGGCGACGATGCCGAAGGCGAAGCTATGGATGATGCAGTAGCTGGCGCTATCACCGAAGAGGGCGAGAACGAACGCCGCCGTCGTCGTCGCGGTCGCCGTGGCGGCCGTCGCAACCGGCGTGGCGAAAACGGCGAGATGCTGCCGCGCGAGGATCGCCCGCAGGCCGAAGCCGTGGTCGCATCTGAAGGCGGTGCCGAGTTGAGCTCAGCGCCAGAAGCACAGCCTGAAGCGGTCGAGTCCGTCGCGATCGCGTCGGAAAGCACCGAGCCTGCAGTCGCCGAGGCGAGCGTAGAAGCCGTTGCCGATGCGTCGAGTGAAGCCGAGCCGGCGGCCGAAAAGCCTAAGCGCACTCGGCGGAAGCCAGCCACGGCCAAGCCGCTAGCCGAACCGATCGCCGCGCCGATCGAGGAAATCCCGGTCACCGCCGAAGCCGCACCTGAAGCCGCGACTGAAGCCGCTGTCGAAGCCAAGCCCAAGCGGCCGCGGGCCCGCAAGCCCAAGGCGACTGCCGAGGTGTCAGCGGACGCCGCGCCCCTCGACTCGGTCACGGAGGCCGCCTCCGAACCCGTTGTCGAAGCCGCTTCCGAACCCGTCGCCGAAGCTGATGCCCCGGCCCCCGAGCCCGCGACCGCCCCGGTCGACGCCGAAGCGCCCAAGCGGACCCGCAAGGCCCTGCCGCCAGAAGGCGCCATCGTCGCGTCGTCGGCCCAGCCCGAAACCGAGGATGCCGCCAAGCCCAAAAAGGGCGGCTGGTGGCAGCGCGGCTTCTTCGGCGGCTAAGCCTACCAACGCTGTGAATTAAAGACGGGCGGGAGCATCACTCCCGCCCGTTGTTTTTGGGCCACGTTGAACTGCGGCCCGGAATTGCGCATCATCGGAGAACCAGACAAGCGAGGAGCACTTCCATGACCTATGTCGACGCCTACCTGTTCGCCGTCCCCAAGAGCTTCGTCGATACATATCGCGACATTGCCCGCGACGCCGCCACGGTGTGGAAGGAACTTGGCGCCCTGTCCTATGTCGAAGCGCTCGCCGAGGACGTCCCCTATGGCGAACTGACCTCGTTCCCGCGCGCCGTGCAGCAGACCGACGACGAGACCGTGGTGTTATCCTACATCGTCTTCGCCGACCGCGCGTCCCGCGATGCCATCAATGACCAGGCCATGAAAGACCCGCGCATGCAGCGGCTGATGAGCACCACGGAAATCGACATGAAACGCATGGTGTTCGGCGGCTTCGTCCCGTTCGTCGAGCTGTAGCGACACCGCCACGGCCCCCCGGATGCTCACCGATCCCGATAGCCATCGCCTCAGGGTGTTCACCCCACCGACGCGCTAGGTCGAACTGCCGACGAAGGCGCCGATCCGTTCGAGCGCCTTCTCGATCGTCTGCCGTTTCCCGGCATAGGAAAACCGCACGAAGCCATTGCCGCGGCGGCGGTCGAAATCGATGCCTGGCGCGGCGGCCACTCCGGCCTCGTCCAACAGCCTCGTACAGAACTCCATCGAGTTGTTGGTGAACCGGCCGACATCGGCATAGGCGTAAAACGCTCCGTCAGCTGGCTGGCCACCAAAGCCGAGTGCCGCCAGTCCGTCACCAAGCAGGCGCCGATTTTCGGCATACGCAGCCTTCTGCACTTCGGCATAGTCGCGCTCGGCGAGGGCGGCTTCCGCCGCGATCTGACTCAGCGTCGGGGCGGAAATGAACAGATTTTGCTGCAGCATCTCGCCGCGGCGGATCAGTCCCTCCGGCAGCACCATCCAGCCGATGCGCCAGCCGGTCATGCAGTAATATTTCGAGAAACTGTTGATCACGATGGCATCGCGCGTCAGTTCGACCGCACTGACCGAAGCGGCGCGGTAGTCGAGCCCGTGATAAATCTCGTCGGAAATCAGCCTCACCCCTAATCGCTCGCAGGTGGCGACGATCTCGCCGAGCCCTGCCCGGTCGACGGCCGCGCCGGTCGGATTGGCCGGGCTGGCAAACAACAGGCCGGCAAACGGCGCCGCGGCGAAAGCCGCCTCGATGTCCGGACCAGTCAAACGCCAACCATTTGTCGCCGAGAGCGGAATTTCCACAGGCGCGAAGCCAAGCCCGCTCAGCGTGTTGAGATAGGCCGGGTAGCCCGGCTGCGTCACGGCAATCCGGGCGCCCGGCGCAAACGCCGCGTGAAACGCCAGGATGAAACCCGCCGACGAGCCCATGGTGACGATGATCTGGTGCGGGTCGACGGCAATGCCATGCAGTTCCTCATAATACCGCGTCAGCGCCACGCGCAGCTCGATGCGGCCCTTGGCGTGCGTATAACCCTGCGGCTGGTTCAGAGCTGCGGCTGCGGCGGCAAGGACACGCGGTGCCGCCGGCACGCCCGGCTCGCCGATTTCGAGATGGCAAATGTCCCGCCCTGCAGCTTCGTGCTGCTTGGCGCGCGCTAAAATTTCCATCGCAAAGAACGGCTGCAGGCCGGTATCGGTCGTGTGCATCAGAGGCGCCCCCAGCATCGAGAGACCCGGCCCTAACGTGTCACGCACCGCGTCTCAACAACAATTGAACCTTCTGACAGCGCGACGCTAAACACGTGTTCACGCCGGCGTGCTATCGGTGGCCGCGCGTCACCCGTCTGGAGCCTCGACATGCCACGCCTCACCATGATCCTTGCCGTACTCGTCGGCATCCTCGCCGGCGGCCTCGGCATTGCCCTGCTGCCGCGGGAAACCACGGATGATGCCGCAGTGCGCTCGATCGTGACCGCCATGCTGGCGGAAAAAGACGACAGCGAGATCGTTCTGCCGGCCTCGGTCGCGGCGCTCGACCCCGAACTGCTCAACCCGATGATCAAAGACTACCTGCTCGCCAATCCGCGGCTGCTCGAACAGATGTCGACGGCCCTCAACACTGAGAACAAGCTCGCCGATGCGGATGCCGCCCGGCTCGCCATCGCCTCGATGCAGACTGAAATCTTCGCCGACCCCTCCGACATCGTGCTCGGCAACCCCGCGGGCGACGTGACGCTGGTCGAAATGTTCGACTACAATTGCGGCTATTGCCGCGGCGCCCTGCCCGATCTCGCAACGCTCCTTGCCGAAGACCCGAACCTCAAGGTGATCCTCAAGGAATTCCCGATTCTCTCGCAGGGCTCGCTCGATGCGGCACAGGTCGGCGTGCTGGTCAGCCAGGCCGACGTCGATTACTGGGCCTATCACGAGGCGCTGTTCACCTCGCGCGGTCAGGTCAGCAAGGAAACCGCGCTCGATGCCGCCGAAGCGCTAGGGCTGTCGCGCGCCTCGCTCGAAACCGGCATGCTGTCTGACCCGGTGGCCAAGCAACTCGACAAGACCTTCGCCATCGCCGATGCGCTAAAGGTCTCCGGCACGCCGACCTACATCATCGGCGATGAAATCATCCCCGGCGCCATCGGCATCGACTCGCTGCGCCAGCGCATCGCCAACATGCGTGCCTGTGGCAAGACCGACTGCGCCGCCTGATCTTCGTAGCCCTACCGCCTTGCTTTCCCGGACAATTTCGCCACTGGCGCTTGGCTTTTCCCCAAGGCCAGTGCACAAGGCGGAATCATGGCTAAATCTGTCCTCGTCCTTAATGGGCCGAACCTCAACATGCTCGGACTGCGCGAACCGCAGATCTACGGGACCGATACGCTCGCTCATATCGAAGCGCTTGTTGCCGAGGAAGCCGAGCGGCTGGGGCTGGCGGTCGAATGCCGGCAGTCCAACCATGAAGGCCAGCTGATCGACTGGATCCAGCAGGCGCACGGCGAGCACCACGGCATCATCATCAACCCCGGCGCCTACTCCCACACCTCGCTCGCCATCCATGACGCGCTCAAAGCCGTGGGCCTGCCGGTGCTGGAAGTCCATCTTTCCAACATATTCAAGCGCGAGGCGTTCCGGCACCACTCCTACGTCTCGCTGGTGGCGGTCGGGGTTATTTGCGGACTCGGCGCGACCGGATACAGGCTGGCGCTGCAAGCGCTCAACGAAAAGCTCTAAGCGCGACAGGCGCTTGGCGACGGAGAACGAGAACATGGCAAAGTCCCAGGTCGATCAGGAGCTGATCCGCGCCATCGCCGTACTGCTCAACGAGCAGAACCTGGCGGAGATCGAAATCGAGCAGGACGATTTCCGCATCCGCATCACCCGCTCGCATGCCTCCGAAGTCGTCCAAATGCAGGCGCCGCAATATGCGCAGTTGCAAGTTCCCCCGCCGCAGCTGACCGGCATCGCCAGCGTCCCCACAGCGCCGGTGCCGGTCGAAGACCTCGCCTCCAACCCCGGCACGCTGGTTTCGCCGATGGTCGGCACCGCCTATCGTTCGCCCGAACCCACCGCCGCGATGTTCGTCGATGTCGGCACTAGGGTCACCGAAGGGCAGACCGTGCTGATCATCGAAGCGATGAAAACCATGAACCAGATCCCCGCCCACCGCTCGGGCATCGTGACGCGCATCCTTGTCGAGGATGCCCAGCCCGTCGAATATGGCGAGCCGCTGATCGTCATCGAGTAAGGGACGACCGATGTTCAACAAGGTCCTCATCGCCAATCGCGGCGAAATCGCCCTGCGCATCCTCCGCGCCTGCAAGGAACTCGGCATCGCCACCGTCGCGGTGCATTCGCAGGCCGACGCCAACGCCATGCATGTCCGCCTCGCCGACGAGAGTGTCTGCATCGGCCCCAACGCCGCCAAGGATTCCTACCTCAACATTCCCTCGATCATGGCCGCCTGCGAAATCACCGGCGCCGACGCGGTGCATCCGGGCTACGGTTTCCTGTCCGAAAACGCCCGCTTCGCCCGCATCCTGACCGAGCACAACGTCACCTTCATCGGCCCATCTTCGCATCACATCGAGATCATGGGCGACAAGATCACCGCTAAAAAGACTGCACTCGAACTCGGCATTCCGGTGGTCCCAGGCTCGGAAGGAGAAATCCGCACGCCCGAGGAAGCCATCACGCTCGCCAACGAGATCGGCTATCCGGTGATCGTCAAGGCGACAGCCGGTGGCGGCGGACGCGGCATGAAAGTCGCGCGCAACGACGAGGAGATGAGCATCGCCATCTCCACGGCCCGCACCGAGGCCAAGGCCGCCTTTGGCAACGATTCGGTCTATATCGAGAAATACCTGGTCAAGCCGCGCCACATCGAAATCCAGGTGATGGGCGACGGCAAGGGCAACGCCGTCCACCTCGGCACCCGCGATTGCTCGCTGCAGCGCCGCCATCAGAAGGTGTGGGAAGAAGCTCCCGCGCCCACGGTCCCGATGGACGAGCAGGTACGGATCGGCGAAATTTGCGCCGCCGCGATGCGCAAGCTCCAATACTCCGGCGCCGGCACCGTCGAGTTTCTCTACGAGGATGGCGAGTTCTTTTTCATCGAAATGAACACGCGGCTGCAGGTCGAGCACCCGGTCACCGAGCGCATCACCGGCATCGACATCGTCTACGAACAGATCCGCGTCGCCTCGGGCGAGCCGCTGTCGCTCCGGCAGGAAGACATCGTCTTTAACGGCCACGCCATCGAAGTGCGCATCAACGCCGAAGACCCCCAAACCTTCGCGCCGTCGCCCGGCAAGATCACCTTTTACCACCCCGCCGGCGGCGTCGGCGTCCGCGTCGACAGCGCGGTCTACCAGGGCTACTCGATCCCGCCCTATTACGACTCGCTGATCGGCAAGCTCATCGTCTATGGCCGCACCCGCGACGAGTGTCTGATGCGCCTCCGCCGCGCCGTCGACGAATTCGTCATCGACGGCATCAAAACCACGCTCCCCCTGTTCCAGCGCCTGAACAAGGAGCCGGACGTCATCGCCGGCAATTACGACATTCACTGGCTGGAAAAATTCCTCGCGGCGAACAAGGCGTAGACACGGTTTCCGTGGCGACGCGCGGCGAACCGTCCTAGCCTCCGCTCATGTCCAAATCCACCGATCCATTCGCCATCGAGATCACGCCGGAATTGATCCTGCGCGCCTATCAGGCGGGGATTTTTCCGATGTCGGAGGATGCGGGCTCGCCCGACATTTTCTGGGTCTCGCCGGAGAAACGCGGCATCCTGCCGCTGGACGGCCTCCGCGTCTCGAAATCGCTACGCAAGACCCAGCGGCAGCAACCCTGGACCGTTCGCGTAGATACCGATTTCGAGCAGGTGATCTCCCGCTGCGCCGAAGCCGATGACGGCCGTGAAACCACCTGGATCAACGGCACCATCCGCCGTGTTTACGGCGAGCTGTTCGCGCGTGGCTATTGCCACACCGTCGAGGTCTGGGATGGCGCCGATCTCGTGGGCGGGCTCTACGGCCTTGCCATCGGCGCAGCGTTTTTCGGGGAATCGATGTTCCATCGCCGAACCGATGCCAGCAAAATCGCAATCGCCCACCTCGTCACGCGTCTCAACGCTGGCGGTTTCAGCCTGCTCGACACGCAGTTCATCACCCCGCACCTCGCCAGCCTCGGCGGCGTCGAAATCCTGCGCTCGGACTATGAAATCCGCCTCGCCGGCGCGTTACAGCGGAAGGGCGACTGGACGGCGATCGATCGCATCGACGGCCTTAGTTCGTCGGCGCCGCCGCCGCGTCCGGCGTGATTGGTCCGCGCAAGGCCGGTGGCGTAACGCCGCTCGACTGTTTGCAGTCGACCAGCCAGATATCGTAAACCGGGTGGTCGATGGCGTTGAGCGCCGGGCTATCGGCGAACATCCACCCCGTGAAGATCCGCGTCATCGTGCCTTTGAGGCTCACCTGGTCGACTTCGATGAACACCGAGGTCCGCTGCACTTCCGTTGTCGGCCTGGTGTAGCAGGCACGCGGCGTGATCTGCAGCGCGCCGAACTGCACTGTCTCGTCGATATAGACGTCGAACGTCGTCACCCGCGCTGTTACCTTGTCGAGGCCCGAAAAGGTCGCGACCGGATTGGCAATGGTTGCGGCTCGCGCACTGCCTGAGCAAAACACTGCAAGCATCGCACATATCGCGAGAAAACGTTTCATACCAACATGGACCCGCGCTTATTCCGGCGACCAGGCCTCATAATCACCGCTGACCTTGGGCCGTTCACCACCATTGAGCAGGCTACCATCCGGGCGATAGGCGTAAGGGGTGCCGGTCAGATTGGGCTGGTGCCCGGTCTGCCAGCGCCGCGGCTGATAGCCCTCTTCATCGGGCGTCAGATCGGTACGGTGATGCATCCAGCCATGCCAGGCCGGCGGAATGGCCGAAGCCTCGGCCGGGCCATTGTAAACCACGAAGCGGCGCTTGCCGTCGGTAGATTTGAAGTAGCGATTGCCGAGTTCGTCGGTGCCGACGGGCGAACCATGCCGCCACAGCCAGAACCGTGTGCCCCAGGTGTTGCCGCGCCACCAGGCAAAGATTTCAATGAGGAAGTCTTTCATGGGGGCAGGTCCGTCGCGGCTGTTCCGATGCCGTGCTTTAGCACGCAGCGCGACTCGGCTCCAAGTCAATTGGGGATAACTTCCCGTGTCCATCGAACCCCCGGCGGGCCAGCCAAATTTGACGGATTGACAGGTTTATCCACCGCCCTCTTCTGCGATTATGGCGGGAATCTGTCAGATGCCAAGCGGGTTTGGCCCGAATCCCGTACCTCAGCTTTATCCTGTTAACCTTTCGTTAAGCTTTTGTGACGCTTGCGAGTTTTCCACGCTAATCCCATATGAAACACCAGCAATTGGGGTTAGAATGTTTCCTGGCACTATAGGTAGTGTCGATCAGTTCCCTCGATCGATAAAAATGTTCGAGTCGACTCTTTGCCTCCGACTGGCTTGAACTGAGTGAAAGCCGCAGCCGAGTCCGCTCCCCCGGATCTCCTGCACCCTGAAATTACAGATCGCCGAGATTGTCCGATGCGCATTGACCGCCGCTTCACCACTGCCGAAACCGGTGCCTACGGTTCCCTCGAGTTCCGCACCGCCACCAGCGAGATTCGCAATCCCGATGGCTCGGTGGTGTTTCGCCTTGCCGACATTGCCGTGCCCAAGCAATGGAGCCAGGTCGCAGCCGATATCATCGCGCAGAAATATTTCCGCAAGGCTGGCGTCGCCACGGTGCTGAAACGCGTCGAGGAAAATGACGTCCCCTCATGGCTGTGGCGCTCAGTGCCCGATACCGAAGCACTCGCCGCCCTGCCCGAGGCCGAGCGGTTCGGCTCGGAAATGGATTCCCGCCAGGTGTTCCATCGCCTTGCCGGCACATGGACCTATTGGGGCTGGAAGGGCAAGTATTTCGCCAGCGAGGACGATGCCCGCGCCTTTTACGACGAACTCGCCTTCATGCTCGCCAGCCAGCGCGTCGCGCCGAACTCGCCGCAATGGTTCAACACCGGCCTCCATTGGGCCTATGGCATCGATGGCCCCGGCCAGGGGCATTTCTACGTCGATCCGTTCACCGGCCAGTTGGTTTCCTCCACCTCCGCTTATGAGCACCCGCAGCCGCATGCCTGCTTCATCCAGTCGGTGTCGGACGACCTCGTCAACGATGGCGGCATCATGGATCTCTGGGTCCGCGAAGCCCGGCTGTTTAAATATGGCTCGGGCACCGGCTCGAATTTCTCGGCGCTCCGCGGCGAAGGCGAAAAGCTGTCGGGCGGCGGTCGCTCGTCAGGCCTGATGAGCTTCCTCAAGATCGGCGATCGCGCTGCGGGGGCCATCAAATCGGGCGGCACCACCCGTCGTGCCGCGAAAATGGTGGTTGTCGATATCGATCATCCGGACATCGAAAACTACATCAACTGGAAGGTGAAGGAGGAGCAGAAGGTCGCGGCGCTGGTCACCGGCTCCAAGGTCATCTCCAAGCATCTCAGCGCCATCATGAAGGCCGCGGTCAATTGCGACGGCCCCAACGAGGATTGCTTCGATGTCGCCAAAAATCCGGCGCTGAAGCGCGAAGTGCGCGCCGCGAAAAAAGCCCTCGTGCCGGAAAACTATATCGGCCGCGTCATCCAGTTCGCCCGCCAGGGCTATACCGACATGGAATTCCCGATCTACGACACCGATTGGGACAGCGAGGCCTACCTCACCGTCGCCGGGCAGAATTCCAACAATTCCGTGCGCGTCACCGATGAATTCCTCAAAGCCGTCGAAATCGGCGGCAACTGGAACCTCAAGGGCCGCATCACCGGCAAGGTCACCAAAACCCTGAAAGCCCGCGATCTGTGGGAATCCGTCGGCTATGCCGCCTGGGCGTCGGCCGATCCCGGCATCCAGTACCACACCACCATCAATGAGTGGCACACCTCCCCCGCCGCCGGGCCGATCAACGCCTCGAACCCGTGCTCGGAATACATGTTCCTCGATGACACGGCGTGCAACCTCGCCTCGATCAACCTGCTGCCCTACCGCCAGCCCGACAGCAGCTTCGATGTCGCCGCCTATGAGCACACCACTCGCCTGTGGACCATCGTCCTCGAAATCTCGGTGATGATGGCGCAGTTTCCAAGCAAAGCCATCGCCGAACGCTCGTTCCTCTACCGCACCCTCGGCCTTGGCTACGCCAACATCGGCGGCCTGCTGATGACGTCGGGCATTCCCTATGACAGCGAGCAGGGCCGCGCCATCGCCGGAGCACTGACTGCGGTGATGACCGGCATCGCCTACAAAACCTCGGCCGAAATGGCCGGCGAACTCGGCGCCTTTGCCGATTACGAGCGCAATGCGCAACCGATGCTCCGCGTCATCCGCAACCACCGCAACGCCGCCTATGGCAACGCCACTGGCTATGAGGGCCTCTCGATCAACCCGGTGCCGCTCGATCTCGGCTCCATCGGCGATGCGACCCTCGCCGCCCGCGCCAAGGCCAGCTGGGATGAAGCCCTCGCGCTCGGCGAACGGCACGGCTACCGCAATGCCCAGGTCTCGGTGATCGCCCCGACGGGCACCATCGGCCTCGTCATGGATTGCGACACCACCGGCATCGAGCCCGATTTCGCGCTGGTGAAGTTCAAGAAGCTCGCCGGCGGCGGCTATTTCAAGATCATCAACAACGCCGTGCCCCCGGCGCTGCGCACCCTCGGCTATTCGGAATCCGAGATCGCCGAAATCGAGGCCTATGCCCTCGGCCACGGCAATCTCAACAATGCCCCCGCCATCAATCCCGCGACGCTGCGCACCAAGGGGTTTACCGACGAGAAGATCGAGGCGCTCAACGCCGCCACCAAATCGGCCTTCGACATCAAGTTCATCTTCAACCAGTGGACCCTCGGCGCGGACTTCCTCAAATCCCTCGGCGTCACCGATGCCCAGCTCGGCGACATGACCTTCGACCTGTTGAGCTTCCTCGGGTTCAGTCGCAAAGACATCGAAGCCGCCAACGTCCACGTCTGTGGCGCGATGACACTCGAGGGCGCGCCGTTCCTTAAGCCCGAGCACCTGCCGGTGTTCGATTGCGCCTCGCCGTGCGGAAAAATCGGCAAGCGTTACCTGTCGGTCGAAAGCCACATCCTGATGATGGCTGCGGCGCAGCCGTTCATTTCGGGCGCCATCTCCAAAACCATCAACATGCCCAATGACGCGACCGTCGAGGATTGCAAGGACGCCTACATGCTGTCCTGGCGCTTGGCGCTGAAAGCCAACGCGCTCTACCGCGATGGTTCAAAGCTCAGCCAGCCGCTCAACGCCTCGCTGCTTGCCGATGACGACGAGGACGAGGAGGACGCGACCGAGGCCCTCCTCGCCCAGTCCGCAGCCGCCCGCGTGCCGGTCGTTGCCGAGCGCATCGTCGAAAAGATCGTCGAGCGCATCATCCATGACCGCGATCGTGAAAAGCTGCCGTCGCGCCGCAAGGGCTATACCCAGAAGGCCATCGTCGGCGGCCACAAGGTGTACCTCCGCACCGGCGAATACGATGACGGGCGCCTCGGCGAAATCTTCATCGACATGCACAAGGAAGGCGCCGCCTTCCGCGCCATGATGAACAATTTCGCCATCGCCATTTCGCTCGGCCTGCAATACGGCGTGCCGCTCGATGAATATGTCGAAGCCTTCACCTTCACCCGCTTCGAGCCGGCCGGCATGGTCATGGGCAATGACCGGATCAAGAACTCGACCTCGATCCTCGATTACGTGTTCCGCGAACTCGCCGTCTCCTATCTCGACCGCGACGACCTCGCCCACGTCAACCCAGTCGAAACCGGCTCCGCCACCGCCCTCGGCCACGGCGTCGCCGAAACCACTGCCCCCCGCGCCCCCGCCGCCCCCCCGGCCCCGGTCCCCGCCGGCTCGCTGGTCTCCCGCGGCATGACCCGCGGCCGCGTCCGCGACCAGAACCTAATGCTCGTCCCCTCCGGCGGCGCCGTCGCCTACACCAGCCCCGCCTCCACGGTCACGGCCCTCCGCAACAGCACCTCTCTAAAAATCGAACCCAGCGCCACCGCCCTAAACGCCGCCGAACTCCACCCCATCCCGAGCCCCCCTCCCTCCCGCGACCCGAGGGAACTCCGCACCGAAGCCCAGATGAAAGGCTACACCGGCGACCAGTGTGAAACGTGCAACTCCATGCGCATGAAGGTGAGTGGCCACTGCATGGTGTGCGAGGACTGCGGGACGACTACGGGGTGTAGTTAACGTGCCGAGGATCTACCTCGACAATCAAGACTACTCTCGACTTTACAGACCTCCCAACGAAAAATACGAAGCGCTGAGAGGCCTCCTTCTCGATTATGCCGACAGAGGCACGGCAACTTTCCATTTTTCGTTGTGGAGTATTTACGAATTTTTGCAGCCTTCAGATGGAAAATATCGTGCCGATAGACGGTCGCGTGCCTCTTTTATTTCAAAAATATGTAGAGGCCATGCCCTACCATATTACGCTGACGACATTGCTGATAGAAAAACTTACCCAGGAATCTGGATTCCCATCGAGACTGTAGAAAAGGTCAAGTTAGATTTTGAGGTGATGCTCAATGAAAAGCTCTTTGAGAAGCTAAAAAATCGTGACCAGCGACGACGATTGAAGAATGCGAGTTTTCGAAAAAATGCTTTCAACCAATATTTTGTCGGTAACGCCTTTGAGCGATCCTCACAAGTTCAGCTCGGACTTTCCAATAAACTCGTAAGTTTGGCGCCGTTTAGCCGACGATTCAGAGGTGAGATAGGAGATCATGATCTCACCATGGCATTGTTGGAAATGATGAGCGATCCACAATATTTCTACGAATACTGGGACTCTGGAAATAGCATAGAAAATCCGTTTAGAGTTTCCATACTTAAGCTAGCGGATTCTCTTCGGTTGACGATCAACGTGATGCGCACGAACTACTTGAATATAATAAAATTGAAAAAGTCAACTGCAGACGGCAGACGTCGCTTTTACGACAAATTGCGAGCGTCCAGTCTACCGGACTCCTTGAAACGCATTGCTGCAGAAAAATTTCCAAAACCGATGGAAGTGCTTTCTATTGAGGAAATGACGTCAGAAATCTTGAATACCCCGAAATTGGCATACCTTGTAACTTATTTTTCCAAGACTATAGCTGACAATTTCAATCTAGACACGGGAGATTTTGGCGATCTTATGCATTTGTTTCATACCAAAGATGTGGATCTGATGCGATGCGATAAAAAAATGTTTAATATTTTCAAAAACAGCCCGTATTTGGATAATACGCGCCTCGTTGATAGCATTTTTGCTTTGCCAAGGCTGATCGAAAAGGCTTAAAGCGCATCCACCACACCTCAGACCTCTTGGTGAGGTGTGAGCGCAGCGAGCCTCGAACCACGAGGTCCGGGCACAGTGGCCGGGGGCACGGGTCAAGCAAGCTCAGAATGAATGGATGGCACCGCACTGCCACGCCCTCGTGGTTCGAGGCTCGGCTTTGCCGCGCACCTCACCATGAGAGCTGATAGGTAGGTGCGCGTGTAGAGGCTGCGCGCTCAAGCGTTTACGGCAGACAAAGTCGATCGTTGACTCCCTCAACCCTCTACCGACGCTCATCCCTCAACGCCCTGCCCCGCCTGTCTGCCCCTCCCCAAGCACCACCCCCTCAGACCTCATGGTGAGGTGCTTTGCACAGCAAAGCCTCGAACCACGAGGTCCACAACGTCCCCCCACCCCCCTCACTTCCGCTTCGGCCGGCTGGCCAAGTCCGGCAGCGCCTCGTAATCATAGGCGATCAGCGCTTCCTTCTTCCGCCGCGACCATTTCTTGATTTGCTGTTCGCGGGCGATGGCATCGACGATGCGGTCGTAGGTTTCGACAAACACCATGACGACCGGCGTGCGCGTCGAAGTGTAACCGGCGATGAGCTTCTGGTTGTGCTCCCACTCCCGCCCCTCGGGGTTCTTGCGGGTCAGCCCGACATAATAGGAGCCATCGGCGCAGCGGAGGATATAGACGCTGACCTGCACGATGGGCTCCGGGTTTCGCGCAGCGTGCGGTAGCTGGATGGACTTGGCAAGGGTGCCACGCCCTCGTGGTTCGAGGCTCGGCTCTGCCTCGCACCTCACCATGAGGGCTGATAGGTAGGTGTGGGCCCGGAGGCTGCCGGCTCAGGCGTTTAAGGCACAGGCAACATCGATTGGCAGCTCCGACGTATAGTCACGCTGCCCTCTGCCCTCCACGCCACCCCCCAGACTTCATGGTGAGGTGCTTCGCACCGCAAAGCCTCGAACCAGGAAGTCCGGCACCTCACCCTAGGTCGGAAGCTGCGCCCCAAACCCCCCAAACCCCCTTAACCCCAATCCCCCAATGAATTCGCCATCGCCGGGCAGCCATGCAATGTTCCCGTTCCCCGTTCCATCTTGCACCCGCCAGTATGATCGAACGCGGCCATGAGGAACGCCGATACCATGCCGACCGGTGACGATGAGCTCAAAGCAGTCGCACTGGCGATTAACCCGCTGGTCGCCGCCGCCTCGCACCCGACGCCGCGGGCCAAGACGGTTGCCATCATGAGCCATCAGATCGCCCAGGCGGCCATCGCGGCTCTCGATGCACACCGTACCATCCCGCAAATCAGTTCGTGGTTCGAAACCGTCGCGGCCTCGCCAGATCCGGTGCTCGGGCGGATGCCGCTAAGCCTGCTGATGGACGCCGCAACGCGGATCAACGATTGGGGCGACGCGGAATCCCCCGCAGTCGATCTGGCCGTCGAGTTGTTCGACTTGTTCGATGCCACGGTCAGGCCGTAAGTCGCCCACCTGCCGACGCCGCGCCCAACTCCAGCTACGTCGCGTACGCCGCGCCTGTGAATGACGCTTATTCTGAGCTTGGCGAGGCAGAGCCAGCCGCCGCCTCGCTCATCCCCCGTTCATCTTCGCTTTGTTAACCGTGTTCCTGCCGATCGCGACGCGCGAGCGCCAGCGACGGCCAGCCCACATCACCACCCCGCCAAAGCCATTCCCGTACCGCCGTTCGCCTAACCGCCCTTCCGCGCCCACAGATAAGCCCGCCGCGTCGCCACCTCGACACCAGGGTAAGCCTCGCGTTCGAGCACCTCAGTCACCGTAAACCCGGCGCCCTCAAGCCAACCGCGCATCTCCGCGCTGGTGAAAAACACGAAGTCCAGATCCACAAGCTGCCCGAGATACTGATCGAAATGCCGCACCTCCTCCCCCACATGGAAAGTCAGCAGCAGCGTCCCCCCGGGTTCGAGCACCCGGTGCATGCTGGCCAGTGCCACCGGCACCCGCTCCCGCGGCTGATGAATGATCGAATAAAACGCCGCAATCCCGGCCAGCACGCCATCTGCAATGTCGCCAAGGTCACCCATATCGGCGACGGCGAACGGAATTTCCGGGTTGAGCGCCCGTGCCTCGCTGATCATGGCCGCGCTCAAATCGAGCCCGATCACCGCCGCGCCCTGCCCGTGCAGATACGCCGCCACCTGCCCCGGCCCGCAGCCGAGATCGCACAGCGTGCCGCTCGGCACCCGCGCCACCAGCCAATCGAGCATCAGCCGGTCGAACGGCTTGTGCTGGAACTCGCCGGCAAATTTGACGGCATAGTCCGCCGCGACGCGGTCATAACTGTCGCCGACGATTTTCGGATCAAGACTCATCGCGCCTCCGCGAGCGGCGCCACATACCGCCGTCCTATCGCTACACAAACCACACCGCGCATGCTACGCGCCAAAGCAACCAAACTGTCCGCCCGACGCTTGTCGAGCATCAAGGAGTCTTTCATGTCACTGTCCCGAATTCTCGCTCTCCTGACTGCCATCGTCATGCTGGCGGCACAGCCAGCCCTGGCCCAGAGCGTGCTCCCCAACTACGTCGGCACCTGGCAGGGCAGCGGCCAGGTCACCGGCCCTGATGGCGGCAACGTCAAATGCCGGATGGTGTTCCGCCAGACCAATGCGGGCAAGCTCAACTACACCGGCCGCTGCAGCCTCGCGCAGGGCTCGCAGAGCTTCACCGGCACGCTGGTTTATAACGAAGGCGCCAACCGCTACGAAGCCATCGGCTCGGCGCAGGGCGTCACCACCCAGTCGGTCGGCAAGCAGCAGGGCAGCTCGATCGTCTTCTCAAGCTCAGGCTCCGATACTAAATTTGGTACCGCATCCTCGACCTTGGTGTTCAGCCCCTCCCAGATCCAGGTGAAGTTCAAGCTGGTGAACCCCAAGGGCGAAACCATGACTTCGGACATCGCCCTGACCAAGAGCTGATTATCCTCTCTGCCGTCCCCACGGTCAGCACTGATCTCCCGACTCCGGCGCTGTTGAATACGGCGCCGGAGTTTCATTTGCGAGATGTGTTGAGGACTAGCCAGCGTGGCTGACGACCATCACCGCCGTTCGCCTGACAATTTCACCGGCAAGTGACCCTCTGCCCGCAGCGCGGCCATGGCGCGCCGGCAGCGGCATACCTATATGAGGTATCACCAAAAACTTGATCGGAGGACCAACATGCCTGCTACCGAAACCGCGATCCTTGCCGGCGGCTGCTTCTGGGGCGCCGAGGATCTGATCCGGCGCCAGCCCGGCGTGCTCTCCTCGCGTGTCGGTTATTCCGGCGGCGACGTCGCCAACGCCACCTACCGTAACCACGGCACCCACGCCGAAGCCGTCGAGATCGTCTTCGATCCGAGCGTCACCAGCTTCAGGAAGCTGCTCGAGTTCTTCTTTCAGATCCACGATCCCTCGACGAAAAACCGTCAGGGCAATGATGTCGGCACCGGTTATCGCTCAGCGATTTTCTACACCTCCGAAGATCAAAAGCGCGTCGCCGAGGACACCATCGCCGATGTCGATGCCTCAAAGCTCTGGCCCGGCAAAGTGGTCACCGAAGTTACCGCCGCCGGTCCGTTCTGGCAGGCCGAGCCCGAGCACCAGAACTATCTGATCCGCAATCCCGGCGGCTACACCTGCCACTGGGTCCGCCCGAACTGGGTGCTGCCGCACCGCGCCGAAACCAGCGTCGCCGCGGAATAATCGTAACGGCGGTGCGCCTGCCGGGTCCGGCTACTCGGGTTCCCCGGTAAAGCGCACCGCCCCGATATGCGGCAAATTGCGGTTGCGCTGCGCATAATCGATGCCGTAGCCGACGACAAACGCATCGGGGATTTCAAAGCCGATCCATCGCGCTTTCACGTCCACTTCGCGCCGCGACGGCTTGTCGAGCAGCGCGCACACTTCGATCCGTTTCGGGTTACGCGTGCCGAGAATACTCAGCACATGGCGCAGCGTGTGGCCGGTATCGACGATATCCTCGACCACCAGCACATCCCGCCCCTCGATCTCGCCGCGCAGATCCTTGAGGATTCTGACCTCGCGGCTCGACTCCGTCGAATTGCCATAAGACGACACTTCGAGGAAATCAACTTCCACCGCCAGATTGAGTTCCCGCACCAGGTCGGCGATGAAAATAAACGACCCGCGCAACAGCCCGACCACCACCAGCTTGTCGGTCCCCCGATAAAACGCCGAAATCTCCCGCGCCAATGCCTCGACCCGCGCCGCAATCGCCTTGGCGGAAATCAGTTCATCGATCCGATACGCCGGCGTCGTCATGGCAATGCCTCCCTCAGTCGCCGCGTCATACCGAGTCGGCAGCCAACGGGAAAGAGCCGAGACGGCCATTCACCACACCCCAAGCCGAGGCAAATGAGGGGACCGCGCACCACAAACCCTCCCCGCCCCCTTGAGCGGGCTTCGCAGTCGACGGCGCAGCCAGCAGGGCGCTCCAGTGGAGCGACCCGAGACGGAGAAGGCCATGAGGGCTATGCCCGAATGGCAGGGGCTAGGGCGGGGGTGGCGCCAAAGATGCATGGCGAGGGTCAGTGACCTCAGCTTGTCCACGGACACTCTTCTCCGAAACCGGTCTCACCCATGTGACTTGCGAAAAGGTGCAGCGATGTTTCTAAGCTCGTCGCCAACGCAGCCCACCCGTGGCAACACCGAGCCTCCAACCACCCCCTCCTGCACGTGGAGCCACCCCCTCCCTAGCCCTCCCCTCAAGGGGGAGGGGAGGGTATGCCGCACCCGTTCCCCCTCTGTCTCAAGTAGCGATAGCTTTGGAATGCATACGTTCACCCCATCGCCTCCCTCCCCCTTGAGGGGAGGGATCGAGGGTGGGGGTAGCCGCATATGCAGGACTATGGACTGAAACCCAGCCCCACCACGCCGTCATCCCGGCGCAGGAGGCGCCGCGGGGTTCTCAGTAAACCCCACCCAGCAGCCCTCATGGTGAGGTGGGAGCATCGCGACCCTCGAACCACGAGGGCATGGCAGTGCGGTGGGGTCAGCAGGCACCAACGCTGGACCGGGAAACCCCAAGCTCCCCGCCCGTCTCCCGATGTTATCCCCGGTCTGTGTCCTTGCTGTAAGCTTCCCTCATTCCCACCCGGGAGCGAAGTCGCGACGAACGACTGGGTGGGGATGTGGAGACCCCGGGCGTCGGCCTGGGGTGGTCTGCAATTGCGCTGATCAGCACGGTCGGGCGCCT
>JAQGJK010000003.1 GCA_028290665.1 Devosia sp. | reverse complement strand
ATCCGCTGCAAGATCTCGGCATACACCGCATCATCCGACCACGGCGTCTTCATCCCATACCGGTCGATCCCCGGCAGGTCCTCGAAGGGCGGGAGGTAGTTGTCGAGGATTTCGCGATGCGTCGACCAGTCCTCGGCCGTCTGCACGTGGCGCGGCCCGCGGCTGCCGTTGATCGGCGATCGGATGAGCTTGCGCTCTGCATCCCAGTTCAGCGCCTCCTTGTCCTCGCCGTTGTAAAAGCCGGTGAAGCGCTGCGTCCGCTGCCGGTCCTTCAGCACATCGGCGTCGGCGAGGCCGAGGAAGTAGAAAAACAGGTTGCTCTCGCCGTGGTGCATCCAGTCGTAATAGGCGTCGAATTCCCGGTGCAGCTGCCCGTATTCGGTCCACTGCCAGGTGATCCCGTCCCAGATGGTCCGCGACCGTTGATACACCGCCGCGCTGCCGCCGAGCGCATAGAACAGCGGCATGTTCATGAACCCCTCATAGGGGTCGTCCGAACCGTCCATGCCCGGCCAGCGGTCGCGCCAGATCAGCGTCCCATCGGCCCGCGTACAGCGCTCGGCGAACTCGATCGCCGCCACGTCGAGCATCGCGAAAATCTGCCGCTGCAGCAGGGCCCAGCGCGGGATCGGCGCGATCCGCGTGGCGTCGAGGTGGATCATCTCAGTCATACACAGAAGTCCCGGACTCGACCGATTTCACCCAGTCCCAGTTGATCGTCGCCCCCAGCCCCGGCCCTTCCGGCACCGGCACGCAGCCGTTCTTGTCCACCGCATCGAGGTCGTCGGAATAATCGTCGGCGTGGACCTGATGCTGGGATTTCCACCCCGGAACCTTGGGATGCACCAGCCCGAGCTCGTAATAATTCGTGTTGCGGATTGCCGCCATGCAGTGGCGCGGCGCGTGCCCGGGCGCGTGGATTTCGACGTCGATGCCGAACCCCTCGGCGACATGCGCCAGCTTCATCACCCCGGTGATGCCGCCATCGTAATCGGTGTCGGCGCGGACGTAATCGGTGCCCTCGGCGATCAGTTGGTCGACGCGCAGCTCGATGCCGCGGATGTGCTCGCCCAACAGGATCGGGGTCTTGATGAACTGCCGCAGCTTTTTATGCGCATAGGACGACAACCCGCCATCCTTGTAGGGGTCTTCGTACCAGAAGTAATTGGCCTCGTCGCAGGCCTTGCCGACCTTCAGCGCATCGCTCCAGTTCTGGTATTCGCACCCCGGGTCGATCATCAGATCCATGTCGTCGCCCACCGCCCGACGAGTCGCCAGCACCGCCTCGGCCTCGCGCCCGATCGGGCCATTGCCCCAGCCATGAATCTTGTACGCCGGGTAACCCATCTCCTTGCACTGCAGGGCGAATTCGCCGAACGCCGCCGGGCTGTCGAGGCCGCCATTCTCGTCGCCGTGGAAAGTCGAGGCGTAGGCCGGCAGGGTCTTCCGATAGCCGCCGAGCAGTTCGTACACCGGCACGCCATAGGCCTTGCCGGCGATGTCCCACAGCGCCATGTCGATCGGGCCCATGCCGAACTTGTCGTGCTTGCGCAGTGCCCGCTTCAGATCGTTCCAGATTTTTTCGCGTTCGAGCGCGTTCTTGCCAATGAGATACTGCGCCGCCATCGCCACTTCGGCATACGACACGCCGACGCCGCCGGCATACTCCCCGGTGATCCCCGCCGCCGTCTCGATGGTGAAGACGTAATCGGTGCGCGGCACGCTGCCGCCCTTCGAATAGACGTGGTTGAAGCCGTTATAATCGAAGCCGAGCTCGCGCTGGCTCCATTTGTACTCGTGCACCGTCAGGCGCGTGATCCGCAGATCCTTCATCGCAATCCTCGCAGTTTCGACGGGCCGCGCCGCCGCTCAAAAACTCAGATCCGGTCGCCGCTGTCCGGATCGAACAGGTTCACCGCCCGCGCATCGACGGACAGCGTCATGGCCTGCCCGAGCTTCGGCCGGTCGCGTGAGCCGAGCCGTGCCGTCAGCATCTGGCCGCCGACATTGAGGATGACCATAGTGTCCGGCCCCGTCGGCTCGACCACTTCGACGGTACCGCTGACGCCGGTCTCGGCCACTTGCAAGGTCTCGGGGCGAATTCCCGCCACCACCGGCCGGCCGACAAAAGCGCCGACGTCCTGCTGCAGGCCGCCAAGGTCCAGCGATCCGCCGCCGTGGCGCAGCGACAGAAGCCCATTGGTCGCTTCGAGCGTCCCATTGAGGAAGTTCGTCGTCGGCGAGCCGATGAACGCCGCGACGAACACGTTCGCGGGTTGCTCGTAAATGATCTGCGGATCGGCGAATTGCTGGATGACGCCGTTGCGCATCACCGCCACTTTCGTGCCGAGCGTCATCGCCTCGATCTGGTCGTGCGTCACATAAACGATGGTGGTGCCGAGCCGGTCGTGCAGCCGCTTGATCTCGGTCCGCATTTCGACGCGCAGCTTGGCATCGAGATTGCTCAGCGGTTCGTCGAACAGGAACAGATCCGGGTCGCGAACAATGGCGCGACCCATGGCGACGCGCTGGCGCTGGCCGCCCGATAGCTGGCCGGGCTTCCGCTCCAGCAGATGCTCGATCTGCAACAGGTCCGCCGCCTTTTTGACCGCGGCGTCGCGCTCGGGCGTCGGCATCTTGCGCATTTCGAGGCCAAACCCAATGTTCCGGCGCACCGACATGGTCGGGTACAGCGCGTAGGACTGGAACACCATGGCGATGTTGCGGTCCTTGGGATGCACGTTGTTGACGTTGCGCTCCCCGATGGTCACGTCGCCGCCCGAACTCGGTTCGAGCCCGGCGATAATGGACAGCAAGGTCGATTTACCGCACCCCGAAGGCCCGAGCAGCACCAGGAAACCGCCATCCTCGAGCTCGATGTCGATGTTCTTCAGCACTTCGAGCGAGCCGAAACTCTTGCGGACGCCTTTGATCGAGAGAGTTGCCATGGCCCGTTAACCCTTGACTGCGCCGGCAGTGATGCCGGCCACCATGACGCGCTGCACGATGGCGAACAGAATGACGACCGGCAGGATGGAAATCATGCCGCCGGCTGCCAGCATGCCCCAGGGCAGCTGGAATTCGCCGACCATCAATTGCAGGCCGACCGGCCAGGTGCGCGAGCCCTGGCTCGTCGTCAGCATCAGCGCGAACAGATATTCATTCCACGCGGCGATAGCGACGAACACGCAGGTGGCGACCAGCCCGTTGCGGGCGATCGGCACGACGATGCGCAGCATCGCCCCGATCCGCGTCGAGCCATCGATGCGCGCGGCGCTTTCAAGCTCTTTCGGAGCCGAGTCAAAGAACCCCTTCAGCATCCACACGAACAGCGGCAACAGGAAGCTAGTATAGGCGATGGCGAGACCCACCGTGCTGTCGAGCAGCCCGACCTGCCGCATGACGATGAACAGCGGGATGATCATCAGCACCGCCGGGAACATGCGGACGACGAGATAACCGAGCATCAGCTGGGTGCGGCCGGGGAAGTTGAAGCGCGAGAAGGAATAGGAGGCGATGGCGCCCGTCAGCAGGCAGATCAGCACCGTCAGCCCGGTGACGATCAGGCTGTTGGCGACCAGCGTCGGGTAGGACGACTGGAACCACAGCTTGACGTAATTATCGAAGGTGAAGCGGGTCGGGAAATACACCATTTCGCGCGTCACGATGTCCTCGTCGACCTTGATCGAGGTGAGGAAGGTCCAGATGATCGGGAACACGCAGATGATCGCGAGGCCGATCATGATCACATAGGCGACGACGTCCCACAGCAGTTTCGAGGAGGAGCGGGTCTGGGCCATGGCGTCAGTCCTCGTTCACTTTGGACAGCCGAACATAGATCCAGGCAAAGCCCATCAGCAGCACAAACATCACCACCGATAGCGCGCCGGCATAGCCGAAATTGAAGTCCTTGTAGGCCATCTGGAAGGCATAAAGGCTCAGCACCTGGGTCGAGCGTCCGGGCCCGCCCGAAGTGAGGATCAGCAGCAGATCCGGCGAGTTGACGAGGCCGATGACCCGCAGGATTACCGCCGCGGCGATAATGGTCTTGAGCATCGGCAGGGTGATCAGCCGCAATTGCGCGAGGGGCCCTGCCCCGTCGATATCGGCCGCCTTGTAGAGGTCGGCGGGAATGCCTTTGAGGCCGGCCATGATCAGCAGGGTGAAAAATGGAAAGCTGTGCCAGCTCTCGACAATAATCGCCGCGGCCATCGCAGTCTTGGGGTCGGCGAACCAGGCCTTGTAGCCGTCGAGCAGCCCGACGCGCATCAGCAAATCGTTGATCACCCCGAGGCGCGGGTCGAGCATCAGGCCCCACATATGGCCGGCAACCACGTTGGGCAGGAAATACGGCAGCAGGATCAGCACCGCCAGCAGCTTGGTGCCCGGCAGATTGCGGTTGAGCGCCAGGGCCGCGGTCAGGCCGATGAGGAATTCAAGCGCGATAGATGAGGTCACCCAGATCGCGGTGTTACGCAGCGACAACCAGAAGATCGGGTCGTTCACCATGCGGATGTAATGCTTGAAGAACACCCAGTCGGTGCCGACATCGGGTCGGTTGAGCCGCATTTCGCGGAAACTCATCTGGAAGCCGTACAGCGTCGGATACAGCACCACGGCGGTGATCAGCAGCGCACTCGGCAGCAGCAGCAGGTACATCCAGTACCGGGTTTCCGACAATTCGCCGATCATCCGCAGCGGATTGATGCTCTCCCACACCGTGCGCGGCGGGGCAGCCGTATAGAGGGCGCGGCTCATCTGACCTCCCGGTGCTGCGAACTATAAATGGTTGTCAGGCCGGAGCCTTACCGGCGGTTCGACAAGAAGATGGGCGGCCGGCCTCTCGGCTAGCCGCCCGATAGAAGCTTACTGCGACGCTTCGGCCAAGCCGGCGATCATCTCGTCGACAGCCTGTTCAGGCGTCGCGTCGCCGATCAGTACGCGCTGGAAGGCGGGGAGCACGGTGCTCTCGGCCCAGCCGGCGGCACCGGGGAAGCTCGGCTGCGGAATGCCGAAGCCGAGGGTTTCGGCAGCGGCGGCATACATCGGATTGCCGACGATGCGCTGATCCTGCGCCGCTACTGTCGAGGCCGGGAAATAACCGGTCTTTTCGAGGAAGGCGACGGCAGCGTCGGGTTCGCCCCAGAACTTGATCCACTCCCAGGCCGCGTCGGCGTCCTCGGGCTTGGTGATGGTGTTGTAGGCGTAAGCAAGACGCGCGACGCGTGTCACGGGGCCGGCCGGGATGGCCATGGTGCCAAACTCGACGCCGGGCTTCAGCTTGGACGCGATGTCCTGATACGAGCCGGTGTGATGATAAATCATCGCGGTCTGGCCGGTCTGGAAACCCTCGATGATCTGGCGGAAGCCGTCATTGGGAGCGCTCGGGGGCGCGGCGCCGTCTTTCAGCAGGCTGGCGTAGAAGGTCACGCCTTCGATGGCCTTGTCGCGATCGAGCCCGATGGTGCCATCGGCATGCAGCACTGGCGAGCCGAAGGCTTCCATCATGTTGATGACGGGGTTCTGGCCGCCGGGGCCACCGCGCAGGCCAAAGCCATAGCGGCCCTTGGCCGGATCGGTGAGTTTGACCGCGGCGTCATGCAATTCGGCGAGCGTCGTCGGGACGGCAATGCCGGCTTCTTCGAACCAGTCCTTGCGGTAGTAAATCCAGTCGACAAAGGTAAAGGCCGGTACGCCATAGACCTTGCCGTCGTCCGTGATCGACGCGAAACGCGAGTCATCGAAATCGCCGCGCCGCTCCCAGCCGGAGACGCGATCGGTAATGTCGGTCAGCGCGCCCATGGCACGCAGATCCTGGAACCGCTCTGAGGACACCATGGTGACACTTGGGCGTGTGTTGGCGACCACCGCGGCGGTGATCTTGGCCATGAACTCCGGGTTCGGAATGTTCTCGGGGATTACCGTGATGTCGGGATGCGCCGCGGTGAACAGGGCGCGCACGGCGTCGAGGCCGGCCTGCTCGGACTGGCTGGTGAAGGTGTGCCAGTAGTTGATGGTTTTCGCCTGCGCGAAGGCGTAGCGCGGCAGCAGCGCCGAGGCCGCGAGCAGCCCCCCGCCCATCTGCAAAATCGAGCGGCGTCCGAATCTGGTGGTCATGATAATCCCTCCCTGGATGATCGTTCACGTGTTTTATCTGATAGATCAGTCGATGGAGTCAACTGCGGGTCAACTGCAGTTTGACTGCAGGCAGAATGCAAGTAGATCGCAGGCATGCCCGCAGGCAAACCCCGCAGGCAAGCGCAAGCGTGCACCAGCAAACGCCATCATGCCGGCAGCCGCTCGCGCACCTCGACCTTGGCGATGGCGTCCCGGTCGAGCGCCGCGACGTCGATGCTGTAGCCGAGGCCCGGCTCGTCGCTGACCGTCAGATTACCCCCGACGATTGCCAGCGGCCCGAGCGTGTTGAGCGCCTTGATCTGGTCCTCGTTCATGATCAGCTGCTCATAGTAATCATTGTTCGAAATCGCCGCGCAGAGCTGGGCATTTTCGAGCCCCATGCCGTGCACCTGGGCCCGCATGCCGAAGCTTTCGGACATGTGCGCGATCTTCATCGAACCGGTGAAGCCGCCCTTGTAGAAGCTTGAAACGCGAGTCATATCGAGCGCCCCCTGCTCGATCCAACTCGCCATGTTCCAGTGCACGCCGTCCGAGGTTTCGGCGGCCAGTACCGGGATGTCGAGCTTGTCGCAGAGCTTGGTGTAGCTGCCGAGATAGAACTCCCGCATCGGCTCCTCGTACCACAAAAACCCGAGGTCCTGGATGGCTTTACCGAATTCCAGCGCCTCGACATAGTCCCAGCCGGCGGAGCCGTCGAACATCAGATCGGCGTCGGGGCCGACCCATTTTCGGAGGTTGGTCGACAGCGCGATATCGCGTTTCACATCGCCCCAGGCGTGCAGCTTGAACGCCGTGAATCCGAGGTCGCGGCTCATTTTGATATAGCGCTCGTACTCGTCCATCGTCGGCCAGGTCACCGTCGAGGCATAGGCCGGCACGACCCGGTCATTGCCGCCAAGTAGTTGATAAATCGGCATCTTTGCGTGCTGCGATTTGACGTCCCAGCACAGGATGTCGAGCATGCCCAGCGACCGCATGTGGATTTCCTCGACCCGGTCGATTTCCCACATCAGGTTCCAGATCCGCTCGGTCAGCAGCGGGTTCTCGCCGATGAACTCGTGGTAACGGCGGCGCACCAGATCGACCACGGCATCGCCGCGGTTCATCTCGATGATCCCGGACAGCCCGCTATCGGTCTCCATCCGGATCACCGCCTTGCGCGGCTTCGAGCCGCGCGGAATATCGCCGTGCGAGCCCGGCAGTCCGTCGCGCCAGATAAACTTGGGCCCGGCGTCCGCCTCGACCAGCCAAGCCGTAAATCCTGTGATCTGCATGCAAATTCCCTCATTATCTCAATTGGTTACAAGCGCTTGTGCGCTCAGACGAACATGCCCAGATGGCGCTGCAGCGCTGTCGCATAGTGTGCAATCAGCGCGGCTTCGGCTGCGTCCGGGTCACGAGCTTCGATCGCCGCGATGATCTCCAGATGCTCGCGCATGGTGCGCTGGGCCAGCGGAACCGTCATCCGCCGATCGAGCCGCACCAGCCGCAGATACATTCGCATCCGCCGATAGGCATTCTCGGCCAAGGGGTTGCGCAGGCTGGCGATGGTCGCGCCATGCAGCATGCCCTCCAGTTCCTCGAGTTCGAGCAGAATCTCAGGCGTAATGCCGGTAGTCTCGAGCTTCAGCGCCATCTCCAGATGCCGCCGCCGCATCGCCGCGATCTCGGCATCATCGGCCATCTCGACAAACACCCGTACCGCGGCCCGTTCGATGATGGTGCGGAACTGGTAGGTCGACTTGGTCAGCTCGGCGCCGGGCTTGGTGAACTGGATCCCCGACCGCGGATGGATGGTCAGGATCCCTTCGGCCTCCAACACGCGCAGCGCATCGCGCAGCGGGGCCACCGGCACTCCCAACAACTGCACCAGCTCATTCTGCGAAACGAACGCCCCCGCCGACAACCGCCGGTCAAACAGCGCCTCGAGGATCCGCGTATACGCCAGATCACTCAACCGCCCACCCCCCGGCCCCTCCGCCAGCATCACCGACCTCATTCGCGCCGCTTTTCACACGTCAAAAAGCTGATATATCAATTGCTGCTATTAGTCTATCAGGGGCGATCAATGCGCGTAACAGGTTATAGAATAACGCGGTTTCAGTTTGCCCGGGACCGGGTGATTGGCGATAGTCAGGTGCGCATCGAGGATGTGCATGTGGCGACGCTGGAACTGATTACGGATACCGGGGAAGTCGGGCTTGGCTTCATCCAGACGCTGTTTTTTCCGCTCCCCGACCAGGTGGAAATCGAGCGCGTCTTCGCGACGGAGGCCTGGCCCGGTATCGAGGGCCAGCCGCCGGCGGGGCTGGTGCATCGCGTGTCGCGGCCGCGTGGCGGTAACCAGCGGGCCTTTTCGGTGCCGTTCCACGAGGCGTTGCAGCTGGCTTTATGGGATTTGGCCGCGCAGGAAGTGGGCTTGCCGCTGCACCGGATGCTTGGCAGCCGGCGCGATCGGGTCGAGGCCTATGCCAGTGGGCTTGATTACCATCTGACCGATGAGGAGTTTTCGGCGTTCTTTGAGCATGCTGACGCGATCGGTTATCGGGCTTTCAAGATCAAAGTCGGCAACCCGGATTTTGCCTGGGATCTCAACCGGTTGCGACTGTTGAAGGCGGCAGTGCGCAAGGATGCGCTGGTGATGATCGACGCCAATGAGGCCTGGGGGGCAAAGGAGGCGCTGGCGAAGCTTGAGATCATCAGGCGCGAGGGCTTTGAGTTGCTGTGGGTCGAGGATCCGATCCTGCGGGACGATCATATCGGCCTCAGAATGCTCAAGGACGCCGCCAGTTGGACCATGATCAATTCCGGCGAGTATCTCGATGCACATAACAAACGCCTGCTGATGGAGGCCCAAGCCACCGATATTCTCAACGTCCACGGCCAGGTGACCGACGTCATGCGCATCGGCTGGTTGGCCGCCGACCGGGGAATTCCCTTGAGCCTAGGCAACACCTTTCTTGAGGTCGGCGTCCACATGGCGTGCGCCCTACCTGAAGTTCAGTGGCTCGAATACTCGTTTCAGAACTATGATCACCTGGTCGAGCAGCCCGTAACTATCCGCGATGGTTGGGCATTTGCTCCGGACCGGCCCGGTCATGGTCTGGTACTGAGCGAAACAGCCCGCCGGGACTGGCACCGCCCTACAGTATTGTCGCAGGCAGCGATCGGGACAGCTCCGGCGAACATGAGAACCGCGCAGGGATGACGGTCCAATCGAAGGCGATGGTTTACCGTACCATCGCGAGCGAACTGCACTCTTACTCCGGCTCAACGGACTCCATTCCGAGCGTCAGTTGAGGCCTCTGCGATGGCATTGCTGCCGAAGCACCAAAGGGTAGCTTACACCTGCCCTACTGAGCAGGTTTGCCCGTTTGCCCATCCGGCATTAGCGCGAAGTCGAAATTGGTGCCCACGGTCAAGGCATCGCGAAGATTGGCAGTCAAAAGTCTGGCGTGAGAGAAATTAGCGCCCGTCAAATCTGCGCCAACCATCTCGGCTCCGTAGAGATCGGCCTTGGCGAAGTCGGCATCGGTCAGCTTGGCGTTGTCGAGATTAGTGCGTGTCAAATCGGCGCCAGCGAGGCTCGAATTAGAGAAATCGATACGCTGCATCTTTACCGCCCGGAAATTTGACCCCGAAAAATCGGCATCCGTCGCACTGATGCCGGCGATGCGGGCCTGCTGAAAATCGCTGAAAGTCATCTCGGCTCCGTCGAAGCTGCCCCCGGAGATCACTGCTCGCCGAAATGAAACCTTGGTCCCCTTGGCTCCGCTGAAGTCGATATTGGTGAGATTGGCTCGAAAAAACACTGCATATTCAAGTTGAGTGTTGCTGAGGTCTGCCCGGTCGAGGTTGGTGAGGCTGAATTCCGCACTGCTCAGATTGGCGCCGGAGAAATTGGCACCAGAAAGGTCGAGACCGAATAACGACGTTGAACTCAGATCGGCGTTCTGCAGGTCGGGCTCGACCAGCGTCAGACCACTCAGATCGATCGCCGACAGGTCGCAACCGGGACAGGACGAGGTTTTGCCGTCGAGAAAATCCTGGCGCTGATCGGCGAAAGCGGGTGCAGTTCCGAACAACGCGGCCAGCATTACCACGGGTCCGGCATACTGCCGAAGGCGAGCCGATATGGTCCGGCTCATGGGAGGTTTGGCAAGCGGGCGTCGTAAACTTCCCAACGGGTCAAGCTTTCATATTGTCCGGCCATATACATGCCGTGCTCGTCCATGCCGGTCTGGCCCGGCTTGCGGAAGAAATGTGCCTCGATGCGGATGTGCTTTCCCTCGAAATCCCGGGTGCAAACCTGGTTGAGATAGGTGTCGCCAACGCCGGTCTCGCCCGGTGCGGGTGGTCGATCGACACACGCAAATTCGGATTCGCCGTACATCGGGAAAATCGCAAATCGCAGCAGGTAAGCGCGGCCGCGATCTTCGGTGGGGGCGCGATCGTCGGTTACGGCACGGAAGCCGCGCACAACGCCTTCGTCGTCGAACAACAGCGACAGCACAACAGGGTGGTTGGCCATGCGGGTACCGGAGAACTTCTGAATCCAGAGTTCTTCCTCATACTGATCGCGGAACAGGTCCGACAGTTGGCCGGCGCGGCGTCCGAATTCGACATAGACTTCGTGCAGCCCCATCGCGTCAGGCTGGCAGCGCATATAATCGACCCAGCCGGAAAGCTTTTCGAGAGGCGGGCCGCCATTGCTGCCGCAGGCAAAGGCCTCATAGCCTTCCGTCGGCAACTCGGTGGCGGTCAGACCAAGGCTGAGGGTTCGAAATTCCGGGGTAAACTCAATCGGCTCGTCGGCGGCGGTGACCGCGGCGGTCGAAAGCAGGAAGAGACAGGCGAGCCTGACAAAACGTTTTAACACGATGTGCTCTTGAATTTGGTGGCGCCAGAATGGCGGCGGGGGCAGACCCCCGCCGCCAGAGTGTTACTCAGGCAGGGCGAAGACGAACAGCGCATCCGTCGGCGTAAAGAACGCCAGCGCCGGCTCAACTTCGATCTGGGCGGTGCTCGGTGCAGCGCCAGCAAGTACGGCGATGTACTGCTTGCCATCGACGGCGTAGCTCATCGGCGGCGAACCAAGCGAGGTGCCGACATTGAACGACCAGAGTTGTTCGAGCGTAGTATCGTCATAGGCATACATCCAACCAGCGCGGTCAGACATGAACACCAGGCCGCCAGCGGTGGCGAGCATGCCGTTACCGCGTGCGGGCATGTGGACTTTGCCCTTCACTTCGCCGGTGATGGGGTCGACGGCGATGACCGAGCCGGACTGCGGTGCCGGGAGTTCGGTACCTTCTGGCGCGGGCAGACGTCCGTTCCATTCCTGCTGAGCGGTCGCGACGTTGTAGTCGCCACCGGTGATGCTGGGATTGGGAGCAGCGGTCGGCAGATAGGCGGAGCAGCCTTCGTTCGACGTGATGTAGGCCAGTTTGGTTTCCGGGCTGTACGCAGCCGGCTGCCAGTTCTTGCCACCACCCAGGGTCGGGCAATAGATGCCCGGGAGGGTATCGCGGGTACCAACGGTGCCGGCGACATACTTCTGCAGATCGGCGGCCGGGTCGTATTCGTTCGGCAGGCCGGTCTTCTGGTCGATACCGGTCGTCCAGTTGACTTCATCAACATAGGCCGCAGCATAGTGCATCTCACCATCGGTGGGATCGAACGAGTAGCTGAAGCCATTGCGCGCGGCGCGCCAGGCGATCAGACCATCGTCGGTCTGGATCAACTGGGTTTCGCCGATTTCGTCATAGTCATAGGGGTCGTTGGGCGTGAACTGGAAATGCCACTTCATTTCGCCGGTCTCGGGGTCGAGCGCGACGAGGCTGGAGGCATAGAGGTTGTCGCCCGGACGATATTCGGCATCGATCTGCGGCGCCGGGTTACCGGTGCCCCAATAGGTCAGGCCACCCTTCGGGTCATAGCTGCCGGTCTGCCAGATGGAAGCACCACCGGTTTTCCAGGTATCCGCACGCTTCCAGGTCTCGCTGCCGGGCTGGCCGGGTTCCGGGATCAGGTAAGTGCGCCATTTCACGGTGCCGTCCTTGAGGTTAATCGCCTCAAGCCAGCCGCGGATGCCATATTCGCCACCGGCAGGTCCGTAGATCGCGACGTCGCCAATGACCAGCGGCGCCACGGTGAAGCTCTCAGCCCGGGCCTTGTCGGCCTGCTGGGTTTCCCAGTTGATTTCGCCAGTGTCCTTGTTGACGGACATGACGCGACCGTCGAGCGTCAGGGCGATCACGTCGTCATGCCAGAGTGCAATGCCGCGGTTTTCAGCGCCGCAGCAGGTTGCATCCGAGATGAACTGGCGATCGACTTCGGGATCGACTTTCCAGACGATCTTGCCGAATTTTCCATCGGTAACGTCGACCTTGTAGATGCGGCTCCAGCCAGCCTGCACGTACATGAAGCCATCTTCAACCAGCGGCGTGCCTTCGTTGCGCGCCGAGGCGTAGCGGCCGCCGGCCGATGCGAGATCGAACTGCGTGACAAAAGCGATCTTCAGATCAGCGACATTTTCCTTGCTGATCTCGTCGAGCGGGCTGAAGCGATGTGCATCATAGCTGCGATGCACCATCAGCCAGTTGCCGGGCTCGGCGTCGGCATTCAGTAATCTCTCTGCGGTCACATCCGCAGCGAAGGCGGATCCTGAAAAAATCATCGCCCCCGCTAACAGGCAGGCACTCATTCGCCGTAATAACATTGCTGTTTCCTCTCCCGCGCCGCCTCCAGATAGAATTTCCGGTATGGGCGGCGACCTAGTCCCATCTGGGGACCGAAAGATTTGACCTATTGGTTAGCGCTGTCAACTCACGGAGAGTTGGCTTTTCGGACTAGTGCGCTTTGCCGAGAGCAACCGTATACCGAACCGGGGATTGTAAACGCAGGCGAAGCGGAAGCCCCGGTCGGTTTCATCTCCCGAACTGCCGAGAGCACCGCCAGACAAATCAGACCAACACGGCGAGATTCGCTTCGCTGGGTTTCGGTTTCAGAAAAGTATCAGAGAGGACTGAACGTGGCAGACGTCATCAACGAACTCAATCAATCAGCCGAGGCGCAACAATCGTGCAACTGCGCCTGCGTCAGTCGCCGAGCCGTGCTCAGGGGCGTTGCCGGCGTGGCCGGACTTGCCGGCCTGAGCAGTGTCAGTTCGGTGTTTGGACAGGACGCGCCGGAAGCCATGCGCCCGCAGCCTGGCGATTTCATCGTCTCGGCGAACGGCACAACGCCGCTGACACCGGCCGATGTCCGACTTAACGCCAATCCGTTCGACGCTTGGGCAATGTCGCCCGACGGGATCGTGCGGAACGGAGATTTCGACAACAGCCTGATGTTGCTGCGCTACGAACCCGACACGCTGCCCGAGGAAACCAAGGCGCGGGCCGGTGAAGGAGTGCTGGCGTTCAATGTTATCTGCACCCATGCGGGCTGCCCGGTATCCTCGGAGCTCGAGGGTCCGTTGATCAAGTGCGATTGCCACGGGTCGCGCTTCGATCCCACGAAAAACGGTGAAGTCGCCCATGGCCCGGCGCGGCGAAAGTTGCCCCAGCTAAGCCTTACCGTTGTTGACGGAAAACTGTCGGTCGCCAGCGAATTCGATTCGCGCATTGGCGGTGACATGGTCGGAGAAGACGATCGCTAGGCCACGTATGGAGCCGCCCGCGCTACGAAACGCGGGCGGCATTTAATTCACCAACGTTTACTTGGTGGCAGGAGTCACCGGGGTGGTGACGTCGGTTGCAGTCGGCTCGGCGTCCTCGGGAGGGGCAATCAACTCTGCTGCGAGAAGATTGCGACAGAGGACCGACGCAGTCTCCTCGGCATAGCGTTCCTGATGTACCGGATTGAGAATCACCGCACACCGCATGCCTAATTCGACTTGCTGGCCCTCGGTCAAGGTGGCAAAAAATGCACTCGATTCAGCCTGAGTGGTCCCTGCCGAGGTTACATCAATCTCGCCAAAGGGGTCTGCCGGATCGACCATCTCAGGGGTAAACTCTGAGACTGCGGCGCCTTCTTTCGTGGCCGAAACATCGCTGCTTGCCGCGTTTTCTTCGGTTGGCGCAGCAGGGTCAGTCGACGTCGTAGCCTGCGCCAAACTCAAGTTGGGCATGGCCAAACCTGTCAAGATCGCCATGCTGAGAACGAAATTATTCCTCATTTTCACTTTCCTCCGTCGTTGGTTCAGCGCAACCTCCGAGACGCTGAAGTGTTCCAATCCACACAGACTTCCACAGCAGCCGGACAGCTTGGACGCGTTGAAATCGACGTCTTCCGTCCCCAACATGTTGTTTCTAAGGATATCACATGCGTACGTCACTAATCGCACTGACTTTTGGCCTGTTCACTACCGGGGTTTTTGCCGTTGAGGTGCCACTAACGGCTCTCTACGGGACCGAGGGCGGTTGCGCGCTCGAACTCGGAATGGCGTCTACTGCGTCCCCCGAGGAGACTATTGGCTTCAACACCAAGGAAATCCGTTTCGAAGGCGGCGTGTGTCCGTTTACGTCGGTCAAGGACGTAACCACCGAAGCCGGCGCACCGGGTTTTGAAGTCGGTATCAGCTGCGCCAGCGGCCACGACGAGGAGCTCCGCAGTACGCTGCTACTATCGGAAGCTGCGGACAAAACGTCACTTACCGCCAAGCTTATCAAAGGTACCGGCCCCGAGGGCGAGTTTCCCGCCTGCGTTGCGGCGCCGACGACCACGAAGTAGTCGGGTTCGAAGCCTCACACTGGTAGCCCGGCATAAGCCAAGGCGATGATGCCAAGTGAAGCGATGTAGAGCGAAATAAGACTGATGCGTACCATTTTAAGCCCCGCCTGATGCATGTTGCGGCTAGAACAGCGGTTGACGGGGTTTTGTTTCATGGTCGCAGAGAACGTGAAGTTTCTGAAACTGCGCTGGAAAAAGCTGTCAGCGAACTGTCAGGAGCGGTGCTCTATCGCTCGCCGGGTTACCTAGGTGTGCAACTATGTGACCCTGCGACCCTGTGGTCTGCAACTGAAGCAGGAGTGCCGGGCGGTCGACCTCCACGCCCGGCACCTTCTTATTGGAGCAAGGCGACGCGTCAGCGGCTTCAGGATCGATCCGTATTTTCGAGCGGCAGTTTCAGCCTTACCTCGAGCCCTCCCCCTGGTCGACTGTGAAACTGCATTTCGCCACGGTTGAGGGCGATGATTTCCTTGGCAATCGCCAAGCCAAGGCCGTCGCCGGGACGAGTTTCATCGAGTCGGACGCCGCGCTGACCGATCAGCGCAATCTGTTCGATCGATAGACCGGGGCCATCATCGGCGATGGTTACCATCGCTGATTTTCCGTCGCTGTAGCAGGCTGCGGTGACTTCTGAGTTAGCCCATTTAGCAGCATTGTCGAGCAGGATGCCGACGAGTTCCATGACGTCATGCTGGTCCATGTCAACCGAGATATCTGCGTCGAGAGCGAGCCGCCAGTGGATGGCCTCCCCGCCCGAGATCTTGCGAAGCATGGCGACGGTGCGAATAAGTGCAGTGGTCAACGATGCCGACAGGCTGATGCCAACATTGCGTTGCCGCAACCGGGCGAGACGCAACTGCAGTGTCACCTTGCCCAGCATTTCCTCACAGAGTTGATCGACTACAGCGGCGTTGGCATCATCGCCCGAAGCGTGGAGCTTTTCGGCGGTTGAGCGCAACACCGAGAGCGGCGTCTTGAGGCTGTGGGCAAGGTCGGCGGCACGGCGTCGAGCCGAGACGACGTTGTCCTCATGTGCCAGCAATAGCGAATTCAGTTCGCGCACCAGCGGCAACACTTCGTGAGGATAGGTCGCGGCCAGTTGTGGCGTTTCGCCGAGCCGAACGGCTTCGAGTCCGGAGCGAAGCTTCCGCAACGGTTGCAGGCCGAGCCGAACCTGAAGCCAGGCGGCAATGCCGACGGCAAATCCGACGGCAAGCAGCGCCAGGCCCACATCCGTGCCGAAGCGCCGCGCCAATGGGTCGCGCAGGTCACGTTGCTCAGCCACGCCGAACACCACGCTGCGCAGGCCGCTCGGCGATTCGAGGCGCAACTGCCGGCTAAGTAGCACCAGCGACTCGCCACCCGGACCGGTGATGGTGCTGAGCAGCCGCTGACCGGCGGCGCCAAGCGCCGAGGTGGGCATCAGCGCTCCATCCCAGAGCGAACGCGAACTGACGACCGCGCCGGTTTCAGTATCGCGCACCTGCCAGTACAGGCCCGAAAGCGGCACTTCGAAACGGGAATCGGGCAAGGCCTGGGGATCGACGAACAGCGTGGGCACTACCGTGGTGCCGGCAATCAGCCGGGTCAGACTGGCGTCAAGATCTTCCTGCCGATGGCGGTCGAGGTCGGCCAAAAACACTTGATAGATAAACAGGCCGGCCAAGAGGAGCGCGATGGCAATCCATACGATCGCTCCGGCGAGCAGCCGGAACTGCAACGAGCGCCAGTTCACGATTCGGGTTCTTCAACAAAATAACCGAAGCCGCGACGAGTTTTAATAACGCCACTGCCGAGGCGCTTTCGGACCCGCCCGACTAACACTTCAATGCTGTTGGGATCACGCGCAAAATCGTCACCGTAAATGTGCTCGGTCAACTGGAGTTGCGAAATGATCTCGCCCCGGTGATGCACGAGGTAAGCGACAAGCCGGTATTCCTGCGGCGTCAGGTTTATGGGCAGGCCATCACGCGTCACCTGCATGCGCCGGGTGTCGAGCACCAGATCGGCAAAGCGCCAGCGATTGGTGGCAGCGCCGGCCGCACGACGGATGATGGCCCGGAGGCGGGCGAGCACCTCCTCCATCCGGAAAGGCTTGACCAAATAATCATCCGCGCCGGCTTCGATGGCATCGACACGTTCCTCCCAGTCGTCCCGGGCAGTCAGGATAAGCACCGGCAGGGTCGAGCCGGCAGAACGCCATCGCTTGAGAATCGTCAGCCCGTCGAGAACCGGCAAGCCGAGATCGAGAATGATGGCGTCGTAAGGTTCGGTATCGCCTCGAAACCAGACGGTCTCGCCATCGCCAACCACATCAGGAATGAAGCCGGCGGTGGTCAGGGCGCTGCGGAGGATCTCCGCAAGACGCTGATCGTCTTCGGCGATCAGAACACGCATTAGTTGGCCTCGATGGCCTGGCCGGATTTGGCGTCGTAAAAGACGGTCCTAACGACCCCTTCTGGATTGATAATCCGGAGCTGGTAGAACAGTGTGCCGTTGAAAGTTACGAGGTCGGCGTCGATGACCTCACCGAGACCGGCGTCGGTAAAGGCTTCGACGATATTCGCAAGAGGCAGGGCATCGCCAACCGCCACGGCGTCAAGCGCCTGCTGCTGGTCCAGCGCCTGGTCGTCGGCCGCAGCTGCGACGGAGCCACCGTCCGCAGTGTCGGGGGGCGTCCCGGTGCTAACCTGACCCGACTGTGCAGGCGCCTCGGGGCCCTCTGACTTTTCAGTTTTTTCGGGCTTCTCAGCCTTCTCGGCCTTCTCATCCTTGTCGGGCTTCTCAGCCTTTTCGGCCTTTTCGGCCTTTTCCGTTTTTTCCTTAGCCTGCGCCAACTGCAAAATCGCAAGGCCTCTACCAGTATGTGTCTCGGTCACAAATTGATGATCGGCGAATCCAGGCACGCTGGCTTCGACTGTCGCCGCGCCAAGAAGGCTAATGAAAACCGTGGATATGATGGCGAAAAACCGGGAGCGTAAGTGCATTACACCTCAATACGAACGGAAGATTACAGTTCCAAAGCTGACAAAACGCTGACAATTCCGATCAGGTCCGGAACAGCGATATTCCGATAAGCTTCGCCACACAGGCACAGGAACTCTGACGATGATCACTACTGCGTTCGACCGGCTCGTTTTTCAGACGCGTCAGCAGATTGGTCAGTGGCAACTGCGTGTTACATTCATGTTCGGAATGCTCGAACGAGACCGGGACCGGGCCCTGTATGAGCAACTTCTCGTCGAAGTTCGGGTCATGCAGCAGACGGTACGCGATGAGCGAGCCAATTTGATGCAGAAACTGCAGAGCGAACCTCAGGAGGGAGCATTTCGGTCCTCACGCCAGTCACAGAGCACTTTGCAGGTGGCCCTGGACAATACCCTACTGCGCATCGCCGAAGCGGAGGCAGCCCTGCAGCGCCGCATCGCGCTGCTCGAACTTGCCCCGCCAAAAACGCGGCGGCGTCGACAGGCACGGCTCGGGTCTGCTTCACCGCTGAGTTTTTGACTCGCCTTCCAAGCCGACTTCGACGTTCTAGCGCGGCGAAGTCAGCGTCCGCGACAGCCGGGTTACAATAGGATCGAAACGTTCAAGCTCTGCGGCGGGATAGCTGATCTCGAATGCGGAAATACGCGAACGATCAGCGCTGAACATCACCTTGGTGTAAAACACCAGAGGTTCATCGGGAGCGTCATCCGCGGTGAAATAGCCGGAGAGAACGAACCAGCTATTGCCGTGCGCCCGGTAAGTGACCTCACCAAGACGCTGTGCCTGCTCAAGGGCATCCAGCAACTCAGCCGGACTCTGCTTGTCGAGATTGGCCCAACCGAAAACCTCAATCTGACCGCCGCCGCCGATTTCCTGGAGTTTAACTCCGGCGCCAGCACTCCGATCAACCTGTTCGAACAAACCGGTCGGCAGATCGATGGCGAAGGCAAATTGGGGGTCGATGTAGCGACCCCATGGCGCCTCGGGTTGCACCGCAACAAGCTCTGCAGCAGGTGGAGACTCAAGTATCAAAACAGGCCCTGACTTCTTCATCTGGCCAGGTGGTATCGAGTGACCCGGCTTGTGATGAGCAAAGGCTGTCGACGAGGATATCGTCAGCAACACGACAACACTAACAACCAAACTGCGCATCGGACTGCCTCCTCCTTTTACCGTTTCGTCAATCAACTCGATCTTTCGGCAAAAGTTGCTGAACGGACCACATGGAGCGGCACACGCAGATATATGCGTAGCCTTGGATCCGGGATGCAGGAAACGACAGTCAACGTATCCGGACCGTCGTTACCGGCAGGGTGCGGGAGTTCTCCACGTCGCTAGAATTCCTGGAAGCGCCAGCCTTGCAGGCGGGCAGGACTGAAACGCCATCCGCACTTGCCAAAATTGGTTATAACGTCATAACTAAGTCGGTCAGACGGCAAGGGCCGGCTGGCGCGCAATGGAGAGTTCATATGCACCTGCTCAAGGTCATCGCTCGTGCCGCCGGCACTGTAGCGGTCCTATTGTCGACTACGGCCCTGGTTCAGGCCGAAGATGTGTCGTTCCTGACCCATTGGGCGCCCGAGACGGTGGCCAAGCTCGAAGCGGCAGCCGCGACCTATACCGCCAGCCATCCCGATACGACGATCACGGTCCGTGCCGTACCGTTCGGCGATCTGCTGACGACGCTCCGCACCTCGGGCGGCGGCGCCGGCGGGGCGACCATTGCCGGCATTTATGACGCCTGGCTCCCCGATCTGGCCAAGGATGCGCTGGTCGCACCGGTGCCGGAGGCGATTGCCGCCGACATCAAGAGCAACTGGCCCGCCGGTATTGTCGGGGCCGCCTCGATCGATGGCACGCTCTACGGCATCCCGAACGAAATCGACGTCTATGCGCTCAACTACAACAAGCGCCTGTTCGAGGAAGCCGGCATCGCCGCGCCCCCGGCGACGTGGGACGAATTTCTCGCTGACGCCGCCAAGCTGACCGATGCCTCGAAGGGCCAGCAGGGCTTTGGCATGATCAATTCATGGGCCGCAGGCGTCCTCCACCCGTTCTCGTCGCTGCTGGTTTCGAATGGCGGCGACCTCATCGTCGACGGCGCCCCGGTGCTGGATTCGCCGGCCGCGACCGAAACTTTCGCGCTCTATGAACAGCTGATCAAATCAGGCTCCTCCAACCCGAGCATGGCGACGGCCGATGCCAATACCACCGGGCCGTTCCTCGACAATTTCGTGTCGGGCAAGACGGGCATGATCATCATGGCGAACTGGTGGGAATCGGCGCTGAAAGCCGGCATGGGCGATGCTTTCGCCGATATCGCGACGGCGCCGATTCCGGTCGGCCCGTCGGGCGACGTACCGCGGTCGATTTCCTACTCGTGGATGACCGTCGTCAATGCGCAGGCAAGCTCCGAGGAACAGGCTGCGGCCTGGGACTTCCTCGCCTGGCTCAATGGTCCCGAATCCGGCCCGGACGGCGCTTCCGCCATGGCCGATATCCTGATGTCGATGGGCATCCTGCCGTCGCGGACATCCGATATCACCGCCTTTGCCGACCGGCTCGGCAGCGATGCGTTCCTCAAGGGCTATACCGAGACCCTCGCCAATGCGAAGCCGTTCCCGGTGGTGCTTGGCGGGCAGGAATTCTCCGAGGCGCTGCAGCAGCAGCTCGAGGCGATCCAGTTCGGCCAGGCGACTGCCGTCGATGCCCAGGCCACGGCACAGGCCGACGCCAAGGAAATCCTCGAACGCAACGCCAAATAATTGCTTGCGATGGGCGGGGAAAACTCCGCCCATTTCCGCGTTCCCGAGCCCCCGCCCCCATGCAGCGCAGTCATCAGCTTTCGGCTGCAGTCATGCTGGCGCCGGCGACCGGCCTGCTCGCGACGTTCATTATCCTACCGATGCTGCTGACCATCTGGCTGTCGTTCCACAGCTGGTCGTCGCAGACCGGGTTTGAAACGGCGCAGTTCATCGGTCTTCAGAATTTCTTTGACCTCGCCTCCAGCAGTTCGGTCGGGCGCGATTTCAAGACGGCGCTCGGCAACACTGCATTCTACACCGTGCTGTCGGTGGCGATCATCCTGCCCCTGTCGGTCGGTCTCGGCCTGCTGGTCCACCAGACCATCGCACCGGGTGGCGTCGTGCTCCGCACCATCCTGTTCTCGACCTACATGGTGCCGATGATTGCGGTGTCGCTGGTGTTTTCGAAGCTCTATTCGCCGACCGAAGGCCCGCTCAACCAGATGCTCGGCTGGATCGGCGTGCCGCCGCAGACCTGGCTGTCGGCGCCGCAGACGGCCCTCGTTTCCATCGTGCTGCTCAATGTCTGGCAGCAGGTCGGATATTTCACCGTCCTCGCCGTGGCCGGGCTGACGCAGATTCCGCAATCGCTGTTCGACGCGGCCAAGGTCGATGGCGCCAATGCGCTGCAGCGCTTCACCTCGATCACCCTGCCGCTGCTCGGCAACACGCTGCTGTTCTCGGCGGTGATCGCCGTCATCAACGCCGTGCAGGTGTTCGAGCCGGTGGCGCTGATCACGCAGGGCGGCCCGGTCAATGCCACCAACGTGCTGACCTATCACATTCGCCGCGTCGGCATCGAACGGGCGCAGGGTGGGCTCGGCTCGGCCATGGCGGTGACGCTGATGCTGGCCCTGATCGTCGCGATCACGGCGCTGTTCGCGCTGGCCCGCGCCCGCTCGCCGAGGTCGGCATGACCGCGCTTGCCCTCGATCGTCCCCGCCTCGAGCGGCCGCAATTCCGGGCGACACCCGCGACCGCGCTGTTGACGCTGCTGCTCATCCTCGCCGCGGCGATCGCGGCGTTTCCCCTTGCATGGATGATCCTCACCAGTCTCAAGACGCCGCAGGAAACCATGCAGGTGCCGCCGATATGGCTGCCCGCCAGCCCGAACCTCGACGCCTATACGCAGGTCGCCGACGTCGTGAACCTCGGGCGGTCCTTCGTCAATTCGGCGATCATCGCCCTGACCACTACGGTCGCCATCATCGTCACCAGCCTGATGGCCGGCTATGCCTTCGCCAAATACCGCTTCCGGTACCGGAACGCGCTGTTTGCGGTCCTGATCGCTACGATGTTCCTGCCGCCGATCGTGACGCTGATCCCGCTGTACCGGATCGCCGGGTCGCTCGGGCTCGACGGTAACCTCGCCGGCGTCATCGTCCCCAATCTCGCCAATGCCTTCGGGATTTTCCTGATGCGCCAGTTCATCGCCGGGGTGCCCGACGAGTTGATCGAGGCGGCGCGGCTCGATGGCGCCTCCGAGATTCGCGTGCTGTTTGGCATCGTCGCGCCCTCGGTGCTGCCGGCGATCGCGGCGCTGACGCTGTTCGCCTTCGTTTATCACTGGAACAGCTATCTGTGGCCGCTGACCATCCTGCAGGGCAATTCCGACCAATACCCCATCGTTATCTCGCTCTCGCGGCTGCTGAGCTACAATCGCGGCGCCATGAACACCGGGCTGGTGATGGCTGGCGCCACCATGGCGGTGCTGCCGCCGGTGCTGCTGTTCATCATCCTGCAGCGCTTCTTCGTCGATTCAATCGTCGCCTCGGGGGTGAAGGGATAAGCCTTATAACGTAATAACGTTATAACCTATTTACGTGTCAGGTTGTTACTCTGTAGGATGAGGTTCCGTCGGAGCCGGTGTCCGACCCCACTTTCAATCTCAGGAGTTAGACGATGTTCACTCTGCCCAATAGACGAAGTGTCCTGCGCCTTGCCGTGGCGCTGGCCGGCATGACTGCGCTCACCAGCTTTGCCGCCGCCGAGGACACCGTGACGCTGTGGAGCTGGCGGACTGAGGACCAGGCCGCCATGCGCACGATCTTCGATGCGTTCGAAGCCGCCAATCCTGACATCAAGGTCGACCTGCAGTTCACCCCGGATGCCGATTACCAGAACCGCCTGTCGACGGCGCTACGTGGTGGCAAGGGTCCCGACATCGCCCAGCTCAAGGCCTATGGCGAGTTGCAGCCGCTGGTCGAAGCCGGCTATCTCGAGCCGCTCAATGACCTGGTTCCCGAACTCAGCGCCTTCCCCGAAACCGCGACTGGTGGCGTCGTCGGGCGTGCCGACGGCAAGTTCTACGGCGTCCCGTACTCGGTACCGGTGCTTGGCGTGTTCTACAACACCGATCTCTTCGCGGCCAACGGCATTACCGTGCCGACCACTTATGCGGAGTTCGTCGCCGCAGCTGAGAAGCTCAAGGCCGCCGGCATCACGCCGATCGCCAATGGCGGCGCACAGGGCTCGGCCTGGGAGCTTGAGGTCGGTGTCGGCGTCGTCGGTCCCTCGGTCTATGGCGCAGGCTTTTACGCCGACATGATGAGCGGCGCGGCGAACTTCGAAGACCCGCGCTTCGTTGCCGCCCTGCAGCGCTTCGCCGATCTCGGACCCTATTATTCGGACGGGTTCGCCGGCATCGACTACACCACCGCGACGCAGCAGTTCATCAACGGCCAGGCCGGCATGTTCTTTGGCGGCTCATGGGAAAACGGCAGCTTCAAGAGCCAGAATCCGGAACTGAAGTTCTCCATCTTCCCGTTCCCCGGCGATGTGGCGAGCGATAGCCCGGCGGTATCCGCTTTCTCCGACGGGTCCTATGGGCTGGTCGCGGGCGGTGAGCATCACGATGCTGCGGTCAAGGTGCTGAACTTCATCGCCTCGGAGCAATTTGCCCAGCTGTTTGCCGATAATCTCGGCTGGCCGGCGGCGCGTCCCGGCGTCACCGCGACCGATCCGACCCTCCAGAAGATGATCGCGATGCAGGCCAACACCACGCCGTACCTGACGCTGGTCGGCTATCGCTGGCAGACGCCCACGGCATCGTCCGTCATCCAGGCGCAGATCATCGACGTGGTCGAGGGCAACGTCACCGCAGCCAAGCTCGCCGCCGACGTCAATGCGGCGGTCAGTACCTGGTTCAAGCCGACACCCTGATCGCTCGACGAACCGAGAGCCGGCAATGAGCAAGCAACGCATCGCATACGAGAGGGTCGCCATCGGGCGCCACCTCACGGCGCTGCTGTTCGTCCTGCCGGCTCTGCTCGTTTACGGCCTGTTCGTGCTGTATCCCCTGGCGGTGTCGCTGTGGGGCAGCGTGTTCGAGTGGCGCGGCCTGCGCCAGCTGGGGTTCTCGGGCCTCAGTAATTTCATCCGACTGTTCGCCTTCCCCAACGGCGAGCGGCTGGGTGGAGCGCTCTGGCATAACGCCGCTTGGTTTGCCGGCATCATGCTGTTCCAGAACGGGCTCGGCCTGCTGTTTGCCTATGCGCTGTTCTGGAGCCGTAAGGGAGCCGCCTTCTTTCAGTCGGTGTTCTTCTTTCCAGCCGTGCTGAGCCCGGTGATCGTCGGCGCGCTGTGGCGCCTGCTGCTGGCGCCCAATGGCGCCGTCGAATGGATGCTGAATGGCCTCGGCCTGCATGAGGGCCGGTTGACGGTGCTGGGTGATTCCAGCTGGGCCCTGTGGATCCTGATCGCCATCGACGCGTGGAACTGGATGGGCCTGCCGGTGCTGGTGTTCACCGCCGGCCTGCGACAGATTTCCTACGAGGTGTTCGAGGCGGCGCGCATCGATGGCGCCGGCCAGACGCGCATGCTGTTCACCATCGCGATGCCGCTGCTGGTGCCGGCGTTGTCCTCGGTAACGACGCTGAGCTTCATCAACACCTTCAACCAGTTCGACATCGTCTACGTGATGCAGGGCGTGCAGGGCAATCCGAGCTTTTCGACCGACACGCTGGTCACCTATTTCTACCGCCTGGCGTTTGGCGCCGAAGGCTCCGTCGGCATCACGGATATCGGTCTGGCGCTGGCGCTCGGCACGCTGCTGTTCCTGGTGTTGACCGTCGGCACCATGTTGATGCTGCGCGGCTTCGAGCGGGCGAGCGTGCAGCCATGAGCTCTGCCCTGCATCCCGCCGCGCAGCTTGCCCGTCTGCCCGGCTGGGTTGCCCTGCTGCTGTGGACCGCTGTCGTGGTGCTGCCGCTCTACGTGCTGGTCGTCTCCTGTTTCAAGACCACGGCGGAGATCTACATCAATCCGATGGGGCTGCCGGCAAGCTGGTCGCCGACCAACTTCATCACCGCCTGGCATCGCGCCAATCTCGGCCAGAACCTCGTCAACAGCCTGATTGTCACCGTCGGGGCGGTGGTCGTGACGCTCCTCGTGTCGGCCATGGCGGCCTATCCGCTCAGCCGCTTCAGGCTGCGCTGGGGCACGGCGATGCTCGGGCTGTTCCTCGTCGGCATCATGCTGCCGATCCGGCTTGCCTCGGTCGAATTGTTCACGCTGATGGCCGACCTCAACCTGCTCGACTCGCTGTTCGGGCTGGTCTGCGTCTACGTCGCGATCCGCATTCCATTCGCCATCTTCATCTTCGCCAATTTCATGCGCGTGCTGCCGCGCGAACTGGAGGAAGCGGCGCGGCTCGATGGCGCCAACGACCTGCAGATCCTGTTCGGCATCATCCTCCCCGTGGTGATGCCGGCGATCTCGATCGTCGCCATCTTCACCGCCATCGCGGTGTGGAACGACTTCTTCTTCCCGCTGATCTTCATCTTCGACAACAATCTGAAAACCGTGCCGCTGGCGATCACCAGCTTCGTTGGGCAGTTCCGCACCGATTGGGGCATGGTGTTCGCGGCCCTCGCCATTTCGCTGGCCCCGGTGCTGGCCATGTACCTCGTTCTTGCGCGCCAGATCCGCGAAGGCGCGGGCGCGGGGGGAGTCATCACATGATCGAAGCGCAGATCTATGCCGCCCGCCGCATCCTGGTGGTGGGCGCCCACGCCTTCGATGCCGAGGTCATTGCCGGGCCACTGGCATTCGCCGCTGCCGCAGGCGGCGCCGAAGTCACGTTCCTCCACCTGACGATGGGCGAGCAGGGCCATCGCTGCCTGTCGGCCTCGCTCTATGCCGAACAGAAGCGCCACGAGGCGAGCGCGGCGGCAAAGCGTCTCGGCGTCTCCTGGCTCAGCCTCGACCTGCCGGATGCTTTCCTGCCCGCCGACGAGGCGACGGCGCTCTCCGTGTGCGACGTCATTCGCCGGTTGCGGCCGGAAATCATCATCACCCATTGGCACGGCAGCTGGCACAAGGATCATCGCGCCGCCTCCGACCTGACCAAAACCGGCGTGTTCTACGCCTCGCTGCCGACGCTCGAGCGCGACAGCCCGCCACACAGTCCCTCACTGCTGCTGTTTGGCGAAAACTGGGAGGACGACGAGGGTTTCCAGCCGACCTACCTCGTAGACGTTTCAACCGGGTTTGCGCCCTGGCGCGAGGCCGCAGCCGAGTATGAACTGGCGCGCGGCCTGTCGAGCTTCCCCTATCTCGACTATTACAGCGCGCTGTACCGGCTGCGCGGCTGCCTTCGCGGCACCAATTATGCGCAGGCGTTCGCCGGCACGTCGCATTCCTGGAACGCCGGAGCCGGCCTGTTCATGCCGCCGGCACAACCGGGTCCGCGCCCGTGAGCGACACGCTGCTGGCCTTCGATCTCGGCGGCACGCGCTTTCGCGCCGGAATTGCCGACCCCGGCGATCCTGGCGGCGTCAGGCCGCTCGGCGACTGGCCCGCGCCGCGCTCGCGGGATGAATTCCTGAGGATCGTCACCGACTCCGTGCGCCTGGCCGGCGCGACCCGCCTCGGCATCGGCATCCCGGGCCTGGCGCAGGGCAGCGTTTGCCGTTGGGTGCCGAACCTGCCGTTTCTCGATGGTTGCGATCTCGCCACGGAGTTTCCCGGCATTGCCATCGGCCTCGGCAATGACGCGCAGCTGGCGCTGCTGGCCGAAACCCGTGCCGGGGCCGCGCAGGGCCTCGATGACGCCATTCTCCTCGCCATCGGCACCGGCATCGGATCGGCGGTGCTGGCCGGCGGCCGGATCATCGCCGGGAGTCGCGGCGGCGCGTGCTCATTCGGCTGGGCCGCTGGCGAGCTTGATGCGGCGAGCGACGATCGCGACGGCTGGCTCGAACGGCAGGCCTCAGGTCGCGCCCTCGATGCGGCGGCCGAGGCTATCGGCCTCGCCGATGGCACGGCGCTGGTCGAAGCGGCGCGTGGCGGCGATGCCGTGGCTTTACAAGCGTTCGGTCCGTCGACAGCAGCCTTGGGCACGGCCCTGAGCGGCGCGGTGGCGCTGCTCGATCCGAGTGCAATCATCCTCGCTGGCGGCGTAGCAGGCGCGCTCGATGTCATGGGGCCACTGATTCTCGCAGCACTACGCCGGCAACTACCGCCACATCTGCGCGGCATCGAACTGCGCGCCGGAACATTCGGGCCGCGCGCCGGGCTGGTCGGCGCCGCTTTTGCCGGAGCGCTGGGGCCGGGTTGGAGAACGCCGCATGGCTGAGCTCGACAGTCTGCAAAAGCCGGACCGGAGCCGACCCGAACCGCTTTGGCACCAGGCCGAAACGACGCTGCGGCAGTTGATCGAGGGCGGGCAATGGGTGCCAGGCTCGCAGCTGCCCAACGAGGACCGGCTGGGTGAACTGCTCGGGATTTCGCGCATCACGCTGCGCCATGCGCTCCGTAATCTCGAGGAAGCAAATTTGTTGCGGCGCGAGCACGGACGCGGCACCTTCGTGCGCTCGGCAACGGTAGTCGCCGGCGTCCGCGGGCTGACGAGTTTCACCGACGAGATGCGCACTCTGGCGCTGGCGCCTGGCACGCAATTGCTCGCGGCGCAACGCATCGCCGCCACCCAGGACATGGCGGACGCGCTCGAGATTGCCCTCGGCGATCCCGTCGTGCAACTCCGGCGTCTGCGGCTTGGCAACGGCCTACCGATCGGCATCCAGAGTTCGCACCTGCCGGAGGCCCGCGTCCCCGGCCTGTTCGACGCCGCTCCGGGGGTGCAGTCGCTGTATGCCTGGCTGCAGGCCAATTGCGCCATCACGCCGGTCAAGGCGAAAGAAGTCTATCGGGTCGGACAAGTCGCCGCGGCCGATGCCGAACTGATCCAACTCCCTGCCGGCACCCCGGCCTTCGAGGTCGAGCGGATCGCTTACGATGCCAAAGGGCCGTTCGAATACGCGCTCTCGACCATGCGGGCGGACCGCTACGAAATCCGCTCGACGCTTTACGTCTGACTTACCCTTCGAAAGGCTCCTTCATGTCCACACTCTATATCAGCCGCCTGCTCGCCCTCGCCGAAAAGGCTGCCGGCGCCAACGCCGAAGCATTCGACACGGCGTCCTCGGCCATTGCCGAGACGCTCGCCAGGTCCGGCCTCGTCCACCTCTATGGTTCGGGCCATTCGGTGCTGCCGGTGCAGGAAACCTATCCGCGCTACGGCTCCTATGTCGGCTTCAATCCGCTGACCGACCCGCGCCTGATGTGGCACAACATCCTCGGCGCCGGTGGCGTGCGCGAACTGCTGTGGCTCGAACGCACCGAGGGCTATGCCGAGAAATTCCTCGACCACCAGCCGCTCAATGCCGGCGACAGCATCGTCATCTTCGGCCACTCGGGGCGCAACGCCTCGGGCATCGATACGGCCCTCTATGCCAAGAAGCGCGGCATGACGGTGATCGCCATCACGGCCAAAGCCAATCTCGACAAACCGGCGACCCATTCGTCGGGCAAGCGGCTGGCTGATGCCGCCGATATCGTCATCGACACCGGCGCGCCGATCGAAGATGCCATCGTGTCGATCAAGGGCTGGAGCCGGCCAGTCGCCGGATCATCGACCGTACTCGCCATGATGATGATGCATGAACTGGTGGCGACGACGGCACAGAAGCTCGCGGACCGCGGCATCGAATTGCCGGTGTTCGCCTCGCCCACCATCGCCGGCGTGACGCTGCACGATACCGACACCATCTACGGTCTCTATCGCGAGCGCATGCTCGATGCCCAGACCAAACACCTGCCGCAGTTCAAGGCGTCAATGGCCGGCAAGGACTGAGCTAAGCCCAACCCTCAAGCTGAGCGCCGCCCGAGTCTTTGCTCCTTCGCAAACCTTCGGCGGCGCTCAGTAATCCGTCTCGTAGAAAATGCCGGCGTTCGACTCGCCGTCGGTGCCGGTCGAGACCGTGGCTTTCAAATCGTCGGTGATGTCGAGGTTGACGGTGACTTTGCTGTCGCCGCCCGCCCCAGCCTGCACGCCAAGGTAGATGTTGTCCTGGATGTAGGCGCCGGCCTGCACCGCGAGATTGCCGTTGGCATCGGTGACCACGTCGAGGTCATCGAGCCCGATGCGGCCGCGCAGCGAGTCAACCAGCGAGGAGCCGCCGCCGCCGGCAAGTTCGGCCGCCGCGCCAGCGAGCCGCGCCAGTTGCAGCGGCGTCAGTTCGCCCATTGCCCGCTTGAACAGCAGCCGGGCAAGCACTTCGTCCTGCGGCAGGGCGGGCGTCGAGGCGAACTCCACTGCGACGTCCGAGACCGGCCCCGACACCGTGACATACACCGTGATGCCCTCGCCTTCGACTTTGGCGACCAGCTGCAGGTACGGATCGAGATCGCCGACTAGCGTGACGGTGCCTTCCTCGAACACAATGCGCTGCCCGAGAATGGCGAGCCGCCCGCGGTTGAGGGTGAACGAGCCGACCGGCTGGATATCGTCGATCGCCCCGGTCAGCCGCAGCGAGCCGCCGACTTCCACGTCGAGCCCCCGGCCGCGCACGAAAATCTGGTTGGGCGCATCGACGACGACATCGAGCAGCACCGTCGAGCGCCGGCTCTGCGGGATCGGCGCCCCGCCCGGATCGACAGTGGCGCGAGCCAGCGTCGCGACCACGTCCGCCGGCGGATCGATCTGGCGCACGTCGATCAGCGTCGCCCCGCCGCCGAGGTTTTCCGGCACGCTGATATCGGCTTTTTCGATCAGCACGCGGCCGGCAAGCAACGGGCGACCGAGCAGCGGGCCGGTCAGCGACAGATCGCCCGACGCCGTGGCGACAAACAGATTGCCATCGGCATAGCGGGCCGAGTTGAGGCGCATGGCAAGGTTGGCCGGATACCCTGCCCCGAGCCCGACCGAGCCGCTGAGCGCCACCGAGCCACCCGTCGCCAGCGCCGCCGAGAGGCTGGCGATCTCGAGCCGGTCGCCGGCAAGCGCCGCGGTGCCGGTGATGTCGGTCAGCCGGAGGTTGAGTTCAGGATCGATATACTGCGCGCCGGTGGTCGCGACGCGGCCGCCAAAGCTCGGCTTCAGCAGGCTGCCGGTCACCGTCGCATCGAAGGTCACCGTACCGCTCAGCTGCCCGCCGCGATCGGCGACGAACCGGTTGCCGAGGGCAAGCGGCGCCGAGCCGGCGAGCGTCAGATTGAGCCCATTGCCGGCCAGCGGAATGCTGCCACTGCCGCGCAAGGCCAGCCCGCCCGGCGCATTGGCGGTCAGGCTTGCGAGCCGCACGGTGCCGTTGGCGAAGTCCCCATTTACCGCGACCCCGAGCCGGCCAATGCCCAATGGCGTCAGTGCCGCGGCATCGATACCGCTGCCGGTGATCGCAAACTGCGCCGCCGGTGCCGTGGCGGAGCCGGTGATGCGAACGCTGCCATCGAGTGTGCCGGCTAGGCCGAGCGCCGGCAGCACCGCATTGGCGATCGACAACGGCAAAGCGTCGATGGCGACATCGATCGCCAGCGTGGACCCGGCCGTGCCGCTGGCGGTAATCGCCCCGCCGCCGACGGCGAACCGTACCCGATCGAGCGCCACGCTATCCCCGGTGAGCGCCAGCGCGGTCGGTGCCGCGAGGGTGGCCCGGAGCGACCCTTGCGTCAGTTCGGCCCGGTCGAGCGCCAGCCGATAGCCGCCCGCGAGCGGCGACAGCGCCCCGGCGACGCTTACCTTCGTGCCAGTTGCGAGGTTGGCGTCGGCAGAAAAACTGGTGGACTCGCCACTGCGCTGCGCCACTGCGGTGACGCTATCGACGACCAGCCCCGCAGCCGCAATGGCGGAGCCGGTGACCCGGCCATCGATGATCGGCACGCCGAACAGATCGGTGATGTCGACGCCGATATCAGCGGCCCCGATGCGAACGCCCGGCATCGTGAACCCGGCGACGGTTCCAACCACGCTCGCCGCCTGCTTGCCATCAACGCCGCTGAGTTCGATAGCGGCCGTCGCCGCGCCCTTGGCCTCGACCAGCAGCAATGCCGCGGCCGTCGTCACATTGGGCGCATCGAGCTGCAGCGCCCCGGTCAACAGCCCCTCCGCGCCCTGCTCGATTGTGCCGGTCAGTACCGACGGGCCGGCGTCGAAGCGCAGCCCGGTCAACCGCCTGACACCATCACCGACGAACACATCGCCGGCCAGCGCCACCGCAAAGCCATCGAGGAAGCCGTTGCCGCTGAGCGCTCCGCTGAGCCGGCTATCCGCATCGAGCGTGCCGGAAAATCCTGCGCGTGCGCCGGTCAGGCTGCGGCCGGCGAGGCGCCCTGCCCCGATTTCGGCAACGAGATCGAGCGCTACCGTGCCGGTACCCTTGGCTGTGCCGGTAACCAGCAGCGGACCCTGCGCATCCTTGGACAACAACGCCAGATCGGCCAGCGCGAGGTCGAAGCGGAAATCCGCCGTGCCGGTGGCAAAACTGCCGTCGGCCGTCAGTTGCACCTGATCGTTCCGCAGTGCGAAGCCTTCGGCCACGAGGCCGGCCTCGGTCCGCGCCACCCGGCCAGCGAGCGTCACGGTACCCGCCAGCACCGCGTCGAGCGCCGGTTCGCCGACCCCGAGATTGTCGCCACTGCCATCGAGCGTCAGATCGAAACCGCCACTCAGCGGGCTGATGGTGCCAGTCGCGGTCAGGGCCAACCCGCCCGACAGGTCGCGTCCGGCGAGCTCGGAAAACGGCGCGATGCTGGCGGCCTTGATCGCGACGTCGCCAGCAAAAACCGCGTCGTCGATGGTCCCGGCAAGGACCAGTTCCAGCGCCTTGCCCACCAGCCGGAACTGGGCGAGCTGCACCGGGTCGCCGGCATTCCACAATCCGGCGAGCCCGAAGCCGATGCTGTCGCCAAGGGCGGCCTGCACATCGGGCGCCTCGGCAACGATGCCGGTCAACATGCCGTCGGCGTTGAACGTCAAGCGCCGGGCAGCCGGGTCTTCGAGATTGACCGCGACGCCATCGGCACTGAGTTGCAGCCGTTCGGCCGTCAGCATGCCGTTGTCAAAGCCATCGAGGCCGAGTTCCGCGGTCCAGGCGTCATCGCCAGCGCCGCCAAAATCGATCGCCAGCTGCGCACCCGCCACCGTCGTGCCCGCGCCAGCGACCGGCAGGATCACCCTTTCGCCAGTCGGGTCGGCGAGCGTCGCGCTGAGCTGCAAATTGCGCAGGAAACCATCGGCGGTCGTCGCGCCGCTGGCATCGAGCGCCAGTTGCCCGCCGGTAAGCCTGAGCGCCGAAATATCGATCCCGCCAGCCGTTCGCACCAGCACGCTGGCGCTGAGCGCCGTCTCGCTGCCGAAAAAGGGCCGATACGGCTCGTCCATCAACCCGGCGATCGGTCCGCGGAGATCGGCGACCACGGCAAAGCCTTCCGGCGCCTGCTTGATGGTCGCGACCCCCGACAGGGCCCGCTGGCTGCCGGCATCGAGCGTCATTTCCGTCCTGAGATCGGCGATCGGCCCCGAGCCGCGCACCGTCAGCGCCATCGGTGGACGCCCATCGATGCTGAGCAGATTGGCGATGATGCCGTCCTGAGGTTCCGTCAGCGTGACGTCGACGGCCAACGTATTGGGTTCGCGGGCATAGTTGACTGCGAGGGCCAGATCGCCCCCCGGCCCGTCGAGCCGGGCGATCGCCAGCGCCGCATCGAGCGATCCGCCAGCCAGGGTGAACTTACCAGAAACCGAGATTTCCGAACCGAGCCCAAACACGCTCTCCCCGAAAGTCACGCGCGGCACGGACAGCTTTTCGAGGATGATGGCGATCGGGAACTCCGGCACGGCGAAGCTCGTGGCTTCCGGCGACGGCAGCGTCATTTCAGTGCTGGGAATGGGATTGCGCAGATAGTCGATCCGCTCGGCGCTCAGCGAGCGCACGAACAATCGGCCGGTGAACAGCGCGGCCTGATCCCAGTCGATCGCGGCGTTGACGATGCGCAGCCAGACGCCCTCGCGATCGGAAATCGTCACTTCCCGGATCGAGGCCTGCTGCGACAGGGCGCCATCGATGTTGGAAATGGAGAACTGCATCGAGGGCGTCGACAGCTGTCCCTCGACCAGTTGAACGAACCAGTCCTTCTGCTGCTCGGGCGACATTTCCGCCGGCGACAGCTCTGTGGCCGGTTCCTGCGCGAGCGCGGGCAGCGCCAACAGCAGGCCGAGCGCGAACAGCACCTGGATAAGAAAACGATTCAAAATGCCTGTCCAATACCGACATAGAGCGCATAATCGGGATCGCCCGGGCGTTTGTTGAGCGGCACCGCGAGGTCGAGCCGCAGCGGCCCGAAGCCGGTCTCGTAGCGCAGCCCGATGCCCGCGCCGAGCCGTAGTTGGTCGAGCGATGGGATCTCGTCGGCCGCGACGATGCCGCCATCGAGAAAGGCGACGATGCCGATATCCTTCATGATCTTGACCCGCGCTTCGACCGAGGCTTCGAGCAGATAGCGGCCGCCGGTCACTGTGCCGTCGGCATTGGTGACGCCGATGCTGCGATAGGGATAGCCGCGCACCGACCCGCCGCCGCCGGCAAGGAAGGTCCGGTCCGGCGGGATTTCATCGAGACCGGCGCCGACTAGCGCTCCGGCCTTGAGTCGGCCCGCCAGCACGACGAAGTCGTCGTCGCCGAGCCCAAGATAGCCCCGCACTTCGGCCGTCGTCCGGAACACCGGGTTACCATAGTAGAACTCGTAGAACGGCTCGGCCGTCAGGTTGAGATAAAACCCTTCGGTCGCATTGGTCGGCTCGTCACGATTGTCGAAAGTCACTCCGCCGACGAACCCGAGCAGCGAGAAATCGCGTGTCCGCTCGGGCTCGTCAAACCGGGCATATTCGTAGAACGCGCTGACATCATAGGCGATTTCGTCGGTCAGCACCTGGCTGATACCGAGCTTCGCCAGCCCCGAAGTTTCGGTATAGGTCGGCAGTACCGTCCGCTCCGCCGAGATCGCGGCAATCAGGTCGGTATCTGGATTGAAGAACCCCGGCTTGGTGAAAGTCCCGCCAAAGGCATAGTCGAACTCGGCGGTGTTGACCGGAAAACCGATGCCGGCGATCCGCGCGTCGAGCCGCAACCGCTCCGCCCGCCCGAACAGATTGCGCCAGAGATGGAACGCCTCGACCCCGAGGCCGTCGGTGGTTGAATAGGTCGCGCCGGCGCCGATGCGGCGGGGCGGCAAATCCTCGACGATCGCCGTGACCGGCAACAGCCCATCGGGGCTGGCGCTGTTCGGCGTATCGACGCGCATGGCGCGGAACACTTCGAGGTGGGCGAGACGCTTTTCGGCCCGCTTCAGATCATCGGGATCGTACTCCGCGCCCGGCACCAGCCCCGTCTGGGAAACGATGAAGTCCGCGTCCACGCCATTCGAACCGGTCGTCGTGATCTCGCCGAGGCGGGTAAACTGGCCCGGCGCGACGGTGATGGTGACATCAACGGTTGCGCTGGCGTGATCGGCGACGACATCGCGGCTGACGATGGCCGCGCCGGCATAGCCCTGCTGGCGCCAGGCCTCGAGTGAGAGCGTCTCGGCGGCGAGGATAGTACCCGACTTAGCGATTTGGCCCGCGGCATATCCGGAAAATTCCGGCAGCTCGACGCTGTCTGCTGGGTCGGTGGTTACCGGGGCGCGGTTGACGATGGTGACGCGATTGAACCGGAACACCGGCCCCGGAGCGACGATGATCTCGACCCCGACCGGGTCCGGTAGGTCGGCATCCGGCGGCAGGTCATCAGCTTCCCGGCCGCCAACGAGGATATTGATGTTGCCGCCATAATAGCCCTCGGCATAGAGCGCTGCGAGTATCCGCCGATAATCGCCACGCGCCTTGGCCAGTAACCCGGCCGCTCCCGAAGCCGGCACGGCGGCATCGGCGGATAGCGACGAGGCATTGCGGATGGCCGCTTCGACGGCGGTATCGCCGCCCGCGACCGACAGCGTCAGCACATAGGGCTGGGGATCGGCGATCACGGCATCGGCGTCCAGTGCCGACTGGTCCTCGAACAGCGTCAGGCCAAAAATCTCGAATGCAAAGGCGCCGGGCGTCGTGCTGCCCAGCAGCAGCGTCCCCAGCAGCACAGATCTGACTAAGCGGTTCGACAGCGGACCATTCCCGTTTTCCCCATGGTCCCCATTCATACTTGATGTTTGCCTAACCGGTATGGTTAACCGGCCACAATGGCGCGCATTTGATCGAAGGTTGCGTCCGCGCATCAGCTGCCATTAGTCATCGATATAACGCTAACCGAGACGACCCATTAGCCGCCGGCAACGCCGTCCTCAACCTCGCCGGGCCGCCTCTATCGCGGCGACGTCGATCTTCGCCATCGTCATCATCGCCTCGAACGCCCGCTTGGCTTCGGCGCCCCCGGCCGCCATTGCTTCAGTCAATGTGCGCGGCGTGATCTGCCAGGAAATGCCCCATTTGTCGCGGCACCAACCGCACCGGCTCGCCTCGCCGCCATTATCGACGATGGCATGCCAGTAGCGGTCGGTCTCCTCCTGGTCATCGGTGGCGATCTGGAACGAGAAAGCTTCGGTGTGCTGGTAAGCTGGCCCGCCATTAATCCCGATGCAGGCAATGCCGGCGACGACGAACTCCACTGTCAACACATCCCCGGCTTTCCCGGACGGACTATCGCCCGGCGCGCGGCGCACTGCAGTCACCGAACTGTCGGGGAAAGTCGCGGCATAAAACCGCGCAGCCGCCTCGGCGTCCTTGTCATACCAAATGCAGACGGTGTTCTTGGCGATGGCCATGGCAGGTCCTTTCGGGTTCGAGGCCAGTATCTACAATTGTTCAGCCCGACCAGCTAGGGCAGCGGCGCTATGAGTGCCGCTGAGCCATTCCCTATTGCTAACCCGGTCAGCCCCACGAGTCGCATAATTACTGCTCAACGGAGCAATGCGAGGGAGGGTGTCACACCAACTCCGTGTCATGCAGACCGATCAGATGAAGTATGGCTGCAGTTCGAACGGCGGCACGGCTAGTTGCTTTTTCTCTGCCGTGCCGTCCAGATCTTCCTGGAGCATGCTTTTCAGCTTTTCCTCGGCTGCCTTGTATTCAGCCGATTCATATTCGTCCGACGCCGGGGCCACGACATTGCCCTCGTTGAGAAAGTCCTTGAGGCTCTTGCCGCGTTCGCGTCCGGTTTTGCAGTGCATGTCGTAGGCTTCTTCCGGGATCTTGGGGAAAATTCCGCGCTCAAATTCCATGCGTACGATGCCCATGACAACACCAATCGTCAGGTCTTTCTTGCTACTGCACAAATGACGGATCGCCTGGGCGAAGTAAGAGGCCCGGTCGATGTCATTGTAGGGATGCAGCTTGCGCATCCGCTCCAGCGTTTCCACCACGACGGGCGCCATCGGATCGGCAAGGCCAATATCTTCGATTGAGATAATAGCCAGCCGACGCCACAGCATGTCTTCTAGCTGCTCGCTGGTGATGTACATCTCGAAAGCGATGCGTATCGCCAGCTGCGGATTGTTGCGCCGGATGGTCTTGTGCAGGCCTTCCCTCAGCTCATCGGCTAGATAACCATTGCGCGAGGTGACGCCGGCCCATGGGTCATAAGATAGAAAGTCCAATTTTTTGATCCTTTTAGAGTGACTGATTATATTTTGCCCTGGTGCGACCGCCGCTGGAGTTCGCGCAGGAACGGGATAGCCTCGAACTGATCGGGCTGGATTGCGTCCCACATGATGCCTTTCGGGCGGGGAGCAATGTTGCCCGTGACGATCAACTCGGTTTCCGTCGCGATGAAATCCAGCGGCGAATCGTGGGGCATCATCACGATGTCCTCGTCGCCAACGAGTTGGGTCGAATGGACGGTGGTGGCGATCGGCGTCCGAGGTCCGATGGTGCCGAGTTCGCGGAAGATCCCGGTTTCGATATCGGCAAAGCCGGCGCCTTTGCCGGTCCGTCCCCCGACGCGTGACACGGCGACCGACCCGACGACGCAGAAATCGAGCGGCGGCACTGCTTCGAACTCGATCCGGGTGCCGTGCTCGAAATAGCCCTGATGTGTTGCGGCGAGCTCGAAAGTGATGCCTTTCGCCGTCAATGCAGCTGGGTCGATGAGGAGATATGGATAGGATTGCGTAAGGGCCGGCACGGGACAAAACAGCAGCTTGCCATCATACAGCGCTCGCAGGCGGATCTGGTATTGCGCCGGGTCGGGATTGACCTTGATGGTCCTGGCGTTCTGCCACTCCGCCGTCTGCGCCAGACGCCAGGCTGCCATATCGGCACCGACGAAATTGGGAATGTGGCTCCAGGTCTCGCCTACGGCATAGGAACTCGCCTCCAGTTTCCCCCAGATGGCATTGCGCAACGCATCCTTGGCCGGGCTGCGGCCCGCCCAGTCCCCGTGTTTGCTCATGGTCGGAAGTCCTTGCTGAGGAAAGTATCGGGTGTCAGTCGGCCAATGTCGAAGCGGTCGATTTCGATCAACAGTTCCGCCAGTGCGCTCGCGGCGTGGTCGACCAGCGCTCGCCCCGCCTCCGGGCTCGACAATCGCGCATCTCCCGCGGCGCCGAACGGATTGAGGTCCTGCATCATCCAGCCAAAGCCGCCTGCCCGGCCATTGCCGGGATCGGATTGCAATAGCCTGAATTCACTCTGAAAGTTTGCGGCCGTGGAGGGGAAATCCATCACCCGGTCCTGCTGCACGAGCTCGGGACAGAGGTGCAGCATCATCGAGGTCTCGATTGCTCCGGCATGGATGCCGAAATCGAGTTCGTCATCGCCGAACAGTCCAGCTGGATAGCCGGCGTCGAACCAGCTCGCATAGGCGGCCAGCACGCCGTGACGCTGGCGCAGTTGCAGTGCCACCGGTTGCAGCAGCCGTGTCTGCCCGCCATGGCTGTTGAACAGGATAAGCTTGCTGATGCCGGCACGCACGACGTTTTCCAGCAGCGTCGTCCAAATGCCCATGATCGCAGCGGGATCGTGCGACAGGGTGCCGGGGAAGGCCAGATGCTCGGTCGAAGTGCCGACCGGCTGGGTTGGCAGTACCACCAGCGACAGCGTCGGATCGAGCAGCTCCAGCATCCGCGCCACGATGCCCTGATTGATCAGGGTATCGGTGCCAACCGGCAGATGCGGACCATGCTGCTCGGTGGCTCCGACCGGCAGCAGGGCGATGGTTCCCTTCGGCAGCGCGGCGAAATCCGCTGTCGTCAGGTGGAGCCAGTATCGGGCAGTGTTCATGTCGTCAAAATCCTCGTCAGGTGTCGGCGAGCGCGCAAAGGCGTTACCAGCTGCCGGTGCTGGCAATTCGCCGGCCGGCAGTAGGCCATCGATCAGCCGGTACTGGCCAATCGGAGGCCAGTTTCGATATCGAAGATCGGTGGCACCCTCGTGATCGCCACGCCGACTTCGCCCTTGCCGACGGCGGCGTCGCCGGACAGCCGTAGCACCAGCAGTTGGCCGCCGACTTCCACATGTACCAGCCGTTCGGCTCCGAGATATTCGATGGTCCGGATAGTCCCCGGCATCGCGTGGGGTGCGTCAGGCGCAGTCAGCGCCAGGTGATCGGGCCGCAGTCCCAGCGCCACGCCGACCCGCTGGATCGGTTCCAGCACACGGGCCAGTTCAGGCGAAGGCGTCCAGGGACTTGTTCCCAACCCGAAACCGCCATCGTGCTTTCGATCGACCCGCAACATGGCAGCGGGCGGCGTGCCGACAAATTTGGCGACGAAATCGCTCGCCGGCTGCTCATAGATGACCTGCGGCGTATCGTGTTGCAGAATGAGACCATCCGACATTACGGCGATCCGGTCGGCCATGGTCATGGCTTCGGCTTGGTCATGGGTGACCATCACCACGGTCAGCCCGGTGCGAGCATGGAGTTCGCGCAATTCGGTGCGCACGCTGTTGCGCAGCACCGCGTCGAGATTGCTCAGCGGTTCATCGAGCAGCAACAGGCGCGGCCGGATAGCGATGGCCCGGGCCAGGGCAACGCGCTGCTGTTGGCCGCCGGAAAGTTCGGATGGCATGCGCGCCGCCAGATGTTCCAGCTTGACCAGCGCCAAGGCCTCACCGACGCGCTGGTCGGCCTCGGCGCGCGGCATGTTGCGCATCGACAGGCCGAAGCGCACGTTCTTGGCCACCGACATGTGCGGGAACAGCGCGTAGTTCTGAAACACGAGGCCGATATCGCGCTGGTGCGGCGGCAGGCGCTCGATGCTCTGGCCCGCCAGCGTAATCGAGCCGGCATCGGGCTGCAGCAGCCCGGCCACCAGCCGCAGCAGCGTGCTCTTGCCGCAACCCGAGGGGCCGAGCAAAGCCAGGAACTCGCCTTCGTTAACGCTGAGATCGACCAACCGGAGGGCTGGCGTACCGCGGTAGGCCTTGGCCATGCCGGTGATGGAGAGGTAGGCTGGGGTCACAGCGTGGCTTTCTTCTATATTGCTCACCGCGATCAGACCCGCCGCGACCAGTTGAGGAAGCGCTCGCCGATCAGGGCAAACACGACGATCAGCGCGAGCAGCATGGCGCTGATGGCCACGGTGGTGGGGTCGATCCCCTGGCTGCGCAATTCAGAATAGAGGCGCACCGGATAGGTCAAATAGCGCGAGCCGGCGATCAACACCGAAACGGTGACTTCGTTGAACGAGGTCAGGAAGGTCAACAGCGCGCTGGTCAGCACTCCGGGCCAGATCAACGGCAGCACAATGTGCCAGATCACCCGCGGCGGCGAAGCGCCAAGTGTCGACGCGGCCTCCTGCAGGGTTCGGTCCAGCTGGATGAAGGTCGAGAGCATGATGCGCACGGCGAAGGGCAGCGTCAGCGCCGCATGGGCCAGCACCAGCCCCAGCAGCGTGCCACCGATGCCGAGCCAGGCATAAATCTGCAACAGGCCGATGGCCCAGACGATGTGAGGCAAGGCCAGCGGCGCCAGCAACAAAGTCTCGATGCTGGATTTGCCGCGGAATTCGCTCCGGCTCAAGGCATAGGCAGCCAGCGTCCCGGCGGTCAGCGATACGGCGGTTGCAAGGAGCCCCACCAGCAGGCTGACGCCCAACGCATTCCGATATTCGGAGCTGGCAAAGGCCGCCTGATACCATTTGAGCGAATAGCCGGTGGGCGGGAACCGGAAGGTGTTGGAGTCGCTGAACGAGGCGAATACCACCACGACGATGGGCAGCAGCACCACGATATAGCCGATCGCCATCCAGGCAATCCAGATCGTATCGGTGCCGGCGCGACGCAGATTCATGATGCCGATCCGATGACCGGTCGCCGTTCAAGGCCGCGACGCACCGCGCGGACCGCCAGCAACAGGACGCCGAGGACCAGCATCATCGCCATCGCCAGTGCCGAGGCAAAGGGCCAGTCGTTGACCAGGGCCGATTGCTGATACATCACCGTGCCGAAGGTCTGCACCTTGCCCTGCCCCAGAATTTGCGGCGTGACGAACGACGTGACCGAAGCAAAGAACACCAGGATGCTGCCCGCCAAAATCCCCGGCATGGCGAGCGGCAGGATGATCGTCACCCAGACCCGCCAGGCGGGTGCGCCTAGCGAGCGCGCCGCCGCTTCGAGATCTTCCGGCAGTTTGGCCAGCGTGGTGATCAGAGGCAGCACCATCAGCGGCAGGAACGCCTGCACCAGCCCGATCAGCACCCCGCCTTCATTGCCGAGGAACCGGATCGACCAATCGATCAGGCCCAACTGCTTGAGCAACCCATTGATGACGCCGAGCAGGCTCAGCAGATTGACGAGGCCCAGCGTCTGCACCAGCGCACCGCTGACCATCGGCGTGACCATCAGGACTACCAGAATGCCGCGCGTCCGCACTGCGCGCCGGGCGATCCAGCGGGCAATCGGCAGGCCGAGCAGCAGGCAGATGGCGACGGTGACGATACCGAGCAGGATGGTGCGGAACAGCGTGCCGAGAAAGAAACTGTCGGTAGCGATCCGCACATAATTGACCAGGGTAAAAGCTGGGTCGATCAGCAGCGAATTCGGCCGCTGGGTCCAGAAACTGGTCAGCCCGAGAAACACAAATGGCGACAGGAACACCGCACCGGTCAGCAGCAGCCCGGGCGTCAGCAACAGGACTGTCGATTTGCGGGCCATCAGGCGGGTCTCCAAGAGCGTTTTCGAGCGAAGTGGCCACCGGTTCGCGTGAAGAAAACGCGGCTAAGCAAGAGATTAGCGGACCGGCCGTGGCCGATCCGCGAAGGCACAAGCGACCGATCAGTCGACGAGGATTTCGGCGTTCCAGCGGTCGGTCCAGGCGCTGCGGTTTTCGATCAGGAACGGCCAGTCGAGTTGGGTCAGCGTGCTGACTTCCTCCGGGCTGTCGATCAGCATCGCGGAGATTTCAGGGTCGAGCTTCACATTGCTGTTGGTCGGGCCGAAATACAGCTCATTGGCATAGGCAGTCTGGTTAACGACACCGAGCGCCTTTTCAGCGAACAGCAGCGCCAGTTCCGGGCTTGGGCTGTTGGCGACGAGGCACAGCATGTCGCGGGTCAGCACCGGACCGGGATCGGTCGGGAAGGCAAAGCCGATGTTTTCGTAATTCTTCATGCCGGCAATGGCGTAGCCGCTGATCACCGGTGCGGCGGCGACTTCGCCGATGTCGACCAACGACAGCAGTTCGTCGAGGTTGGAATAGGTCAGCGGGATGGGCTTGAGTTCGGCTAGCTTGGCGAACGAGGCGTCGGCATCATGCTCATCTGCACCGGCGAGGCGCCCGGCAATGGCGAGGATGCCGTTGGCTTCTGAACCGGGGAACGCCGGCAAGGCGATCTTGCCCTTGAGTTCGGGCGCCCACAAAGCGGCCCATTCCGGCGGGGTGGCGAAGGCATCCTTGTTATAGACGATGCCGAGCGCCGCCAGCGACATGGCGTAGCAGCCATTGTTCATGTCGGGCCAGATGTCTTTGAAAATCTGCAGTTCCGGATCGGGGGCGACGACGACGCCATCGGCCAGCGCCTGCGGCGCCTCGAAGATGTTGAGGAAGGCGATGTCCATGGTCGGATTGTCTTTTTCCGCATAGATCTTGGCGACGCGATCGCCGGTGCCACCGAGCAGCAGTTCGACCTTGGCGCCGGTTTCGGCTTCCAGCGGCCCGATGACGTTTTCACGCAGCAGGCGTTCGATATCGCCACCCCAGACGCCGACGACGAGCGTCTGGCCGGTGAAATCCTGCGCCAGGACCGGCGTCAGGCTGGTGGCAGCCATGACCGCGCACAGGCCGAGTGAAGCGATGCCGTTCAGTCCGTATTTCATGTTCAGATCCCTGTTATGCCGACTTGCAGCGGCTGATTGACTACGTGTTTGACGAAACGAGTTCGTTTGCACCCCAGACGTCCTCGATCACTTTGGCCAAGGTGGTGGCCGCGTGTTCGATGAGCCGGTGTCCGATTTGGGCGCTGGCGGCGGTTGCATTGCCGCAGGCGCCAAAAGAGTTGAGATCGCCGCTGAGCCAGCCAAAACCGGCCGCTCGCGTGCCGCCGACGCCGGAGCCGAGCTTGGCAAAGCGGCTCTCGAAGCCAATGGCATTGGACCGGAAATCGCGGATTTCATCCAGCGCCACGAGGTCTGGCCGCAGCGCCAGCATGATCGAGGTTTCGATCGCTCCGGCATGAATGTCGAAGCCGAGATCTGGCAGGTCGAGAATGACCTCGGGCACGCCGGCATCGGACCGGCTGGAAAATGCCACCAGCATGCCGAGGCGCTCGCGCAGGTCGACAGCGATGGGATAAAACAGGTCCCGGTTGCCGCCATGGGTATTGTAGATCAGCACCCGGCTGAACCCAGACCGGTGCACGGTTTCAAGCAATTCGGTCCAGTGCTCGATCAAGCCCGCATGGCGATGCGACAGCGTGCCGGGAAAGCGCAGATGCTCGGTCGAGGCGCCGATGCTCTGTTCGGGCAGAATCAAGGCTGGTACCGATGCGGGCAAGGATTCCAGCATGCGGCCAATGATGCCGCGATTGATCAGCGCATCGACGCCCACCGGCAAATGCGGTCCATGCTGCTCCACCGCTGCCACCGGCAGGACGCAGACCGCCGATTTGTCGAAGGCCGCGATCTGGCGGCTGGATTGCTCGATCCAGTACCGGCTCATGGCAGCGGGCTCCGGCCGGCCTGATTGGGTGGCACCCGGCGTGCCGACGAGCCGAGGCCAACATCGCGGGACGTGGCGGCCGTGTGCATGTCATCGAGCCACGGCCGGACCGTTGCCGCATGGCGCGTCATCGCCGGGCATTCCTCGCGGCGGAACCGCTCGGCGGACTCGGAGATTTCCTCGCGCAACGCCTCTTCGTCGACGAAGGTCAGCTTGCGTTCTTCCATCACGATGCGGCCGGCGATGATCGAGGTGCGGACGGACTCCGAACTGGCGCTGAAGGCGATTTGCTGGACCGGATCGTGCAAGGGGATAAAGCCCCAGGCCTTGCGGTCGAGCAGGATGATATCGGCCTGTTTGCCGACTTCGAACGAGCCAACCTGATGCTCCATCAGGCTCGAGCGTGCGCCCGCCAGCGTTGCCATCTGCATCACCTCATGGGCCGAAATCCACTCGTGATAATCATGCGTGCCGATCTTGTGCAGCATGGCGGCGGCCTTGAACGCCTCGAACATATCCGCGGTGTCGGCCGAGGCGACGCCGTCACAGCCCAACGCCACATTGACCCCGGCGTTCAGCAATTGCCGCACCGGCGCGACGCCAGAGCCGAGCTTGAGATTGGCCAGCGGATTGTGAGTGATCGAGACGTGGGCGTCGCCCATCATCGCGATGTCGGCGTCCGTCAGCCAGACGGCGTGGTTCATCGTCAGTCGATGGGTAAGACAGCCGGTGTCCTTGAGATATTGCACCAGCGTGCGGCCATATTTTTCCTGGCCGGTAACAGCCTGGGTACGGGTTTCGAGCACATGGCAGTGGATCGGCAAATCCATCGACGCCGAGAGATCCGCTACAGCTTCGAGCAGGTCCCGCGAGCAGCGCTGCGGGCCGCACGGCCCCAGAATGATGCGCATATTGTCCTGGTCGTGCCAGTTACCATGCAACTCCCGGAACAGGGCAAGTTGCTCGTCCCGCCCGGGCAATGGCAAGGCATCGAGCGCCGCGACGAGGTCGCCCGGCATGGTCTGGCGGAGGAACGGCAGGCTGTCGCAAAAGCTCTCGTCCCACATCGAGGCAGTAATCCAGCCGCGCAGTCCTAGGTCGCGATACGCAGAAGCGGTGGCGTCGACCATGTCGGGCTTGAAGCCCAGATTGATCACGTCATCCTGCAGGGTGGTGACTCCCGAGCGGACGGAAACGATGCCGACCAGCATGGCGCGGAGATATTTATCGCGGGCCGACAGCGTCGAATTGTGAAACGGCGGGTAAACTTCGGACAGCCAGATTTCGAGTGGCAGGTTGTCGTACCGCCCCATCTCGAAGCCTTCGTTCGAATGCATATGCGCATCGACGAACCCCGGCAGCACCAGGCGATTGCCGGCGTCGATGATCTTGATTTCGGGATAGGCCGCAGCCTGTTGGGCGAGGTCTTTGCCAACAGCGACGATCTTGTCGTCGACCACCAGCACGTCGCCGCCATCGATGATGGATTTGGCGGCGTCGTTGGTAAACACCCAACCATTGCGGATCAGCAGCGCAGTCATCCAGCGTTCCCTGTTGCTCGCCATCCGGCTCATCGCCGCATGCCGTTGTTCAACAAGGATGACGTGAAGGGTCTCAACCCCTCGAGCCTAGAACGCTTCGCAGCCATGGCCGTCGAGACAGCTGCGTGGTCATCCAGTGAGTTTCGACAAGCCGCGGAAGGGTGGTTTGCCTAACTTATGTGCAAGAAACCACACTGCTTAATGGATGTCCATAGCCTGAGGTCGACCGTAATCACCGGAATTCTAGGCAGACGGTGGGGACGAATTTGATCACCATTCCGGAGTCGGACTGGCTACTCGCTGAGTGCCAAGCGGCTGCATTTCCTAGGGGTTGCACGATAGTGGGCGACAACTAAAAAGCTGGTGACGAACGGGATAGGTGGTGTTCGAGATGCCACCTATGCATCTGCTGCAATGCAGCTACCTGCCTCCAGAACTCGCGCACAACGTGGCTGCCGCTACCGAACTGAGCGCGAAGCGCTCGCACCGGTTGCGCCTCTAGGCGTCGATCCGCTGACCATGAAACCTGGGCTGAACCTGCTCGCTCCAGGGTTCGACCTACGCGAAAAGCCCGCCGCAAACTTCGGACGCGGCGATCGGGCGGAACCCGCCGTTTCACGAGAATGTCACCGAGCCGAAAGCGCTGTTGATTCACAGCGACCCGACGATGCCCACCAGGAAGATTATCGGCGCTGATCTCGACTCGCACATAGAGCTCAGATTGGCCGCCGCGACCTGTCTGCCGCGCGTCAGGAATCTGGTAGGCGATTTTTCGGCACGGGGTTCGGATCGGCAGCGACCTGATGCTTACCAACTACCATAGAGCAGTGGACTCTGTTCCAATCATCGCAGACGCCCCCTAGCCAATTTCGGGTTTATCGCAGGCGTTGGGGACGACCGGGCGCGGCTCTAATGACCACAGATTTTGAACCCGCCTCCCCGGCTGGCTCATGGCCACCGTCACACATCATGCAGACGCCCTAAGCCTCTGTGAGTCCTGACATTTGTGCGCAGGACTACGCGTGAGTTAGCAGGACATTTGTAACGGTCGGCGATGACCGTTATCTAGATTCCGACGACCAGGGAAAGTTCACGTACTGGTCCCGGGTGTCAAAGCAGATGTTGCCGTACATCTTGAGGTAGGCGTCGCGGCGCTCCGGGTCTAAATAAACGGCAGCCGGGTCGGCGATGTCTGCTTTGTATTGATCGATGTTATCGAGGCTCAATGCCGTTGGCAGGATATCCATGGCTTGGGGAATGCTTTTTCCATCCAACCAGTCAGCTGCATGCTGGCCCATTGCATAGCCGAACACTGGCGAGGCCAAGCTTATGCTGGTTTTGTAGGGGCTGCCGGGCTGCATGATCTCTGCGATCGCATCCGGTTCACCATCGATACCCCCAAGGAATTGGTCGGGCCGATCCTTGCCGGCTGCTCGCAGAGCCGCAAGGGCACCTAGGACGACGGTGTCGGCGCCAAGCACAACATCGACTGACGGATTGGCGAGCAAAACAGTGCGCATCGTCGCTTCGCCTCCGGCTTCGTCTACCGTTGCAGGTGAAATGTCCGCGACGATGGTGACGCCAGGTAAGTCTCGCAGCGCATCGCGCATTGCAACGAAACGCGGGGCGAGGAACTGCAGATTATCGTGCGTGAGCAACACGACATTGGCCTTACCGCCAAAATGGTCGACGATGTACGCTGCGGCCGCGTCGCCCAGAACCTTGCCCGTAAGATATTGCGGCGCGTTGAGCAGCGATGTCGCGGGCGGCGGCACGACAGTGCCAACATAACCACCTGACCAGATCACCTGCTGAAGGCTATGAGCAAGCGAACTCGGATCGACGGGCGCGGCAACCAGGGCGCCCACCTTGTCTGCGAGAAACCCCTCGACTTGTGCGATCATGAGCGCCGGATCGTTGTCGGCCAGCGCCACACGGTACTCGATCCCACGATCTTTCGCCGCAGCGGCTAGACCAAAACCAACACCCGCGATGAATTCACGTTCATTGTCTTGGGCGAAGGCAAGAATGCGTTGCAAGCCAGGCGGCACCGTACAGGCTGGGGCCGTAGGATCGAACGGCGGGAACGCCGTTGGCACGGTAATACCAGGCGGGCCCTCCTGTCCTGCCGCTCCCGTTGCTAAGGACAGCAAGGGAAGCGCGAGCAAAAGCCCGACAACGGATCGGCTGAAAACGTGACGCGAGAGATTTCTAAGCATTGCGGCGATCCGGCGCAGACTTCAGGGCGCGAACCGCAGCCTACCGCCCGTTCCCGCCTTTGACTATCGCCTCCAGGCGGATTTGGTCTGACTTTTGCGGGTCAGTCCGCGAGCAACGGAAATGTTAGACGAGCGACCGTACCGGGATTGCGATCGAGGTATTCGATATCGGCTTGCATGCTGGCTGCCATGGCCTTGACAATACGCGTCCCCAGCCCCGTCCCCCGCGCCGGCGTAACGATGCCCCGCCCGATACCATCGTCTTCGACCGACAGTTCGACGCGTCCCTCGGGTAGTTGGCGCAACAGGACGCGAACTTCGCCGATGCTGTCGGGATAGGCATACTTGAACGCGTTAATGACCCATTCCGTGACGACAACGCCAAGGTTAATACTGGCATCGGTCTGTAGCCTAAGCGGATCGAAGGTGCACGAGAGCTTGGCGCCGTGCCCTTTATCATGCATCGAAGTTTCGAGGTGCTCGAGGAGACCCGACAGATATTCGTCGAGGTCAACGAAACGAACATCGCCCGCGCTGTAGAGCCGCTTGTGCACGAGGGAAATTGCAAAGATCCGGGCCTGCGTTTCAGCGAGGGCATCTTTGGCGACCTGGTCGGAAACCGCGTTGGCCTGCAGGCTGACCAGCGAGGCGACCATTGCCAGGCTGTTGGCGACGCGATGATTGACCTCGGCGAGCAGCACCTCCGCTCGGTCTCGCGCAATGCGTACGTCGCGTTCGGCAGCCTCTTTTTCCGCCTGCAACCGGCTCTTGGCAACAGCTTGCCTCAGAGCGGACATCAACAGCGTCAGAAAATCATCGCCAACAGTCTTGGGGACGAAATCGGCGGCGCCGGCTTTCAGAGCGGCAACGGCGACATTCATTTCGGACGAACCCGTCACATAAACCACGGGAATGACGCTACCGACCGAGTGCAGTTGCCCGAGGAACTCAAGGCCGGTGAAGCCGGCGAGGTAGTGATCAAGCGCAATGACGTCGATGCCGCCGGTTTCGAGTTGAACAAGCGCATCGTCCCCACTCGCTGCGTGCCGAACTTCAAAGCCTTGCCGGCCGAGCGACTTCTGCACCAGGCGTACCAACGCAACATCGTCGTCAATATAGAGGACTCGAATTGCCGTCTGGTCCATGAGCTTAAGCAGTTTCCGGAATCTGAATTACCGAGAAAAACAACCCCAGTTGCCGGATCGCATTGGCAAAGCCCTCATAGCTGACCGGCTTGGTGATATAGACGTTGGCGCCGAGATCATAGCAGCGCTGGATTTCGTTCTGGTCGTCCGTAGTGGTCAATACGACCACCGGGGAGCGCTTCAAGTGCATATTGGTTTTGACCTGCATCAGAATGTCGACGCCGCCCATATCTGGCAGATTGAGATCGAGCAGGATCAACAGGTGGCGGCGCGCACTGACTTCACCCGAGCCGTCCGCTCCAAGCAGATAGGCCAGCGCCTCGGTGCCGTTGACGAATGGCACGATCTCGTTATTGACGCCGGCGCGGCGGATGTTCTTTTCGATGAGGCGGGCGTGGCCTTCGTCATCTTCTATCATGACGATGGTGACGGGGTTTGCGAGATCGCTCATTTGGCTTGGATCCGGGACGGTTGCAGGCGGCGGGGAAAAGTGAGGCTGAATGTCGTACCAACGCCAGGCGTCGAGGCAAGGGTGATGTCCCCTCCAAGGTTGCGTACGAGGGTGCGCACATGGGCAAGTCCAATACCTTCGCCCGGTTGATCCTGTGCGCCGGCACGCCGAAATAGTTCAAAGACCCGCTCGAGGTCCTGAGCAGCGATGCCTCGGCCGTTGTCGGCAACTGTAATCTCGACGCGATCCCGAGACAGCAGCTTCGCCTTGACGTCAACCTGGAGCGGGCGCCCCTTTGCCCGATATTTAACGGCGTTGTCGAGCAAATTACCAACGATCTGTTCCACCGAGAGCCGATCGGTTTCGAGTGGAGGCACCGCGACCGCGACACTTATTGCACCGTCCGCCTCGGAGACCTGGTGTTGCAGCCCGGCAGCGCTTGCACTGACCAATTCGGAAAGGTCGAAGGTTTCGGGTCGCAATGCCCGGCCGCCCTCCCGGGACAGGCGGAGAATGGCGTTGATAAGGTGGTCCATTCGTTTGGTCGATGAGCGGATGAAGCCAATTGCTTCAGGTAGATCGATGGTCGCCGCGAGTTCGGCGTCGCGCACGACGGGGTCGGCAGGATCGGCATCGCCCCTGAACCGCTCGATCATCGCTTTGAGGCTGCCAACACCGGTCTCAAGTTCGCTCGTGAAACCCATGATGTTGACCAGTGGAGCCCTTAGATCGTGGGTCACGATGTAGGCAAAGCGCTGAATTTCATCATTGGCCTGAACCAGGTTTGCAGTCCGTTCCGCGACCCGCTCTTCGAGACCGGCATTGAGTGTTTGCACCTCGTCACGGGTCCGCGCCAGTTCCCTCGTATACCGCACCGCAGCCAGCGCGACACCGCCCACTACCGCCACTATTATCACGCCGCCGGTAACCGAAACCCAGCGGAGCCAGGTCGCGTTGGACCGCTGCTCGGATACGCCTGCTGTCAGGCGCTCATCGGCAGCGCGGATGACGCCCGAGAAAAACACATTGGCTTCATCCATTAACGCCTTGCCGCGATTGGTCCGGATCAGTGCCAGCGCCTCGGCATCCTGCCGAGTACGCTTGAGCGAAATCGTCTCATCCATCTCTGCAAACTTGTCGTGCATCGTCTGCACAAGGCGCTGCAGCGGCGCTGCGGCCTCTGGGTATGGATCAAGAATTTCAGTGATGGCATCCACCTGTCGAAAGGCCATCGCTTTCGCCGTGTCATAAGGCGCCAAATAGATTTCGTTGGCGGTTAGCACATACCCACGCTGGCTCGACTCTGCAGTTATCACAGCATTGCGGAGCTCGACGGTCGCTGAACGAGCGTCGCGTGCCTCGATGACCTCCGAGAAATAAGATTGCGAGCGTTCCGCAAGCCAGATTGTTGTGCCGACAATCAGTAAGAGCGCCACAAGCCCCAGGAGGAGCAGCAATATCGACGAGCGGACAATCAGGCGCTGTGACAGGGGCATAAGTTCGTCCATGCCTCAAAACTCGAGTGAACGCTATAGTCGGGACCGGGGTGCGCTCGGGTTTTTTCGAACGGTAGCAGCCTCGCTTTAGACTGGCCGTGGCCAGTTGCACAACCAATCTTCGACGTCCGCTTCGGCCCGCTTCGGACAGCCGCTGACTGGCAATGGGATGATCAACTAGAGTTATCCGGCTTAAACACGAAGTTCGACCGCAGCCGCGTTCGCCGCGCTATCGCATATCGCGAAGCATGGTGGTTCCAGTTTGCAATGACCAACGGAGCACTCAGGCACGCCAATGGCAGGCCCGAATGCTGCTGCTTCGCCCCCGGACAATCAGGGCCGCAACTTGACCAAAATTGTACAACGCACGCCACTCGGCAGGTATTCGCTCGTAGCCGATTCTGGTGGGGCGAAAATGCCGCGTTTCATCAGGCGGCTGCCGAATCCCAAGGTTGTTGGCGGCGCAACCTCCGGACCACCACGTTCCTGCCAGACCGCCGTCAGCCAGTCATCCTTGAGTGACCAACTAATGTCCACTCCACCTTCATCGATCGACAAAGAGCCGTATTTCAGGGCGTTGGTAGCGAGTTCATGCAGGGCCAGTCCGAGATTTCTTGCGACCTTGTCGCCAATCAGGACGTCCGGACCAGACAGGACTATGCGCCCCGCCTGGTAGGGGGCGATGATCGTCTGCACGAGTTCTCGCAAGCCGACCTGCTCTTGTGCTTTCGAAAGGATCAGATCGGTCGCCGAACCGATGGCCACAAGTCTTTCCTGAAAGCGCCGTCTGGCCTGCTGCGGATCGCCGCCTCCCGTGATTGCCGCGCTTGCGAGGGTACCTACGACGGCCATGGAATTCTTGATGCGATGCCGCAGTTCCTGGTTCAGCAAGTCGAGCCGCATTTCGTGACGTTTGCGCTCAGTCACGTCCATCAGGACGCCGAGCAGTCGTTGCCCACTGCCCCCAGACTTCGGCAGAATGTTTGCGCGGATGAACAGCCATCGCTCGGTGCCGTCCGGCCAGATCATACAGAACTCGCTTTCGATGCGGGTCTCGCCGCGCGTCGTCATTGCTTCCCATTCCGAGCTCAGCCTCTCGTCTTCGCCAGGCGCGTAGCGCGCACGAAAGTCATTGAGTGTCGGTCTCTCGGTTTCTGAAAACCCACAGAGCCGGCTGAGCTCGGGTGAACCGCTCAGAGCGCCGGTCTCGAAATCGATCTCCCAAACCGCCAGGTCTGCGGCATCCATCGCCATGCGAAGGCGAGCTTCGCTCTCCGCAAGCTGGCCTTCGACCAAGTGCTGCTCCGTCACGTCCTGGAGTGTGCCAACGTAGCTCAGCGCCTCGCCGCTGACGTCGTCGAATAGCGCCTCGCCATAGGCGAGCACCCAGCGAACTTCACCTGTGTCATAGCGTCGTATCCGATAGTGAAAAACGGAATTTTCACGCAGGGAAGGATCCAGCGCCCGCCGGGCAGCCGCCGACGTATCGGGTAAATCCTCCGGGTGGGTGATGTCACTAACCAGTTCGAAGGTTATCCGTTGGTCGGGCGAAAAGCCGCAGATGGCCCGGGCTATCGGAGAATAGATCATCGTATTGTCCGCGAGATCCCACTCCCACACACCAATACCGGCGGCGCTGGTGGCAATCCGGAGGCGCTCATGCGCATCGATCCGAGTTCCGTGGCGCATACGACTACTCTCCCTGTGTGGAGCTGGTTGTCTACGGCCGCCCGCTAGCAGGCAATTCAGTTTTTTGTCAGCCTAGTAAAAGCCGCGTGCGGCGACCATCGACCTCGGGGATATCGCGCGCCTCGGTCAATTTTCAAGCCGAAAAGAGCCAGGGGACTTGAAGCCGACACACGACGAAGCGCGAAATAGCCAGGATGGACAGGGCCGCCTCATCCCCCCGCGTTGCAAGCGTTGCCGCAAGACGACAGGTCTCCGCATCAGGTAATATCACCCTGGTTGTTACAGTCCGCTGTCGTGCCTACTATCGGTCATCGGGAGGCGACAAGGCCATCCTACAGCACGAAATCCGTCGCGGTGAGGGTCTTCAGCCCCAACAGATCGAGGGCAAAGTCGGCCGTGCCTTCGCCGTCGATGTCGCCATAAATATAGGTGTGATCGTTTGCCGTCCCGGCGGCATCGACCTGGTCCCAGCGCAGTTGGCCCCGAACTCCGCTGACAAACAAAACACCTTCGCCGGCGATAAAACTGAACACACCGTTGCCCGCGACTCCGCCATTGGCATCGATCGCGTTCAACTCGATCTTGTCGCTACCGTGGGTAAAATCGGTGATCCTGTCGCGACCAGAGGAGGCACTGGTGCTATCGGCAATGGTCTTGAAATAGAACCGGTCGTTGCCAAGCCCGCCGGTTAAAAGGTCAGCGCCAACCCCGCCAACAAAGAAATCGGAGCGCGTGCCACCTGAGATGGTGTCATTTCCCGCGTCCCCCCAGACGCTCAAGGCATAGCCAGAACCAGTGCCACGATAGATGTCGTTGCCGTCTCCAAGCAGCACGTTGCCGCTGATGGTTCCGGAATTTGCAATAAAGTCCTTGCCGGCCCCCAGGTCGACAATGCCGACCATCTTGCCGGTGTTGGTGACGTTGTCGATCGCAACGGAATTGCCGTTAGAGCCATAATAGGCATGGGTGTCGCCGCTGATCGTCCCGCTGTTCGTCAGGGTGATGGTGGATGTGGATCCAAACCGGACGACGCCGCCAAGACTTCCCCCTTCGATCGAGCCCGAATTCATAATCGACTGCGAAATGCCGGCTGTATAGCTGCCGAGGTAGATGCCCGTCTCGCCCGCGATTAGTCCTTCGTTGCGAACCGCGACGCCGCCATGCAAAAATAGTGCTGCCCATCCTTCATAGAAGCTGTGTACCTGGCCACTCGCCGCAATCCAGACTTCGTTGCCCACGGTGATGTCAGTGCCAAGGTATATCCCGCTATTTTCTGCGGCGATGGTGCCGAAAATTCGGAGTTCATGTCCACTGCCCGATCCCGTGACTGCGTTAAAGGTGGTAGCGCTGATCACGACATCTTTGGTTACAAGCAGGTCATCGGTTGTCTTGAGATCAACGACTGAATCGGAGCCAGTTATCGATGCCGGAACTTGCAGTGCCATGGCGGTATCCTCGAGCGAAATTGCTGAGCGTTCCGCCACGATCATTTGTCGGACGAACCTGCTGAGTGTTTCCCTTCCACTGGTGTAGGGCAAGCGAACAATCGCTGAAATTGCGACCAGCCTTCTATACGGCGGTCATGACCACCGCTTTTGCGCAAACGACCGGAACTATTTGAAAGTCGTTTACTGCGCTTCGGCACGTACCAGTCCGCCTCGCTGCCCCCATCGATGGTGAACTCGATGTCTAGCGCCCACCTTGCGTGTTCTAAAAGGAAGATTTCGGGGCCAGCAGCAGCAAGACCACAACAAGCAGCGAAGCGCCGCACGACGTCATTGCTTCGATGACTTTCGACCTTCCGATCGGCAATTCCCTGCCTATGGCCGGTCCGCGCCCTGACTGTGCCCCGCCGATCGTCCGTCACCACAACAGCGAGCGCCAGTTGATCAGCCGTCGCTAGGACATGCCATCTTCGCAGAACCAGGCAACCACGCACCACCGGGCAAGGATGCCATGTTCGTTGGTATTTGTGCCAACCCGAGCCATGCAGAGGTTATTGCAGCGAACAGAAAATGAAACGCTACGTATAAACGTTAGTCGCAGACGTAATTTCCCCTCTGCCAAACTGTCTCTTGGCACATGGAGAGTTCGGAGTTACCTGCTTTCGCCAGTGTAACGCCACAGCCTAGACTTCCGTGCCTGGGCTGTGGCCCCTGTAGTATCAAAACACCAAGCCAGCTTCGACTGGTCCCTATCGTCGATGCAGGTCAGACATTTCACAGGTACGTCGCCCCATAGTTCGAAACGGACTATGGGTTTTATCGATCACACAAACTGGAAGTCTGCATTAGTGATTGTGTTTTCGTTCTGGTTTTCAATGACGATGTAATTCCCACCGCCGAAATTTACCACCGTGTCATCGCCAGATTGATACTTATCGTAGTAAACATCTGTATAGGTATCGTAGCCGTTTACGTTGAGGCGGATCTTGTCAGAGCCGTTCTCGAAATCCTTTATGCGATCCGCGCCACCGCCGGTTGCATAGTAGAAGATGTCGGCATTGGCTCCGCCCCACAGGTTGTCCGTCCCGGCCCCGCCTGAAACGTAGTCCGACCCAGTGCCACCGACAATCTGGTCATTGCCAGCGTCGCCGTACAGGTAGTCATTGCCAGCATCACCCCACAGCCGATCATTCTGATTGCCGCCGCGCAGAATGTCGATGCCGTCGCCACCTTGCATGACGTCGTCACCGTCGCTGCCTTGCATTGAGTCGTTGTCGATACCGCCACTCATCCAGTCGTTGCCGGCTCCGCCGAACATCTGATCATTGCCAGCATCGCCATAAAGCGTGTCAGCGTCGGCCCCGCCATCGATATAGTCGTTGCCATAGCCACCTTTGATGGTATCGAGGCCGGTTTCGCCATAAAGGTAGTCGTTGCCGTTATAGCCGTATATTTTGTCACTTCCACTGCCGCCATAGATATAGTCAGTGTAGTTCTGACCCCCAAGGATATCATTTCCGGCGTACCCATACATTGTCCAGTTGTCGGCAACGTTTGCGTAGGCGGTGTCGTTCGAGTAGTTTGAACCGTAGTAATAGCGCATTTCTTCTCTCCTTCATATTTGGGACGATGCTCAGTTGATATCGGTCTTTTCACGAACTGCCGTACGTGAGCTGACAGCGACCTGGGGCCGCACATGGCTCCAGCATTGCCCAGTGAACAGTAATGGTTCTGTGCGACGGCTGTTCCAAAATCCCATGGCCTGCAGTGTCAAAACTACGGGCCGACTGCATGCGAGAGTTTGTCAGACCCGGTTTCGCTGGCATCGGACTAATGTCCCGGGAGTGCCGAAGCGGCGCTGTTATCGGACAACTGGCCAACTGCCTTGGTGCTGCTACCCCTCGCTGAGCGCGTTGGTCCACCGTCGATAGTCATGCGTGCCTTCAACCGCTGACTTCGCCGTCCGGCAGCGACTGCGGCTTGGCGCCGGCGAAATCCGTCGACAGAGGTGCCAGCGAAAGGGTTGCGTCGATGTTGGGTCGTGACCACCCTCAGCCGCCCCCCGGACGACCCGCAGTTGGCCAGATCGATGCTTTCGGGCAGAACTTACCGATTGTTACACGTGCAGTGCTACCGGTTCGACCACCGCGGGTTCACTGCCAGGCCATAGGAGATTGGCTCCTTTCCGACAGTGCCTCCACGAAGTCGGTGAATCTTCCGAAAATTCTCCTCAGCTCCGACGATTTCAATCGCCACACGTCGAGGCGCCAGCTTCCCTCGTCTGGGTCGGATCAAACATTCGCACGTTTTATCAATCAGTGGATATGATCGCGACTTACGTTGATAGGTGTCCACGCAAATCTAATTCAATATGCGCATGTTATTATAACTATCCGAGTCTCGCAATTTGTAATTGTAAATAAAATTGACAGTATATAGCCAAAAATCTCTATTGGAGATTTCGGTGATGTTCTGCGGTAATTTCCCGTAGAACCAGAATCGTATGGATCGGCAATAGGCATCTGAAAATTTTCGTGCGACAGTGGTTTAACGACGGTGTCTGGATCGCCGGACACGCAAGCCGATTCATGGAATTCAGCTGAATTTACGGGGGATATTATGACAACGACGCCCACACTCTGGCTCGCCGAAACAATATCCAACACAGGCTCCACAGCGGGCGCCCAATCCAATCCCTACATCGTCGGTTTAACCGACGACCGTTTCCTGACCGTTTGGTCAGACGATACCGGCGGTACGCAAGCGGGCTCTGATGTTTTGGGGCAGATTTTCGACGCACAGGGTGTGGCATCCGGCGCGGCGTTCCAGCTCAACATCGGCTATTTTCTCGACGGGGAGTCCCTCGGATCAATCGCCGCATTGCCAGATGGCGGCTTCGTCATTGCCTACATCGACGACGAGGGCGGCAGCGACGACGAGATTCGCATCGAGCGTTTCAACGCGGCGGGTGGCTCCATCTTTGTTGGGTCGGTCACCAGCGGCGGCAACCCGGCGAGCAACCCCGAGATTACCGTAGCGCTAGACGGCAGCTATATGGTGAGCTTCACGCGCATCATCTCCGGCGATAGCGATGTGCGCGGCGTCATCGTCAGCCCCGCCAATGTGATCGGCGCCGAATTCGACGCGGCGCAGAACAGTGCTGATGTCGACGCGGGTTCGGACGTGACCGCCTTGAGCAACGGCAGCTTTGCGATCGCCTATGATGAGACTGATGCACCGACCGTCGGCATCGAAATACAGATTGTCAATGCATCGGGCGGTCTTGTCTCCACAGCAAATGTTTCCGCCACGCCAGGCTTCGATCCACGGGTAACGGCGCTGACTGGCGGCGGTCTCGCTGTGGTCTGGAATGACGCTGCGAGCAATGGCGATATCCGGTTCAGCATCTATGACAACGCCGGGGCTCTTGTGGCCAATCAAATTCTGGTCGTCGGAGGTAGCAATTCTCAGAACGAGCCCAACGTCGTCGGGCTGAGGGATGGGGGCTTCTTTGTCGTTTGGGACGACGATTCGCTCAATCAACTGATCGGCCAGCGCTACAGCGCCACGGGGGCCCCGATCGGCAGCAACGTCGTGATCGCAAGCGTCGTGAGCGAACCCGAAATTGGTCTCGCCGATGACGGTCGCATCCTGATCACTTTCCAGAACAGCGCAGGCGATATTTCTCAGGTCATCCTCGACCCCCGCGACAACGTCATCAACGGCGATAACACCAGCGAGACGATCACCTCGCGTATCGACGGAGCTACGGTCAAAGGCAATAGCGGCAACGATGTTCTGCTAGGCCAGGGCGCGATCGACTCTTTGTTCGGCGGGATAGGCGTCGACACCCTGAAAGGCGGTGGCGGCGCGGACATTTTGCAGGGTGGCTTTTCGACCGACACAGTCAATGGCGACGCTGGCGACGATTTGATCCAGGTTCTCGATGGTGAGTATGGTGACAACACCGACGGTGGCGCCGATACCGATACGCTGGACCTCAGTAACCTCACTAATTATTCCGTCGATCTCGACATGGCGAAGGGCACCTACACAATCCACGATATCAACCTTAGCATCCTCGGTGACGTCAACACTCTGGTGGATGTCGAGAACGTCAGCGGGACCCAGTTGGGCGACCACATCCGCGCCAGCGACAATTCGGCAAATATCATCGATGGCAATGACGGCGCCGACCTGATCGAAGGCGGTTTGCAAGGTGATACGCTGAAAGGCGGCAAGGGCAACGACACGATCTTTGCCAATACCCAGGCCAATCCAGCCAGCTCCAGCATTGGTGACCTGATGTCGGGGGACGAGGGCAGTGATACGCTCACCGGAGCCGCAGGGGAAGACCAGCTTAATGGCGGGCTCGATATCGACATGTTGCTGGGTGGGGCGGGCAATGACACCTATATCGTCGACAACGGTGGCGACCGAGCGTTCGAAACCACCACGATGGCCAGCACTATCGATGCCGGTGGCGTCGACACCGTGGAGAGTTCAGTCAACTACGACATCGACTTTACCGTAGGACTGCGGTTCGTCGAGAACCTGACACTGACCGGGGCCGGCAACATCAACGGCAACGGCAATGCACTCGCCAATCTGTTGATCGGGAACGCCGCCAACAACAAGCTGAACGGCGGGCTCGGCATCGACATGCTGCTGGGCGGGGCGGGCAATGACACCTATGTCGTCGACAACGGCGGCGATCGGGCGTTCGAAACCACCACGATGGCCAGCACTGTCAACGCCGGCGGCGTCGACACCGTGCAGAGTTCAGTCAACTACGACATCAACTTTACCGTAGGACTGCGGTTCGTCGAGAACTTGACACTGACCGGGATCAGCAACATCAACGGTACCGGCAATGCGCTCGCCAACCTGTTGACCGGCAATGTCGGCAGTAACAAGCTGAACGGCGGGCTCGGCGTCGACATGCTGCTGGGTGGGGCGGGTAATGACATCTACATCGTCGACAACAGCGGCGACCGGGCGTTCGAAACCACCACGATGGCCAGCAGCATCGATGCCGGCGGCACCGACACTGTGCAGAGTTCGGTCAACTACAATCTCGACTTTACCGTAGGGCTGCGCTTCGTCGAGAAGCTGACGCTGATCGGGACCGGCAACATCAACGGTACCGGCAATGCACTCGGCAACATCCTGACCGGCAACACCGGTAACAACAAGCTGACCGGCGGGCTGGGCATCGACCAGCTCTACGGCGGAGCGGGCAACGATACTTTCCTGTTCCATGCCAAAGAGGACAGCGCCGCTGGTGCTAACCGTGATGTCATTTACGACTTCGAGGACTTTGGAAATAACGAAACTATCGATCTGTCGGGCTTTGCCGGGACGTTGACCTATGTCGGTCAAAGCGGCTTCAGTGCAGCCAATCAGGTCCGCGCCCTTCAGTCGGGTGCCGACGTGCTGATCCAGATCAACACCGCCGGCACGGGCGGCGCCGAATCCGAGATCCTGCTCAAGGCCACCACCATCGGCACCATCGATGCAGGCGACTTCATCGGGTAAGGCGATCTGCTGCCGCTAGTTAGCACTGTCAGGTTGCCGCCGATTGGCAAGCCGGGCACGGGTTCCGCCGCTAGCAGTTGCAGGCGTGGCTGTACTGCGCAAATGCCTGCACCGGGTGGGCATTTTCGGCGCGACGATCAGCACAATGCCAGAACCGGGCCAGGGAGCGGCCACCTCAGTATTGACCGCTCCCTTGTTCTGCCAAGTGAGTGGCAGTGTCCATTTCGGAGGTTTGGCAAATAGAGTAGGTCGCCTTTAAGCTTTGAGGCTTCGGTCGAGGCAATCAAGCCAGTTGCCGTGGGCAAGCTTTACCAGTAGCGGCGCATCATAGCCGTGAGCCGTGAGGGCGTCGAACAGCCGAGGTACCCCCGTGACGTCCTTTATTGGATCGGGGACGGTGCAGCCGTCGAAATCCGACCCGAGGCCGACATGGTCCTCACCAAGTTTTTCGATCAGGTAGTCGAGATGCCGCACCATGATTTCGAGTCCGAAATCGGGCGAGCCCATGCCGTCCGGGCGGAGAAAGCCGGTAGCGAAATTCAGCCCGACCATCCCTTTCGTGTCGCGGATCTGGTCAAGCTGGCGGTCAGTCAGGTTGCGTGGCGAGTTGCTCAATGCATGAACGTTGGAGTGAGTGGCAACGAGCGGCGCCGTCGACAGCCGGGCGACATCGTCGAAGCCCGCTGCGTTCATGTGCGACAGGTCAATCATGATGCCAAGTTCGTTACACAACCGGATCAGATCCCTGCCCGCGTCGGTCAGGCCGGGCCCGATGTCAGGCGTTCCGGGGAATTTGAACGGCACGCCGTGGCCGAACACCGTTGGCCGGCTCCAGACCGGCCCAAGTGAGCGCAGGCCCATGTCATAAAAGAGGTACAGCGCGTCGAGATCGGCGCAGATCGCTTCGGCCCCTTCCATGTGCATGACGGCAGCGATCTTGCCACTGCCGAAATTCGCCCGGACAGCGGCAGCGCTGCGGCACACCGTGAAGTCGTCAGGTGCGGCGCGTTCCATCCAATGGAGCAGGCCGGCCATCGCCAGCGCCACCGGTTGAGCGGTTTGGGGTGTCATCAGGTCCGGCAAGGGAACCTCGAACGGCGCCTGCTTCATCAATGCCATGTAGTCGAGCCCCTGGCTCGGTGAGGGGACGTAGATCGCGAACAGCCCGCCGGCGAAGCCGCCCGCTTTCATCCGACCAAGGTCAAGGTGACCAACGCCTTTTGATCCCAGCCACAGCTCGTCTCGCCGTCCGGGTTCCTGGTACAGGCGCAGCAGGAAATCGTTGTGGCCGTCGAAGAACGGTAACGGATTGGTCACGGAGAGCCTCGCATCAGGTCGGTATTGTGTCGCAGTGCGGCAGATGGTGAGAGTGTCAGTAGTCGGCAGGAGCAATCAACCCGGCGCTTCAGCATTGCAAGGCAAGCGATGACTTTTCATCCCGATCAGACAGTGCCGCTATCGGAATGGGATCGGGCGCCGTGGAACCGGTGGTCTTTCCAGCATGTCGCGATGATTCTGCCGACTGTTGCAGTGTCCCGCGGGAACGGGCCAGTGCGTCAGTTGCAGCGCAACGAGCAGAACCTCGATAATATGCCAGTAGCGGGAATTACCGGCGAAACGGTATCGCTCGCGACGTTCATCGGCCAGACCTGCACCGATGGCTTCCTCGTGCTGAAAGACGGCGCCATTGCATTCGAGCGCTATCTCAACGGTATGGACGAGCAGACCCTGCATCTGTCGCAGTCATTGGCCAAGTCGTTCACTGGCATGCTGGCCGGCATCCTTGCCACACGCGGCGTCATCGACCTCAGCTCGCAGGTGACCGACACGCTGGCCGAGCTCAAATCTACCGCATATCGCGGCGCGACTGTCGGGCACCTGCTCGACATGACCAGTGGGGTTCGCTTCAACGAGGACTACACCGATCCGTTCTCGGACATGGGTCGGCTGGATGTTGCGGCGGGGTGGAAGCCGATCCCTGCGGGAGCCGAAAATCGGCAGTGGCAGCAGGACATCCGGGGCCTGATCGTCACCCTCGACAAGCTGGAGCGCCCTCACGGCAGTACATTTTCGTACCGGTCGATCGAAACTGATGTGCTTGCCTCCGTGCTTGAGCGCGCAACTGGTAAGCGGCTCGCGCAACTGCTGTCAGAGGAGCTCTGGCAGCCCCTTGGCATGGAGCAGGACGCCAGCATAACCGTCGATCCCGCTGGCTTTGCACTCGCTGACGGCGGCCTCAACGCCTGCCTGCGCGACTATGGCAGGTTTGGGCAGATGATCCTCGATGACGGCGCGGGGATCGTGCCTGCGAGCTGGATCGGGGACACAAGGTCCGGCAATCACGAGCTGTTTGGCGCGCCGTACACCGTGGTGCTGCCGGAGGGTGCGTATCGCAATCAGTTCTGGATCGAGAACCGACAGAACCGTAACCTCATGGCACGCGGGGTGTTCGGCCAGCTGATCTACATCGACTTCGAGCACCGGATGGTGGTGGTAAAGCTCTCGAGCTGGCCCCAGTTCGTCAACCCGGCATGGACCATCGCAACGCTCGACACGGTGCGCAGCATCGCCGCGGCGCTCAGCTGATCCGCATCAGGTCGCGGGACAATGGCGCCATGACTTCGCAGCCGCTCTCGGTGATCAGCACCTGATCCTCGATCAGGAAGCCGCCGAGGCCGTCGATGTACCATGGGGTCTCGAAGGCCATGACCATGCCCGGCTCCAGTGTGGCGTCGGAACTAGCCGAAATGAACGGCCATTCCTCGCTCCAGATCGAGGATCCGACTCCGTGGCCGAAATGGCCGCGATTGTAGGTATCGAAGCCGAGATCCCACATCGTCCCGGCGGTTGCCTGGTAGATCTCTGTCAGCGGCGTCCCCGGTTTAAGCAGCGCGAAGCCGGTATCGAAGGCGCGGTGGAGGGCATCGTAGATGCGTATGGCCTCCGGGTGGGGAGTGCCGAGAGCCGCGGTACGCCCGCCGTCCGAACTATAGCCGGAAACGACGCAGCCGACGTCGATCTTGATCAGGTCGCCGCTGGCGGTGGGACCGCCGGGCGCGAAGCCATCGCCGGCGACGGCAATGTAGCTCCAGGTCGATTGCGGCGGCTGATGCCCGCGCCGTTCCGCTTCGGCAATGGCTCCGGCCCGCCAGAGCGACGCCATGCGCTCGGCGTCCATGCCGACGACAATAGAGCGGGTCAGTTGGAGAAATCCTGCCGCCGAATATTCTGCCGCATGGCGCAAATGCTCGATTTCGAGGGGGGCCTTGATGGCGCGCAACTGTTCGATCAGACGCGTGCAATCAAGCCATTCAACCTGAAGTTCGACAAACGCCGGAAAGTCCGCGGCGGGGATGAATCCGAGTTCAAGGCCGATCCTGCTGCCGAGGAGACTACGCTCGGCAAGCAGGTCGCGCAGCAGCGCGAGGGACTGTGGCAGTTCGAATTGCGACGGCCGCGGGCTGCGTACCGGTACTGTCGGATCGGTCGCGGGATAGGGTCCGGCTTCGACCCAGATCCGGTGGTGCCTGACGTCGGCAATCCCCGATTGCGCCGAAAATGCCGTGGCCTGCAAATCGCCCACTACGGCCGCCAGCGGTGCATCCGCATCGGCCGGAACAAGGACGAAAGCGGCTCCGGCGCGCCTCCAGAACGTCGCAACGCCTGGAAACGCGCCGGTCGCGTAGATTATCGATTCCGGCTGGGCGAGGACCAGGGCATCGAGTCCCCGTTGCCGCATCAGTCGGGTAGCGCGGTGCCGGTCGAGAAATCCCGGCACCGTACCCAGCCTTATTTGGTCGTCAGGTTGTAATAGGTCACGTCCGCGGACGAGCCTTGCACATAGCCCGTCACGCCGGTCCGGTCCGCCCGCTGCGAGATGGCCTGGAACATGATGACGAAGGCGCCGTCGTCGAGCACTTTCTTCTGCAACTCGATATAGTCCGCCTTGCGCTTCTCTTCGTCGGGTTCCTGCGCGGCCTCGGCCGTTGCCTTGACCAGTGCCTCGTCGAGCCAGCTGTTGCGCCAGGCCAGCGGCTTGCCGCCGGTTGCCGCGTCGGTATTGTCGATGTTCGTAACGAAGCCGTCAGCATTGGTATGCGGGTCCATGTAGTCCGGACCCCAGTAAACCATCAGCATCTCGTGTTCGCGGGCGCGGTACTTGGTGAGCATCGGCGCCATCTCCGACGAAACGATATTCACCTTGACGCCGCCCTCGGCCATGGTCGCCTGAACCGACTGCGCCATGTTGACGAACGGCGCGAAGTTCGGTGCGTCGAGATCAATAGAGAAGCCGTCAGGATAGCCGGCCTCGGCCAGAAGCGCCTTCGCCTTCGCAGGATCGTAGGTGTAAGGGTTTTCGTCATACGAGGCCCAGAAACCCGAGGCCCAGAACGACTGGTGGACCTGCGCAGCGCCCTTGAGGAAGGAGTCCGCCATCCCATTATAGTCAACCAGATAGCGTAGCGCCTGGCGAACCTTCGGGTCCTGCAGTTCCGTCGTCTTGAGGTTGAGGCCAATATAGTAAAGCAGCGCCTGCGGGATCGTCGTCACCGTGATGTCGGCGTTGCCAGCCACTGCGGTAATCTGGTCCGGGGTCAAATTGTCGGCGATATCGACGTCGCCCTTTTCGAGAGCAAGACGTTGTGCAGAGGCCTCCGGGATGTGCCGGATGACGACGCGCTTCAGCATGGCGACGCCACCACGATAGTTCGGATTGGCCTCGAGCACGACGGAGTCGTTCGGGGTCCATGACTTGATGACATAGGCGCCCGATCCGGCCGAGTTGTTCTTGAGCCAGCCATTGCCCATGTCGCCATCGACTTCGTGCTCCATCGCGACCTTCTGGTCGACCACCGAGCCGACGACGGAGCCGAGCAGCGCATAAACCAGCGACGGCGCGAAATCGACGCCGATCTTGACGATGAGCGTCGAGTCATCGGGCGCGGTGACCATCTCGGCGATATTGTCCTTGGTCCAGCCCAGCTGCGAGAGCAGAAAGACTGGGGTCTTTTCAAGGAGAATCACGCGGTGTAGCGAGAACGCCGCGTCGCCCGCCGTTACCGGATTGCCGGAGGCAAACGTCTGGCCCGCCCGGATTTTGAAGGTAAAAGTCCGGCCGTCGTCGCCGACGGTGACGCTTTCTGCCGCGCCGGGGACTAGTTTCGTCACATCGGTGGGCTCGAACCGCATGATGCGGTCATAGGCGTTGGCGAGGACTTCGATACCGGAAAGCTCATAGGCTTCCGCGGGATCGAGGGAAATAAGGTCGTCGATCTGTTTGGCGATTACCAGCGTATCCGCCGGCGTCGCGGCCTGCGCTATGGGAGTAAGCGCTGTCAGCGCCACTGCCATCAACGCGTATTTCAAAACTCTCAGCAAGGCTGTTCTCCCTGGAACGTGGCGTGCCGTCATCGGCCCAAAGAAGGCTGCGCAGCAGGCGTTTCATGAGAAGCGCTTTTGACGTCCATTTGCAAGACGGGTGCTCAGGCTGGGAGTCGCGTAAAACCCCGGCTGGCCGCAATCAGCTTGCGCGTATAGTCCGAAGCAACGTCACCCGAGCGGAGACTGTCCGCAGTGATCACTTCCACCAGTCGGCCCGATTGCATGATTGCGATGCGATCGCAGAGGTGCGCAACCACCGCGAGATCGTGGCTGACCAGAATGCTGGTGAGGGTGTAGCTCTGCCGAAGTCGCGCCAGCAGGTTGAGGATTTCGGCCTGGACGGAGACGTCAAGTGCCGAAGTCGGCTCGTCCAGCAGCAGGATGGGAGGATTGAGGATCAGGGCGCGAGCAATGGCAACGCGCTGGCGCTGGCCGCCGGAAAGCTGATGCGGATAGCGGAACCGGTGCATCGGCGAAAGTCCAACGCCGGCGATCGCCGCGATAACTTTGCTATCGATATCGGACTCACGATGGATTTCGAGCGGTTCGCGCAGGATGTCGTCGACGGTGTTGCGTGGGTGCAGCGATGCGTACGGATCCTGGAAGACGAACTGCAGCTTGCGGCGATCCTCACGGCTGCGACGGCGCCCCGCAGGCTGGCCGTCGACCTCGATATGCTCGCTCCGGAATGGAACCAGGCCGGCAATGGCGCGCAGTACCGTTGACTTGCCCGACCCCGATTCTCCGACAATACCGAAGGTTTCTCCCTTCGCGACTTCAAATGAGACATTTTCGACGGCGCGGATTTCCCGGCCGCCAACGTGAAAGGTCACGCCGAGATCCTTGACCCTGATCATTTGAGCCATTCCGGGTCGCGCGTAACTGTTGCCAGTTCAGTGCGGCGGACATCGAGCGATGGTGTCGCGGCGATAAGGGCCTGCGTATAGGGGTGTTTGGCATTCTGCAGTTCGCTTGCCGCGCATTCTTCGACAATCCGGCCAGCATACATGATCAGCACCCGGTCGCAGAAACTCGAAACCATCGTCAGATTGTGACTGATCATGACCAGCCCCATGCCGCGCACCCGCACCAGATCGTCGAGGATGCGCAGCACCTCGTTCTGCACGGTGACATCGAGGGCAGAAGTAGGCTCGTCAGCAATCAGCAGGTCGGGTTCGGCGATCAGCATCATGGCGATCATGATGCGCTGCCCCATGCCGCCGGAGAGCTGGTGCGGGTAGAGGCGATAGACGAGCTCGGGATCGCGGATCTGGACGGCCTCGAGCATGGCAAGCGTCCGGCGTTTGGCGTCGCCACGGTCGGTCCGCAGGTGCAGCAGCGCAGTTTCAGCAATCTGCCGGCCCACTCTCATCACCGGATTGAGCGAATATTTGGGGTCCTGCATCACCATCGACAAGCGGCGGCCGCGCAGCTTCTGCCAGTCGCGCTCGGTGCAGGTCAAAAGGTTCGTGCCGTCATAGGACATGGTTCGGGCGGTAACTTGTGCCGTCCGCGGCAACAGGCCGAGCAGGGCGCGGCCCATCGTGGTCTTGCCCGAGCCGGATTCGCCGACGATGCCGAGGCGCTCGCGGCCAAGCGTGAACGAGGCATTTCGCACCGCGCGGGTAAAACCGGTGCGGCCGGGAAAGCTGACCTCGAGGTCTTCGACAGTGAGCAGCGGAGCGCTCATCGCGACTTCGGATCGAAAACGTCGCGCAGGCCATCGCCCAGCAGGTTGAAGCCGAGACTGACAATGAAGATGGCAAGGCCGGGAATCGTCGCCACCCACCACTGGTCGAGTATGACGTCCCGGCCCGACGAGACCATCGCCCCCCATTCGGGTGTCGGCGGCTGCGCCCCGAGGCCGAGAAACCCGAGGCCGGCCGCCGTCAGGATGATACCCGCCATGTCGAGGGTCAGCCGCACGATGACCGAACTCAAGCACAGCGGCACGATATGGCGGAACAGGATGCGCCAGGTGGAAGCTCCCTGCAGCACGACCGACTGAATGAAGTCGCTATGCGCGATGGTCATGGTTTCAGAGCGCGCGATACGCGCATAGGCCGGCCATGAGGTCAGCGCGATGGCGATGACGGCATTCTCGATGCCCGGTCCCAGCGCCGCTGCGAAAGCCAGCGCGAGAATGAGCCGAGGAAAGGCGAGGAAGATATCTGTGATGCGCATCAGCACAGCATCCACCCAGCCGCCGAGGTAGCCGGCCACAGTGCCGACGGTCAGTCCGATCGGCACCACGATGACCGACACCAGGGCGACGATCGCCAGCGTCGCCCGCGCGCCGTACAGCGTGCGGGCGAGAATGTCGCGGCCGAGTTCATCGGTGCCGAACCAGTGGTCCGCCGACGGCGCCGCGAGCCGGCCGGCGAGATTCTGGGCAAGAGGCGAATTACCCAGCGACAGCAGCGGCGCAAAAATCCCCATGAAGATAAGCAGAGTGACGATGATCAGTCCGATGAGCGCCGTCGGATTGAAGATGATCGACCGCACGGCCCGGTAGACGCTGCCGATGACGGCCTGGCGGCGCGACATCGGCGTCTCGCTCATCAGCCAAGTGCCGAGCGTGTCGCTCATGATGCCCTCAGCCGCGGGTCGGCCAGCTTGTAGAGCAGGTCGGAGACGAGATTGATGGTGATGAATACTGCTCCCACCAGCACCGTCCCGCCGAGCACTGCGTTCATGTCGCTGTTGAACAGCGCGCGGGTGATGTAGAGGCCGAGGCCCGGCCAGGCGAACACCGTTTCCGTCAGCACCGCGCCCTCGAGCAGCGAGGCGTAGCTCAGGCCGATCACCGTGATCAGCGGCACCATGATGTTGGGAAAGGCGTGCCGCCAGACGGCGCGCCAGTATGAATTGCCCTTGATGCGTGCCGCCGTGAAATATTCCTGGCTGAGCTGGTCGATCATGAAGCTGCGCGTCATCCGGGCGACATAGGCCAGCGAGAAATAGCCGAGGATTCCCGCTGGCAGGATCAGGTGGGAAAAAGCATTGCCGACGATTTCCCAATTGCCCTCAAGCGCCGCGTCGATGAGGATAACGCCGGTCCGCTGCGTCACCACGCCCTGGTAGAACACGTCGAGCCGGCCGGTTCCTGCGACCCAGCCGAGCTTGCCGTAGAACACGAACAGCCCGATCAAACCGAGCCAGAACACTGGCACCGAATAGCCGAACAGCCCGACGACACGGATCACCTGATCCGGCCAGCGCCCCTTGGTAGCGCCCGCAATCACACCGGCCGGAACCCCGACCACAACCCCGATGATAATCGCGATAGTCGCCAGTTCGAATGTCGCCGGGAACACCCGCAACAAATCGGCCAGCACCGGCTGCGAGGTCAGCACCGACCTGCCGAAATCGCCGGTCAGCAACCGCATCAGGTAGATAAAATACTGCACAATCAATGGCTTGTCGAGACCGAGCGCCAGATACGCGTTGTCGTAGGCGGCCGAGGTGGCCTTGTCGCCGACGATCGCCAGCACCGGATCGATATTGGTCAGCCGGCTGATGAAGAAGGTGACCGCGGTCAGCCCGACGAACGTTGCGGCAAGGGTGAGGACAAACGACCCAACCCGGCTCGCCAGCTTTGCTGCCTGCCGTCCCGGGTTCTGCCGCACTGCGACGGAACCGCCCTCGGCACTCTCGCTCACGTCGAGGCATCCCCGGACGCGTCGAGCCACAGCGCGAGCGCACAGCACAGCCGCGCCGGAATGGCCAGACCGGCCTCGGCGGCAGCGACGCGGTCCGGCGTGTAATGCCCTGCGGCATCGAGCAAATTGATCGTCGCCACGAGATTGCCGGCGAGCACGACCGGCAGGTTCACCACCGAACCGCATCCAAGCGACGCGATCAGTTCGTGATCGGGGAACACGCCTGCAATGTCCTCAATGGTATTGGCGACGAAGCTTCGCCGTTGACCATGGACGATGTCGAACCAGGCATCATGGTGGATCGGCTTGGTGCCGGAAACCGGATACTCGACCGGATGGTCGCTGTAGGCGCGCCGCGCCAAACCTGCCGCCATATCGACGGTCATCACGGTGAACAGCCGATGGCCAACGAGGTGGCCCGCCAGTTCCCTCAGCGCCTGCCAAGCCACTTCCGGCGACTTCGTTTCGGAGATCTCAGCCGTAAACCTGGCTTCAGGCGAATTCATGCGGTGCCAGCGTCCCTGACAGTGCCAAAGGCAGACACTCACCCATTTACCGGCGCAAGCCAAGCCCGTTCGGGGAAGCCGATGCCATCGACAGCGCCCATGGCGCGTGCCATCTGTCAGGCACCGGTTGGGTGGCGGATTATTGGAGCGCCCAGGAGGCGCACAGCGCCAACAGGCGAGGCTGGTTTGACTGATACGATTGTTCTCGGTGCGGGCATCATCGGCGTCTGCATCGCCATCCACCTGCAGCGCCGTGGCCGGAACGTCCTGCTTGTCGATCGCCGCGAACCGGGTCGGGAAACATCCTATGGTAATGCCGGGATCATCCAACGCGAGGGCGTCCGACCCCGTGCTTTCCCACGGGATCTCGGGGAGCTGTTGCGTATCGGTGCGAAGCGCGGCCTCGACACGCGGTACGACCTGGCCGCCCTGCCCGGGTATGTTCCGGCCCTCGCGAGCTATTGGCGAAATTCCGCGCCTGCGCGTTACCGCCGGATCGTTGCCGAGTACGCGCCTCTTATTGCCCATTCGATCAGCGAGCATGCCGACCTCATCTCTGCGGCCGGTGCCGAGGACCTGATCGATAAGCGCGGCTTCCTGTTACTGTTCCGCTCCGCGGCGCGTCGCGATGCCGCGTTCGCCGATGCCGACGCGGATGCGCGGGATTACGGGATTGGGCGGGCCAGGCTCGACGCCGACGAAGTCGCCCGGATGGAGCCGGCGCTGCGCGTCCCTTTGGTCGGCGCCCTGCACTGGACTGCGCCCTGGACGGTCCGCGACCCCGGTGCTCTTGTCGATGCTTATGTAGGGCTGTTCAGGCAGCTCGGCGGAACGGTCGCGCTTGGTAATGCCGATAGCCTCGGAGCCGCGGGCTCGGGATGGACGGTCCGCACGTCCGACGGTTCAGCCTCGGCCGCTGAGGTAGTGCTGGCCCTGGGACCCTGGGCTGGGGAGGCGACGCGCCGCCTCGGCTATCGCTTTCCCTTGTTCATCAAGCGGGGCTATTGCCGGGAGTATCAATATATGCCGGGCGTCACGCTCAACCGCCCTGTGCTGGATATCGAGATGGGCTATCTCCTGGCACCCATGCATCGGGGAGTCAGGCTGACGACCGGCGCCGAATTCGCTCATCAGAACGCCCCGAAGAACGAGGCGCAGGTCGAAGGCAGCGAAGCCGTCGCACGCCAGTTGATCGAGTTGGGTGCGCGTCTCGATCTCGAGCCATGGCTGGGCGCTCGCCCCTGCACACCCGACATGAAGCCGATCATCGGCCGCGCCCCAAATCACCGGAATTTATGGTTGGCCTTCGGGCATGCCCATCACGGCCTAACCCTCGGCGCTGTGACGGGACGACTTCTGGCAGAGCAGATGACGGGGGAAACGCCCTTCGTTGACCCTCGGCCATTTTCGGCACAGCGGTTCGTCGCTTAGTATTGATGAAATGTTCGTGGATCGCGTGCCACGTTTGATCGCGCGCCCGTCTCGGGTCGGCCTCGGCATACCTCGGCAACAAGGATGAACGCAGGCAGCAAGCAGCAGGGGACGCCCGGTCGGCTTCCGCGATGAAGCCTCGCTTGATCGGTGAGCGCGCAAGTCGATAACCACCTCGCCTTGGCGGTTGGGTTTAGTTGCGGCAGACTGGTCGGCAGCCGCGGCCTGCCAGAAGCAGCCCGGCCGAGACCTCGCCTCCGGCGACGGCACATAAAGCTGGGCCGCCGAATTTTTTGACGGGTTGCTAAGTGCCCTCGCAGGTATTGCCGACCGGATGAACGCCTTCGAATATGCTGACGATGTTCTCGGGTATGCCAGCCAAGGGAAAAGGCCTGAAATCCTCGGCTTTGACTACGCCATTTTGTCCAAGCTTGCGAAGCGCGGTGACCACGCGGGCATTGTAGGATTTCATAAAGGCGAGCGTATCATTCGCCATGTCCTGGTAGATCGCATCGCCTGCCGCCGGCTCTCCGCCAAACATGGCGCCGGCAATGGCCATGGGTGCCCCTTGAACACCGATCCCGAGGGTCACTAGGTCCATTCGGCCGAAATAATCGTTCACAGCGGCGACGAGTTGAGTTTTCCCCTCGACACTACAAAACCGGCCGATCTTTCGAGTCAGCTGGCACTCCGCCATGGTCGCCAAGCCAGCTACGCCCTCTGCCACGGAACGGTTGGTAATCATGTAATTACCGGTGTCCGGGTTCGTCGCTGCAGCACGCGTGCGAGCCGAGCAAAGATCGGCGTCCGACTTCGTCCAGACAATTGGGGCCATTTGCCCGGAAGAGCTCGATACGACAGCTACAATCGACACCTCTTGAGTTGCAGGTAAGCTACCCGACAACCAGACCTTGAAACCGAAAAACCCCAGCCCGGCTATTGCGACCACAGCCAAAAGGCCGAGAACGATGTCGAACACTCCACCCAAGTGCGGTCCTCGCCCCGGGGGTGGCGCACTACTCCGCCTCTGCCCAACCAGATCGCGACCTGACAACATCCGCCCCCAAACAACATCTGACGGAAATGCTAGCCCACGGCTGTGAAGAAAGCTTTTCAAATGACTTCCAGCTGCTTCCCAGTTTGCGAAACACAGTGCGGAGCTTACGGGATGCAGTGTTTCTTGGCCGCGCGGGTGGGGTCATTCGATCGTGGTTGCGCCCAGTCGGCCTGATGCGCTGCCGGAGACGCAAGGGTATCACCGAGTGAACCGTCAGTCTCACCTTAGCGACAATCGCGTTACTTATGACTATTGCGCGCGATTCCTCAGGCGTAAGTGGTTACTCCTCGTCTTAGCGAGGCTGGTGCCCAAGTCGTCGCCCCAATAGCTGCTGTGCCCGGCAGACTGCCAGTGAACTGTGCCGCGGCTTGCTTGCCGGTGGACCGTGGTCTTGGAAAAGACATTGGCGGAGGGACGGCACCTGCGGTTCAACGTTCTCCGGCTCTGGAGGCGACCGTCAAACCGGGTCCAGAGGTTGAGCCTCGTCCGGCGATCGAAAGTTGATGCTTCTCAGCAATGACTCGGAGAGTCGCGTCGCTGCACCTGTAGCGATGATGAGCGGCGGCAATGTCAGCCATTCGAGGGTCCACGCCGAGCCGGACCTTTCATTCTCATGCACCATCGCTTGGCCAAGTGAGCCCGCTAGACCCGCCGCATGTCGCGCGAGGGCAATCAATGCCTCGGCTCGAATGGGGTTGGCTTTGTGTGCCATCGCGGAGGAAGTTCCGGCACCTTTGATAACGATGGCACCCACCTCCGTTTGCGCAAGCAAACAGATATCCGCCCCGATTTTTCCGAGCGAACCTGCCAGCAAGGCCAGTCGGCCTCCGAACGCGACCAGCCGCTCTCTCGACGAGTGCCAGGCTGAGGCATTGCTGAGGCCCAGGCCGGCTGCGAGGGCATCAGCCACTGCCGCCCCGTGCCCAGCAAACCCAGCGCGGTCACCCACTGGTCCGCCAAGTTGGATGACCAGCAAATCATCAGTCAAGGCGTGAAGAGCCAGACGGTGTCGGGCCAGTGGCTCGCTCCATGTACGCAGCTTCTCGGCCACCAAAACCGGCAGCGCTACCTGCATCCGCGTGTGTGCCATCAGAGGTAATGATCCCTGGCTGTCGCGCAGGCCTGAAAGAATCGACTCCAGTCGGTCGATACGATCAATCATGATCGGCACTATTTTCGACAGGCAGAGGATGAGAGCCGTGTCGATAACATCCTGGCTCGTTGCGCCATGGTGAACGGCCGTGTCGAAGGGCCGTGGCACGGTCGACCGAAGCTGCGCAATGAGTTCGGGGACGACCACGCCATCGCGGGCCATTCCAATCGCGAGGCCATCCCAGTCGGGCCTAAACCGATCGATTGCGCTCGCGATCGCCGACGCGGCATCCGCCGAGATCAGCCCGACGGCGGCCTCTGCCCGGGCCAGCGCGCGTTCGAACTCGAGCATGGCGCCGATTTGGGCCTCATCGGAGAGGATCGCTTCGATTTCTTCATCTCCGGCGATGGCGCTCAACAATGGACGGCGCATCTGCTGTTCCTCAAACTCGTTCGAGCGCAACCGCCAGCCCCTGCCCTACCCCGATGCACATCGTCGCGAGAGCGAGACGACGGCCGGTGAGATTCAACTCGAGAGCCGCGGTCCCAACGAGGCGCGCGCCGGACATGCCGAGCGGATGACCAAGAGCGATAGCACCGCCATTGGGGTTTACATAATCGGCGCCGTTCGCGATTCCGAGGTCGCGCAGGACCGCCAGTGCCTGGCTGGCAAAGGCCTCATTAAGCTCCACGATCTCGAAATCCTGAGGCGATAGTCCAAGTCGCGCGCACAGCTTTTGCGTCGCTGGCACCGGCCCCATGCCCATGATTCGAGGGGCCACGCCTGCCGCGGCGCCGCCGAGGATGCGCGCAATGGGCGTCAATCCATGTCTTTGCGCCCCGGCTTCGGATGCGACGATCAGCGCGGCGGCGCCGTCGTTGATGCCCGAGGCGTTGCCAGCTGTCACCGTTCCGCCCTCACGAAACGGCGTGGGTAACCGTGCAAGGGCCTCGAGCGTCACGTCTGAGCGCGGATGCTCGTCCTTGGCAATGATGCGAGCATCGCTTTTTTGCTGCGGCACCGTGACAGGCACAATCTCCCGGGCCAATCGCCCGTTCTCTTGTGCGGCCAGAGCCCGCTGCTGCGATCGCAGTGCAAATGCATCCTGATCTGAACGGCTTACGCCGAAATCCCGAGCAACGTTTTCGCCTGTCTCAGGCATAGAATCTACGCCGTATTCAGCCCTCATCAGAGGATTGATGAAGCGCCAGCCAATTGTGGTGTCGTAAACTTCTGCGTTTCGCGAAAAAGCAGCGTCAGCCTTGGGCATGGCGAAGGGCGCGCGGCTCATCGACTCGACGCCGCCCGCAATATAGAGCTCGGCCTCGCCCGCCTTGATGGCACGCGCCGCCGTCATGACCGCGTCCATACCCGAGCCGCAGAGACGATTTATCGTGGTGCCGGGGATGCCGACCGGCAGGCCGGCAAGCAGAAGGCTCATGCGGGCGACATTGCGATTGTCCTCGCCAGCCTGGTTTGCGCAGCCGAAGATTACATCGTCGACGGCATCCCAATCGACTTTGGTCTCCTCTGCCACCAGCGCACGCAGCGGTATGGCGCCAAGATCGTCGGCCCGCACGGACGATAGGACACCGCCGAAGCGGCCGATTGGCGTACGCCGGTAGGCGCAGATGAAGGCTTCGGCCATGGCCTAGAGCTCCGGAACCACGAGATCGGCGAAAGTGCCTTCGACCACCAACGCCGCCCCGGTCAGCGCCTGCACGTCGTCGAAGCTGAGTTGGGGTAGCTTCTCGCGTAAGACGAACTGGCGGTTCTCGATGTCGATGACCGCGAGGCTGGTGTAGACGCGGGTCACACAGGCGACGCCGGTCAGCGGCAGGCTGCAGCGCTTCACCAATTTCGGCTTGCCGTCCCTGGTCACATGGTCGGTGATGACAGCGACGCGCTTGGCCCCGTGCACGAGGTCCATGGCGCCCCCGACGGCCGGAATACCGGTGGGGCCAGTGCTCCAGTTCGCGAGATCGCCGGTCTCAGCCACTTCATAGGCTCCGAGGATCGCCACGTCGAGGTGGCCGCCGCGGACCATGCCGAAGCTATCGGCGTGATGGAAGAACGCGGCGCCCGGCTTCAGTGTAATTGCTTTCTTGCCGGCATTGATAAGGTCCCAGTCTTCCTCGCCTTGAGCCGGTGCCTCGCCGAAATTGAGAACGCCGTTCTCCGTATGGAACACAGCCTGACGTCCAGGCGGCTGGAATTTCGCGACCATTTCTGGAAAGCCGATGCCGAGGTTGACGTACGCGCCGTCCGCGATGTCCTGGGCGGCCCGCCAAGCCATCTGGGCATTGGACAGTTTGGCTTTCATACGTAAGCCACGCCGGCTCGCATCAGCGCCTCTTCCTGCCGCGGGTCGGCAACTTTGACGATCCTATCGACGAAGATGCCGGGCGTAACGACCTGCTCCGGGTCGATTTCTCCAGGTGCAACGATGCGGCTTGCCTGAACGATGGTCAGCGCCGCCGCAGTAGCCATCAGGGGCGAAAAATTCCGCGCAGCCTTGCGGTAGGTGAGGTTGCCCATGGTGTCGGCCAGCTCGGCCTTGATCAGCGCCACGTCGGCCTTTAGCCAGCGTTCCTGCACATAGCTGCGCCCTTCGAATTCGGCAACGGGTTTGCCGAGCGCCAGGTCCGTGCCGAACCCCGTCGGCGTATAAAAGGCCGGAATGCCGGCACCACCGGCACGGATACGCTCGGCCAGCGTCCCTTGCGGGACCAGTTCGAGCCCGATTTTCCCCACGAGATACTTCTCGGTAAAGGCGCGCGGATCAGCGGAGCGTGGAAACGAGCAGATCATCTTTTCGACCATGCCGGCATCGATCATCGCGGCGATGCCGATGCGGCCATTGCCTGCGTTATTATTGATGACGGTGAGTTTGTTCGGGCTGCCCGTGGCGCGAAATTGGTCGATAAGAGCGTGAATGAGCTCGATCGGCGCCCCGGCGCCGCCGAACCCACCGATCATGAGATGCATGCCGTCCTCGATTCCGGTGACGGCGGCAGCGAGGTCGGGAACGGTCTTGTCCATGCACAGCCCTAGATGTCGAAGAACACGGTTTCGTTCTCACCCTGCAGGCGGATGTCGAGGCTGTAGGTAGGCCTGCCTTCGACCTCCGAGCGAGCGGCGATCAGAGTCTTGCGGCGGCGCGAATCCATGATGCGATTGAGGATGAAATCGGTCGCGTTCGCCTCGCCCTCGTCATCGAAATAGAGCCGCGTATGCAGACCCACATTGATGCCACGGGCAACGATCCAAAGCGTCAGGTGCGGTGCCATCGGCTGGCCGTCGGGGCCAAGGACGCGACCCGGTTTGATCGTCTCGAAGCGAAAGCTGCCATCTGCCGCGCCGGCCGTGCGCCCCCAGCCCTCGGCATGCGTGCCATCGGCGTCGGCCTGCCAGAGTTCCACCACCGCATCGCCGACCGGCGCAGCCGAGCCGTCGAAAATGCAGCCCGCGATCGTGATCGGCTGGCCGTTCCCGGCGTTGATCGGCCCCGACCCAAGGTCCGGCACGTTCGATCCCCCCATGCCCTCGAGACCCGGCGTCAGGCCGATGTGCACATAGGGTCCGGCAGTCTGGGAAGGGGTTTCCTTCAAAGTCGGCAGGGCATTGAGCATTAATTGCCCTCCGACCGGTTCTCGAACAAGGTCGAGCGTCGTCCGCGCAGGACGATGTCGAAGCGGTAGGCGAGCGAGTCCATGGGCGTCGTGTTTTGACGATCCAACCTCGCGATCAACTGCTCCACGGCGGCGCGGTCTGGAATCGAAAGCGCGATGGGGTCCTGCCAGATCATCGGATCGCCCTCGAAGTACATCTGGGTGATCAGACGCTGCGCGAAGGCGTGTCCGAAGACCGAGAAGTGGATGTGCGCCGGCCGCCAATCGTTGCCGCCATTGGGCCACGGGTAGGCGCCGGGCTTGATGGTGCGGAAATGATAATAACCGTTGTCGTCGGTAATGGCGCGGCCACAGCCGCCAAAATTGGGGTCGAGCGCCGCGACATAGCCCTCGCGCTTGTGGCGGTAGCGACCGCCGGCATTGGCCTGCCAGAACTCGACCAGCGTCCCTCGCACCGGCCGGGCGTTCTCATCGAGCACCTGACCATAGACGATCAGCCGCTGTCCAATGGCTTCGCCGCCTTCAGCGCTGAAATTGTGAATCAGGTCGTTGTCGAGCGGACCGAGCGACCCGTGGCCAAAGGTCGGGCCGGTGAGTTCTGACCTGGTTTGCGCGAGGGACAGCGGGGGGTGCTTCGGCGCCCGGAATGTCGTGCTTTTGTAGCCAGGCGTATTGGCGGGCGGATGCCAGGTCCGGTCGCGCTGGTAGAGGGCACCGTCCTCGCCGGGCAAGGGGATCATGCCCGATCCTCCAAGGCACGCTTGACGACTTTAAACGCCCGGTTGGCAGCGGGTACGCCGGCATAGACGGCGACGTGCAGCAGCGCTTCTCCAATGTCAGCGGCGCTGGCGCCCGTGTTGGCGGTGGCGCGGACGTGCATGGCAACCTCTTCGTCATGTCCGAGTGCGGCAAGCAGCGCGATGGTGATGAGCGAGCGTTCGCGCTTCGTGAGCCCGGGCCGCGACCACACCGAACCCCAGGCAACTTCGGTGATGAATTGCTGGAAGTCGGCATCGAGCACCGTCTTGGCCGCCTCAGCACGGTCGACATGGGCATCGCCAAGTACGGCCCGGCGTGTCGCCATGCCCTCGTCGAAGCGATCAGACATCTGCGTGCTCCGCGACATGCTGGACGATCAGCCGTGCGAGGGCCTCGGGCTGGTCGATCGAGGGAATGTGGCCTGCACGGTCGATAATCTCGAAGCGGGCATTGGGGATGCGTTCGGCGGTTGCGCGCACCAGTTCTACCGGCGTCGACGCATCTTCTCGACCGACGACAACCAGTACGGGCACAGCGATCCCGCCAAGCTCATGCGACAGATCGGCATCGCGCAATGCCGCGCAGGTCCCAGCATAGCCCTCTACCGGCGTGCGCAAGAGCAGGTTGCGCCATCCGGAAATCTCGGTATCGCGACCGGCACGGATCGATTGCGGAAACCATCGCAACAACACCGCGTCGGCAATTGCATCCATGCCAAAAGGCCGCACCGCGTCGATCCGGGCATTCCAGGCCACATCGTCGCCGATTTTGGCCGCAGTATCGCAAGCGATGACCGCAATCAGTCGTTTCGGGTAGTCGATCGCCAAGCGAAGCGCGACCATGCCCCCGACCGACACACCGACAAGCACGAACCGGTCGAGGCCGAGATGGTCCGCCAGATCCAGCAGATCGGCGCTTAATTCATCCAGGCGGTATGGGGCGGGCGGCACGGCTGAGAGACCGTGCCCGCGCTTGTCGTAGGTTATGATGCGAAACTCGTCCCTCAGTCGCTCGACCACGCCGTCCCAGATCCGCAGATCGGTTCCGAGCGAATTGACGAACACGATGGCCAGGGCATCGCTCGGACCTTCGTCACGAAAGTGAACGATCCCCGAGCTAAGAGCGGCGAATGCCATTCAGGCCGCCAACCGCGCGACCAGGGCACGGACGGCAATCGAGTAGCCCTCCGGCCCGAAGCCCGCCATTACCGAGGTAGCGATCATCGAGACGTAGGAGCGGTGGTAGATCGGCTCACGGCGATGAATGTTGGAGATGTGGAGCTCGATGATCGGGCCGGGAAACATCTTCAACGCATCGAGGAGCGCGAGCGAGGTAAAGGTGAACGCTGCCGGATTGATGATGATCCCGGCGGCTTCGTCGATCGCCGTGTGCACCCACTCGATGAGGCGCTCTTCGCTGTTGGTCTGCCGGAATTCGAGCGCATTTTCACCCGCGGCCTCACGGCACATCGCTTCGACCTCGGCGAGAGTCGTCGTGCCGTAGATTTCCGGCTCGCGCTTGCCGAGCCGGTTAAGGTTCGGTCCATTGAGAATATAGATGGGCTTCACAATGAGGCTCCTGGGACATAGCCGAACATTTTGGGCAGCCAAAGCACCGTCTCGGGGACGAAGGTAAAGACGAACAGAGCGATGATCAGGCTGAAGAGGAACGGCATGACATCGGCGACGATAGCCCGCATCGGCGACCCAGATATTCGCGTCATGATGAACAGCAGCAGGCCGTAGGGCGGCGTAATCAGACCGAGCATGATGTTGACCACCACGACGACCCCGAAATGCACCATGTCAAGGCCGAGTGCCTGGGCGGTGGGGATCAGCACCGGCACGATGACCAGCAAGATGGTGGTCCCCTCAAGCACACAGCCAAGCAATAGCAGCAGCACGTTGACCGCGATCAGGAAGGTGATCGGGTTGAGGTCCCACGCCAGCAGCACTGCACTGATGCCGCGCGGAATGTTCTCGACCGTGACGACGTAGTTGAACACCAGCGCGCCCGCGATCAGCATGCCGATCGACGCCGAAGTCTTGGCACTGATCAGGACCGAGTGGTAAAATTCTTTGGCACTCACCGATCGATAAACGATGACGGACACGATCAGGGCGTAGAACGCCGCAACTGCGGCCGCTTCCGTCGGGGTCGTGATACCCCCGTAGATGCCATACATCAGGACCACCGGCATCAGGAGCACGGGGAGCGCCTGCCACGTCATGCGCGGTAGCTTGCGCAGCGGGACTGGCTCCTCGACCGGAAAGTTCTTGGCTCGCGCCGTTATTGCGATCTGCACCATCATGACACCGGCCATCAGCAGACCCGGGACAACGCCAGCGAGGAACAGGTAACCGATCGATGTATCGGCGACGAGTGCATAGAGCACCATGGGAATCGAGGGCGGGATGATCGGTCCGATGACCGCCGTAACGGCGGTGAGTGCAGCCGCGTAGCTCGGCGTGTACTTGCCGTCCTTGGTCATCATGTACTGCATCATCTTGCCACTGCCGGCGGCATCGGCGACGGCCGAGCCGGACATGCCGGCAAAGACGATTGACTGCAGCACGTTGACCTGCGCAAGCCCGCCGCGGAAGCGGCCGACGATGGCATCGCACCAAGCCAACAACCGCGCCGAGAGACTGCCCGAGTTCATGATTTCGGCAGCCAGCACGAACAGCGGTACGGCCAGCATGATGTAGTTGGTGTACATGCCGTTGAGCAGCTGTTCGGCGACGATGCCCATGTCCTGCCCGCGCATGAGCAGATAGAGAATCGAGCCAGTAATCATGGAAACGCCCATGGACATGCCCATGAAGGCGAGCAGGGTAATGAGGATGAGAGAGGCGGCAAAGGGAAGTGACACGCTCAGACTCCAGACTTGATCTGGGTCACGTCGACCGCTTCGGGCTCGCGGCCCCATACCGCCTGGCCGGCGAGCCAGAGCTGCCGGATGATCACCGCCACGGCAAAGAAGCCATAGATCGAATAGAGGAAATCGAAGCGGACCTTGAGATAGGCCGTCCGCTCGACTTTCATGAACAGCAGATAGTCAATGACGGCAGGCAGCGCGATGCTGAACAAGCCCACGACGATGAGTGCGCTGACGACAATGAGGACCCGCCGGGTCCGATTGCTGACACTGCCATAGATCAGGTCGAAGCGAATTTCCTCGGAGTCGCGCACCACGAACGCCGTTCCGAAGAGCACCAGCCAGAGCCACATCACGACGCTGACCTCATGCGTCCACCCGACCGGTAGATTGAGGATGTATCGGCAGACGATCTGGATGATGAACGCCGAGAACATGACGAACAGCATTGCTGCGAGCAGGTTCTCCGCCCGGGCCCTGAGGGAGGCGCCGATCCTGGTCAACTGGTGAGGCATTTCGTATCCCAATCGGAACGGTGCGGCGGCGTACGCAACGCCGCCGCGAGGATTGTCCTAGAGGCCGTTGATCTGGTCGATCACGCCGGCGGGCCAGTCGGCGGCCATCGCCGATTCAAGATACATCTTTTGGGCATTGGCCCGGAAAGCGGCGACGTCTGGCTCGTAGATGTCGAGGCCAGCCGCCTTGAACTGATCGAGCAGCGCCGCCTCGCGCTCGATATGGGCCTGCTGGCTCATGTCGATGGCCGCCGTTGCCGCGGTCTGCACAGCAGTCTGCTGCTCGGGTGTCATTGCGTCCCAGGCGGTTTTCGAAATCACCAGCAGGTCGTAGCCGACCAGGTGCGAGGTAAGGACGATCTGGTCCATCACTTCGTAGAACTTCATGTTCTCGACGTTCGGCAGCGGGTTGTCCTGTCCGTCGATGGCGCCGGTCTGGAGGCCCGTATACACTTCGGCGTAGGCCATTGGCGTGGGATTGGCGCCGAGCGCCATGCCCAGGAACTGCCAGGCGTCGCCGCCGGGCATGCGCAGCTTAATGCCGGCCATATCGGCGGGCGTCGTAATGTGCTTGTCACCGCGCAGGCCGACCTGACGGATGCCGAAATAGGTCGGTCCGAGGATGACGATGCCGAGCTGATCTTCGGCCATCTTCTTGAACTCGGCACCAAGTTCACTGTCGAAGAAGGCGCGCAGGTGCGCAGCATCTCGGAAGAGATAACCCGAGGTCAACACTGACCATGCCGGGATCTGGTTGGAAATGTCCTGGGGCGCGATGTTCCCCATTTCGAGATTGCCGCGCTGCAGCGCGACGAGCTCCGTTCCCTGCTTGAATAGATTGCCCCCATAATAGGGCTCGAGCGTAAAGTCATTCGCGATGGCCTCGCCAAACTGGCCCAGCATCTGGGCGCGAATGTCCTGTTCGGAAAATACCGCCGAAAAGCGAAGAACGGGCTTGTCCTGGGCCATCGCTGGCAGCGCTGCGCCAATGGACAGTAAAGCGACGCCGACGAGCAGAGCTCGGCGCGAAAATGCAGTGTTCATGAAATCCTCCCTTTGGACCCGAGGTCCGTTTTCCGCGCATGCGGCTTGTATTGTCGTGTCCGCGTACGGACATTTTTATCGTCCGCAACAGCGGACATCAAAACCCTGGTTGCTGCCTCCCGCAGCAGTCACGGCTTTGTACGAAACAGTTAGTCCAACCCTGAGGCGCATTCTGCTACCTGCCGGTTTTCGACAGGCTTGCACATGCCCCTTTTATCCGTCAATCCCTCCTTTATCTGAGGATCGGTAATTTGTATGGTGATCGGCGAAACGATCAGCGAGATGGATTTGGCCACGACGATGACTGAGACTCCCCTCGCAGCGGGCACGGTCGGCGATCAGGCGTTCCTGCGCATCCGGGCCGACATCATTGCGGGCACGCTCCCCCCGCGACAGAAGCTGACGCTCGATCGCCTCAAGGATACCTATGGCGTCAGTATCAGCACCCTGCGGGAAATCCTCAACCGGCTGACGACAGAGGATTTCGTCGTTGCGGAAGGCCAGCGCGGCTTCGAAGTCAGCCCGGCGACGGAAGCCGGATTGCGTGAAATTGCCGACCTGCGGCTGCTGCTCGAGAGCCACGCGCTCGACCTGTCCTTTGCCGCCGGCGATCTCGAATGGGAGGGGCGGGTCGTCGCGGCCCATCACAAGCTTGCTGCGATCGAGCGCCGCCTGCTGGAGGGCGACAGCCGGCGCACGCCGGAATGGATCGCCTATGACTGGGCCTTCCACAACGCGCTGATTTCGGCCTGCGGCTCGGACCTGCTGATGAAGACGCATCGATCGGTCTTTGACCGTTTCCTGCGCTACCACATGCTGGCGGCGAGTTTTCGCGGGCCGGCCGTTGCCAAGGACCACGAAGTACTTTTCCATATGGCGCTGGCGCGAGATGCCAAGGGGGCGCGGAAAATGCTGGCCGGACACGTCGCTGGCGGGATCGAGCACGTGCTGTCGACAGGGGTGTTTGGCTGACATCGCCATCACGCCGCCGCCCGGAAGTGATGGACCATCTGCGCTGGATCGGGTGCGATGCCGGTGAACAGCTGGAACGCCCTCACTGCCTGGAATATCGCCATTCCGGTGCCGGGGAGGGTCCGGCAGCCGAGTGAACGCGCGATGCGCAACAGTTCAGTTTCGGCAGGGAAGTAGACGATGTCAGCTACCCAGTGCCGGGATTGAAGCTTTTCGCGCTCGAATGGGAGACCGGGATATTTGTCCATGCCGACGGGGGTCGCATTGACGACGCCGTCGGCGGTGCCAAGCGTCACATCGGTTGGGTGAACTGCGTCGACCGACTTGCCGAAACGGGTGGCAAGCCGATGTGCAAGCTGCTCCGCCCTTGCCATGTCGGAGTCACACAGAACTAGCCGGTCCACCGGATGCGCCAACAAGGCGTGGGCCGTCGCCGCGCCGGCGCCACCGGCGCCGAACTGGACGACTTCAGAGACGCGCACGCCTTGGAGACCGCTACGAAAGCTCTCGGCGAAGCCCCAGCTGTCGGTGTTATGCCCGACGCGTCGCCCCTGCTCCAGTAGTACCGTGTTGATCGCGTTGATTGCCGATGCTTCCGGGGACAGCACATCGACGTGCCCGACGATCGCCTGCTTGAACGGGTGCGTGACGTTCAGGCCAGAAAAGCCCAGCGCCTCCGCCTCGGCGATCACCCGTGGCAGTTCGAAATCGTCGAGTTGCATCTGGTCAAAATCGAGAAGTACATAGGTATAGGCAAGCCCGACCCGCCCGCCTTCACGCTCATGCATGGCCGGCGAACGCGACGCGCCAATGCCGCGACCTACCAGTCCAACGATGATATCGCTGTGAAGCATTGCGTTGCTCGCCAGTCTGCTGGCGAGGGCCGCACGCACGCATTGGCCGACGTCGAGGCTCACTCTGTCCCCTCCTCCCGCCACCGTTTACCGGTTGGTGCGGATACTGCCGGCCTTGCCAATCAGGCGAGCCACCCGATAATGGCCAAGCAGTGCACGAGACAATGTACGAACTGGTTAGTTTAGTCAACGATCAGGTCGCGGGGAACGGTATCGACCATGGCAGTGACGAAATCGAAGTCTCCCGCGGGCCACCGCAAGGACACTCCGACACGGACCCAGGACCCCGAAGGGACGCGGCAAAACATCATCGAGATCGCGTCCGAGGAATTCGCGCTCAATGGCCTGTCAGGCGCACGCATCGACGAGATCGCGGCCCGAACCCGCTCGTCGAAACGGATGATCTACTACTATTTCGGCGACAAGGAGGGGCTCTACCTTAGCGCGCTCGAAAACGCCTATCGTACGGTACGCGAGGGTGAGAGTCGGCTCGACGTCGAGGGCCTGTCACCGATCGAGGCGCTGCGGCGACTGGTCGAGTTCACCTTCGATCATCATCACAAGCATGAATCTTTCATTCGCATGGTGATGATCGAGAATATCCACCATGGCGAGTACCTCGAAAAATCCACTGCCATTCGCGGATTGAACGTCACTGCGATTGCAACGATCAAGAGCATCTATGAACGCGGAGTGAGCGACGACACGTTTCGCGACGGGCTCGATCCGCTGGAACTGCACTGGCAAATCAGTGCGCTGTGCTTCTTCAACGTCTCCAACCGCGCGACCTTCAGCAAAATCTTCGGGCGCGAGGTCGGCGCGCCCAAGGCACAGCAGTCGCTGCGCCATGCGGTCGTCGACATGGTCATGCGCTACGTCGTCCGGCCCGAAAAGCTCGACGCCTGACCTCTGGCGGGGGACCTCTGGCGGGTCGGCCGGCGCGCGCCGCTGGGTGAGTTCTACGTCCACTGGGCCGCCCCCCCTGCGCGACATGATCGCTTGACCACCTAGGCTCGCCTCCCTAACAATGTACTAACTAGTTCGTTCGCGGAGGAGCGGATGCGTACGTCGATCGCAACGGTATCGATCAGCGGTGACCTAGGGGAAAAGCTGGAGGCCATTGCGGCCGCCGGTTTCGACGGCGTCGAAATCTTCGAGAACGACCTGCTGACCTTTGGCGAAAGCCCAGCCGAAGTGCGGGCCCGTGCTGCCGACCTCGGCCTTGCCATAACGCTCTTTCAGCCATTCCGGGACTTCGAGGGCATGCCCGAGCCGCTCCGCTCGCGAGCCTTCGACCGGGCCCGCTACAAGTTCGAGTTGATGAACGAACTCGGCACCGACCTGATGCTCGTCTGCTCGAACGTCTCGCCACTGGCGCTCGGTGGCATCGACCGGGCCGCAGCGGATTTCCACGAACTCGGAGACATCGCCAGCTCCGCCGGTGTTCGGGTTGGCTATGAGGCGCTCGCCTGGGGGCGACACGTCAACGACCATCGCGACGCCTGGGAGATCGTCCGTCGCGCCGACCATGCCCATGTCGGTCTCATCCTCGACAGTTTTCACACGCTTGCCCGAAACATCGACAGCAACACGATCCGTTCAATCCCGGGCGACAAAATTTTCATCGTCCAGCTTGCCGATGCGCCGCTCATTGACATGGACCTGCTCTATTGGAGTCGGCATTTTCGGAACATGCCGGGTGAAGGCGACCTGCCGGTGGTCGATTTCATGCGCGCTGTAGCGGCCACGGGATACGCGGGACCGCTGTCTCTCGAAATCTTCAACGACCAGTTCCGAGGCGGATCGCCGGCCGCCATCGCAATCGATGGAAAACGCTCGCTGGTTTATCTCATGGACCAGGTTCGTCGTGCGGAGCCCGACCTCGCCGTCGTAGGCATTCCGATGCCGCCCCGGATCGACGTCGAAGGGTTCGCTTTCGTCGAGTTTGCGACCGACGCCAGCGAACGACACCAGTTGGATACCCTGCTGCGCACGCTCGGCTTCAGTCAGGCCGGCAGACATCGGTCAAAGGATGTAACGCTCTACCGGCAAAACGAGATCAACATCGTCGTCAATACCGAAAAGACCGGGCTCGCCCGCGCTAGCTACCTGACTCATGGTACGTCCGCCTATGCAATAGGCCTGATGACGGCCGATGTCCGGGCAACGGTGGACCGCGCTGGAGCCCTCGGTGCGCAGATGTTCGAACAGCCGGTCGCTGAGGGCGACTTTGAGATTCCCGCGATACGTGGGGTTGGCGGCGGTCTCATCTACTTCCTTGACGGGCAATCGGACCTCGCGCGGGTTTGGGACGTCGAGTTCGAACTGCAACTCGACCGTGGCGCCCGCCCCGCCGGCCTTACCCACATAGATCACGTCGCGCAGACGATGAACTATGATGAGATGCTGACTTGGGTCCTGTTTTATCGGTCGATTTTTGCCGTGCGAAAGAGTCCGATGGTCGACGTGCTCGATCCGGGCGGTATCATCCGTAGCCAGGTTATCGACAATGCCTCCGGCACTCTCAGGCTCACGCTCAACGGTGCCGATAGTGGGCGCACCTTCGCTGGTCGCTTCGTGTCCAAAACGTTTGGATCCGGAATCCAGCACCTGGCTTTTGCAACGTCCGATATCTTCGCAACCGCGGATGCAGTCGCCGGTGCCGGCCTTTCACCCCTGAGGATCAGCGCAAACTACTACACCGACCTTCAGGCGCGGCTTGGTCTCGACCAGCTGGCCATCGACCGCCTCCAGGTGCGTAACATCCTCTACGACCGGGACCAACAGGGCGAGTTCTTCCAGTTCTACACGCCGACCATCGGCGAGGGTTTCTTCATTGAAGTCCTCGAACGGCGCGGCGTCTACACAGGTTACGGCGCAGTCAACGCACCCTTCCGGATCGCCGCGCAGAAGCGGGCGATGCGTGGGCAGAGCAGTGCCTGAAAGCAAAAGTCGGAACGCAGGTTGTAGCGAGTTTCATGCCGCTAAGGGTGTCGAGAAAGGCGATGGTGTCACCCCTGGCCTATGGCAGCGTTAGCTTTGAAGCAGCTGATTAAACCATACAGTCTACCCAGCTTGATCTTTTGACCGTTGCTGGCATTCGTTTAAGTCCCCCCAAAGGCATTCCTACTAAGCCTCGAAGTGCAAGGTAGCGTGAATTTAGGTGAGGGAGAGTACGGTTCGGGTGGGTAACGAGCCTACGCTCAGCCTAGGCTGACCTCGCGGAGCTTGCGCGCATGTGCGCCGGCCCCTTGGGCGATGAAATGATAGTCTGAGTGGGTACTCATGAAGCGGCCGCCCGCGCGGATGAAACGGGACTGCCCTTCTGGCGTCTTGTCGCCACCAAGACCGGCGAACTTGTTGTGCTTGCGACAGGCCGCTAGAATGGCCTCCACCGCCTCGTTGACGATCGGATGATCAAATTGTCCATGCAGGCCCATGTCGGCAAGCAGATCATTGGCGCCGAGGTGAATGACATCAACGCCTTCCACGGCTGCGATCGCATCGAGGTTTTCGAGACCCTCTTTGGTCTCGATCATGCACACCACTGCAGTTTCATGGTTGAGCACCTTCACCGCTTCGCCGATCGGCACCGTGGCGAACGAGAAGTGCGGATAACCGCCTCCGACCGAGCGCTTACCGATTGGTGCGAACTTACAATTGTCAACGGCGCGCTGCGCCTCCGCGGCGGTGTTGACGCTGGGAAAGATAATACCCATGGCGCCAGCATCGAGCAGGCGGGGTGCGTCGATATTGTCAACACCGGCAACTCGGATCAGTGGAGCGATACCGGCCGCTAGTGCCGTCAGCGAGATTTCGAGGGCAGTCTGGATCGAGATTCCAGAGTGCTGCATGTCGATAAACAGGAAATCGTAATCGAGCGACTTGGCAAGGAGCGCAATCTCGCCGCTGCGGTTGAGGCGGATCGCGAGCCCGATGGCCGGCTCGTCGGCCCGCATACGTGCCAGAGCCTGGTTGATGAAGTGGGTCATGCTTTTGCCTGTCTCAGTTTGCGAAAATACTTGGATGCGAAGGGCCAGAGGATCACCAGCGCGCTCAGAGTCAGGAAGGAAGCACTGAGCGGATCACTGATGAAAATGCTGTAGTTGCCACGGGCGATCATCAGTGACCGGCGGAAATTGCCTTCCACGAGCTCGAAGATCACCAGCGAAAGCACCATTGGCGCGACCGGCAGGCGCAGCAGTTTCATGGCATAGCCAAGAACGCCAAAGCCGACCGCCAGCCAGATGTCGAACACCAGGTTACGCACCGAATAGGCACCGATAATGCACAGCGCCAACACCACGGCCACCATGATGGATTCCGGCACCCGGGCCACTCGGGCCCAGAACGGCACCATCGTGTTGCCCATCACGTATAGCACCGCGACCGAGAAGATCACCGTCACGATCAGTCCATAGGCAACCGAGGGTGCATTCAACATCAGTGCCGGGCCTGGCTGCAGGCCGTGGAGGATCAGGGCGCTGGCAAGCACCGCGGTGCTTGGCGAGCTTGGCAAGCCAAGCGCCAGGAGCGGGATCAGCTGGCCGCCCACCGCGGAGTTGTTCGCAGCCTCGGGGCCCGATACGCCAGCGGGCGCCCCTTTGCCAAACTGCTCGGGCGTCTTTGAAACCCGCCGCTCGACGTCGTAGGCGATCCACGAGCCGACGGTGGACCCGAGCCCGGGCAGGATGCCGGTCCCGACCCCGACGAGGCTGCCGCGAAACATCGAGGGCAGCAGTTCGCGCCATTGCTTCAGCGATAGGAAGGTCCGTCCGACCGTCTCGGCAGCGATAGCAAGGCCGCCCGAGGCCTTTTGCTGTAGTGCGTCGATCATCTCGGCGACGGCGAACAACCCGATGATGGCTACCATCGCGGGGATGCCTTCATCGAGCTCTGGCAGGCCGAAAGTGAAGCGCTCGACACTGGTGATTGGGTCAACGCCAATGGTGGCGATGCCGAGGCCGATCGCCGCGGACAGGAGACCAAGGATCGGCGACTTGCCACCTAATGCGCCTACAGCGCTCAGGGCGAGAATGGAGACGGCGAAATAGGCCGGTGGGCCGAAGCGCAAGGCCATACCGGCCAGCGGCTGGAGAAACAGCAGCAGGCAGATGCCACCGAGCACGCCACCGACGCAGGAGGCAGTCAGCGAAATCTCGAGCGCCAGCGCCGCCTTGCCCTGTTTGGCCATTGGATAACCATCCAACACGGTGGCCGCGGCGGCGCCGTTGCCGGGCACCGCGATCAGGATGGAGGTGATCGATCCGCCATATTCGGCGCCAACATAGACCGAGATCAAAAGGATCATCGCGTCGGCCGGGACCATGTTGTAGGTAAACGGGATCAGCAGCGCCATGCCGAGCGATGGGCCAACACCAGGCAGCACGCCGACTAGAATGCCGATCAGCATGCCGATGATCAGGTAGAGAAAACCGGACAGGCTGAACACAGCTGCGGATCCGGCGATGATGCCTTCAAGCATGGTAGCCTCGATCAAGGGAGCGGGGTCGCGATCACCCAGGTGAAAAGGGCGTAGATCAGACCAGCAAAGACAATGGTAATGAGTGCCGAGCGCAGCCATTTTCCGACGCCGTCGAGCCACAGCATGACCGCCATCATGAAGATCACCGTGCTCGTGATGAGCCCAATCAGGGGGATCAGCGCGCAGTAGCCGATGAGCAGCACCAGCAGGATCATCGCAGTCCTGCTCTTTGCGAGCTCAGCCGCTTCTCCTCTCCCGGTTAGCTGGCGGATAAGGCAGACGGCCGATAGCGCGGCCACCGCAACGCCGACCAGCAGCGGGATGCGTCCGGGCCCGACATCGGCTGTGCGGCTCGCGGGGAGTATGAGCGCCCCTGCGATCAGCGCGATGCCGAAGCCGAGACAAACCAGCCAGGCGACGACAGGGATCGAACGGGCGGGCCTGCCTTCTGGCAGAGCCGCAGGTCCGGGCTGGCTCATTGGCCGGCTGCGTTGTATCGCTGCAGCGCCTCGATCTCGGCGCGGGCGACCGCCTTCAGGTCATCGCCCTGCAAGGTGAATGATTCCTGCTTCAGCGACGTCATCATTTCGGCCCATTCCGGGTCCGCCTGGATCTTCACGAGCCCATCGCGCCACGCTTGCACGACTTCAGCTGGCGCGCCCGCGCGCATCCCGAAACCACGCCACAGGAACAGATCGACGTCAAAGCCCTGCTCGGAAAATGTCGGCGCATTGGGATGTAGTTGGCTGCGCTCCGGGCTGCTAAGGCCGAGGATGCGGAAATCGCCGGATTGGATCTGCGCCAGCGCCGAAGACGGCGTCATGAATGCTGCGTCGATGTGGCCGCCCAGCAGCGCCGTCACTACTTCCGGAGCAGTCGGGAACGGGATCCAGGTACTGACCGTGTCGGCCTTCTCGTTGAGGAGGAAGTGCGCGAAATCGTTGCCCGCCGTTCCTGAGCCGCCCACGCTGATGCTATCCGGCTCGGCCTTGAGCTTGCCGACATAGTCGGCGAGTGTTGCCAGTGGACTATCGGCTCGCACGACGAGTGCGGAGGGCTCGCCCTGCAGCGCGCTCAGATACTCGATATCGTCGAGTGTGTAGTCTGTCTTGCCGAGCGCAATATTGTTGGAAGTCCCATTGCCAATGGCAATAATGGTGTAGCCGTCAGCCGGCTCGCGCATGACCGATGACAATGCGATAACGCCGTTGCTGCCTTCCCGGTTTTCGACGCGAACCTGCCATCCGAGGTCCTTGTTCAGCAGTTCAGCCATCCGGCGCGCTAGTGTATCGAAGGGGCCGCCAGGGCCGGTATGCACGACAATCGCCACGTTACGGGTGGGAAAGTCTTGTGCCAGCACGGCTGGCAACGCGCTAGAGAGCGCCGCTGCAACTATAAGGGCGCCTAACGTGCGGCGACGTATGGTCATATCAAATCTCCTCCGAACGGCCTATTTCTTGCGCCGCATTTGGTAGAGAGAATGCGCCACGCTTGGTAATTTTCAAATCAAACCTCCTTTCGTACTATAAGATTAATTTATAGGCGCTATATGAAGCTCAACTTCCGAGAACTCGAGGTGATCTGGACGGTTCTGACTGAAGGGAACGCGTCTCGCGCCTCGCAGAAACTCAACGTGACCCAGCCTGCAGTCAGCATGATGCTGAGGCAAGCCGAGGCGAGACTTGGCTTCCCCCTGTTCAAGCGCAGTGGCGCACGCCTGGAGCCGACCGACGAACTGCTCGAACTCCAGCCGCTGTTGAAGACGGTGTTCACTCATCTCGGCGACCTCTCGACCCAAGTGGTGCGGGTCCGTAATGGGCAGCTTGGCATGCTGCGGATCGCCACGACCGCGACGCTGTCGGAAGCCTTCGTGACCAATGCCCTCTACGCGTTCCAGCACGAGCGCCCCAACATCACCGCCTCGCTGCAGAGCCTGCCGAGCGACGCAGTCATTGCTGGGGTCGAGCAAGGTCGTATCGATATCGGGGTCGCCTATGCGACCTCGCTGATGGCGCAAGTGTCGTCCCGGGTGGTGGGTTCGGCGGAGATCGTCTGCGTTATGGGCGAAAGTGACCCGTTCACGGAGTTCGAGTTCGTCACGCCTTCCGACCTGACCAAGCGGCATCTTATTTCGTACAGGCCTGACACCGTTTTCGGCGGCCTGCTGCAGGAGGCTTTTGAACGGTTTGGCTTGCGTTTTGCCCCTGCCATAGAAACCAACGCACTCAGTGCAGCGACATTGGTTGCCCAAGGTGCTGGGATCGGCTTGATCGATGGGCTGGTGGTTAAATCTTTGAGAAGTGCCTCCCTGCAGGCCAGGCCTTTCAATCCGACCGTGAAAGTGGACATTCACCTCATGCGTTCAAGGTCTGAACGAACCGCCACTGTGGAGTTGTTTGAGCACATAACGCTTAGGACCCTCGCATATCTCGGCGGTGGAGCTTGAGGACCGACAAGGAATTTCCCTTTAACGAGAGTTGAAAGTTCAGTGACATGCGGCTGGATGTCGAGCTGGGTAGTGGCCTGCGAAACCCGTAGGGTTGCTCCATTTGACTCAGTTACTGCGTTCCCTAAAGCCGGACGTGTACGCTGCAGGCAAGTTCGATGCAGATACAAAGTTCTTAGCACATCAATTCGCGGTAAATCTGACGCTGACGGAAGCATCACGCCATTTGCTGTGACCTGCGGTCTCTACAGCCAGGTGAGCTGCGGCCTTCTTGCAAAGCTCCGGCTGCTGACGTTGGGGCCCGGCCTCGACCCAACCGGGCCTTGACCGCGAAGATGGTCGCGATCAAGGCCTGCCGTCATCGCTCTGGGCAATTCGGACCAGGTTCTCCGCGAGTTGCGCCTCCTGCTTGGCAAAGCCGACCTCACGTTCATCGCGATGGTACTCGCGCAGGGTCTTGGGATCGATGCCGACAACCTTGGCATTGCGCTCCTCAGGGGTCGCCCAGCCGGCCATCACCTCGACGATGCGCTGGTTCTTCATGCGGAGCTAAGGGCGGACTGCCGCGACAGCTGGGCTCTGACTCGCCGGCGGTCCGCTGTGCGATCAGTGTCATTCCCTCTGTTTAGCCAATGAAGTCCCCTATATCGATGGTGCCGATAACAGTGGCCTTGAGCAGGATCTCGGATTCCGCTCCGCTCGTGCCGACGGTGTTGATCTCAATCAGCACGTCAGCGCCCGACTGGATCGCGCGAACCTGATTGGCGGCACTAAAGCCGGCTTGACCGATATAGTTCAACGTTCCGACAAAGCCTGAAAGGTCGATGGTATCGTCGCCCGAAAAATCTTCAAAGTCGTTGATGACATCACGTGCGGCACCGATTCCACTGTCTTCCCTTGCCCGGAACACGAACGTATCGTTACCCGCCCCGCCCAGCAGCGAGTCGACTCCTAGACCGCCGTTGAGCGTGTTGTTTCCCGTGTTGCCGGTCAGGGTGTTGGCGAGTGCATTGCCCGTACCGTAGATATTGCCTGTCCCGGTTAGCGTCAGGTTCTCGACGAACCGCAGTCCGGCATTGAAGTCGAGGTTGTAGCTTACCGAACTCTGCACGGTGTCTGTGCCACCCGCATCGATGGTGCTGGACATCGTGGTCGTCTCGAACGCCCGGTCGCCGCTGTTATCGACGATGTAGGTGTCGTTGCCCGCCCCGCCCAGCA
>JAQGJK010000009.1 GCA_028290665.1 Devosia sp. | reverse complement strand
CGATCCGGCAAAGCCGGACAAATCGTGCCGGTGGCACGTTTTGAGACAAGAAGGCCATGAGAGCTACGCTCGAATGGCTAAGTCTCACCTTTTACGCGGGAACACTACCCGCATCCGGGACCTCGGTCTCGCCATTGCCGCGGTTCGCGGCACAACGAAGGGAGAAACCGGACCGCCGGACGACGATGCACGCCATTTTCGCCCCGGCTTGACGCCTCTCCACCTTTTGCGGCACATAGGGCCGCGCCCCGCGGGTGTAGCTCAATGGCAGAGCAGAAGCTTCCCAAGCTTACGACGAGGGTTCGATTCCCTTCACCCGCTCCAGTCATGTGCCTTGAAACCTGACGTGTCGCCGATCCCCGGTTTCACGCCATGTTGTCTTCTGGCTTCGGTTTTTCCACCGCCCGCGCCACCACCGGGCTTGACGGCAGCACCGTCAGACGGGTGACGCGCGTCAGGCCATGCGCGGTCTTGGCCCAATAGGTCGGCCGGGTAATAAGTTGGAGCGCCGCCAACATGGTGGCGACGGCGTGCAACACCCAATAAGCCGGCAGGGTCAGTTGCACGGGGATCAGCCAGAATTTTTTCAGTCGCCACAGCCCGACCATGGTCAGCCCCATGGCGCCGCCATAGCCGATGAGGAAAATCGCCCAGAAGACTGCCGAAGTAGCTGTTCCGTCCGAGATTACCTGTCCCGACCCTAGTCGCCAGATCAATACTGCCGCAAAACCGGTATGCAGAATCGGCGAGAAAATCATGGCTGCGAGGAACAGTTCGTAGATAATGAAGCTCCGCCAGCCGAGATGGACGGCAAGCTGGATCGGATGTCGGTTATGGGCGAGGAACGTCTGCATCCAACCCTTCATCCAACGCGTCCGCTGCGTCATCCAGGCCCGCAGATGAACTGGCGCTTCCTCGCCGGTCTGCGAAGCGATAGTGGCCGTCCGACACCCCAGCCGCGCCAGCCGCAATCCGAGATCGGCGTCCTCCGTCACGTTGAACGCGTCCCATCCGCCGATCCGCCTCAAGGTCGAGGCGCGGAAATGGTTGGACGTGCCGCCGAGCGGCATGGGCAGCCCCCAACGTGCAAAAGCGGGGAGCAGATTGCCGAACAGCCCGGCATACTCCCCGGCAAACATGATTGTCAGCCAGTTTTCCGAGGCGTTCTCCGGCACCAATTCGGCCTGCAGACAGTCGAGGGCAGGATCGGCGATGAACCGTTCCGCAGCCCGGCGCAGCTGGTCGGCGTCAGGGATATCCTCGGCATCGTAGATCACCAGAATTTCGCCACTGACCAGCGGCAGGGCGAAATCGAGAGCTTTGGGTTTGGTCAATGGCAGGCCGTGCGGCACCGCAACAACATCGAAGCGATCGTCGAGCGCCGAGACGCGATGAGCCTCGCTCAGCGTGGCGCTGCTCCGCGCTTCGACGACGAAAATGACTTCGATTTTCTCAGGCGGGTATTCAAGTTCGCTCATCGCGCGATACAGCTGCTCGACCATCAGCGCCTCATCGTGCAGCGGGATCAGCACGGAATAGGTCGGCAGGTCGGCAATATCATAGCGAAAGCCGCCGGATCGGGATGGAGCAGCAGGCATGAAGGCCGCGACCAGCCGCATCAGTGATGGCAGCCCGAGCAGCAGCACCGCGACGCTCAACGTTACTGGCGCCAGCCCGGTCGGAGCCAGCGACAGAAACGCGATCATGGCAAAGGAGATGATGACGAACGCCAGCCGAGCGCCGAGTCCCATTGCCACGCTGGCATTCGCACCGGGCCACAGCACGGCAACGCGTTGTCGGGACTGGCGCAGCAGGCTCGCCTCGTAGGTTCGGGCGAGCGCCGCTCGGAGCACTGAGTGATGCACGAAGCAGTGGGTCAGGCTCAGTTCAGGTCGATGCGTGCGACGTGCCTCGATTTCGAGTACCTGCGCGAAGCTTGGGGTAATGAAATGCCGCTCGCGCCCACCGTGCCGGATCGCCACGGCGCGACATCCAGTCAGGTGATCGGTCCGCGCGCCCTCCGCAGCAGACGCCACCCCACCCGGGATTGTCTCCGAATAGCCAATGCCCGCCCAAGTCGCGGCGCGCTTGAGCACCAAGCGCTCACCGAGCCCGGTTCGGCGGGCACAATAATCGATTGGATCAACTTCGAGAGCGAGCGCGGCGTCGAGGATTGCCCTTGCTTCGGCTGAGGACGCGCAAGCCGTTCCCATGATTGCCCTGACGAGATCAAGCGCGCGTGGCATAAACGGCCAACCGCAGCGTGCGGCTCAAGATGCACAGGCACCGACTATGCCATGGACACCTTGCGAATACTCCACGCACCCTGCAAACGATCTGCGCCAAGCCGCCCCCGCGGACACGACCAAAATGACGCCCCGAGCAAATTCGATGCGTTAATTTGCCGAAGGATCAGCGTGTGCGATATTGATACGCATTACAACGTAATAAATTTGTGGCGCAGAGCTTCGACGACCGTATGAGTACGGTTCATAGTGCCGAGTTTACGGCGAGCGTTTTCACAGTGCTGGTTGACGGTACGCTCCGAGGTGCCAGTTATGTCGGCGATATCAGCTGCGGTCTTGCCGTGGGCAACCCATTGCAGGACTTCCGACTCACGCCCAGTCAGCATGCGTTGAAGGGTAGCTTCGAACTCCTGCTCATGCAGTTCCGCCAAGCGAATGTAGGCATAAATTCCTAACATGTGGAATTCCACCTTCTGCGCTTCAGTCAGCATTTCCGCCGGCCCGACGACAGCGATGAACCCAACCCGCCCCTGGTCGAGGTGCACCGGAATCGCGAGACCATCCGCCAGTTCGACGGGTCGCGCAGGCTCGGGCCGGGTTTCCGACATCGCTTTCCAGCTGAACGGTTGCGTGGTTACGAAGCACTGCCGCGCCACTTCGTCGATGTGCAGAAAGTCCTTGTTCGCAAAATTCAGTTGGAAACGCGGATCCAGATTGGATACCAGCACGCATGAACGCAGGCCGGAATTTGGCCCCGGCAATGCGACGGCAATCATACGATGAAAGCCGAACGACCGCGCATATGAAAGGACGTGTCCGAGGGTACGAAATTTGTCAGTTTCGAGCTGGACCGCCGAGATCGTCGCCAAGATGTCAGGTTGCACGAGTGGAGTCCTCAATTTCGCATCTGAATCTGCAGCTGCCACCTCGGTATAGGCGACGCTGGCAAAAATCCAAGGTATCTGATTGCCACAGCGATCACATTTTCAAAGACCCCACGGCGTGGCGGTCAACGCCGATGGACGGTATTCTTTGCAGATACGCTATTTTTTAGTCGGACTGTTTTCACTCGCTGCAGTCGAGCTTTCGATGTCGCAGACCCTCCCGAACCAGTTCGACCCCACTGCCCGGGAAAACACGCCCAACCTGGCGGCCGTCCCGGCGATCAGATTTTTGACTACCGCGGATTTCCCCCCTTTCAACTACCGCGACCCCAACACGGGCGAGTTGCTTGGTTACAATATCGAATTGGCGCGCGATATCTGCGCCAGCCTCGATGTGGCGTGTACCATCCAGGCCTGGCCGTGGGAGCAGTCGGCCAACGCCCTCGCCGACGGTCAAGGGGACGCGTTGATTGCCGGTCTCGCGATGACCGCGGAAAACAGCGAAAAATTCGATTTTTCTAGCGTTTATATGGGCTTGCCAGCCCGCTTTGTGACTACGACGGACAATGCCGCAGCGTTTTCAGCTGAGCGCTTGGCTGGAGAGACTGTATCGGTGCGTCGGGGTTCGGCCCATGAGAAATTTCTTCAACGCTATCTCCCCGAGGTGAAACTGCTACCGCTCGATAGCGAAATCGAGGCCTTGTCCGCCGTGCAACAAGGTCAGGCAAATGCCTATTTCGGTGATGGGATGCGCGCCTCCTTCTGGCTCAATCAGGCTGGCGATTGTTGCGCCTTCGCCGGCGAGACCTACTTTCGGCCCGACCTGTTCGGAGCGGGACTTTCGGTGGCGTTTAGTGCCGACCGGGACGACATGCGGCAGGCAATCGATTGGGCGTTGCTCCGCCTGAAACAGGATGGCAAGCTCGATGAACTGTACCTGCGCTGGTTCCCGGTAGGTTTCTATTAGGCGCGACGCAGACGTGCTCGCGCCGCGGCTTCGATCGCTGCGGTCACCAGCCGATCAACGGTTAACCGGTCGCGAATCATCTCCAGCAGCCGCAATTCCTCCTGCTCGAGACTGAGGTCGACAGCAGCAATTTCGACTGCCAGCGCATAGGCGGTGTCGTGCAGACGCACCGGCAATGCGGCGATCGCCAGATCGAGCATCGGCTCAATGCCGCCCCGCGTGTTGATCTCGTCGATGCCGCGATTGGCCACTTCGGCGAGACTTTGGCGATCGAAGCCTTCGAACACCGGCAGGCGGCCCACCAGCGCGTCGATGCGGTTCAACTCCTGCTCGGTCATGTCGACGTCGGAAAAGGCCGCGGCGATCATCAGGTAGATGAGGGCATCCTGGGTCGAAAGAGCCATGGCAAAGCATCCGGGCGGGTCAAAGGCTGCGCACAGGTAGTGAGCCCCGCGATGCTTGTCCAGCGAAGCGGCAGTCGCCGGCATTGACGGGGCCGGGTCCCGGTGCAAAGACGACGCCCGTAGCACCAGCCTTGGAACCTCGTCCATGTCCGCCGCCCTGCCCGTCCTTGATCCGGCGCTGTTCGAAGTCGCTCAGGGCGCACGCGCCTGGCCCTTCGAGGAAGCCCGCAAGCTCGTCTCACGGGTCGAGCGTACGGGCCAGACCTCAGTGCTGTTCGAGACTGGCTACGGCCCCTCCGGCTTGCCACATATCGGTACGTTCGGCGAAGTCATGCGGACGACGATGGTGCGCACGGCGTTTCGCCTGTTGACCAGCGACAGCATCGAAACGCGGCTGCTGGCCTTTTCCGATGACATGGACGGCCTGCGCAAAGTCCCGACCAATGTTCCCAACCAGGACATGCTGGCGGGTTTTCTGGGCAAGCCGCTCAGCCGGGTGCCGGATCCCTATTCAGACGGGTATCCGTCGTTTGGCGCCGCCAACAATGCACGGCTGCGGGCGTTTCTCGACCGGTTCGGCTTTGCCTACGAATTCGCCTCGTCGACCGATTATTACACTTCGGGCGTGTTCGACGAAGCGCTGCTGCGCATGCTCGAATGCTACGATCAGGTGATGGAAATCATGCTGCCGAGCCTCGGGCCGGAGCGGCGGGCCAGCTATTCGCCGTTCCTGCCGATCTCGCGCCACACCGGCGATGTGCTGCAGGTCGCGGTGATCGAGCGCAACGTCTCGAAGGGCACCATCACCTATGTCGACCCGGCGACCGGCACCACCGAAGAGACCGAGATCACCGGCGGCAAGGTCAAGTGCCAGTGGAAGCCCGACTGGGCGATGCGCTGGTTCGCGCTCGGCGTCGACTATGAAATGAGCGGCAAGGATCTGATCGAAAGCGTCAAGCTGGCGAGCCGGATCTGCCAGGTCCTCGGCCGCAGCCCGCCGGAAGGCTTCAATTACGAACTGTTCCTCGACGACAAGGGCCAGAAGATCTCGAAGTCCAAGGGCAACGGCCTGACCATTGACGACTGGCTGAGCTATGCGAGCCCCGAAAGCCTCGGACAGTTCATGTTTCAGAAGCCCCGGACGGCCAAGCGCCTGTTTTTCGACGTGATCCCCCGCGCCGCCGACGATTATTTCACCTTCGCCTCGGCCTATGCCGGGCAAACCGAGGCCGAGCGGCTGGAAAACCCGGCCTTCCACGTGCATTTCGGCGCCCCGCCGGTGTTCGAGATGCCGGTGACGTTCGGGCTGCTGATGAACCTCGTATCGGCGGCAAACGCCGATGACCCGGCAGTGCTCTGGGGGTTCATCTCGCGCTACGTGCCGGGAACCAGCCCCGAGACCCACCCGCAGCTCGATGCGCTGGCCGGCTATGCGGTCCGCTACTTCAACGATTTCGTCAAGCCGACCAAGACCTTCCGCGCCGCAAGCGACAAGGAAGCGGCGGCGCTCGCCGACCTTGCCGAGCGGCTCCGGGAGTTCGAAGGCTCGACTGACGCCGACGCGTTGCAGACGATGGTCTATGAAATCGGCAAGACGCATGGTTTCGATCCGCTGAAGGACTGGTTCCAGGCCATCTACCAGGTGCTACTCGGCGCCACGCAGGGCCCACGCTTCGGGTCGTTCATCGCCCTTTATGGCGTGTCGGAGACGCGGGGGCTGATTGAGCGGGCGCTCGGTGGCGAACTGGTGAAGGCCGCCTGAGCGCGTCATTCACGGCCGGTTCAGCGTTCAAAGCCCTCCTTCATCGGTGCCGGACGCGCTTTGGTCGTCCGTCGGGGGGAATGTGATGTCGAGATTTGTCGCTACTGCCAGTGCCGCGGTTTTGCTGCTCACCAGCTTCGCCCATGCCGGCGATTGGCGCGACGCGACGGTGGTCAGCACCACGCCGGTCATCGACTGCACCGTCTACGAAGCGTTGTGTGCCCCGACGATCGTCGGCACTGCGGAACTCAACATGGTCGAACTGCAGAGCTTGGTCGCTCAACGGCAACTCACACTTCAGCTGACGACCGGGATGCTGAAAAGTCTTGGCGACTGCGACATCTGCGACAATATCGGGCGATAACCGTAGCGACCGGGTGACTAGTCACCGGCGCACTTGCCGTTTGACGAACTCGGTACGCCGAATGGCGTAGACAAGGGCTGGGAAAGTTCCGCCGGCTTCGTCATCCAGCTCCGCCGTGTGATCTAGCTGCATCCCGAGGCGCTGCATGACGGCAATACTATTGAGATTGGGCACGTCCGCGACAGAGATGACGCGCTCGACGCCCAGCACGTCGAAGGCAAAGGCGAGCCACGCCGTCCCGGCTTCGGTGGCGTACCCGCTGCCCCAATAGGGCCGCGCCAAGCGCCAGCCAATTTCGAGATCGTCAGGATACCAGCGTTCGCGCGACAGGCCGGCGATGCCGAGGAAAGCCCCGTCGGTAAGGCGCTCGATGGCGATCTTCCCGTACCCGTCGCGCTTGAGTGCTGCGTTGATCTCGCTGGCCATGCCATGCGAATGGCTCGGCGGCATAAATCCGCCGAGAAACTCCATCACCTCTGGATCGACGTTCATCTCGGCCCACGGCGCGAGATCGGACGGCAGGAATGGCCGCAGCTTCAGCCGCTTGGTCACCATCGGCGCGCCGGCACGGAGTTGATCCCGGGTCGGCAGCGCCCGCTGCCCCATCTCAGGCCGCGACGTTTTTCAGCGAGGCCATGTCGATGACGAAGCGGTATTTGACGTCGTTCCGGCTCATCCGGTCATAGGCCTCGTTGATATCCTGCATGGCGATCATCTCGATGTCGGAGACGATGCCGTGCTGGGCGCAGAAATCGAGCATCTCCTGGGTTTCGGCGATGCCGCCGATCGTCGACGCGGCGACGGTCAGGCGGTTGCCGATCATGCGACCAACATCGAGCGGCGGATACGGCGTCGGCGGCACCCCGAGCAGCACATGCGCACCATCGACCTTGAGCAGCCGGGTCAGCGCGTTGATGTCGTGGCTCTGCGGCACGGTGTTCATCAGCAGGTCAAAGGTCTTTGACGCGGCGCGCATCGCCGCCTCATCGGACCAGATCAGCACCTCGTGAGCACCCAGCTTTTCAGCATCCTTCGCCTTGCTTGGCGACGTGGTTAGCATCACCACATGAGCGCCCATCGCGCGCGCGATCTTGACCCCCATGTGCCCTAGCCCGCCAAGACCGACGATGCCGACTTTCTTGCCGGGACCGGCGCCCCAGTGACGAAGCGGCGAATAGAGGGTTATGCCGGCGCACAGCAGCGGCGCGGCGGCGTCTAGGGGCAGCGAGTCGGCGATGGACAGCACGAAATCCTGGTCGACGACGATATCGGTGGCATAGCCGCCGAAGGTGTGGCCGCCGAGGTGGTGGTCCTTCCCATTATAGGTGCCGATATTGCCCTCGTAGCAATATTGCTCACGCCCGCTTTTGCAGCTCTCGCATTCGCGGCAGCTGTCGACCATGCAGCCGACGCCGACGTTCTGGCCGACGGCGAATTTGGTCACTTCGGCACCGACCGCGACGACTTTGCCGACGATTTCATGGCCGGGTACGGCGGGAAACTGCACCCCGCCCCATTCGCCGCGCGCGGTATGGAGATCGGAATGGCAGACGCCGCAGAACAGGATATCGATCTTGACGTCGGTCGGGCCGACGTCACGACGGGGAATGGTCAGCTGAGCAAGCGGGCTGGTGCCGCTCATGGAGCCATAGGCACGGATCTGGGGCATGTCTTACATCCTAGGGATAAGCGCGGAAATGCTTGGAAAGTTTGAGGGCCTGAGCCTGATAATTGGAGCCGAGCGCACTGCCATAAAGCCGGTCGGGCAATTCCGCCAGCCGCTCGTACAGCAGGCGGCCGATGGTCTGGCCGTGCCCGAGCAGAAACGGCACCTCGCGGCTGCGGACTTCGAGAACGGCCCGCGAGCCCTTGCCGCCGGCCGGCGAATGGCCGAAGCCGGGGTCGAAAAAGCCCGCGTAGTGGACGCGGAACTCGCCCACCAGCGGATCGAACGGCACCATCTCGGCGGCGTAGGCCGGGGGGACGTGGACGCTCTCGCGGGAGACGAGGATGTAGAACTCGTCGGGGTCGAGGATGAACTGTTCGGCGCCGCGATTGATCAGCGGTTCCCAGTAGTCGAGGACATCGAGTTCATCCTTGCGATCGACGTCGATGACCGGCGTATGGCGCTTGGACCGGAAGCCAACGAGGCCGTCGCGATCCTCCCCCTTCAAATCGATTGACAGCGAGACACCCTCGGCCACCTCCTCGTTGGGATCGACCACCAGCGTTTCGGCGGCATGCAGCGCCTGATGCTCGGCGACGGACAAGCGTGTATCGCCGACGCGGAACCGCATCTGGCTGAGCCGCGATCCCTGCCGCACCCGCACCGGGAACGTCCGCGGGCTGATTTCGAGATAGAGCTTGCCTTCATACCCCGCCGGCAGCGTATCGAAGCCCCGGGTCCGGTCGCCGATCACTCGGGTAAACACATCGAGCCGCCCGGTAGAACTTTTAGGGTTGGCGCCGGCGGAAACCTCCGGCGGCAGCGCCAGGCTTTCGAGCAACGGCACCAGATAGACGCAGCCGCGTTCGAGCACGGCGCTGTCGGAAAGGTCGAGGGTGTGAAGCGTCAAACCGGCAAGCCGTTGCTCGACGGTAGCTTCCGGTCCCGGCAGGAAACTGGCGCGAATCCGATGCGCGACGGCCCCGAGCCGCAGATCGAGGCTGGCCGGCTGCACCTGATCGGCATCGAACGGCCGGGCGAGCGCCAGATGGCGGCGCGTCGCCAGCGCTTCGATCATGCGGGCGGAAAACACCCCCGTCGACCAGCTTGCTTTATCTGCCATCCGCCACTCCCGCGCCGTTCCTAGCAACCGGCTCGATTGACGCCAAGCGGCAATCGGCCCTACAGTCCGCTCCAGTGGTGATTTGGCCGGTCTGCTTGCAGCCACTTAAAACAATTTGCTAAATGGACCTCGATGCGCCGGCCACGCGAGTGGGCGGCGTTTTTGTATTTTACGGGATATTTCGATGACCAAGGCACAGAACCCGCTGAGCGACCCGAAGAACCGGTCGCAGGAAACGACGCTGGTGCATGGCGGCACGGTGCGCAGCCAGCATGGCGAAACTTCCGAGGCGCTGTTCCTCAATTCGGGCTTCGTCTATCCGGATTCAGCCAGTGCCGAGCGGCGGTTCAGCAATCAGGAGCCGGGCTACATCTATTCGCGATTCTCCAATCCGACCGTCGAGATGTTCCAGCAGCGCCTCGCCCTGCTCGAAGGCGCCGAGGCAGCGCGCGGACTGGCGACCGGCATGGCGGCGGTGACCACAGCGCTGATGAGCCAGGTCCGCGCTGGCGATCATGTCGTTGCCTCGCGGGCGCTGTTTGGCGGCTGCCTGTATGTCATCCAGGATTACCTGCCGCGCTGGGGGGTCGAGACGACGCTGGTCGATGGGCGCGATCCGGCCAATTTCGAAGCCGCGATGCGGCAGAATACCAAGGCGGTGTTCATCGAAACCCCGACCAACCCGACACTCGAACTCGTCGATATCGCGGCAGTCGCCGCGATCGCGCATGCGCATGGCGCCAAGCTCATCGTCGACAACGTCTTCGCCACCCCGGTGCTGCAATCGCCGCTGGCGCTCGGCGCCGATCTCGTCTGTTATTCAGCGACCAAGCACATCGATGGTCAGGGCCGGGTGCTGGGCGGCGCGATCCTCGGGTCAAAGGAACTGATCAACGGCGATATCCACACCTTCATCCGGCAGACCGGGCCGTCGATGAGCCCGTTCAATGCCTGGGTGCTGCTGAAGGGCATCGAAACCCTGCCGCTCCGGGTAAAGGCCGCGACCGAAACGGCGACCCGGATCGCCGAATTCCTCGGCAATCATCCGAACATCGAGCGGGTCATCTATCCGCATCACAAGGACCATCCGCAATTGGAGCTGGCGAAACGCCAGATGAAGGGCGGCTCGACGCTGGTGGCGTTCGAAGTCAAGGGTGGACAAGAGGCGGCCTACCGGGTGGCCGACGCCCTCGCCATCGTGGTGATTTCCAACAATCTCGGCGATGCCAAATCGATCATCACCCATCCGCGCACCACGACGCACCAGCGCTTCACCGAAGAGCAGCGTGCGGAGATGGGCATCAGGCCGAACCTGCTGCGCCTCTCGGTCGGACTTGAAAGCACCGACGATCTGATCGCTGATCTGGCCTACGGGCTGGAACAGGCCTGATCATTCCGCCGGCTGGATGACCTGGCCGGCGGCTTCGAGTTCACGCGTCAGCCTTGCCTCTTCGAGCGATTTGGGTTTGCTGAAACCGGCGAGCAGCAGGTAGGCGACCGGTGTCAGATAAATCGTCGCCACGGCGGCAAAGCCAAGGCCGCCGACGATCACCCAGCCGAGCGCCGCGCGGGATTCGGCTCCGGCGCCGCCCGACAGGATCAGCGGCAGGGCGCCGAGGACGGTGGCGATCATCGTCATCACCACCGGGCGGAGGCGGATGTTGGAGGCCTCCTCGATGGCCTCGCGCACCGCAAGACCGCGGTCGCGCAGTTGGTTGGCGAATTCGACGATCAGGATGCCGTTCTTCGCCATGATGCCGACGACGAGCACCAGCCCGATCTGCGAATAGATGTTGAGCGTCCCACCGGTGAGCAGCAGGGCGTAGATGGCGCAGGCCAGCCCGAACGGCACGGTCGCCATGACGATGATGGCGCTCCAGACGCTTTCGAACTGCGCCGCCAGCACCAGCAGCACCACGACCAGCGCGAAGCCGAAGGTGACCAGCAACCCGTAATTGGCATCGCCGAGCGTCTTGGCCTCGGCCATCGGGATGATCGAAACGCCGGGCGGCAGCAAGGGCGCTGCCGTCGCCTGCGCCAAGGTGTAGGCATCGCCGAGGGTCAGGCCATCGAGTGCCGCGCTGACGGTGATCGCCCGGCGCTGCTGCTCGCGACCGAGAGAAGGGGCGATTGGTGCTTCGGTCAGCGTCGCGATGGTCGACATCGGCACATAGCGGCCGTCCGAGGTTTTGATGAACACCGATTCGAGATCGCGCGGGTCGTTGACCGGACTGGTGGTCGAAATCATCCGCACGGAATACGACGCATCGTTGATGAACACCGTGCCGACGGTCGCGCCGTCGATCATTGCCTGCATGGTGGTCGACAGGCCGCTGATGTCGATGCCGAGACTCGCCGCACGTTCGCGGTCGATGCTGAGCGTCAGCTGCGGCTGGGTGGTGCTGTAATTGACCGACACCCGGCCAAAGCGCGTGTCCTGTTCGAGCTCGGCCTTGATGGTGTTGGCGACACTTGCCAGCTCGGCATAGTCCTGCCCGACCACGGCAAACTGCAGGCCCGAGCCGCCGCCGCGGATGCCGAGCGAATTGCCGCCGCCGACGGTAGCGCGGACGCCGGGCACCTGCGCCGCGAGCCGTTGTACGTCGGCCGCGATCTGTTGCTGCGTCCGGGTCCGCTCGTCCCATGGGGCCAGTGTAAGCGTCAGATTACCGCTCGACGTATTCGAGCCAAAGCCCGAGATCGAAAAGATCGAGGCGATCTCGCCATTCGCAACCAGCGGCTGCAGCAGGGCTTCGATCTTGGCCATCTGCGTGCGGGTGAAATCGAGACTGACGGTCTGCGGCGCCGAAACCCGCAGGGTGATGACCGAGCGATCCTCGGTCGGGGTCAGTTCCTGACGCAGCGAACCGAAGGCGAACCAGGCGGACGCGGCGAACAGCGAAGCCACGACCACCAGCAGCAGCGGGTAGTTGAGGCAGAATTTGAGCGTCGCCCGGTAAAACCGCGACAGCAGCCGCCCGATATGGACCAGCGGATTCCAGCTGCGGGGGTTCGCGACATGAGGTTTCAGGAGCCGCGACGCCAGCATCGGCCCGAGCGTCAGCGCCACCACAGCCGAGAGGGCCACGGCAATCGCAAGGGTAAAACCGAATTCTCGGAACAGGCGGCCGGTCTGTCCGGGCAGGAACGACAGCGGGATGAACACGGCCGCCAGCGTCGCAGTGGTGGCGATGACGGCAAAGAACACTTCCTGCGTCCCGAGCACGGCGGCAGCGCGCGGCCCCGCCCCCATCGTTCGCCGCCGGACGATGTTTTCCAGCACCACGATGGCATCGTCGACGACAATCCCGGTGGCAAGCACGATGGCGAGCAGCGTCAGGATATTGAGCGAAAAGCCCATCAGGTAGATGCCGGCGACGGTGCCGATCAGCGCCACGGGCATCGAAATGGCGGGAATGAGCGTCGCCCGCCAATCCATCAGGAACAGGAAAATGATGGCGATGACGACGCCGACCGAGATGATCAGCGACCGCTCGACCTCATGCAGCGCGCCGGAGATGAACACGGACTCATCGCTAGAAATGCGCAGCTGGACGCCAGGCGGCAGGCTCGACTGCAGATCATCCACGGCCGCATGGATGCCCTCGGAGATTTGCACGGTGTTCGATTGCGCCTGCCGGACGATGCCGATGCCGATGCCAGCCTTGCCGTCCGAGCGCAGGCCAGAACTCGACGATGCCGCGTCAAAAATTACCGTCGCTACATCGCCGAGCCGGGTGCGGCCGTTGATGATCAGTTCCTCGAACTGCTGCGGGGTGGTGACTTCGGAGAGGGCGCGGACGTTGATGTTCTGGTTCGCCCCGTTGATAGATCCGGCAGGGCTATCGAAGGAAATCGTCGACAGCGCGTTGCGGATATCGCCGACCGTCAATCCGAGGCTCGCCAGCTTCACCTGGTCGACGTCGATCTCAAATAACTTGTCCTGCGTGCCGTAAATCTGCACGTCGGCGACGCCGGTGACCGAGGCGAGACGCTCGACGATGGTGTCGTTGACCAGCGCGGTGAGGTCGTCCGGGCTCATGCCGTCTGAAGTTACCGACAGCTGCATGATGGCTTGGGCGTTCGGGTCGGCCTTGAAGATGGTCGGCGCCTCGGAGCCCTCCGGCAGCCGGTTGGCGAGGCGGCCGATGGCGTCGCGCACGTCGGACGTTGCATTGTCGAGGTTGGTGCCGTCGGCAAAGCTCAGCGTGACGCGGCTGTTACCGTACGACGATGATGAGGAAATCGACACGACGCCCGGCACACGAGCCACCGCGCCCTCGACCGCCGAAGTAATTTCCCGATCGACGGTTTCGGCGGCGGCGCCGCCAAAACTGGTCGACACCGACAGCACCGGCTGTTCGACACTCGGCAGTTCGCGGATTTCGACACCGAACATCGCGGCGATGCCAGCGACGATGATCAGCGCATTGATGACGATGGCCAGCACCGGGCGGCGGACGAACAGTGCCGCCAGCGCTCCGCCGCGTTCATTCTGGGTGGCGATCGACATGCTCAGCCCCCCGTCGCCGCTGGCGGTGTCGCAGCCGGGGGCGCTTCGCCCTCGACGCGGACCTGAGCGCCCGGCTGCAGTTGCAGCACGCCCTCGGTCACCACCGGATCGCCGGGTGCGAGGTCGCCGGTGACCAGCACGCCGGACGAGTTGCGCTGCACGATCTGGATGCTGGCCTCCTCGACCTTGCCGTCGACGTAGCGCCAGACATAGGCGCCGTCACCCGACCACTGGATGGCCAGCGGATCGACCGAAACATAGTCGTCGCCGGGGAACGTCATGGTGACCGAAAAGCTCATGCCGGCACGAATCCGGCCATCGGGATTGGGAATGCGAGCCTGCACCTGCAGCGTCCGGCTGGTCGCATCGACGCGGTTATCGGTGGCGCTGACGATGCCGTCGAACGTCTCGCCCGGCAGCGCCACGGCCAGCGCGGCAACCGGCATGCCGACTGCGACGGCGGGCGCATAGCGTTCTGGAATCCAGAAATCGACGAGGATTTCCGAGGAATCCTCGATGGTGGTAACGACCGTGCCGGCGCTCAGCACGTTGCCGGGGTTCACCTGCATGAGCCCGACCGTGCCGGCGATCGGAGTGGTAATGGTGCGCCGTTCGAGCGCAAGTTGGGCATTGCGCAATTCGAGCGCCGCCTGGTCGGCCGCCAATTGCGCGGCGCTGAGTTGCACAGCGGAAATCGAAGCAGCGAGTTCGTTGGCCCGGGCCAGCGCGGCGGTGGCGTCGGAGGCAGCCAGTTCGGCGCGATCGATGGCGATCTGTTCGGACTGGGCGTCGAGTTTGGCGATCACCGCTCCGGCACCGACGACATCGCCCGGTGCCACGGCCAGTTCGAGCAGCGTGCCGCCGGCGGAGGTGGTGATGGTCACCGAACTGGCGGCGCTGCCTTCGCCGATCGCCGTCAGCCGATCGTTGATGGTCGCGGATGTAGCGGGTTTGATGGCGACCAGCGGCACCGTCCGGCCGCCACCCCCTCCGGGGCCTCCCGGTCCACCGGGTGCCCCCGAGCGTTGCCCGGCACCCGGCTGGCCCTGCCCTTGTGGTTGACCCGGTGCCTGCGCTTGGCCCTGCGGTCGCGCAGCGTCGGCAGGTGCACTCACCTCAGCGGGTCCGAATGGCAGGACGATACCGTAATTGCCGAGCAGGGTGCGCGAGCCCGGGTAGAAATAGACGAAAGCGACAAAGGCCGCGGCGAGAACGACAAGCGTAATCAGCAGCTGCGCCCAGAACGGGCTGGAGCGGGAAGCGCTGCGCGCCGTATCGGAATCGGGTCGGAGCCGTTCGTCCACTTGTCCATCCTGAGCTTTCGGGTCACCAAAAAGCTACGCGGCATGGGGAGTTCGGGCAAATGAAAGATTGGCAAGGTTGGTCAGCAGCGCTGACGCGAACCCTGTCGATCCGGCGCTAATGGCTGGTTTCGAATTCGTGCAGCCGGAAATGATAGGCCGTGGAGCAGAACTCGCACGTCACTTCAATCTCGCCGTCGACCGCCATCTGTTCGCGATCTTCGGCAGTGAAATTGTCCCGCAGCATGCCTTCGACCCGCTCGTTCGAACAGCTGCAGCGATCCTCCAGCGGCATCGGCTCGAATACCCGCACGCCGGGCTCGTTATAGAGTCGGAACAGCATGCGCTCGCCGGAAATGTCCGGATCGGCCAGCTCGTCATCGGCCAGCGTCGCCAGCAGCGCCTTGGCGGTTTCCCAGTGGTCCGCCTCGACGAAATCGGGATCGGCCGAATTGGGGTTCGAGAAGTCACCGTCGCCCGGCAAATCCGCCAACAGCTGATTGCCGTGCGGGGGCAGATACTGGATCAGCATGCCGCCAGCCCGCCATGACGGGCGCGCATCACCCCGCCGTTCCAGTTGCGCCACTGCCAGCCGCACCTTGGTCGGAATTTGTTCGGATTGTTGGAAATAGGTGTGGGCGACGTCCTCGAGCGAGCCGCCCTCGAGCGCCACGATGCCCTGATAGCGCTCCATGTTGTTGCCCTGGTCGACGGTCATCGCCAGATGCCCCTTGCCGAGCAGATCGCCCGGCGTCGTCTTGCCGAGTTCGGCGGCGCGCAGTAGCGCATCGTGATCGTAGCGGGCATAGCCACGCAGCCCGTCGGGGGCGTCGAGATCGACGACAATGAGGTTGACCGGTCCATCGGTCTGCGTTTGCAGGATGAACTTGCCGGCGAACTTCAGCGACGAACCGATTAGCGCGGCCAGCAGCACGGCTTCCCCAAGCAGGCGCGCCACGGGCGCCGGATAATCGTGACGGGCGAGGATGCTGTCGAGGGCATCGCCGAGCCGGACAACGCGACCCCGGCAATCGAGGCTGTCGAGGGTGAACGGCACGGCGGTGTCATCGCCGCTTTCCGGACGATCAAGGCCAAGGGTCGAGATCTGCAGCTCGGGCATTTCAAAGGTCCTTCCGTCGGAGCGCCCTCGGACGGGGCTCGCGAATGTCGTCGGCGTCGAAGTGGCAGAAACCCGCCTCAGAGATTGCCGACACCGAAGGCCCAGCACAGGATGGCCTTCTGGGCATGGAGGCGATTTTCCGCCTCATCAAAGACCACCGATTGCGGGCCGTCTATGACCTCGTCGGTGACTTCATCGCCTCGGTGGGCGGGCAGGCAATGCATGAACAGCGCGTCTTTGCTCGCGCCGGCCATTAGATTGGTGTCGACCCGATAGGGTTTCAAGTCCCGGCGGCGCTCGGCGGCATCGGTGTCGCCCATCGAGACCCAGGTGTCGGTGATGACGAGGTCGGCGTCGCGTACCGCCTCATGCGGATCGGTGATCAGTCGCACGGCGTCGCCGGCGTTCTGGATATCCCCCATCAAATCCTTTTCGGGCCAGTAATCCTCGGGCACGGCAATCGACAGGCTGCAGCCGAACAGTTCGGCGGCGTTGACCCAGGAGGCCAGCACGTTGTTGCTGTCGCCGACCCAGGCGATCTTGGCGCCGCGGATGTTGCCGCGATGCTCTTCGAAGGTCATCACGTCGGCCATCACCTGGCAGGGGTGGGCGCGGCGGGTCAGGCCGTTGATCACCGGCACGGTGGCGGCGCCGGCGAGATCGAGCAAGTCCTGGTGGCTGAGGATGCGGATCATGATCGCATCGACATAGCGGCTCATCACTCGGGCGGTGTCTTCGAGGGTTTCCTCGCGCGCCAGCTGCATTTCCTGCCCCGACAGCATCAGCGTTTCCCCGCCAAGCTGCCGCATGCCGACATCGAAGGAGACGCGGGTGCGGGTCGACTGGCGCTCGAAGATCATCGCCAGCACTTTGTCCTTGAGTAATTGCGGCCGTTTCCCCTCCGCGAGGCCGGTCTTGAGCTCGCGGGCGAGTTCCAGCATGCCGCGCAGTTCACCGCCGGTGAAATCATCGAGGTTGAGGAAATGCCGAGGCGTTCCGGTCATATCCGGCTCCCAATGTCGCTAAAGCGCAGGTCTTTTAAGGCGTGTCTCGTCAGTCGGCGGCGGGTTCGGCATCGGGGCCCATCGGCGTCGCTGCGAGTTCCGTATCGACGGCGGCAAACACTGCGGCGAGCTTCTCGACCGCTTCCTTGATGTCGTCCTCGGTGACGATCAGCGGCGGGATCAGGCGCAGCACGTTGTCGCCGGCCGCCTGGGCCAGCATGTGCTGCTCGTCGCGCAACCGTTGCGAGATGTCCTTGACCGGCGACCCGAGCTTGATGCCGGTCAGCAGGCCCTTGCCACGCAGTTCGACGATGTGGTGCGGAAACCGTTGCGCCAGTTGCTGGAGATGCCAGGCCAGCACCTGCCCCATGCGATTGACTTCATCCAGGAACCCCGGCGCCAGTACGCGATCGAGTACGGCATTGCCGATGGCACAGGCCAGCGGATTGCCGCCATAGGTCGAGCCATGCGTGCCGGGCACCATCGAGGCGGCGACGTCGCCCTTGGCAAGGCAGGCGCCGAGCGGAAAACCGCCGCCGATGCCCTTGGCCACCGCGACGATATCGGGAACGATGCTGCTCCACTCATAGGCAAAGAACCGGCCGGTGCGGCCATAGCCGCACTGCACTTCATCGAGAACCAGCAGCATGCCGTGCTCGTCGCACAGCCGCCGCAGGCCCTGCATGAACTCGGGGGTCATCGCCGTGCAACCGCCCTCGCCCGGCACCGGCTCGATCAGGATGGCGCAGGTCTGCGGCGTGATCGCCGCGGCGACGGCATCGAGATCGCCGGGGACGACGTGGGTGAAGCCGGCCAGCGGCGGGCCAAAGCCCTCGACATAATGCGGGTTACCGGCGGCGGCGATGGTGCCCATGGTGCGGCCATGGAACGAGCCGGTGAAGGCAATGATCTCGTACCGCTCGGTCTCGCCCTTCGCCCAGAAATAATGCCGCGCCGTCTTGATCGCGCACTCAAGCGCCTCGGCGCCGGAATTGGTGAAGAACACCGCATCGGCGAACGTCGCGTCGACGAGCCGCTGGCCCAGCCGTTCCTGCTCGGGAATGGTGAAGGTATTGGCGGTGTGCCAGACCTTCTCGGCCGCCGATTTTAGCGTCGAGACGAGGTGCGGATCGGAGTGGCCGAGCGAATTGACCGCGATGCCAGCGTGAAAATCGAGATAGGGCGTGCCGTCCTGCGCAAACAGTCGCATGCCCTCGCCCCGCTCGAAAGCGAGTGTCGAGCGTGCGTACGTGCCGTAAAGCGCAGACATCGGTCCCTCCTATTGGGATAAATCACGTGTGGCAAAAGCCCCACAAAAACCAAAAACGCGCAGCACTTGGGCGGCGCGTCGGCAGCTTCCGTATGCAGGCGCTGACCCAAAAAGTCAATGTTGCGGGGTCAAGTCACTGATTTGACTCAGCTTCCGCAAGCCCCTGAAAAAAACAGAGGTTTTCCCTAGGAAAACGTCGCCGGACTCTTGATCGCGATTCGTCGGGTGGCGTAATATCCAAGGTGTCGGGAACACGAGATATCGTGTGGCGGACCCGCTCTACATACGAGTTGTAGTGTGTGCCGGCTGTCATCGGAAGGTGACAGCACGATATTGGATTCATTTTAGACGAACCGCAAGGAACGTGACTTTATGGGCTGGACGGAAGAACGCGTCGAACTGTTGAAGAAGCTCTGGATGGAGGGATTTTCCGCCAGCCAGATTGCCGCTGAACTTGGCGATGGCGTCACGCGCAACGCGGTGATCGGCAAAGTCCATCGGTTGAAGCTCTCGACCCGGGCCAAGCCGACGAGTTCGGCACCGGCACGCCACCAGGCGCCGCGTCCGGCCGCCCGTCGCATCGCTCCGGCCACCCCGAGCCTGTCGAGCGCGGTGGTCAAGCAACGCTCGATGATGCGCACCAGCGTCAACGGCGCCACGGCCCTCGCCGCCACCCCCGAGGTCGAAACCGAGGTGTACGTCGTCCCGGCGGTGCAGGAACTGTTCATCCCTGAGGACAAGCGGCTGACGCTGCTGCAGCTCAACGAACACACCTGCAAATGGCCGATCGGCGATCCGTTGACAGAGGATTTCTACTTCTGCGGGCAGCACTCCAATGACGGCCGGCCGTATTGCGAGTTCCATTCCCGCCGCGCCTATCATCAGGTCGACAAGAAGCGCCATTAATCCGGCGCACGGTCGCCGCCCACCGGGAAGGCCGTGCTCATTCTGCATCAGCCCCCGATAAAGTCGGGGATCGGATGTCGAAAAAGGGTTTGCGCAAGATGATTCTGTTTTAAGTAGCAGTTGTCTTCTCGAAGACGGATAGCGCGCCGGATGAGGGGTTTTCCAACAGTCCCCCTCATCTGGCGCGTAACTCTTTGACGGGGACTTTTTCCATTTTTTTGACGCCCTGAAGCGACCGCCGACCTTCCGGTCTCGGGGTGCTGGGTAGAGAAGCGGCCGGGCGAGGTTGGGACTCGTCGCGGGGTAGACCCGCATGGCTGTTGTGGTGAGACCGTCGCCTCGCCCGGCTGTGGAGATGTTGCTGCCCGCTTTTGGGGTAATCAGATCACGTAGGCATCGGAACTTTGCGAACCTGA
>JAQGJK010000018.1 GCA_028290665.1 Devosia sp. | reverse complement strand
GTCCGTACTCCTGCATCTGTGGCTACCCCCACCCTCGATCCCTCCCCTCAAGGGGGAGGGAGGCGATGGGGTTGGCGCATGCGTTCAAACCCCACTCGGATCAGTGTCTCATTTGAGGGGCATGGGTGCGGCATACCCTCCCCTCCCCCTTGAGGGGAGGGCTAGGGTGGGGGTGGTTCCAGGTGCAGGAGGGCGTGGTTGGATACTCGGTGTTGCCAGTGCGTTTCGCCTGCCCCGGGTGGTACACCGAGCCGCCGCAGTTTGGGCAAGGCCATCAGGATGGGTCCCGGCCTGCGCCGGGATGACGGGGTGGTGATGCGGAGGTGAATACCGCGTCAAGTATCTGTGGCTACCACCCTTCGATCCTTGGCATTCGGGCATAGCCCTCAAGGCCTTTATCGCTCAAAGCGCGCCACTGGGCGCGCTTGCCCCTGCAGATCGCTCCAAAGCCCCTCATGGCGGAGGAAGGCGAGGGCGCGCCTCGGCGTTCAATAACGTAATCCGGTCGGGGGCCCTGTCAACCTGCCCGTGATCCGGCTGCCCTACTCGCCGGTATCCTTGTTGCGCAGCCGGTCGAAGGCCACCGCGAGGATGATGAATGAGCCGACGAAGGTGCCTTGCCAGAAGGTGCTGATGCCGAGCAGCGTCAAGCTGTTGCGGATGATTTCGATCAGCGCCGCACCGACCACGGCCCCGAGCGCCGTGCCGGCACCGCCGGCGAGATTGGCGCCACCGATCACCGAAGCGGCGATAACCGTCAGTTCCATGCCTGAGCCGAGGCCCGTGGTGACCGAGCCGAGCCAGCCGGCTTCGAGGAACCCGGTGATGCCGGCGCAGAGTGCCGCGAACATGTAGACCGAGATTTTGACGGCCTTGACTGGCACGCCGGTCAGCACGGCGGCCTTCTCATTGCCGCCGATGGCGAACAGATAGCGGCCCCAGCGGGTCCAGCGGAGCGCGAAGCCGGTGATCAGCGCCAGCACCGCCATGACGATCAGCGGATTGGGGATCGGCAGCGGTGCCACCCCGGGGAAAATGCCCTTGAGGAACGTCAGGTCGAGCAGTTGCGAGCCGCCGCCCATGCTGAACAGCAGCGCCTGGTCGGGCCCGAATTCATAGATCAGCGCATTGTTGCTCATCACCATGCCGATCGAGCGGGCGATCGACATCATGCCGAGCGTCACGACGAAGGGCGGCATGCCGGCGATGGCGATCAGGCTGCCATTGATGGCGCCGACGATCAGCGCGGCGCCCATGGCGGCCGGCAAAGCGACCGTGATTGGCAGCCCGGCATGCATGATGACCGTCGTGGTCATCGCCGAAATCAGCACGGTCGAGCCGACCGAGAGATCGATGCCGCCAGTGATGATGACCGCCGTCATCCCGAGGCCGACAATGGCGACGAAGGCGAAGTTGCGGGTGACATTGAATAGATTGTTGGCGCTGGCGAACTTGTCGGTCAGCATGGTCATCGCCACCACGGCGACGAGCGCCGCGAGCAGCACCCAGAAAATCTGGCGGCTGACCAGCCACGACAGCGGCGTCTGGTGGGTGCGCTGGTCGATGAAATCTTTGAGGGTGCTGTCGGCGCTCATGCGGAAAATCCTCTCAGGCCGACTGGATGGCGCCGGTGATCAGGCCGGTGACTTCTTCGGGCGAGCTGTCCTTGACCAGTTTGTCAGCCACCTTGTTGCCGCGCCGGAGCACGATCAGCCGGTCGCACACCGCGAACACATCGGGGATGCGGTGGCTGATCAGGACGATGGCGATGCCCTGGTCCTTGAGCCGGCGAATGAGGTTCAGCACCTCGGCCACCTGGCGGACCGAGATCGCCGCCGTGGGTTCGTCCATCAACACGATTTTCGGGTTGGACAGCCGCGTCCTTGCGATGGCGACGGCCTGCCGCTGGCCACCCGACATGCGCCTGACGATATCGCGCGGCCGCGTTTCGGATTTGAGCTCGGCGAACAGTTCGCCCGCCCGCTTGTACATCCCGCGATAATCGAGGATGTCCGGAATGAGCAGCTGCCACCATTTGCGGCGCTTGTACCAGGGCAGTTCCGAGATTTGCGGCGTGCGCGCAAACCGCGTCAGTTCGCGCCCAAGGAAGATGTTGGCGGCGGCCGTCAGATTATCGGCGAGCGCCAGATCCTGGTAGACGATCTCGATGCCCTTGGAGCGAGCGTCCTTAGGGCTGTGGATCTGCACGACCTGCCCACCGAGCTTGATGGTGCCTTCGCTCTGGTGGAAATTGCCGGCGATGATTTTCACCAGCGTCGATTTGCCGGCGCCGTTATCGCCGACGAGACCAACGACTTCGCCGGCGTTCAGTGTCAGCGAAACATTGGTCAGCGCTGTGATCGCGCCATAATGTTTCGAGACGTTCTCGAGCTCGAGCACCGCCATCAGAGACCCTCCCCAACGCCGCGCTCTAGACGGCGCAGTCGATCAGTCTCCAAAGCTATAGGCAGTGCGCGCGGCCAGCGTCAATGCGCGCCGACCGATGTTCCCCGTCCAACTCAACCGCCTTGGCGCTCACCACCGCACGGCATTGACCAGCGGGGAATTTTGACTACTACTAAGGGCTTGAGGAGGAATTGGCTGGAATGGCGCTTGGCGCTGCCCGGCCGGACCGTGGCCCTTGCAGCGCATGCGAAAACCGACCAGCGAGATCGGTTGCGGCGTTTCAGCGGCAACGGCACGAAGAGCCATCGATACCGCACGCACCGCGCCCGACCGCCAAGAGTCGCGCCGCGGTGCGAACGCGTCATCGGGAGGTCTGCACAATCGCTGCGGGCTTGAGACTTAACGCTTGGGAGGACGATTTCTATGATGAAGAAAACAATGCTGGTGCTGGCCGGGGCAGCGATGCTGTCCGCGCTGGCGAGCGGCGCGATGGCGCAGGACAAGAAAATCCTCGCAGTAGTGGTCAAGGGGCTGGACAACCCCTTCTTCACCGTCATGGGCCAGGGCTGCGCCGACTGGAATGCCGCGCATGCCGACAGCGAATACGAATGCCTTTATACCGGCCCGGCGCTGAGCTCGGATGAAGCCGGCGAAGTGCAGATCGTACAGGATCTGATCAGCCGTGGCGTCGCCGGTATCGCGATTTCCCCGTCCAACGCCCCGGCGATGGCCAACATGCTCAAGGCCGCGGCGCCGACCATGCCGATCATCACCATCGACGCCGACCTGCTGCCGGCCGACAAGGCACTGCGCCGGACCTATTTCGGCACCAATAATTACGACATGGGCGTCGGCATGGCGAAGGAATTGCTCAAGCTGAAGCCCGAAGGCGGCACTGTTTGCCTGCAGCTCGGCAACGTTGCCGCAGCCAACATCAACGAACGCGCCGCGGGCTTCCGCGACACCATGGCCGGCGCCAAAGGCACCGATCGTCTCGACAATTCCAATGGCTGGACCGAAGCCGCCGGCTGCCCGACCTTCACCAACGACGATATCCCGACGGCCAATCAGCAGATGGCCGACGTGTTTACCGCACAGCCCGACCTCGATGCCTTCGTGCTCGTTGGCGGCTGGGCCCAGTTCGGTCCGCAGGCCTATGCCCAGAACACCGACCAGGTGATGGCCAAGCTCAAGAGCAAGGAACTCGTCATCATCGCTGGCGACACGCTGCCGCCGCAGGCCCAGGCTTTCCGCGAAGGCCGCAGCCACTTCCAGATCGGCCAGCGGCCGTACCAGATGGGCAATGAGGCGCCCGATATCCTCATCACCCTGATCGAAGGCGGCACCGTCGAGGACCCGAAGTACACCGGCCTCGATCTCTGCACCCTGGAAGACGCCGGCATCTGCGCCGAGTAATCTGCGTCATCCCCGACGACACGAAAGGCGCACCCCGGTGCGCCTTTTTTGTTGAGCGCTTACCCCGCGCGACGGCGCATCGCCCAGTCGCAGTCCCGTTCCGCCGCCAGTCGTGTCGCATGCTGCGCCCGGGCGGCTTCCATGCGAGGACGGTTGGCGTGGGCCCAGCGACTGATGGCGTCGAGCGGTTGCTGCAGTTCGTGGCCGAGGTCCGTCAGTTCGTAATCGACGCGCGGCGGAATCGTCGGGGTCACAGTGCGAGTGACGAAGCCATCGGCTTCGAGGTCGCGCAGCGTCGCCGTCAGCATCTTTTGCGAAATGCTCTCGATCCGGCGGCGTAGTTCAGAGAACCGCAACGGGCCAGGCGACAGGGCGCCGATGACTAGGATGGTCCATTTGCCGCCGAGTCGCGCCAGCACCTCGGTAATCGGCAGTGCCGCCGCCGTGCAGCTTTCCGGATCGCGGATTTCGGGGCTTTGCACGATCTGCATTTAGTATCTCCGCATAAATCGCCGCGCCTGGCAGCGCTCGATCAAGTCACCTATGTAGCCTAAGTTACCATTAGTTACTAGGGTGATTGCACTGGTCCTATTCGTGATCCCTTGGCTAGAGGGAGTTAGACCTATCTTCCCGTTGCCAGTCCGGCACTGACATGTCAGGTAGTCGGCCGTCGGACGGGGAGGACAAAATGGCTGCAGGAACAGCGGGATTTACCTTTAGCAGGCGCCGCGTCGGGGGCACCGCGCTTGAGGTGACCGAACTCGGTGTCGGCAGCGCCAGCCTCGCCGGCAATTTGACCAAGGTCGAGGACAGCGTAGCCCGCGAGACCCTCGCCCGCGGGCTCGATCTCGGTATCAACTATTTCGATACGGCACCCCAATATGGCTTTGGCCGTGCCGAACACCTGGTCGGTGACGGCCTGCGTTTTCGCACCGAAGGCACGGTGATCTCGACCAAGGTTGGGCGGTTGCTGAAGCCCCACGCCAACGGTGCGCCTTACGCCTACGGCCACGGCTGGGTCGACCCGTTCCCGTTCGATCAGGTTTATGACTATTCCTACGATGGCATAATGCGCTCGTTCGAGGATAGCCTGCAGCGCCTAGGGCTGGACGCCGTCCAGATGCTGCTGGTCCATGACATTGGCGCGATGACGCACGGTGCCGAACAGAACGCCATCTACTGGCAGCAGTTGGCCGATGGCGGCTATCGCGCCCTCAACGATCTCAAATCCGCCGGTCTAATCAAAGCCATCGGCCTTGGGGTCAATGAATGGGAAGTGCTTATGGATGCCTTTGCGCTCGGGGATTGGGACGTGTTCCTGCTCGCCGGCCGCTACACGCTGCTCGAACAGACGTCGCTCTCGCCCTTCCTTACCACTTGCCTTGAACGCAACGCCTCGGTGATCTGCGGCGGTCCGTTCAACGGCGGCGCCTTGATGGGCAGCGGCATGTGGAACTACTCCAAGGCGCCCGAAGCGGTGTTGCAGCGGGTCAAGGCTCTCGAGGCCGCCTGCACGGAATTTGGCATCCCGCTCGGTGCCGCGGCGCTGCAGTTTCCGTTGGCGCACCAGGCCATCTGCACCATCCTCCCCGGGCCTCGCACTCCGGCCGAACTCGATGGGATATTAAACTGGTGGCAGGTCGCCATTCCCGATCAGTTCTGGGACGCGTTGGCCGACCGTCGCCTCGTCGAACCCGGTACACCGCTGCCGAACGGGCGCACCGCCTAGGAGCCTGTCGCGACCAAATGTCCTCCCGCGCATTGTGGGAGGACCATGGCATCGCAAAGCGGCTCCAACACGGTCATCTACGCGGCGCTGCTCGGCAATTTGCTGATCGCGGTGACGAAATTCGTCGCGGCTTTCTTCACCGGCAGTTCGGCGATGCTGAGCGAGGGCGTGCATTCGCTGGTCGATACCGGCAATGAACTGCTGCTGCTCCATGGGCTCAGGCGCGCTGCCCGGCCCGCTGACCGGACGCACCCGCTCGGTCATGGCCGCGAGCTGTATTTCTGGAGCTTCATTGTCGCGGTGCTGATCTTTGCGCTCGGCTCCGGGGTGTCGATCTACGAGGGCATCCGCCATGTCCTCGACCCTGAGCCGATCGAAAATCCGCTGATCAACTATGTGGTCCTCGGACTCTGCATTGTCTTCGAGACCGGCAGTTTCATCGTAGCATTGCGCGGGTTCAATGCGACGCGCGGCAATCTGGGGTATCTGGCAGCAATCCGCCTCAGCAAGGACCCGACAATATTCACCGTGCTGATCGAGGACAGCGTGGCGCTGCTCGGCCTGCTGATCGCACTCGCGGGCGTTACCCTCGCCCAAGTACTTGAGCTACCGCAGCTTGATGGACTGGCGTCGATCGGCATCGGCCTGGTGCTTGGCGGCACTGCTGTTTTCCTTGCGCGGGAAAGCAAGAACCTGCTGCTCGGCGAACGCGCCCTGCCCGAGGTCGAGGCCGCGATCACCCGTATCGCTGCGGCCGACCCGGCCATCGCACGGGTTAACGGCGTCATCACTTCGCAGATTGGCCCCCTTAGCATCGTCGCCGCGCTCAGCGCCGAATTCCATGGCGCCCTGACTACCAGCGACATCGAAGCCTGCATCGAACGCATCGAGGCCGCGGTGCAACGGGAGCGACCCGAGGTGACGACGCTGTTTGTCAAACCTCAGTCGCACGGAGTGTTTACTGCCCGTGCCGTGGCTGGACTGGCGAATGTGGCGGGGCGGGACTCGCCCGCTCAGCCGCGGCTAATTTAGCGTTGAAACGCCGTTCAGCACGTCCTTGACCTTGGTGTTGATCTGGTCGAGCGAATAGGGCTTGGGCAGGAATTCGACGCTGCGGTCGTCCTCGATGTCTTTTCGGACGCTTTCCTCGGCGTAGCCGGAGACGAAGATGACCTTGAGGTCGGGCAGCCGCTTGCGGATTTCGATCAGCAGATGCGGGCCGTCCATTTCGGGCATGACCACGTCCGAGATCATCAGGTCGATCTGGTCGTTGAGCTCGTCGAGAATTTCAAGCGCCTCCTCGCCGGAGGCAGCTTCGAACACTTCGTAGCCGGTGACCTTCAGCGCCCGGGCCGAGAACGCGCGCACGCTCTCCTCGTCCTCGACGAGGAGGATGCGGGCCTGACCGGTGAGGTCCTTGACCACCACAGTCGCAGCCTTGGCGACGACTTCGCCTTCGATCGGGACGTATCGCGGCAGATAGATCTGGAAGGTGGTGCCGACATCGACGGTCGACAGCGGGTAGATGAAGCCGCCGGTCTGCTTGATGATCCCATAGACCGTCGAGAGGCCGAGGCCGGTGCCCTTGCCCATCTCCTTGGTGGTGAAGAATGGCTCGAAGATTTTCTCAACCACTTCCGGCGGCATGCCGGTGCCGGTGTCCTCGGCTTCGATCAGCACGTAATCGGCCGGGGGCATGCCGGTATGGGCCAGCAGCTGGGATTCCTCCTCGGTGACATTGGAGGTCCGGATAGTGATGCGCCCGCCGTTGGGCATGGCGTCGCGCGCGTTGACCACGAGGTTGACGATCACCTGTTCCAGTTGCACCAGATCGGCCTTGATCGGCCAGACGCCGCGACCATGCTCGATCGACAGCGTGTTCTTGTCGCCGATCAGGCGCTTCAGCAGCACGCTGAGGTCATCGATGTTGGTCGGCACTTCCAACACCTGGGGCCTGAGCGTCTGCCGCCGGGAGAAGGCCAGCAGCTGGCGGGTCAGACCCGCGGCACGGTTGGCGCTCTGCTTGATCGACATGATGTCGGCAAAGCTCGGATCGCCAGGCTTATGGTTGAGCAGCAGCAAGTCGGAAAAGCCGATGATCGCGGTCAGCACGTTGTTGAAATCATGGGCCACGCCGCCGGCGAGCTGCCCCACCGCCTGCATTTTCTGGCCCTGAGCAAACTGCGCCTCGAGCTTGTGCTGCTCGGTCATGTCGAGCGCGTAGACGTTGACGTGCTCGGATGAATCGCCGCCGACTTCTGAGCCGGAGAAATACAGCCGCACGGCATGCTCGCCTTCGCGGGACAACAGCGCATCGACGGGCTCGATTTCCGAACGGTTTTCGATCGCCGCCTGCACCGAGCGATCAAAAGCCGGGCGACTGGCCTCGGCGAGCATTGCCTGCATCGGCTGCAAATCGATGCTTTGGGCATTGCCGGCCCAGCCGAAAATCCGCGAGAACGGCGCATTGGTGCGCATGATCCGGCCGGTGCGATCGAGCGTCGCGATGGCGAATGGCGTGTCGTTGAAGAACCGCGAGAACCGGACTTCGGCGGCCCGCAGCGCTTCATTGTCGGCGGAGCCGCGACTGCGGTCGAGCACCAGCGTGCGGGTTTCGCCGAGTTCACCGTCCGACAGCCGCGCCGCGCGATGCAGCAGGCGGACCGGCAGGGCGGTGCCGTTGCGGCGGACGAAATCGATGTCGATGCTTTCGGTGCGAATTTCACCATCGCTCGAGCCGCGCATCAACAGGCTGGCGCCATCGCCGCGCACCACATCGGTCAGCCGCAGCGTGCCGGCCTGGAAGGCGGCAAGGTCCTGCCCCAGCCAGTCGGCCAGCGTCGAGTTCATATAGAGAATGCGGCCGCGCGCATCGGCGGTAAAAAACCCGGCCGGCGCGTGGTCGAGGTAATCGATGGCCCGCTGCAATTCGAGGAACGCATCTTCCTGCCGCTCGTGGTCGCGGGTAATTTCCTCGAGCGACCACAGCACCAATGGCTTGTCGGCGCCATCGACCGGCGGCAACGGGCGCACCGAGACGCGATACCACACCGGCCGGTTATCACCCGCCGTCTGCCCGAGACCGCCCAGCAGCCGGATATCTTCGCTGGCCGCGCGGTTGTCGCGCGCCGCCCGGGACAGCCGATAAACCGATTCCGCCGCTTCGGGCTCGCCCGCCAGTAGTCGCGGCACGCCGACCGGGAAGCCCCCGGTCACGGCGCCGGGAAATTGGCCGTACTGCGCGTTCACATAGCTGATTCGGCCTTCCCGATCGGTGACCACGGCCCCGAACGGCAGGCTGTCGACCACGGCGCTCGAGAGGGTCCGGGTCTCTTCCCCGGAGGCAAAGTGGAACAGGCCGGCGGCCAGCGCGAACAGGCAGAACACCCCCGCAACGGCGAGAATGCCGAGCCCGAGCAGCACCAGATCCTGCGGAATACGATCGCCCCAGGCCGAAAAGCCGATGGCGAGGAGGATAAAAAAGGCCGCCAGCGCGATGACGCGCCACAGGCTGCCGCGGCCCCGCGGTGCCGACATCAGCGGTTCGGGGTAGCTGTCGTCAAGCGGCATTGCTGTCATCTGTCTCCGGCCCGCGTTCGGGGTCGCAACACCACGCCGAATCACCCCGCCACCAGTGGTAGCAAATGGGCGACGGGCGTGGGAGTGCCGGTAGCGTTACCCGGAGCCGCTCTGGGCTTTGACATAGGCCTTGAGCACGTTCTGCATGCGCGTCAGATGCCCTTTGCCCTGCGCTTTAAAGAACGCGAACACCTCCGGATCGAGCCGCAGATGCACCGAGGTCGCAGGTGTGCTGTAGTCGACTAGCTCTGCCTCTCGCCAGAAATCGGGCCCAAGATCGACAGCTTCGCCGCCGGGCCCGAGGGTCAGTTCGCCACTGACAATTTTCGCCTGAATTTCTTCAAGAGAAGCGCGCTTGATATTGCTCTCGCTCAAATCGTCCACCTTCCCAGGCTGAAATCAGCCTTTTTCTTCCATCTCTGTCGGTATGGACGACAACAATAAATCTGTCCCCAACCTTGCCGATAGAGACCTGTCTCGTCTCGCCATACTCACGCCGACCATCTGTTCGCGTCAGCACCGGGCCAGCAAAAATTGCCGCCGCGGCAGTGAAATCGATTCCATGCTTGGCCAGCACTTCACGCCGCTTGTCCTCATCCCACTCGAACTCCACCGACGCCCCCGTATGTACACAATTCGTGTATGAAAATCAACTCGCCGACCAGCCGCGTTTGTCCTTGAGGCGCATGACGTAGCCGATGACTTGGGCGACGGCCTTGAAGTGTTCGGCGGGGATGGTGCCGTCGATTTCGACCGAGGCGAACAGCGCGCGGGCGAGCGGTGCATTCTCGACGATCGGAATGTCGTGTTCCTTCGCTTTCTCGCGGATGCGGAGGGCCACGGCATCGGCGCCCTTGGCGACGCATTTGGGCGCGGCCATGTCGCGATCATATTGCAGCGCCACGGCAAAGTGGGTCGGGTTGGTGATGATGACGGTGGCGTTCGGCACGTTCTGCATCATCCGCTGCCGGCTGCGCTCCTGCCGGAGCTGGCGGATGCGGCCCTTGACCTTGGGGTCACCTTCCATCTGCTTGTATTCGTCGCGCACCTCCTGAACGGTCATCATCTGCCGATGCCACCATTTCTGCCGCTGGTAGAAGAAATCGGCAAAGGCGATGACGGTGACGACCACCAGCGTCGCCCACAACAATTTCATGCCAAGGGCCATGACGTCGGCAAGGATCAGCGCCGGATCCTCGGTGATCATGCCCTCGACGCGGTCGCGCTCGGGCCACATGACGAAGAACATCACCGCCCCGACGATGCCGATCTTGGCGACACCCTTGAGGAAATTGACCAGCGCTTCCGATGAGAACAGCCGCTTGGCTCCGGCGAAGGGCGAGATTTTCTCGAGTTTCGGGGTGATCGGATCAAGCGACAGCAGCGGCCGGTGCTGCACGAGATTGGCGACCACGGCGCAGACGAAGACGATGGTCAGCGGCAGCAGCGCCACCAGCATGATGGAGCCGGCGAGATTGGCGAAGAACGCCCCGAATGCATCGCCCCCGACTTCGATCTGGTCGGCGTTGGCGAGCAGGACAGTCATCGACACGCTGAGCGAGGACGCCATCCACGGGCCGAGCATCGAGAAGATCATCGCCGAGCCGAGCAGCATGAACCAGGTGGTCACCTCCTGGCTCTTGACCACGTCGCCACGCTTGCGGGCATCCTCGAGTTTCTTCGCCGACGGGTCTTCGGTTTTCGAGGACTGTTCGGGGGCTTCGTCGCTCATCTAGGTTCCCGCGCCGCGCAGGATCGCCAGTTCGCTCTCGAAGTGCATGATGTACCAGCCCATCATCATGGTGATGAGCAAGCCGAACAGCCCGAGCCCGACGAGGATATTGGCCGGCATCAGTACGAAAAACACCTGCAGTTGCGGCATCAGCCGCCCGAGAACACCGGCCCCGATGTAGAAAATCAGGCCGAACACGATGAACGGCGCCGACATCTGGATGCCGACCCGGAAGGCGCCGGAGACCGCGCGCAGCGCCATTTGCGCCGCGTCATCGAAAATCAGCGCATCGGTCGGCGAAAAGATCATGTAGCTGTCATAAATCGCCGCCAGCGCCACGTGATGGAGATCGGTGGCGAAGATCAGCGCTACGCCGAGAAAGCTCAGGAATGCTCCAAAAATCGCCCCCTGCACGCCGCCTTGCGTCGGATCGGCCGATTGCGCCACGCTGAGACCGGTCTGGAACGCGATTATCGCGCCCGCCGTCTGCGCTCCGCTGACGGTAATGCGCATGATGGTACCCAAAATCAGCCCGACGACCAGTTCATGGGCGAGGAGCCCGATCATCCCCGCCAGCTCGGCCGGCATCGGTGGCAGGCTAGGCGACAGTAGTGGGAACAGCACGAAGGTGAAGGCGAGTGCGAAGGTCAGCCGGAAGCGCGCCGGGATCGCACTTTCCCCGAGCGCTGGAATGAGCATCAGCATGGTGCCGACGCGGGCGAACAGCAGCAGATAGCCGAACGCGGTGCCGGGCAGCCAGTCGAGCCCGATGGTCATCGCTAGCCGCCTACGACGATCATGTCGGCGATATAGGTCATGAAGTTGGCCATCGTCGCGCCCATGAACGGCAGCGCGATCAGCATGGTGACGAAGATGGCGAGGATTTTGGGCACGAACACCAGCGTCTGTTCCTGGATCTGGGTCAGCGCCTGGAACAACGCGATGACGATGCCGACCGCCAGCCCGACGATCATCATCGGCGCCGAGACGATGATCAGCACCCAGATGCCCTGGCGCGCCACGTCGAGAACCTCGGCTCCGGTCATTTCCGCTATTCCCCGCGCGCTCGCCCAAACGCGCCGCGCCACTGAGCGCTATAAGATTCCCGCCGCTTCGGGAATGCGCTCACGAAACGCGGCGCCCACACCCAACCCCCCGCCTGTTTTGGGTCAGGGCGAGTCGAAAACGTCTCGCTCCGAGAACCGGAGCGGAGCGTACTTATGTACGTGAGCACCGGAAGCGCAGGAGCAAGGCGTTTGCAGACCGCCCTCACCCAAAACCTAGATGGGCATGCGCATGATTTCTTCGTAGGCCGAGATCACCCGGTCGCGGACCGAGACCATGGTTTCCATGGCGAGTTCGGTTTCGGTCATCGCCGTGACCATGTCGACGACGTTGGCCTTGCCGTTGACCATGTCCATCGCCATCGCATCGGATTTATTGCCGGTATCGACGACGCCCTGCACGCTCTGCGCTAGCAGCTTGGCGAAATCGCTGTTGGTATCGCTGCCGCCGAGTTTGGGCTCACTGCCCTTGGCGACCTGCGAGATCAGCTTGGCGGCATTGCCATAGGCACTGGCGGCGACGTTGAACGGGGTTGCCATCTATCGTCTCCATCAGCCTTTGAGGATATCTAGCGTGTTGCCGAGCATGTCCCGCGTCACTGACACCACGTTGAGGTTGGCCTCGTAGGTGCGCTGGGCTTCGCGCATGTCCATTGCCTCGACCAGACTGTCAACATTGGGGTATTTGACGTAGCCGAGCGCATCGGCGGCCGGATGGCCCGGCTCGTAGCGGCTCTCGAAGGCGGAGTCATCGAACGCCAGACGGCCGATCTTGACCGTGGTGGCGCCGAGTTCGCTGTCGAATGCCGCTTTGAAGGTCGGAATGCGCCGGCGGTACGGGTCCTCGCCCGGGGTCTTGCCGGCCGAATCGGCGTTGGCAATGTTCTCGGCGATCACCCGCATCCGTGCCGTCTGGGCGTGGAGGCCGGTGGCCGCGATCCGCAACGAGGTCAGGAAATCATTCATCGGTCACTCCGTCACGCGTTGCGCCCGAGGGCGAGCTTGATGATCTTGACGGAGCGCGTGTAGAGCGCGGTGACCGCCTGATAGTCCATCTGGTTGGAGGTGACTTTCATCATCTCGTCTTCGAGGGTGACGCCATTGCCTTCCGGCGTGACCTCGAAATTGTTGAGCCCGCGCACGGTGAAGCCGCCGCCGTCGGGCAGCCCGGCGATGGCGATGTGCCCCGCCCCGCCGGAAATCCCGCTGACCGGCGCCAGCGCGAGGCCGCGCATCGCGCCGCTGGTATCGTAAGGCTTCAGATCATTGCCCTTGAACCCCGGCGTCTCGGCGTTCGCGACATTTTCGGCGAGCAGCGACTGGCGCATCGAGTGCCAGCGCATCTTGTCGGCGAGAGCCGAGAACAGCGGTATCTGCGACAGACCCATGTGGGACTCGGGGACAGGGGGTGGATCGGTAGGCAAATTCTGCCCACACATGGTTAACCACCCGTTAACCGAACCGCCCGCAACCGAGACTTCGCCTCGCATTCTGCACAATAGCTGGTGTATATAGGCAATTACTGCCGCAGCCGCGCTGCTTCCCGTCGCGCGACCCGGCCCCGGGAGACCTTGATGCAGTTTCTGACGAGCCTGTTGGGCGGCGGCGAGAACACTCTGCTGGTGGCGGTTTTCGCGCTCGGCATCGTCATCGTGCTGATCGTGCTCGGCGTCTGGCTGCTCAAAGTGCTGTCCAACTTCACCAGCAACGCAACGCGCAATCCGCGCCAGCGACTGTCGGTAGTTGAGCGCATTGCCATCGATGGACGACGGCAGGTGCTTATTTTGCGCCGCGACAATGTCGAGCATGTCGTGATGACCGGCGGTCCGGCCGATTTGGTCATCGAAAGCGGCATTCCGGTCGAATTGCCGCAGCGCCCGGCGATGCGCCGTCCGGCAGCCAACACCGATGGCGGACGCGCGGCCGGCTCACCGCCCCGCGCGGCTAATGAAACTACTGTCACGCCCGCCGCTGCCGAAACGGTGAAGCTGATCGACAAGCCTGCCGAGGTCCGCCGCGGCCCGTCGCTCCGCAATACCGGGCTGCTGCGCGCCGCGTCGCGCCTCCGCAGCACCGATGCCCACACCGAGAAGCCTGCACCGGAATCCGACGACTCAGCTACAGAGGCTCGGGTAGAGATCATCGGCAATCCGCGCTTCGGCGACGGCAA
>JAQGJK010000014.1 GCA_028290665.1 Devosia sp. | reverse complement strand
CGTGCTGATCAGCGCAATTGCAGACCACCCCAGGCCGACGCCCGGGGTCTCCACATCCCCACCCAGTCGTTCGTCGCGACTTCGCTCCCGGGTGGGAATGAAGTGAGCTTACAGCATGGACACAGACTGGGGATAACATCGGGAGACGGGCGGGGGGACTGGGGTTTGTTCGACCCAGTGCCAAGTCTGCCAACCCTACCGCACTGCCATGCCCTCGTGGTTCGAGGTCGCTGCGCTCCCACCTCACCATGAGGGCGGATGGGGTGGGGTTTATTGACAACCCGCGCGGCGCCTCCTGCCACGGTCATCCCGGCCCAGGCCGGGATCCATCCCGAGGTGGAAAACCCAGCCGCAGCGGTCATGGCTCAGTCATCAGGATGGATCCCGGCCTGCGCCGGGATGACAGGGGGATGGTGAGGCCGGGTCCCGTCATCATCGTCGCATGTGTGGCCACCCCCACCCTCGATCCCTCCCCTCAAGGGGGAGGGAGGCGGTGGGGTTGGCTCATGCGTTAAAACACGATCGGCCTAGGCGGTTAGATGGGGAACTGGTGCATCGAACCCTCCCCTCCCCCTTGAGGGGAGGGCTAGGGTGGGGGTGGCTCCACGTGCAGGAGGGGGTGGTTGGATACTCGGTCAGGCCAGCTCACGTTGTGCTAGCCTAATGGTGGGCACACCACAGCACCTCCCCCGGGTCATTCGCGGAACCGCCGAATCATCTCGATCCTGCCACGCTTGAATCGCCGCTGCCGGGCGATACCGCACCGTTCACAACGCCCTACCGCCCCTCTGCCGATCCCGAGGATCTCGCCCATCGCGTCACCATGCCAGTTTCGCTCTGACCGTCCGCTTAGCCCGATCCCCGACATGTCACCGATCGGACATTTGCGCTAATCTCGCCACCATGGCCTTTCGCATCCTGCTTCTCGTCAACGCCGTAGCCACCCTCGCTGCCGGCCTCGTCCTGTTCCTGTTGCCCGGAGCCATTCCGGGGACCGTCGGCATCGAGTTGGCACCGGGTCAGGAGTTCGTTGCCTGGCTGCTCGGCGCGTCCGAACTCGGTATCAGCGCCCTTTGCTTTGCCGCACTCCGGGCCCGGCATGCCGAAACACTGCGCCTCGTCGCCCTCACGCTGATTGTCTTCCACGCCGCTTCGGCGGTCGCCGATGCATTGGCCCTTGCCCAGGCCGCCTCAGTCGGCGTCGCGCTCAACCTTGCACTTCGCCTCGTCATGGTGGTGGCCTTCGCCGCCCTCGCGCGCCGCCTCGACGCCCCGTCGCGGGAACGACATTGACCGCCAACCGCGCCCCGACCGTCATCGTGTGATCATTGGCGATAATCCCATGATGCTGCACGGCTGTCAGTCTGCCCTGACGCCAGCGCTTGCCGGGCCGGGGCATTTCCACTATAGCCCCACGGATGAAGCGCTCGTCACCCCTGGAGGACGGGCGCGCGCTGCTTTGCACCAAAGCACCGCACTAACCCAATGGATGATTCCAATGGCTGCTGCTACCGAGCTCATGGCTCAGGCGCGGGACCGGGTCGGCAAGGGGGCCGCTCGTGAACTGCGCCGTCAGGGTCTGATCCCTGCCGTCATTTATGGCGACAAGAAACCCCCCATCGCGATTTCGATCTCCTACAACGAAGCCAACAAGCGCATCTACGCTGGCGGCTTCCTCTCCCACGTGCTCGTCGTCGATATTAACGGCGAAAAGCACCGGGTCATCCCGCGCGACTATCAGCTTGATGTCGTTAAGGATTTTCCGCTGCATGTGGATTTCCTCCGCATCGGCGCCGGCTCGCGCATCACCGTTGAAGTGCACACCAAGTTCATCAACGAAGAGCAGAGCCCCGGCCTCAAGCGCGGCGGTACGCTAAACGTCGTGCGCCACACCATCGAGCTTTCGGTCTCCCCGGATGCCATCCCCGAGGAGATCATCATCGATCTCACCGGCACGGAAATCGGCGACTCGATCCACATCGGCTCGGTCACGCTGCCCGAAGGTGTCGAGCCCACCACCAAGGACCGTGATTTCACCATCGCGACCATCGTGGCGCCCTCGAGCCTCAAATCCGAAGACGCATCCGGCGGCGGCGCCGCCACTCCTGCGGCCGAGGCCCCCAAGGCCTGATCCGACGAGCCCTGATCCGTCCCTTCGACCGCGGGCTGAACCTCCCGCGGTCGCACTCCCTGCCCTCCGGAACTTGCGATGCACCTCCTCGCCGGCCTCGGCAATCCCGGTGAAAAATACGCGGGTAACCGGCACAATGTCGGTTTCATGGCTATCGACGCCATTGCCGCCCACCACAAATTTCCGCCGTTCCGCAGCAAGTTCAACGGCTTGATCTCCGAAGCCGAGATCGCGGGCGAAAAGGTGCTGTTGCTGAAGCCCCAGACTTTCATGAACGAATCCGGCCAGAGCGTCGCCGCCGCGGCCAGTTTCTACAAGCTCCGCCCAGAGGCGGTCACGGTGTTCTATGACGAACTCGACCTCGTCCCCGGCAAGGTTAGGGTCAAGCGCGGCGGCGGCAATGGCGGGCATAACGGCCTCCGCTCGATCGATCCGCGCCTCGGGCTCGACTACCGCCGGGTTCGCATCGGTATCGGGCACCCTGGTCACAAGGACCGGGTGATGCCCCATGTCCTCGGCGATTTTGCCAAAATCGACCGGGATTGGCTCAAGCCCCTGCTCGACACCATCGCCGAAGCCACGCCGCTGCTGCTGAAAAACGATGACAATGGCTTCATGAACCGGCTGGCACGGGCGGTGAACGGCGATCTCGCCCACGAGCCCAAGCGCCCACGTTCGGAACCGAAGCCGCAGCGTCAGGCTGCGCCACCCGCCGCCCCGCCGGTGAAAGCCCCGGAAACCGGGCCGATGGCCGCGATGCTGAAGAAGCTGTTCGGCGGCGACAAGGACTGATGCACGGCAGCGTCACGCGACGCGCCGATTGACTTCCCCGCCCACTGGCACGATGTGAGGCGCAACGATTTGAGGAGAGCCTTATGGGCTTCAAGATGGGCATTGTGGGCTTGCCCAACGTCGGAAAATCGACGTTGTTCAATGCCTTGACCCGCACGGCCGCGGCGCAGGCGGCCAATTTTCCGTTCTGCACCATCGAGCCCAATGTCGGCGAAGTGGCGGTGCCCGACGCCCGGCTCGACCGGCTGGCGACCATCGCGAAATCCCAGCAGATCATTCCGGCCCGAATGAGCTTCGTCGATATCGCCGGCCTCGCCAAAGGCGCCAGCAAGGGTGAGGGCCTCGGCAACCAGTTCCTCGCCAACATTCGCGAATGCGACGCCATTGCCTATGTGCTGCGGTGCTTTGAGGACGGCAACATCATCCACGTTGCCAACAAGGTCGATCCGCTGGCCGATGCAGAAGTGGTCGAAACCGAACTGATGCTGGCCGATCTCGAAAGCCTCGAAAAGCGCTACAACGGCCTCGAAAAGAAGGCCAAGGGCGGCGACAAGGAAGCCAAGCTCACCCTCGATCTGGTCGAGCGGTCGCTGAAGCTGCTGCGCGACGGCCAGTCCGCCCGCCTCGTCGTCCGCTCCGCCGATGAAGAAAAGTCGTTCCGCGAACTCCAACTGCTGACCAGCAAGCCAGCGCTCTATGTCTGCAACGTCGATGAAGCCTCGGCTGCCGATGGCAACGCGATGACGAGGCAAGTCGCCGAATATGCCAAGGGCCACAACGCCGCGGTCATCGTCATCTCCGCCGAGATCGAAAGCCAGTTGGCGCAATTGCCGGAAGCCGAACAGTCCGAATTCCTCGAGACCCTCGGCCTCCATGAACCCGGCTTGAATCGGTTGATCCGCGAAGCCTACCAACTGCTTGGTTTGCAGACCTATTTCACTGCCGGGCCCAAGGAGGCGCGTGCCTGGACCATCCACAAGGGCGACCGCGCCCCGCAGGCGGCGGGGGTCATCCACACCGATTTCGAGCGCGGTTTCATCCGTGCTCAGACCATCGGTTTCGAGGATTACGTGGCGCTGGGCGGCGAAGTGCCGGCCAAGGAAGCCGGCAAGGCGCGTGACGAAGGCAAGGAATACGTGGTCAAGGACGGCGACGTCATGCTGTTCAAGTTCAACACCTGAACCGCCGACGATCGCCGAGCAGAGCAACTCATGATTTCCTACTTTCCAGCCGCAGCGTCGGTGTTCACCGGCGTCATCACCGTCCCGACGGTGCTGACCCTCCTCGGCACCATCGCGCTGATCGCCGGACTGGTGCTGGCCCTGCGCTGGCGGGAGCGGCGGGCGCTGTGGTTGCTCATTCCCCTTGGCCTTGCCGCACTCACCGCTCCGGTGATGGATTTCATGGTCGGCTTTCTCGGCTGGCTCGGGGCCAGCTTCGCCATGCTCGGCGGCGCACTGGCGCTGGTGCTGCTGGTCACCTGGATCGCTTATGACGCCACCCGCCGGCTGCCGATCTGGCTGATCGGCGCCTTCACCTTCACTCTCGCCCTTTTCCAGTTCTGGCCGTTCCTCATCCGCTATTTCGCCATCTAGAGCCTTTCCGTTCTGATAGAATTAGAACGGAAGCTCCAACACTTTGCTTAGCCGCGTTTTCTTCACGCAAACCGGCATCCACTTCGCTCGAAAACGCTCTAGGCTTGCCCATGAACCCGATCACCGCCGATCGCCGGCATTACGAGGATCTCGCCGTTGGCGAGGTCATCACGCTCGGCCGCACCATGGTGACCAAGCCGATGATCGTCGGCTTTGCCAAGGAGTTCGACCCGTTTCCGTTTCATCTCGATGAAGCTGCCGCCAAGGCCTCGCTCCTCGGCGGACTCGCCGCCAGCGGCTGGCAGACTGCCGCGCTCACCCTTCGCCTGCTGGTCGATGCGTTCCTCGCGAAAATCGCCTCCGCCGGTGGCTTGGGCTTTTCCGATCTCAAGTGGAAAAAGCCGGTCATGGTTGGCGACAGCATCGGCGGCACGGCGACCATCGCGGAGTTGAGAACCTCGAAAACCCACCCGCACTGGGGCGTCATCACCCTTGATTTCGATATCCGCAACCAGCGCAACGAGCCGGTGATGAGCATGCGGCTGGTCAACCTGGTCGAAATCCGCAACCCGATGAGCGCCACATGACCCGCTGGTTCGAAGATATCATCATCGACGAGGTGTTCGATCTCGGCGCCCACACCTTTACCGCCGACGAGATCATCGCCTTCGCCACCGCGTATGATCCGCAGTATTTCCACATTGACCCCGAAGCCGCCAAACTCAGCCATTTCGGCGGCCTCGTTGCCTCGGGCTGGCACACCGTCAGCATCGGCCATCGCAAAATGGTCGATGCCCTCATCGCCGAGGAGGTCCGACTGCGCGGCATCGGTCGCGAACCCGGCGTGTCCGGCCCCTCGCCCGGCGTCAACAAGATGGACTTCAAAGTCCCAGTCCGCCCCGGCGACACAGTGCGCTACACCCTGTCGGTTACCGACAAGCGGCCCTCGAACTCGATCCCTGGCTGGGGACTGTTGTTTAATACCATCGAGGCCATCAACCAGCGCGACGAACTCGTCTACCACGCCGAGCTGGTCGGCTTCTCGAAGCTCCGCGATTACCAGATGCCGCTCAAGCTCAAGATCGCGCTGGCGTTGACCCGGGTGCCGGGGATGACCAGACTGCGCCGTCCGAAGTCGAATCAGTCAGGCGCCTAACATGCGGCTCGCCGCTTTTCTCTTTGCCCTCCTTGCCGGCACCTCGGGTGCCATGGCGCAGGACTACGCCGGCAACTGGGCCTGCACCGACGGCGTCACCCGTTCGGGGTTGCTGACGCTCTATGCCGGCTCCTACGGCTTTGCCTCCAAAATCGTCGGCGACACCGCCTCGGGCACCGGCGGCTATGAGAGCTATTCCGATGGCGCGGCGCTGAGCGACGGCAATCTGCGCGCCGTGCTGGGCGTCGAGGCGGCCCGTATCGGTACCGCCGATACCGGTGGCGTCATCCTCAGACTCGAAACCAACGCCGCCGTCATCATGGTATGTACGCCGCGTTAACCACAGCAATTTACGACTGCAGGCCTGCCGTGCAGCTCGTTGCGGCTAGAAAACCGGTCGTCGCGATGCTATTGGGCGAAATAACACCTTGCCGGAGCGGCCCATTGACCAGCCTCCCATCGCGTCTTGCCCTTGTCGCGTTCACCGCAATAGCGCTTGCCGGCTGTTCCATGGCCGGGATCAAACCGATGCCCGGCCTCGTGCCGCAGCGGGCAACCGCCGCCATCGATGCGGAACTCGCCGCACCGCTGGCCGCCACGTCGAGCGAACGCGACTGCCTGATGCGCGCCATGTACTTTGAATCGAACCGCGGCAGCGATGACGGCCTGTTCGCCGTCGGCACCGTGGTGATGAACCGCGTGGCGGACCCGAAATACCCGAAAAGCATCTGCACTGTCGTCGGCCAGCCCAACCAGTTCGCCACCGGCATCATGAGCAACCCGATGAACGAGGACGCCAGCGTCCAGCGCATCGCCGCCATCGCCGATCGCCTCCTCGCCGGCGAGCGCCATCCCGCCGTTGGCACTGCCAAATTCTTCCACCAGGCCGGCCTGACCTTCGGCTATTCCAACATGCACTACGTCCTCGAAGCCGGCGGCAACGCTTTCTACGAACGCCACTGAGCGCCCCAACCTCCTGGAGGTGAGGCGCGAATCCGAGCTGAGCCTGGAACCACCATCACGGGTGAGACCGCCAGTTACCCCACCCTCATGGTGAGGAGCGAGGCAAAGCCGAGCCTCGAACCACCCTCGTTATACACCTTCTAAACTAAAGCACCGGCCCGCTCGGCACCGGCGCCCGCGCCTCCAGTAAACCCTCGCGCTTCAACCGCTCCCATAGTGTCGTCGGCAACTGTGTCGCGAAGTGCCGGATGTTCTTCTCGAAATCCGCCAGCGACGCAAACCCCGGCAGCACCGCCGCGATCGCCGTGTGCGCCAGCGGAAACTGCAGGGCCGCCGCTGCCATCACCACGCCCTCCGCCCTGCAGGCCGCGTCGATCGCATCCACCCGGTCGATGATTTCCGGCGGCGCCGGCGCGTAATTGTATTTGACCCCCGGAAACGTGCCGCTGCCGAGAATGCCGGTGCTGAGTGGTCCGCCAATGACGATCGACACCCCCTCCCGCTCGCAACGCGGCAGGAAAGTTTCGAGCGGCACCTGTTCAAGCAGCGTGTAGCGACTGGCCAACAGGAACACATCCCATTGCGCATGGTCCATCAGTTCGTCGAGGATTTCCCACTCGTTGACGCCAACGCCAATAGCCGACACCGCCCCCGTCTCGCGCAGCTGCTGCAGCGCCTTGACCCCGCCCGCGAGTGCGATCTGCAACTGCGCCTCGTGCCGCTCGCTCTGCGAGAACCGCCCGATATCGTGCAGGTACAGGATATCGATCCGCTCCAGCCCCAGCCGCTGGATTGATAGTTCGTAGGACCGCATGATGCCGTCATAGCTGTAGTCGAACACCGGCCGGAACGGTGGCTGTCGGCGGTTGCCATAGCGTTCCATCGCCCAGTCGCGATCCGGCACCAGCAACCGCCCGACCTTGGTCGAAATCACGAATTCTTCGCGCGGCTTGTCGCGGAGGAAATCCCCGATCCGCCGTTCCGACAGCCCGCTGCCATAGAACGGCGCCGTATCGAAATACCGGATCCCCGCATCCCAGCAGTTCTGGAGCAATTGCTGCGCCTCGGCGTCCGAAGGCATCCGCGTCAGGTCGCCGATCGGCGCGCCGCCAAAGCCGATTTCGGTGACGTCGAGACCCGTCCGCCCGATCCGCCGGCGCTGCATCACCGCGCCGCCCACAGCATGCCGCGCTTGAGGATGGTGCCGATCTCGGGCACATCGAGTTCATGCGGCTTGTGGCCGAGCGCCGAGTAGAACACCCGGCCCTTGCCATAGTGCTTCTTGTAGACCTGCGGGATCACCGCCCCATCGATCCACGGCGCATGCTCGCCGCTGAACCGCGTCGTTGCCAGCACTTCGACCGTCGGGTCGACCAGAATGTAATACTGCTCGGAATGATGCGCAAAGCCGCTCAGCCCCGCGACGATCGGATCGTCCGGCCGGGTGATCTCCACCCGATAGTCGATGACATTGCCCGGATGCGCCGCCCAATACACCCCAGCGGCGAAGTGGAACGGCGGGCTGCTCTGGAAACTCGTCGCCATGCCGTGGTGGAAAGCTGCAAAACCCGTCCCGGCCTCGATGGCAGCCAGAAAGATTTTCATTTTGTCGCGATCGAGTTCGCCCCCGGTAATTACCGGCACGACGAGATCCATCCTCCCGATATCCGGAGCCGCCAGCGACTCGTAGTCAGCCGAAACCGTCACCGCGAAGCCTTCGGCTTCGAGCATCTTCCGCACGCGCCGCGCCCCCTCCTCGGGTTCGTGCAGCTCCAGTCCGCCCCACACCACCAGTGCCTGTTTCATCGCCGGAATCCTCCCGTGTTTTGACCGGCAATCTGGCACACTCGACCCCCGCTCGCACCTGTCCATAAGCCGGCAATAGGCAGGGCTTGACCCACGCCGCTGCGCCGCCAACACTCCCTCAAGGGAGCAAAAACATGCCGATCATCAGCAACGCCATCCGCACGCGATGGGCCGAGGGCAAGCCGGTCACCAATGGCTGGCTGTCGATCGGTAATATCTTCACCGCCGAGATCGTCGCCGGCCAGGGCTATGACGCCGTCACTGTCGATATGCAGCACGGCATGATGGGGTTCGACGTAGCGCTGCAGATGCTGGTCGCCATCCGTGCTGCCGGCCCGGTGCCGCTGGTGCGGGTGCCGCGGCTCGAACCCGGGATCATCGGCAAGGTGCTCGATGCTGGCGCACTCGGCGTCATCTGCCCGATGATCAATACCGTCGAGGAGGTGCGGCAATTGGTGTCCTACACCAAATATCCGCCACTCGGCGAGCGCAGCTCCGGCCCCGCCCGCGCTGCACTGCTCTACGAAGCGCCCTACGACAAGTTCGCCAACCGGGAAATCCTGGTGTTTGCCATGATCGAGACGCAGGCGGCGTTCGACGCCCTCGCCGATATCGCCGCCGTGCCGGGTCTCGACGGCCTCTACATCGGCCCGTCCGACTTGACCCTCGCTTTGACCAATGGTCGCCTCGCGCCGGGGTTTGATCGCGAAGAGCCGGAGGTGGTCGCCGCCATCCGCACCATCATCGACACGGCTCACGCCGCCGGCATTAAATGCGCGCTGCACACCGGGTCGTCGGCCTACGCCGCCAAAGGCGTCGCCTGGGGCGCGGATCTCGTGACCCTGCTCAACGATTCTCGCATGCTGGCCGCCGCCGCCGCGGAATCGGTGAAATCGTTCCACACCGCGCTCGCCGGCAGCCGCGCATAGACCGCTTTTTAAGACAATTGCCGCAAGGTCCGCGCGGGGCTCGCCCTCGTGCGGGAGTTTTGCGTGTTCACTTATCTATCGAAGGCCGGCGCCGTTCTGGTCGCCATCGCTCTCACCAGCCTGCTCACCGGCTGCTTTTCGCTCGGCGGGCTGCGGCTCGGCGGCATGAGCGAGAAGGAATGTCTCGTCCGCGCGATGTACTTCGAGTCCAACCGGTCGAGTGCGGACGGCATGTTCGCCGTCGGCACGGTGGTGATGAACCGCGTTGCCGACAAGCGATACCCGAAAAGCGTCTGCGGCGTTGTCGGACAAAAGAACCAGTTCGCCCCCGGCGTCCTTAGCAAACAGCTGACCGAGCGCAAGAGCATTATCCTCGCGGCGGCCGTGGCCGATGAAATCCTGCGCGGCAAGCGCCATGACGGCGTCCGCCGCGCGATGTTCTTCCACACCGCCGGGCTGACTTTTCCCTACACCAACATGCACTATGTGCTGGTTGCCGGCGGAAATGCGTTTTACGAGAAGTGGTAACGCGCGACGGCTCATCCGCCGCGTGAACTAGAAGTCCCCGCCGAAGTCGAAATCCCCGCCGCCGCCCAGATCGTCGCCACCGCCAAGATCGCCGCCGGCATCGGTGTCATCGGCACCGCTGTCGAGCGGCGCATCCGTTTCCGCCCCTGCTGCGTCCGCATCGCTTTCACTGGCTCCGCCCCATTCGCCGGCCTGCGCCGCGCCCGCGCCGAACATCGAGGCGATGGCGCTGCCGAGCAGTACACCGCCGGCGACACCCATTGCAGTTTGCGCCGCGCCGGCCATGAACCCGCCGCCACCATAACCGCGATCGGCCCCAGCGTTCTGTTCCCATGGCCCACGTCGGCGCGCTTCCTGCTGGGGCACCCGCCCGGATCGCTGCTCGAGTGCAGCAATCTTCTGCTCGGCCAGCTTCAGCGCCGCCTCCTGCACCAGGATGGTCTGCGCCATGTAATACGGGGCTGCCGGCTGTGCCCGGAGCGCACCGGCGATCAGGGCCTCGGCGTCGCGGTCGCGCGGCGGCGACTTGCGCTCGACATCGTCGAGCCGAAAGAACAAGCCTTCAATTGCTTCACGGTCTTTGGGGTTAAGCATCGTGTCCTCCAGCATTGGGTTCCCGTCAGATGGGAATCGCCACGGATGGAAACAATGCGCCCGCCGCTCGTTTTTACTCGGTCACTGAAAGGAGACCTGAAATGTCATCTGCCTTCGTTCGCGAAAGCGGTGGCGCGGCCCAGATTTTTCAAAGTCGGGACAGCGCCGAAAGCGCCGCCAAAATCCAGCGCAGCATGGATGGCGGAGCGTTCGATTACGAAATTCGTCCCCGCGACCGCGGCGGCTATATGGTTGCCAGGGTGACCAAATCCGGTGAATTCGACTCTTGGGTCGAAGAGTAAGGCGCGCTAGCCTATAGCCGATCGAGCGAGGTACCATGACCGACGATCCCGATATCCCCGCCGACAGCAAACTCACCCGCAGCAAATCGCGTTGGGCTGAACTCGGTAAATTCCTGACCGGATTGACCTCCCGTCCCGCCGACGCCCGACTGCCCCCTGGCCAGCACCTCGTCCGCAACTGGCCGGTGCTCGACCTTGGCCAAACGCCTAATGTCACCAAGGAAACCTGGCGGCTCGACATCACCGGCGCGGTCGATGCAACGAGTTCATGGACCTGGAACAGCTTTATGGCTCAGCCGCAGGAAACGCGGCTTTGCGACATCCACTGCGTCACCTCCTGGTCGCGCTACGACAACAGTTTCGCCGGTGTGTCGACGCAGCACCTGCTTGAAGCTGCCGGCGTTTCCGATACGGCAACCCACGTCGTCCTGCACAGCAATGACGGCTACACTACCAACCTCACCATCGAGGACTTCGCGCGGCCGGAAAACCTGATCGCCCACAGCTGGAACGGTGAACCGCTGACGCTCGACCATGGCGGTCCAGTGCGTCTCGTCGTGCCGCACCTCTACTTCTGGAAAAGCGCCAAATGGCTGCGCCGGCTCGACTTCGTCACCGCCGACCACCCGGGCTTCTGGGAGCTTCGCGGCTATCACAACCGCGGCGACCCGTGGGAGGAACAACGCTACTCCTGAGCGGCGCCGAATTTGGGGAAAAAGAACCCGGTCCGGCGCCGATACTCCGCATACGACGCAGCCATCTGCGTGCCGACGAACAATCGCTCCTCGCCGAGCGCCGCAACGACATAGACCACAATCAGGATCGCGATTGGCACCACCGGCCAGAGCGACCAGGTGGCAACGGACCAGCCGGCCCAGAACAGGATGTAGGACACATAGAACGGGTGCCGCACCCACCGATACGGCCCCCACGTCACGAGGCTGCGCGGCTGGCCCGGATCGAAGGCAAAGCGCAGTTGACCTTCGCGCGACGCCTTGATCGCAGCAAAGAACAGCCAGGCCGAACTGAGTTGCATCGCCAGCCCGACGAGCTGCGCCACGAGCGGCTGCGATGACAGGAATACCAGATACAGCAGCACCAGCGCCAGAGCGACGACCATCACCGAGATCAGGATCGCCCCGCCGCTCATTTTGTCGGATTTGAAATGCGCGCGGAGCGACCACGAATACAGTGCGACCATGATCACGCCGATGATCGAAACGACGCTGTCGAGAAGTAGGTCCATGGCAGTCAGTGGCCCTCGAAATCGATCAGCTTGAAAATCTCGACGTCCTCGGCCGCCAGCTTGCTGGCCCCGCCGAGTTCCGGTAAATCGATGACGAACGCAGCGTCCCGCGCCGTGGCACCGGTGCGGCGCAACAGGCTGATCGCGGCGATTGCCGTGCCGCCCGTGGCGATCAGATCGTCGACCAGCAGCACCCGGTCGCCTGCCTCCAGCACATCGGCGTGGATTTCGATGGTATCGACGCCGTATTCGAGCGCGTAATTCTGCCCGAGCGTCTGTCCCGGCAGCTTGCCGTGCTTGCGGATCGGCACGAAACCAACCCCCATGGCGATCGCCACGCCAGCCCCGAAGATGAACCCCCGGGCCTCGATCCCTGCGACATGGGTAACCCCGACGCCGCGATAACGCGCCGCGATCTCCTCGACGCTTTGTCGAAACCCCTCGGGATGCTCGATCAGCGTCGTGATGTCCCGGAACAAGATCCCGGGCTTCGGATAATCCGGAATGGTGCGGATCAGCGCTTTGAGGTCGATCATGGGCTGCCGTGCCGGTGGTGCAAGCTCGCAATTGGCACTGCCGGGGTCCTTCCCCGCAAGCCCCATTGCAGAGTTATTGCCGGTAAAATGCCGTAGCGGATCATGGTCTGCGGCAGCACTACGCGAACGACACGTTCCTTAGTATGCGACGCTACACGTTGCAATTTCTTGGCGCCGGCCCGCGGCCGCCATTCCGGCTATAAAAAAAGGCGCCACCGGGGCCCTTCTCGTTCGATACGACAAACTATGCCTAGTGCTCGATGCCCGCCCACAACCGGCGCTTGACGAAAAACATCAGTCCGGCGAGCAGCACGAGGAACAGGATTACCCGGAACCCCGTCTCCTTGCGCGCCACCATGTGCGGCTCGGCGACGTACATCAGAAAGGCGGCGACGTCGCGGGAATACTGGTCGAGTGTCTCCGGAACGTTCACGCCGCCCTCTTCGGCGTCCGCATAGTCCACCGCCCCATCGGTCAGCGGCGGCGGCATGCTGATGGCATGACCGGGGAAATAGTCGTTGTAATACTTGCCTTCGGGTAATTCGAATCCCTCCGGCACTTCCTCATGGTAGCCATTGAGCAGGGCGTGGATGTAATCCGGCCCGCCTTCCTGATAGGCCGTGAAGTAATTGACGATCCACCACGGGAACTGCTGCGTGGTGCCGCGCGCTTTGGCGATTACCGAGAAATCCGGCGGAACCACGCCAAAACTGGCCTTGGCGTCAGCTTCCGACATTGGCGCCGGCCAGCGGTCAGCGGCCACACCGGGGCGTTCGCCGCCTTCGACCAGCGGATCGGCGATGGTGTATTCGGCCGCAAGGGCCTTGACCTGGCCTTCGGTAAAGCCCGGGCCGCCGGGTTCGGAAAGGTTGCGGAATGCCAGCAACCGGGCCGAATGACAGCTCGAACAGCTTTCGCGGAACACCTGGAAACCGCGCTGCAGCTGGTGTTCGTCGTAAGTGCCGAACACCCCGCCAAAGCTCCAGCTTTCCTTGGCGATCTCAGGCGTCGAATGGGCGCCTTCCTGTGCCAGCACCGGGCCGACAAGGCCGAATGCGAGGCAGGCTGCGGCAATCAGGGTTTTCATCGTCATGGTCCGGCCCCTCATGCGTGTGCTTTCCCGAGAACGTTTTCCGAAATTGAAGCCGGCAAAGGCCTTGTCGTCTCGAACCGCGGCAGGATGGGAAGGATCACGAGGAAGTAGATGAAATAATAGGCCGTGCAGATTTTCGAGAAGGTCGGCACGTCGATTCCGAGGACCCGGCCATCGGCCGGGGCAGCGCCGAGATATGCCAAGCCGATGAAGTTGATCACGAACAGCGCGTAAAACCACTTGAACAACGGGCGGAACAACCCCGAACGAACCGGCGAGCGATCGAGCCACGGTACAAAGAACAACACCACGATGGCGCCGGCAAAGAAGATCACGCCGCCAAGCTTGCTGTCGATGAACAGGATGTTGAAATCGACGGCGCGCAGGATGGCGTAAAACGGCAGGAAGTACCATTCGGGCACGATGTGCGCCGGGGTCACCTGGCTGTTGGCCATGATGTAATTGTCGGGGTGGCCAAGGATATCGGGAGCAAAGAACACGAACCACGCGAACGGGATCATGAACAGGACCACGGCGTAGAGGTCCTTCATGGTGATGTAGGGGTGGAACGGCACAGTATCGCGGGTCGACTTGACGTCGACGCCGGTCGGGTTGTTGTTGCCCGGCACATGCAGCGCCCAGATGTGCAGCACCACCACCGCGGCGATAATGAACGGCAGCAGATAGTGCAGCGAGAAGAACCGGTTCAGTGTCGGATTGCCGACCGCGAAGCCACCGCGCAGCAATTGCAGGACGCTCTCACCGACGAACGGCACCGCGCCGATGATGTTGGTGATAACTGTCGCCGCCCAGAAGCTCATCTGACCCCAGGGCAGCACGTAGCCCATGAATGCCGTGGTGATCATCAGCACGAACAGCAGCACGCCAAGGATCCACAGCACTTCGCGTGGCGACTTGTAAGAGCCGAAAAACAGCCCCCGGAAGATGTGGATATAGACCGCCACGAAAAACATCGAGGCGCCGACGGCATGGGCGGCCTGCAGAACACGCCCCGAGTTCACATCGCGCCTCAGCAGTTCGACCGAGTCGAACGCCATGGCGATGTTGGGCGTATAATGCATCGCGAGAATGATGCCGGTGACGATCTGGATCACCAGCATCACCACCAGGATGGCACCGAACGTCCACCAGTAATTGAGGTTCTTGGGCGTCGGGTAATCCAGCAGGTGCTCTTTCGAAAACCTGATGATCGGCAGCCGGTCATCCAGCCACTTGCTGAACGGATTTCCCGGAGTGTACGTCGAATGTTCGGACATGGCGTTCCTCGTCAGCCGATCTGGACCAGCGTGTCGCTGACAAAATCATAAGGCGGCAGCACCAGGTTCTTGGGTGCGGGACCCTTCCGGACGCGTCCGGCGGTGTCATAGTGCGAGCCGTGGCACGGGCAGAACCAGCCGCCGAAATCGCCTGCATCGCCGACCGGGATACAGCCGAGATGCGTGCAGTTGGCGATCATGATCAGCCACTGCTCATGGCCTTCCTTGACGCGCGCCGAATCCGGCTCGGGATCCTTCAGATCGGTAAGCGGCGTGTTCTGTGCCACGGTGATATTATCGGCGGTACGATGCCGGACGAACACCGGCAGGCCGCGCCACATGATGGTGAGGGTCTGGCCTTCCTCGATGCCCGACAGGTCGAACTCGATGCTTGCCAGCGCCTTGACCGAGGCATCCGGGTTGAGCTGGTCGATCAGCGGCCACGCGACTAGCGCCACGCCGACGGCACCCACGGCGCCGCTCGCCACATAAATGAAATCGCGCCGCGACGGGGTAGGACCGTCGTGCTGCACCTGCGTCGGTTGGTCTGCCAAGCTAAAGTCCCCGCCGAATAGACACCATCAGCGCCGGCACCGGCTACCCTCGCGACGACCGAAAGGGCACCGTTTGCCCTCAAACGGCGCTTGATTTTGGTGACTTGTGGCACTCCGACATGCGCTTGTCCAGTCCGCCGGACGGTGACATTCACCGCATGCGACACTATACCCAGCGGCGCCTCTACTCAGCCGCAGGCGACCCGGGAATCATGCCCATCGAACTCGCGCTCTACCAGCCCGACATCGCCCAGAACACCGGCACGCTCATCCGTCTCGGTGCGTGTCTCGGCGTGCCGGTGCATGTGATTCACCCGACGGGTTTTACGTTTACCGAGCGTACCCTGCGCCGCAGCGGACTCGACTATCTGGAGTTCGCCACGGTGATCGAGCATACCAGTTTCGCCGCCTTTGACGCCACCCGGTGCGCCGCGGGCCAACGCCTGCTCCTCCTGACCACCAAGGCCACCGACTCAGCTTACGCAGCCGCCTATGCGCCTGGCGACATCCTGCTGCTCGGACGCGAAAGTGCCGGCGTCCCCGATGCCGTCGCGGCGTCAGCCGACCTGCGGCTCCGCATCCCGATGCGTCCGGGCCTCCGGTCCATTAACGTCGCCCTCGCCGCGACGCTGGTGCTCGGCGAGGCCATGCGACAGACCAATAGCTTCAAGGACCTCAATTGACCCTGCCCGCCGATATCGAAACCAAAAAACGCGTCGCTGCTGCGTGGTTCCGCCAATTGCGCGATGATCTCTGCGGCCGCCTCGAAGCCATCGAAGCCGAAGGCGGCGTTCACGCCGATCTGCCCCCCGGACGCTTTGTGCTGAAACCCTGGTCACGCCCCGATGGCGGCGGCGGCGAAATGGGCATGCTGAACGGCCGGGTGTTCGAAAAAGCCGGCATTCACATCTCTATCGTCCACGGCCAGTTCAGCGCCGAATTTGCCCGCCAAATGCCGCATACCGAGGCTGGGACCGAGTTCTGGAGCGCCGGCGTTTCGGTCATCGTCCATCCGTGGAATCCCAACGTCCCCGCCGCGCACATGAACACGCGGATGATCGTCACCGGAAATTGGTGGTTCGGCGGTGGCGGCGACTTGACCCCGGTGCTCGACCGCCGTCGCACCCAGACCGACCCCGATACCATCGCATTCCACGCCGCCTACCAAGTCGCCTGCGAGGCTCATGGCGTCGATTATCCGGTCTACAAGAAATGGTGCGATGAGTACTTCTGGCTCAAGCACCGCAACGAACCCCGCGGCATCGGTGGTATTTTCTACGACCAGCACAATTCCGGCGACTGGGACCGGGATTTCGCCTTTACCCAGGATGTCGGCCGCGCCTTCTGCGAGGTTTACCCCGCCCTCGTCCGCCGAAACTTTGCCACGCCATGGACTGAGGCAGATCGGGAAGAACAGCTCGTCCGCCGTGGCCGCTACGTGGAATTCAACCTGCTCTACGATCGCGGCACGACGTTCGGGCTCAAGACCGGTGGCAACATCGAGGCGATTCTTTCCTCGATGCCCCCCGCAGTAAGGTGGCCCTGACTCAGCCGTTGCTCCGCAATCGGGCCAACAGGCTGTGCTGATCAAGCTCGAAGCCGCTGTCGATCCACTCGGTTTCGAGCCGTCCAAGTTCCTCGCCAAGCCCCCGCCCGGGCTTGAACCCGCGTGCCACCAGATCGCCACCCGATAGCGGAAATTTCGGCTGCCCCATCTCGGTCACCTGATCGCGAACTACCTGCTTGCCCGCCGACGTCCAACCCTCGAGCACCCCGGCCATCTCGATTGCATCGTCGATGACGGGCCCGAACCGATACGCCGCTTCCCCGATCCGCAACGCTTGCAGCAGCGCTGCGCCGTCGCGGATCGCCAGCGCCGTCGCGATGTCGTCGTTCGACAGCCGCCACTCGGCCTTGAGCCGTTCCGCCTCGATGAATTTAGTGAGGAACGCCAGCCGCGCATGGAAATCGGGCCGCGGCGCCTGCCGCTCATAGGCTTGCAGCGCCCTGAGCGCAAACGCTGGGATGGCGACGATTACCGCATCCGCCATCACCCCGAGCGTCGCTGCGACCTTGGGCAGGCCCAGCATGCGTTTCATCTCGGAGCCGACCCGCTCGCGCGACAGACTCCCGAGCATCAGCCGCGCCCTGAGGCAGGCCGCGAGGCTTTCCCCATCGAGCGTCTGGTTGCCGTGACTGGCCGAAAATCGGAAAAACCGAAACACCCGCAACCGGTCTTCGGCGATCCGCGCATCGGCATCGCCGATGAACCGGACCCGCCGCGCCACGCAATCCTCGATCCCCTCGAGTGGATCGTATAGCTCCCCGGCAGCGTCGACATAAAGCGCGTTCAGCGTAAAATCCCGCCGCGCCGCATCGCGGTACCAGTCGGCACTGAACCGCACCACGGCATGACGGCCATCGGTCGTCACATCCTCGCGCAGTGTCGTCACCTCGGCCACCAGCGGACCGAGCCGCAGCGTCACCGTCCCATGCTCGATGCCCGTGGGATACGCGGCAACCCCGGCACTGCGGGCGCGCTGCATCACCTCTTCAGGCGGCAGTTCCGTCGCAAAATCTATCTCCCCGCTGGTGCGCGGCAGGTTGAGCACCGTGTCGCGCACCACGCCGCCGACCACCCGCGTCCGCCCTTCGGCGCCGTCGAGCAGCGCAAACACCGCCTGCGTTTCGGGTTGGAGCAACCAGTCGGCGTGCGCAATGCGCAGCGCGATTTCGTCCCGGTTCATGCCGTTGCCTCAAGCAGCGCCAAATCCCGGAACCGGCGCGTCAGATTCGCCGTGATCCCCCAGATCCGGTGCCCCTCATGGTCAATCTGCCACGTCTCGTGCACCTGACCCCGTACCATTACCCGATAAGTCCCATAGCTCGCGGCATCCACCAGCCGGCTGAGTGGCACCTCGAACATCCCGCTGACTTCTGTCGGGTTGGCGGTAAAGTCCCGGCTCGGCGCCACTACCGCCACCACCGGAGTGATCAGGTAATTCGTCCCCGTGTAATAATGCGGCAAATATCCAAGGATCCGCGCATCGGCGGGTTGAAGATCGACCTCTTCCCAAGCTTCGCGCAGCGCCGCATCACCGGGCCCGCCATCCGTGGGGTCGATCTTGCCGCCGGGAAAGGACACCTGCCCGGAATGCGCCCTGAGATCAGCCGAGCGCTCGGTATACAGCACCGTCAGCCCGACCTCGCGACGCACCAGCGCGATCAGCACTGCAGCCGGTACTGGTGGTCGCTCGAATGGCTGATCCGGCAACCAGTCGGGCTCCAGCGCCGCGCGCGACTCGGCCGTCTCGGGCCGGGCCAGCAAGCGTCCGGAAATCCCGGCAATGAGTTGATCATCGGAGACCAAGGCGCCTCCTGGAGGCATTAGCGCTTGAACGCCGCGATCGGCCCGGCGAGCCGCGCGGCCAGCGTCGGATCGTCAGCGTAAAGCAGCACGCGGTCCGGGTCGACCGGCCCGGGAAACTGAATCGCGCCGCGCGTCGTGGTGGTGAAGCCGAGCGGGCAATAATAATCCTGATCGCCGACCAGCAGCACAAACGTGCCATCGGCCCGTTCCATCGCCATTTGCATGGCCGTCCGCGCCAGCGCCTTGCCGGCGCCACGCTTGCGAAAATTGGGATGCGTCGCCAAGGGGCCAAGCAGATACCCATTGAGCCCGTCGACGCTGATCGGCGTCATCCACACCGAGCCGCACGGCACGCCCTCGCATTCCGCTACCAGCGACATCGTCGGATCAATGGGAAAGCGTTCGCGGATGCGGAACGCCGTGCGCGAAAACCGGCCCGGCCCGAAGGCGATGGCCTGCAATTCATCAATCCACTGGCTGTCGGCAGCATTGGCGGACCGGATGACGGGAGGCTCGAATGCCGGTGCGAATCCGGCCGCAGGGGCAGTCTGGAGGGACGTCATGATCATGTGACTAGTCCTGGAGCGATGCAGTAGGGACAAGTGCGACGCCGTGGCACCGCGCGAAAACGACCGTTACGGTCGTCGTGTCACCTGCGCACCCTTTTCCATCCTGGGTGCCTCCACACCTGTCTGGCGCAATAGCATCACGGGGGCATTGCGTAAACGATAATTCATTTTACCGGCCTTCCAATTCAATTCGCACGCCTCGTAAATTTGCTAGGACACTCAAGCGTCGCATTGGGGCGCCAGCGTGAGCGCATTGCAGCGGAAAGGGCACCATCTTGGGCCAGTTGATTGACGGAACCTGGACTCCCGGGTGGTACGATACCAAAGCTTCGGGCGGCAAATTCGTTCGCACTGTCACGAAGTTTCGCGATGCCATAACTGCCGACGGCAGTTCCGGTTTCAAGGCCGAGCCCGGGCGCTATCATCTCTACGTGGCAAAGGCCTGCCCGTGGGCCCATCGCACGCTGATTTTCCGCGCGCTGAAGGACCTTACCGACCTGATCTCGGTCTCGGCGGTTTCGTCCAAAATGCCCGAGGACACCGGCTGGACCTTCAAGGACGAAGGCTCGACCGGCGACGCGCTGTTCAACAGCGATCACCTGTGGCAGGTCTACGTGAAGGCCGATCCGCAGTTCTCCGGCCGCGTCACCGTCCCCATCCTGTGGGATAAGCAAACCAACGCCATCGTCAACAATGAGAGCAGCGAAATCATCCGCATGCTCAACTCGGCATTCGACGACCTCACCGGCAACACCACCGATTTCTACCCGGCACCGTTGCGCGACAAGATCGACGCAATCAACGCCCGGGTCTATGACGACATCAACAACGGCGTCTACAAGGCCGGCTTCGCCACCACCCAGTCAGCCTACGAGACTGCCGTCCGCGACCTGTTCGCCGCGCTCGACTGGGTCGAGGGCCTGCTCGCAGAGACCGCTTACCTCGCCGGCGATCAGGTCACCGAAGCCGACTGGCGGCTGTTCACTACCCTGCTCCGTTTCGACCTCGTCTATTTCGGCCACTTCAAGTGCAACATCCGGGCGATCGCCGATTACCCTAACATCACGCATTACCTGAAGGGCCTTTACGCCGCTCCCGGCATCAAGGACACCGTCGACCTCGACGCTATCAAGACCCACTATTACTGGAGCCACACCACCATCAACCCCCACCGGATCATCCCGGTCGGGCCAGATGTGAACTTCGAATAACTCGCCCTAACTCCTGAAGTCTCCGATCGCCCTCTTCATCCTCTCCCGCGAAAGCGGGGGAGGGGGACCAGCGAAGCTGGTGGAGGGGGCGGCCACACACGCCGTCCTATCCCTTTTGCCCCCCCGTCGCCTTACGACAGTCCCCTCCCCCGTGCTCCGCACAGGAGAGGATAGTCGCCCTACCCCGCCACCCGGATCTGCAGCTTCACATCGCTCGGCCGTGCTTCCACCGCACGGTCAAACGCCTTGACCGAGTCCTCGAAAGCGAACGTCTCCGAGATCAGCGGCTTCAGATCCACTCTCCCCGAGGCGAACAGTGCGATGGCCCGTTCGTACTGGTGCGCATAGCGAAACACCGTCTCGATCCGCAGTTCCCGCGACGAGGCCGTGGCGACATCGAACGGCGCCGGGTCGACCGGCAGGCCGACGACGACGATGGTCCCGCCCGGCCGTGGCAGGTTCATTATGGTTTCCCACGCCTTGGGCGACCCCGAGCACTCGAACACCACATCGGCGCCCCAGCCATCAGTCAATCGCTTCACCTCGTCGACGAGGTTGGTTTCCCGGATGTTGACCGGGATCACCCCCTGATACCGTGCGGCGATGTCGAGCTTGGGTTGTGCCAGGTCGGCAACGATCGCCCGCGCGCAGCCGCCGGCCAGCGCGGCGATCGCCACCATAGTCCCGATCGGCCCGGCGCCGAGCACCACCGCCGTATCGCCCGGCACGATCCGCGCCTTCGTCGCCGCCTGCATGCCCACCGCAAACGGCTCGACCATCGCCCCTTCGGCGAAGCTGACATTATCCGGCAGCTTGAATGTGTAGTTAGCCGGATGCACGACCACCGGCGTCAGCACTCCATGGATCGGCGGCGTCGCCCAGAACGTCACCGCTGGATCGACATTATACATGCCGAGCCGGCTCGCCCGCGAATTCGGGTCCGGAATTCCCGGCTCCATGCACACCCGATCGCCGACCGCGAGATGCGTGACCCCAGCACCCAGTTCGGTAATCGTCCCCGCCGCCTCATGCCCCAGCACCATCGGCGCATTGACGACGAACGGCCCGATCTTGCCATGCGTATAGTAGTGCACGTCCGACCCGCACACCCCGACCGTGTGGACGGCGATCTTGACCATCCCCGGCCCCACCTCCATCGGCAATTCGATCTCGCGCAGCGCCAGTTCGTGCTGGCGTTCGAGCACCAGAGCCCGGACTTTGCTCATATTTTCCATCCTGCTGGCAGGTTTATCGGAATCAATCATTCAACGGGAAACGAGGCAGTTCACACCCCAACTTCCCCTAGAGGGTGGCCGAAGGCTGGGTGAGGGCCCACACCCCGCCCCTCAAGTCGCAAATTCTGCAGGTGGCTTCATTGCCCCCGTCATGATGGCGACGGCATCAGACATCGAGATCGCCTTGGGATCAACCACGGCAATCCGCCGCCCCAACCGGTGGATATGGATGCGGTCGGCGACTTCGAACACATGCGGCATGTTATGCGAAATCAGCACGATCGGCAGCCCGCGGCGGCGCACGTCGAGCATCAGTTCGAGCACCCGCCGGCTCTCCTTGACCCCGAGCGCCGCCGTCGGCTCGTCCATGATCACCACCCGCGATCCGAACGCCGCGGCGCGTGCCACCGCCACGCCCTGCCGTTGCCCGCCCGACAGCGTTTCCACCGCCTGATTGATGTTCTGGATGGTCATCAGCCCCAGTTCGCTGAGCTTATCGCGCGCGATTTTCTGCATCGCCGAGCGGTCGAGCCGCCGCAGCACCCGGCCCATGAACCCCGGCTTCCGGATTTCCCGGCCGAGGAACATGTTGTCGGCGATCGACAGCGCCGGCGACAGCGCCAGGTTCTGATACACCGTCTCGATCCCTGCCTCGCGGGCGGCGAGCGGGGATTTGAAGCTCACCGGCTTGCCGAATAGCCGGATTTCGCCCTGGTCCGGCGCCACCGCCCCGCACAGCGCCTTGATCAGCGTTGATTTGCCGGCGCCATTGTCCCCAATCACCGCGAGGATTTCGTTGCTCCTGAGCTCGAAATCCGCGTTGTCGAGCGCCACCACCCGGCCATAGCGCTTCATCAGCCCCTTGGCTTCGAGCACCGGTATGCCGGATTTGGCGGCCAGCGACTCCGCAGTTTCCATTGACTTGCTCACGACGTCACCCGCCGGATCCACTGGTCGATGGCGACGGCGAGAATGATCAGCGCTCCGACGGTCAATTGCCGCCATAGCGGATCGACGCCGGTCAGCGACAGCCCACTGTCGAACACCCCGACGATCAGCGCTCCAAACAGCGTCCCGACGATCGAGCCGCGCCCGCCGAACAGCGAGGTGCCGCCGATCACCACGGCAGTGATCGCATCGAGATTGGCAGTCTGATTACCGAGTGGCGAAATCGCCCCGACGCGCCCGATCACCACCCACCCCGCGATGCCGCAAATGACGCCCGCCAGCACATAGACGCCGGTCAACGTCCGGTTGACCTGGATACCCGCGAGCCGCGCCGCATCCGGATCGTCGCCGATGGCATAGACGTGCCGCCCGAACGCCGTGCGGCTCAGCATGTACCAGACTACCGCGGCGACCAGCAGCATGACGATAGAGCCCGACATCAGGAAGAACCCGCCGCCGAGTTGAATGCGCGTCCCGAGCAGTTGCAGCAGCGGGGCGCTCGCGGCGATATCGGGTGCCCGGATTGTCGCCGAGCCCGAAACCAGCGTCACCAGTGCCCCGATGATGCTCCAGGTTCCGAGCGTCACGATGAACGGCGGCAATCGCAATGCCGTCACCAGCAAGCCGTTGGCCAGCCCGCACAGCAGCCCGGTAGTGATGCCCGCGACCAGCCCCAGCACCGCGGCGAAAATTCCCGCGGCCAGCACCGGATCGGGAAACACCATGAATACCGGCGAGGCGGCGATCGCGACTACCATGCCGGAGCTGACGGCCAGCTTGCCCATCACGATGGAACTCAGCACCATGATCGCCCCGACCGACAGGTCGATGCCCGCGGTGATGATCACCAGTGTCTGCGCCGTCGCCAGCACGCCGATGATCGTCACCTGCGCGAGGATCAGCGACAGGTTGAGCGGCCCGAGGAACTTGCCCTTGGTTACCGCGATAAACACCAGCACCGAGACGATCAGGATGATCGCCGGGATGGTCGTCGGGAAAGCGTGGAAAAAATGCTGCAGCCGCTCGACGGGGCTGCGTGCGGTATCGTCGAAACTTGCAACTCCGGGAGCCTGGCCCGCGAGCCCACGTTCCGCTGTCACCGAACCTGCGGCGTCATCGCTCATGCTGTCCTCCCCGCCACTGATAGTCGAACGGGCCAGCCGGCATCTTCAGGTGCCGTGCCGCAGCCCGTCCGCAGTTATCGATCAGCGCCGCCTGGGCGGCGCCGAAATCTTCAGCCCCAGCAGAGCTCGGCGCCCTTGGTGGTATCGATCGAGGCAACACCCTCGACCGGCTTGTCGGTGATCAGCGTTGCGCCGGTGTCGTAGAAGTCGAGGCCTTCGGTCACCGCCGGCTTCTCGCCGGTATCGGCGAACTTCTTGATCGCTTCGAGCGCCATCGCCGCCATCTTCAGCGGATATTGCTGGCTGGTGGCGCCGATGATGCCGTCCTTGACGTTCTTGACGCCCGGGCAACCACCGTCGACGGCGACGAACAGCACCGTGCCGTCAGCCTTGCCGGCCGATTGCAGTGCCTGGTACCCACCGGCAGCGGCGGGTTCGTTGATCGCATAGACGACATTGATGTCGGGGCAGCGCTGCAGCAGCGTTTCCATCGCGGTGACGCCGCCCTCTTCCGAACCTGCGGTCATTTCGTGGCCACAGATGCGCGGATCGGTTTCGTCGCCGTACTTGTTCGGGTCGCCGACTTCGATACCGAAGCCTTCCATGAAGCCCTGGTCGCGGAGATAGTCGACGGTCGGCTGATTGACGGCCAGGTCGAGGAACGCGATCTTGGCGTCCGCGGCCTTGTCACCGAGCGTGCCCTTGGCCCAGGCGCCGATGAGGCGGCCGGCTTCACGATTGTCGGTAGCGAACGTCGCGTCCGCTGCGTCGATCGGGTCGAGCGGCGTATCGAGCACGATGACCAGCAACCCGGCATCGCGCGCCTGCTGTATCGTCGGCACGATGGCGCTTGAATCCGAGGGGACGATGGCGAAGCCGATGGCACCGGCGGCGATCAGGCTCTCGATCGCGGCGATCTGGCCTTCATTGTCGCCATCGAAATCGCCGGCGAACGTCCGGAGTTCAAGGCCGAGTTCAACCGCTTTCGCCTGTGCGCCTTCGCGCATCTTGACGAAGAACGGGTTGCCCTCGGTCTTCGTGATCAGCCCGACGATCTGCTGTGCGTAGGTCGGGGTGGCGGCCATCAGGCCGGCGAGCACGGCCCCAGCGGCCATGATCCTGGTAAACTTACCCATGTGTGTCCTCCCAAAGGTTCCTCTTGAGCCGGCGTGCTGGCTTTGCCATGTCACACCGACCCGGTCCGACCGTCCTTGGGAGACGTCCGGCACCATGGCACATCTAAGTCCGGCGCCCCGGGCTCTGTCAATAAGTTAATCCAGTTGATTTATTAATTGACACACCGCTGCAGTGGGGCGCAGCAATCGTGTCGGGAGGGGCAAAGTCCCCAGATATTACCTCAGCCTGCACTGGCTCTTTGCTTGAGAGCATGAGCTGGCGTCTGCCTGTGGAGAATGCCGTTGGCGTCCGAAGCCGAGCCGCCCGGTCGCCCCGGCGCCCTCAGCCGCGGCACCAACCAGACTGGCGTGCGACTTTATAACGAGCGGCTGGTCCTCTCGCTGATTCGCCGCCACGGCCACCTGCCCAAAGCCGACATTGCCCGCTTGACCGGACTCACGCCGCAGACCATCTCGATCATCACCAATCAGTTGGCCGCCGATGGCCTGTTGCTCCGCGGCAGTCCCAGCCGCGGCCGCGTCGGCCAACCCTCGGTGCCACATTCGCTCAATCCCTCGGGCGCCTATGCCTTTGGTCTGAAGATCGGCCGCCGCAGCGTCGATCTTTACCTCATCGATTTCGTCGGCACCGTGCTTCACTCCGTTCACAAGATCTACCGCTACCCGACGCCCGAGGGCATCCGCAGCTTCGCCCACGAGGCTATCGTTGAGCTGCTCGCCGAACTCCCCGAAGCCACCCGACTCCGTATCGCCGGGCTTGGCATCGGCGCGCCCTACGAGATGTGGGCCTGGCCCGAGGAAATCGGCGCCCCGCAGGCCGATATCGATGCCTGGCGCACCGTCGATATCCGCGCCGACCTTGCCCAGCTGTTTCCCTGGCCGGTGTACTTTTCCAACGACATCACCGCCGCCTGCGCCGCGGAACTGATGTTCGGTCGCGGCGCCGAGCACCCCGACTACCTCTATGTATTCATCGGCTCCTTCATCGGCGGTGGGCTGGTGCTCGACAGCCATTTGTTTCCCGGCCGCACCCGCAATGCCGGAGCTCTCGGTTCGATGCCCGCTGGCGACCGCCGCACCGGGCGCGCTCGCACTCCCCAGTTGATGAACATCGCCTCGATCTACGTGCTCGAACGGAAGCTCATCGCCGAAGGCCGCAACGCCGATTTTCTGTGGCAATCGCCCGACGACTGGGGTGACGATTTCGAGCCGGCACTCGGCGAATGGATCGACGAGGTCGCCGAGAGCCTCGCCCACGCGATTGTCGCGGCCATCGCCGTCATCGACGTCGAGATCGTCATCATCGACGGCGCCGTCCCGACCACGGTTCGCAGCCGCATCGTCGATCGGACGCGCGAGGCCATTGGCCTTGTCAACGTTCAGGGCCTGTCGCCCTTCCGTCTCATCGAAGGCACGCTCGGCAATGCTGCCCGAGCCATGGGCGGCGCCGCCATTCCCCTCCTCGCCAACTTCACCCAGGATCGCGAAGTCCTGTTCAAGGACTGAACTGCAAGGGCCAATAATCTTCGCCCGCTGCCCGCTCGGCAGGTCCGCGGTAACCACTTCATAAGCCCATGGATTTACAGTCTGCGTTCCCGACGACCGGAACTTGCATGGCGCAACCCCGACCGCCGTCGAAAACCTGGCGCTTTTCGACGAGCATCTTCGCTCCGGTCATTGTCTCGCTGGTGGCGACTGCCATCGGCGTGGTCGCGTTTGTGCTCTGGTCGACCGCCAATATCGACCAGCGCTCGCTACAGCGCGAAACTCAATCGGTCGAATACGCTATCGGGGAAATCCTCGCTGGAGTGCCGCGCGAACAGGAAAGCGTCACCGTCTGGGACGATGCGATCATCCAGACCAAGTTCGGCTTCAACCAGAACTGGGTGCACGTCAATCTTGGACTCTGGATGCATGATTTTTTCGGTCACGACCGCACTTTCGTGCTCGATCCATCCAACACGCCGGTCTATGCGATGGACGGCGGCAAGCTGGCCGATACGGAACTGTTCACCGCGGATGCCGCAGCTTTCGAACCACTGATTGCGGAGTTGCGCGGCAAGATCGCGGCGGGTCTCCTCGACAATTACAATGCCGGTACTGCCGTCGAACTTGCCCACGCGGTTGATGTCACCACCGTCTCCGGACACCCCGCTATTGTCAGCATCGCGCCGATAATTTCCGACTCATCGGACATTTTTCAGGTGCAAGGCACCGAGTTCCTCCACATCAGCGTCGTCTTCCTCAACCAGGCCTTTGCCCAAAAACTCGCCCGCACCTATCATTTCGAGGCCTCAGGCTTCTCAACCAATCAACCATCCGACGGCGCGCAGGCAGTCTACCCGATACTGTCCAAATCCGGTCGCTTCGTTACCTTCTTTGAATGGCGACAGGATCGGCCGGGGGCCCGCATGCTGAGCCAGACCGCGCCGGTCCTCGCTGGCGCTTTCCTCGTTGCCGGGGTCCTGGTATTTTTGCTGCTCGATCAGCTGTGGCGGTCGACCCAGGCGTTGGAAACCGGCCATCGCCGCGCACAACATCAGGCGACGCACGACTCACTGACCGGCCTTCCTAACCGCACGCTGTTCGAAGACCGCCTGGACGAGGTCCTCGCCGAGCGCACCGCCGGCGAACGGACCGCCGTGATGATGCTCGATCTCGACCGGTTCAAGCAGGTCAACGACACGCTCGGCCATGCCGCGGGCGACGAACTCATCAGGGCCGCGGCCGAGCGTTTGCGCCAGTTGCTGCCGCCGGAAGATACCATTGCCCGTCTCGGCGGCGACGAATTTGGCGTAATCCACCCGCTGATCGGTCCCGAGGGCGATGCTATGGTGCTCGCCGGTCGCCTGGTCGCCGCCCTAGCCCGACCATTCGAAATCTCGGTCAGCGAGACCCACATCGGCGGCAGTATCGGCGTGGTGATTTTCGATAGCACCTCGACCCGCGGCACCGTCGCGCGCAATGCCGACATCGCGCTCTACGAGGCCAAATCCGCCGGCCGCAATCGCGCTGTGCTGTTCGAGGAGCGCATGAACGAGGTGCTGCAGCTTCGCCGGACCATCGAGATGGAGCTTCGGGAAGCGCTCCGCCGCCCCGGCCAGATCACCGTACAGTTCCAGCCGCTCTACAATGCGTGCGGCAAATCCATCATCGGCGCCGAGGCCCTGGCGCGCTGGGAGCACCCGAAATTCGGCAGCATCTCGCCCGCCAAGTTCATCCCCGTCGCCGAATCATCGGGGCTCATCGAAAATCTCGGTGAGTATGTATTGCGCCGCGCCTGCGAGCTTGGCGCACGCTGGCCCGATCGCACCATTGCCGTGAACATTTCACCGGTCCAGTTGCGCAATCCCGGGTTCAGCCGGCTGCTGTTCGATATCCTGAAGCAGACCGGCATGCTGCCATCCTGCCTTGAACTGGAAATTACCGAGAACATCCTGATCGACGACGAGAGCCAGATCTCGGACACCCTGCGCACCTTCCGTGCCGCTGGGATCCGCATTGCCCTCGATGATTTCGGCACCGGCTATTCGTCGCTGAACTACCTCAAGCGCTACGCCGTCGATCGCATCAAGGTCGATCGCTCCTTCGTCCAGCAACTGCCCGACGACGCCGTCTCCTACGCCATCGTCCAGGCCATGGTGATGCTGGCGAAAGCCATGGGCATCTCGGTTACGGCGGAGGGCGTCGAACTCGAATCCCAGCGCCGCGTCCTCGAAAAGCTCGGCTGCGACGTGCTGCAGGGCTTCCTGTTTTCGCCGGCCATCGTCGAGTTCAAGCTTGAAGCTCTGTTTCGTGGCGACAACGTCGACCACTATCAGCAGATACAGCCCCGCCTCAGCGCCTGAGCCTTAAAGCACGGCCTCCAGCACCCTGCCGAGTTTTGCTTCCCTCGCCTTGACTCCATGGCCGCCAGTGCCTGCCGCGTTCCATAGCCCGCTCAGTTTCCCGGTGTCGAACAGCTTGAACAGGCACGGCGCCACATAGCTTTTTCGGCACACCATCGGCGTGTTGCGCAGATACTCCGACACCGCCTTGGTGACTGACGCCATCTGCCGCTTGCGTGCCTGTTCGGTCGTGCCGCGTTCGAGCTTGGCCAACGCTTCGCCCGCCATGGCGCTCGCATGCAGCGTCCGGAAATCCTTCGCCGAGATCTCGACGCCCGAAATCTGGCGCAGATAAGCGTTGATCGCATCAGTCTTGATGGCCACAACCTTCCCCGCCTCGGTCCGATACGCCAAGAGGCGCCGCCCCGGCAGTGTCAGAATTGCCGAAACCGCAGCACTGAGTGCCGGGTCAATGAGACAATACCGGGCGGCCTTGCCACTTTTTGCCGGAAAGGCCAGGCAGACTTCGTCGCCATTGATGGTGACGTCCTTGGAATACAGCGTCCCCGCTCCCCGGGTTCCATTGGCTTCGAGATAGCGCTCCCGGCCGACGCGCATCGCGGTACGATCGATCAACGCCACGGCGATCGCCAGCGCCAGATCAAGGCTGCCCGCCGGCTTACGTAAATCCTCCGCCACCCGCCGGCGGATGCGCGGCAACGCTGCCGTCAACAGCGCCAGCCGTAATTGCTTGCGCTGGTTGCGCTTTTTCTCCCAGTCGAGGTGATAGATATATTGCACCCGCCCCGCCTCATCGATCCCGATGCACTGGATGTGGGCATTGGCGTCGGCGGCAACCCGCACCTCCGTCCAGGCGGGCGGGATAACCAGTGCCAGCGCCCGCTCGCGAATTTCTGCACTCACGGGCAGGCGGTTTGCGTCGACAAAACTGAAGCCGCGACCGCTGCGCTTGCGGCGTACAGTCAAATCGTCGCGGGCGACGAGCTTCAAGCGCGGCACGGCCAGCCCTCAGGGCGCTACAGTCGTGACTGTCGACGGCTGACCGGAGAACACGAAGTAGATCACCGCAAACGCCACGACGACGATCAGCAGTGAAATCAGCAGCACGCGGAAATTCGTCGATTTACGGTTGGCGCCACTGACCTCGGTCGTCGTTTTCTTTGAATCGTAGGTTTCCATGTGACGTTCCCCAAAATGCCGCTATCGGCTGCGAGGGACCAAACGCCACGCCGTGGTCGCGGTTCCGCCCTTGAACGGAACCGTGTCCACAGCCACTGTGCTGACTTAAACCAGGGCGAACCGGCTTATGAGCATCGGCAGCTTCTTTCTGACCCGCGTCGCCGGGCTTCCGCGCACGACGCACCGCGCCATGGTCCGCCGCACCGTGCGCCTCGCCATGCCCGATGGCGTCGAACTCGTTACCCGGGTGTTTTCGCCCCGCGGCACTGGCGCGCACCCGACCATCCTGATGCGCCTGCCCTATGGTTTTTACGGCTTTTCCGCCGTCGCCATGTCCTATGCCGAGCGCGGTTTCCACTGCGTACTGCAAGCCTGCCGTGGCACCGACAAATCCGGCGGCGAGTTCGATCCGCTGGTCCATGAGCGCGCCGATGGCCTCGCCACGCTCGACTGGATCAAGGCCCAATCCTGGTACGATGGCCGCCTCGGCCTCTCCGGCCCCTCCTATCTCGGCTATGCGCAATGGGCGATTTCCGATGCTTTGCCGCCAAATTCCGCCATGGCGACCAAAGTCACCTCCTCGGAGTTCAAAAGCGTCGTCCTGCCCTCCGGCGCCTTCCACGTCAGCTTGTGGCTGAGCTGGTTGCAGACGCTCGACATCGTCAACAATATCAACCTCGGCGGCGCCCGCCGGCTGTTCAGTGGCCATGTGGAAAAAACCACCCTCGCGGCCTCGATGACCCTGCCGCTGGTCGAAGCCGATCGCGTTGCTGCCGGTCATCAGGTGCCGTTCTGGCGCCGCTGGTTCGCCAATGCGCTCGACAACCCCGATTTCTGGACGGAAATCGACCACTCCCACCGCCTTTCGGCCACCACCCCGCCCAACCATTTCATGTCGGGCTGGTATGATTTCATGGTCGATCAGCTGCTGCGCGATTATCAGACGCTGGTGAGCTTTGGCCACACCCCTTACCTCACCGTCGGCGTCTGGTGGCACGTCCACCCCGAACTGCAATATGCGGCCGTGCGCGAGACGCTGACCTGGATGCGCGCCGAACTCATGGGCGACCGTAAGGGCCTGCGCGCCAAGCCCGTCCGCCTGCAGGTCGGCGGCACCGGCATCTGGCACGAATTCGACAGCTACCCACCCGGTCCCCCGTCGGAGCGCCAGCTCTACCTTGCTCCCGGCAACAGCCTCGAGCCCACTCCACCGACCGCGGCAACGGAGCTGAGCTATCGCTACGATCCTGCCGATCCGACCCCCAACCTCGGCGGTGCCATCTTCGCCTTCACCGGCGCCGGCCCGGTCGACAACGCGCCGCTCGAAGCGCGCCCCGACCTCCTGGTCCACACCTCGGCTCCGCTGACCGAACCGCTGACCATCATCGGTCAATCGACCGCCAGCCTCCATGTCCGCGCCACCATCCCGCACCTCGACCTGTTCGTCCGCCTCTCTGACGTCGACCCCGCCGGCATTTCCCGCAACGTCTGCGACGGCTTCACCCGCATCACCCCCGATACCGAGCGGACCGGCGCCGGCTGGGCCGTCACCATCAAACTCCACGCCACCGCCCACTGCTTCCGCCCCGGCCACCGCCTCCGCCTCCTCATTGCCTCCGGCGCCCACCCCCGCTACGCCCGTAATCTCGGCACCAACGAGCCCCTCAACAGCGCCACGACCCTAATCGCCAACGACATCACCCTCGACCTAGGTCCCGAACGCCCAGCCGCGCTCACGCTGCCGACCTACGAGGTGTAGGTCCGAGAGCACTGCAGAAATCAGACGGTACAAGTAAGGCGACCCGGCGCCACAAACCCTCCCCTCCCCCTTGAGAGGAGGGCTAGGGAGGGGGTAGCTCCAGGTGCGGGAGGGGTGGTTGGATGCTCAGTCGTGCCACTGCGCGCAGCGCTGACAGTAAGCGGGAACCCACTACGTCACCGGCTCCGCGTTCATCTGGATACCTTGGCCTGACAACAGAATGGACGTGGATATGCCGAGCTGACTATCCCCGTCATGCATGTGTGGCACTACCCCCGCCCTGGCCCTCCCCTCAGGGGAGAGGGGAGGGTCCGCCTCACGCTTTCCCATCGCACTTGGCGTTTGTCAGTTCGCCGAAGTCGGATTGGTGATTTCTCAGACGATTAAATGAGGGGCAAGCGTGCCACGAACCCTCCCCTCCCCCTTGAGGGGAGGGCTAGGGAGGGGGTCGCTCCACATGCAGAAGTGCCGATAAAAAAACTCCGCCGAGCCACACGCAGGCTATGGTCGCCCCACTACCGCTCCCCGCCCAGCCGCTTCACTTCCACCCGCCGCGCGTGCAAAATCGGCTCGGTATACCCCGATGGTTGATCAGCCCCGTGGATCGCCAGATCCAGCGCTGCCTGAAACGCGATCGAGTGTTCGTTGCCTGCCATCGGCTGATACAGCCGGTCGCCGGCGTTCTGCGCGTCGACCACCGCCGCCATGCGCTCGAACACTTCGAACAGTTCGTCCTTGCTGGTCAGCCCGTGCCGCAGCCAGTTGGCGATGCCCTGCGACGAAATCCGGCACGTCGCCCGGTCTTCCATCAACTGCACATTGTTGATGTCGGGCACCTTCGAGCAACCGACGCCCTGGTCGACCCAGCGCACCACATAACCCAAAATCCCCTGCGCGTTGTTCTCGAGTTCGCGCACGATTTCTGCCCGGCTGAGCGCAAACGGCGCCAGCACCGGCATCGAGAACAGCTCGGACAATGGCGGCACGGGTTGGTTGTGCCGACGCTGCTGCGCCGCGAACACATCGACCTGATGGTAATGCAGTGCATGCAGTGTCGCTGCCGTCGGCGAAGGCACCCACGCAGTGTTCGCCCCGGCATTGGGGTGGCCGAGCTTGGAGCTCATCATCGCCGCCATGTCGTCCGGCCGCGCCCACATGCCCTTGCCGATCTGTGCCCGCCCGGCGAACCCGGCGGCGAGCCCGATCAGCACGTTGCGGTCTTCATAGGCGGTGATCCAGCGCTCGGATTTGACGTCGTCCTTGCGCAGCACCGGCCCCGCTTCCATCGCGGTATGGATTTCGTCGCCGGTCCGGTCGAGGAACCCGGTATTGATGAAAAACACCCGGGCGCGCGCCGCGAAAATCGCAGCCTTGAGGTTGGCCGAAGTCCGGCGTTCCTCGTCCATGATGCCGATCTTGACCGTGTTGGGGGCGAGCCCCAGCATCGTCTCGACGGCGCCGAACACCTCGCAGGCGAAGGCCACTTCCTCGGGGCCGTGCATCTTGGGCTTGACGATGTAGATTGCCCCGGTGCGCGAATTCTCCCGGTCGTGCATTCCGCACAGCACCGTGACTACCGCGTCGAGCAACCCCTCGCCGATCGGTTCGCCGTCGGCGTTGAATACCGAATCGGTGGTCATCAGATGCCCGACATTGCGCACCAGCAGCAGCGACCGTCCCTTGAGCGTCAGCGTCGACCCGTCCGGCGCCACATAGCTCCGGTCCGGATTAAGCCGCCGCGTCACCGTGCGGCCGCCCTTCTCGAACGCATCCTCGAGCTTGCCGGTCATCAGCCCGAGCCAGTTGCGATACACCCCGATCTTGTCCGCAGCATCGACCGCCGCGACCGAATCCTCGCAATCCTCGATGGTGGTGAGCGCCGCTTCGAGCACCACGTCGGCCAGCCCCGCCGGATGCGTCCGCCCGATGGCACTCTCCCGGTCGATCACCAGTTCCGCATGCAGCCCGTGATGCTTGAGCAGCAGCACGCTCGCCGCCCCGCGCTCTGCCGACCCGACAAACGCCTCGGCATCACGTAGCCCCACAGGCCCGGCTTCCGTGTCGGCAGTCAGCACCGCCACCCCGTTGCGATGCGCCACGCGATAGCCGCGCACCCCGGCATGGCTCCCGGCACTCAGCGGAAACGCGCCGTCGAGGAACTCCGCCGCCCGTGCAAATACCGCCGCGCCACGTGCCGCATTGTATTCCGCCCCGGGCGCCAACTCGCCCTCGCGGGTAATCACGTCGGTGCCATACAGCGCATCGAACAGCGACCCCCACCGCGCGTTGGCCGCGTTGAGCGCATACCGCGCGTTCGACACCGGCACCACCAGCTGCGGCCCGCACAGCGTCGACACTTCCGGGTCGAGCCCCTCGGTCTCGATGGAAAAATCCGCCGGGTCGTCGACGAGGTACCCGATCCGCTTCAGGAACGCCTCATAGCCGGTCGGATCGCTCGCCACTGCGCCATGCTCGCGATGCCAATCATCGATCTGCTGCTGCAACTGGTCGCGACGCGCCAGCAACGCACGGTTCTTCGGCATAAGCTCGGCGACCAGCCGCGCCAGCCTTGCCCAGAAGGCCTCGGGCGCGATCCTGTTCCCCGGCAGCGCTTCGGTCTCGATGAACGCGGCCAGCCCTGCATCGACCTCGAGCCCTGACTTTTCAACATAGGTCATCATGCACGCTTCCCATTCCTGCCGGCCTACCCTGCATTCCGCCGCAGGCGTTCACAACTGGGTAAAACGGGAACCGGCCCTGCGACAGGAAAGTTTACTCGGAGCAACCAGAGGAGGCCGACAATGTCCAAGCATCTGCCACCAATCCCGCCCGCCAGCCGCAGTCCAAAAGGCACTGGAGGCACTGACAAGACACAAGTCGACGACGGCGCGAATGCTCACGAGACCGACCGCAATTACGACAAGGAAGGTCAGCAGGGCAACTCCAAGATCAACACCACGCATCAAGGCTATCAGCAGGATCGGTAACCATGTCGACGAGCAAGAAGCACGAAGAAACTGATCGTCACCATGGCGGACCCGGGTCGAGCCACCAGCGGCCTGACTTACCCGATCCGACAGAGGATCGCGGTCCGGCCCCAGGACAGCCGACCAATACCCGCCAGTCGGATGTATCAGGCGGCGGCGGCGTCAGGGACAGTCACCACACACATAGTCCACCTGATAAAGGTGGTAACAACTAGTTGGCGGTCCGGTTAGCTCAACCACCCCTTCGGGCATGCCCGGATGAAGGCTTGCACGCGGTTCCAGCGACGTAGGTTTCAACGACGCTCCGGTCATCCCCGAGCGTCTGCAGCAGGAACAGTTCGTCGCTGAGACTGTCGATGGTCTCCATGCGCAGCGCCATTCCCGGCGTGGCCGAGGCATCGAGCACCACGAGGTCGGCATCGTGGCCCGGCGCGATGCTGCCGATCCGGCCCTCGAGCCCCAGCGCCCGGGCATTGCCAAGTGTCATCATGTAAAACGAGTTGAGCGGCGTCAGCCGCTGGTGCCGCAACTGCAGCACCTTGTAGGCCTCGTCGAGCGTCTTCAGCATCGAGTAGCTGGTGCCGCCGCCGATATCGGACGCCACCGCGATGGTCACGCCCGCCAGCCGCAACCGGTCACGATCGAACAGCCCCGAGCCGAGGAACAGGTTCGACGTCGGGCAGAACACCGCCACCGCCCCGGTCTCGGCCATTACCGCCGTCTCGCGATGGCTCAAATGGATCGAATGCCCCATCAGGCTTTTCGGCCCCAGCAGCCCAAAATCCTCGTAGATCCCGGTATAGTCCTTCGCATCCGGAAACAGCTCCATCGCATAGGCGATTTCGGCGTCGTTCTCGCTGAGATGCGTCTGCAGGTAGCAGTCCGGATGCTCCCGCATCAGCGTCGCCGCGGCCTCCAGTTGCTCCGGCGTCGAGGTCAGCGCAAAGCGCGGCGAAATCGCGTAATGACTCCGCCCCGTCCCCTGCCAGCGGGCGATCAGCGCCGTCGTTTCGTCATAGCCGCGCTGCGCCGTATCGAGCAGCGCCTCGGGCGCATTGCGGTCCATCATCACCTTGCCGGCGATCATCAGCAGGTTCCGCCGGTTCGCCTCGGCGAAAAACGCATCGACCGAGGCCGGGTGCACCGAGCAATACGCCACCGCCGTCGTCGTCCCCTGCCGCAGCATCTCGTCGAAAAACTTGTCGGCGATATATCCCGCATGCCCCTGCTGGGCAAAGCGCTGCTCCTCGATGAAGGTATGGTCGTTGAGCCATTCGAGCAGGTTCGCCGCATAGGTGCCGATCACCTGCATCTGCACGTAATGCACATGACAATCGATGAATCCGGGCATGATCAGATGCGGCCGATGGTCGATCACTATGGCCCCCTCAACCGGCCTCATCGCATAGTCATCGACCGCCAGTACTTTGCCGTCCTCGATGGTCACCGCGCCATCTTCGAGGTACCGATAAGACCCCACATCGTCCCGCCCCTGCGGCTCGCTGACAAAGGTCAGCACCCGCCCTCGCAGGATCGTCCGGCTCACGTCCCCGACCCGTCGCGGTACCAGCCGACCAGCACGCGTCGCTCGGTTTCGGTGATCCCGGTGACATTGCCCGGCGGCATCGCATGCGACCACCCAGCCTGCAGCACGATTTCCCGCGCATGCTCGGCGATGGCGATGTCGGTGTCGAGATGCACGCCCTTCGGCGCCTGATACACCCCCGGCCACGCCGGCTCGGCGGTGTGACACATCGAACACCGCGTCTGCACCAGGAGGCTCGCATCGGCAAAGCTCGGCGCCTCGAGGAAACGCTGCGCCGTCGGTGACGCCAGCGCCACCTCCCCCGCAGGGATCGCCCGCGGCACGCTCGACAGCCAGGCGATCAACAGGAAAATCACCACCGCCGCCAGCCACGTCCAGGTCGGATTGCCCTTCCGCGCATGCCGCGAATTGAAGAAATGCCGGATCACCACGCCCTCAAGGAAGATCAGCGAGGCGATCAGCCAGTTGAACTGCGTCGCGAACGCCAGCGGGTAATGGCTTGACAGCATGAAGAAAATGACCGGCAGCGTCAGGTAGTTGTTATGCAGCGACCGTTGCTTGGCGATCTTCCCATACTTCGCCGCCGGCGTTCGTCCAGCGCGCAAATCTTCGACCACCACCCTCTGGTTCGGGATGATGATCATCGCGACGTTCGCCGCCATGATCGTCGCCGTAAACGCCCCCATATGCAGCATCGCCGCCCGGCCGGTGAACACCTGCGTATAGGCCCAGGCCATCGCCGTGAGGATGGCGAACAGCACCACCATCAAGCCCGTCGTCGAATTGCCGATCGGCGATTTGCACAGCGCGTCGTAGACCACCCAGCCCAGCACGATCGACCCCATCGACAACAGGATCGCCCCCCACGCCGGAATATCGAGCACGCTCCGATCGACGAGGAACAGGTCGGCGCCGAAGTAGTAAACCACCACCAGCAGCATGAAGCCGCTGATCCAGGTAAAATAGCTTTCCCATTTGAACCAGGTCAGGTGTTCGGGCAAAAACGCCGGCGCCACCAGATATTTCTGGATGTGATAGAACCCGCCCCCATGCACCTGCCACTCCTCGCCATGCGCCAACGGCGGCAGGCTCGGCGTCTTCCTGAGCCCGAGGTCGAGCGCAATGAAATAAAACGACGACCCGATCCAGGCGACCGCCGTGATGACATGCGTCCACCGCACCGCAAAACTCAGCCACTCCCAGAAGATCGCGTAGTCAGGCATTCAGTTTAACTCCGGCCCCGCGAACACACTGACGCCCCAACCACCGCAAGAAAAGCCCCCAAGCGGCACCGCCAGTCGTCTCAAACCGCATAGCTGGTAAAACCCCACTTTCCTCTCCCGTGCACAGCACGGGGGAGGGCGACCGCCATCAGGCGGTGGAAGGGGCGGCCGGGCGCACTATCGACAGCCAACTCATCCCCATAAGAAAAAGGCGGGTTCGCACCCGCCTCCTCCCAATTCACCTCACCCGTTCAGGCGGCGGTTTCGACGCCTTTGACGAACCAGTCCATCACCGCGAGGTCGCTAAGCGGCAGGATTTCACCGTCCTTGACCCGCAGCGTCCCCTCGGTGTCGTAGATCGGACCGGTGAAGACGTCGTAGGTGCCGGCCACATAGCCCGCCTTGACCTCTTCGGCCAGCGCGACCACGTCGGCCGGAATCGCTGGATTATAAGGCGAAATCACCACGGTGCCATCCGCTATGCCGTCCCAGGTATCAGCCGAGGCCCAGGTGCCGTCGAGCACGGCCTGGACCCGCTCGATGTAATACGGACCCCAGATATCTTCGATGGCGGTCAAATGGGCGTTCGGTGCGAAGGAGGACATGTCGGCGCCCTGCCCGAAGCCGTACAGCCCGCGCTGTTCGAGGATTTGCAGTGCCGCTGGGCTGTCGGTGTGGGTGGTGACGAGATCGCAGCCAAGGTTGAGCAGCGTTTCGGTCGCGGCGGCTTCCTTCGGGGGATCGAACCAGCTGTCGATGAACACCAGTTTCAGCGTCGCCGCCGGGTTCTGCTTCTGCGCCGCCAGGATGAACGAGTTCACCCCGAGCACGACTTCCGGCACCTTGTAGGAGCCGAGATAGCCCATCACCCCCGATTTGCTCATCTTGCCCGCGATGGTGCCGAGCACGGCGCGGCCTTCATGGAAGCGTGAATTGTAGGTGGCGAGGTTGTCGGCGCGCTTGAAGCCCGTGCAATGCTCGAATTTGACGTCGGGGAATTCGGCAGCGACCTGGACCATCTGGTCCATGTAGCCATATGTCGCGCCGAAAATCAGTTTGCAGCCCTGCTGGGCGAGATCACGGAACACCGGGATCGCCGAGGCGTCTTCGGCGACGTTCTCGACATAAATCGTCTCGACCTGGTCGCCGAGGGCGGCGTCCACGGCTTCGCGGCCCTTGTTGTGCGCCCAGGTCCAGCCATAGTCGCCGATCGGACCAAGGAAGACAAAGCCCACCTTGAGTTTTTCCTGCGCGAAGGCGTTTCCGGTCAACGGCAGCACGGCTGCTGCCGCGCCGGCCGCGGCGATGAAAGCGCGGCGATTGAGTTTAGCCATTAAGATCGTCTCCTGTTGTCTATCGTGTTTTAGGTTGCGGGGAGGAACGGCTTGCCGAGGCACGCCGGCGCGCTGGAGCCGCCGCGGTCGCGCATCGAAATCAGCGCGAGGACCACGACGGTCATGAGGTAGGGCATTGCCGCCCAGAATTGCGATGGAATGCTGCCGGCATAGGGCATGAACGACAGCCCGCCCGCCTTGGCATTGAGTTCGAGCCACATCAGCACGCCGAAAAACAGCGACCCGATCAGCAGCCGCCCGGCTTTCCAGCTGGCGAACACCACCAGCGCCAGAGCGATCCAGCCGCGGCCGGAGGTCATCCGCTCAGCCCACATCGGGGTGATGACGAGGGAAAAGTATGCCCCGCCAATGCCGGCCATAGCCCCGCCGAACGCCACCGCGAGGTAGCGCACGCCGATCACCGAATAGCCGATCGAATGCGCGCTGAGGTCGTTTTCCCCGACCGCCCGGAGGATCAGCCCGCTCCGCGTCCGCCTGAGGAACCACGCCACCACGAACACCATGGCGAGCGCGAAATACACCAGCGGCGAATAGGAAAAGAACAGCCTCCCGATCGGATCGCGAGACAGCGCCGGTGGAAAGCTCGAGCCGAACTGCGGCACGATTCGCCCGACGAAGCTCAGTCCAATCAGCGACGACAGGCCCGTGCCAAAGATCGTCAGCGCCAGCCCCGTGGCCACCTGATTGGAATTGAGCGTCAACACGAAAAACCCGAACAGCAGCGCCGACAGCGCCCCGCCAGCCGCCGCACCCAGTACGCCGAGCCAGGGATTGCCGGTCATCACCGTGACCGCAAAGCCGGTGATCGCCCCGATCAGCATCATCCCCTCGACCCCGAGGTTGAGCACGCCGGCCTTTTCCACCACCAGTTCGCCGAGGCCCGCCAACAGGATCGGCGTCGAAATACCGATGATGGTGATGATCGCCGCGATGACGAAATCCGTGCCCATCGCTATTCCCCCGCCGCCGGAGCCGGTGCCGCAGGCGACACGGCCGACTTCGGTGAGCCGATGAACCGCACGCGGTAGCGCACGAAAATGTCGCTCGCGAGGATGAAGAACAGCATCATCGCCTGGAAAATTCCCGCCGTGGCGTTGGGGATATGCACCGTCGTCTGCGCCACCTGCCCGCCGACATAAGTCACCGCCAAGACAATGCCGGCAATCAGCACGCCGATCGGATGGAGCCGCCCGAGGAAGGCGACGATGATCGCCGTAAAGCCATAGCCCGACGGAAACCCGAGATTGATGGTCTTGAGCGCGCCGGTAAATTCGAGCGCCCCCGCGAGCCCTGCCATGCCGCCGCCGATCAGCAAGGCCAGCCACACCGTCTGGTTGCCGTCGAACCCGCCATGCCGCGCTGCGTGCGGCGCCGCGCCGACCACGCGGATCTGATAGCCAAACACCGAGCGCGACATCAAGAACCAGAACAGGAACGGCAACACCAGCGCCACGCCGACCCCGAGATGCACGCTGGTGAATGGCAGCAGCGGCAGCGTCTGATCCGCCGTCAGCGGCGCCGTGGCGGGAAAATTCCGTCCATTCGGGTCCTTGAACGGCCCGCCGACCAGATAGCTCAGCACCTGCAGCGCCACATAAGTGAACATCAGCGTCGAGAGGATTTCGTTGACCCCGAGCCGGGTCTTCAGCACCGCCGGCACTGCCGCCCAGGCGCCGCCCCCAACGATCCCGGCCATAATCATCGCGGCAATCACCAGCGGCCCGCCGACCGGTCCCGCCGCGATCCCGACTCCCGCCGCACACAGCGCCCCGATGACGTATTGCCCCTCGGCGCCGATATTCCACACATTGGCCCGGTTGCCGATCGACAGCCCGAGCCCGATGATGATCAGCGGCGCGGCCTTCACCGCCACGTCCTGCCATTTGTACGACGCCAGCAGCGGCGTCAGGAAAATGTCGATCACCGCCCGCTGCCCGTCGATGCCGAGCGCGTCGAACACGATCACCCCAAGCAGCATGGTCAGCAGCACCGAGGCGATCGGCGTCACCACCAGCATCAGCCGGCTCGGATCGGGGCGCTTTTCGAGCTTAATGCGCATGAGCGGGCTCCGCCTCCGGGGCCATTGGGGTCGGCGCCACGATAGTCGTCGGCGGCACCACCGTCGGCGCCATCTCCGCCGACTCCCCGTGCACCCCGCCCATCAGCAACCCGATCTCCTCGATCGACACATCTTCGATGTTCATCGGCCGCGACAGCCGCCCCTCGTTGATCACCGCCAGCGTATTGCACAGCGACAGCAGTTCATCGAGGTCCTGGCTGATCAGCACGATGGCCGACCCTTCCGCCGCGAGGTCGACCAGCGCCTGATGGATTGCCGCCGCGGCCCCCGCATCGACCCCCCAGGTCGGCTGGCTGACTACCAGTACCGATGGGTTCTGCAGGATCTCCCGCCCCATGATGTATTTCTGCAAATTCCCGCCCGACAGCGATCCTGCCGTCGCATTCGGTCCCTGCGCCTTGACCGCAAACTCCGCGATCACCTTGTCGGTGTAAGTCTTGGCGACGCCCCGCCGCAGCAGCCCGCTGCGCACCATCTTCATCCGGTCGCGCGCCGTCAGCACGCTGTTGTCGTACAGCGCGAACTCCGGCACCGCCGCATGGCCATTCCGTTCCTCGGGCACGGCCGACAGCCCGTGCCGCCGCCGCTCCGTCGGCCCCACCGCCCCGATCGGCGCCTCATCGAGCCGGATCGCCTCGCCCCGCCGCACGGTGATTTCGCCCGACAGCGCATCGAGTAACGCGTTCTGCCCATTGCCCGCCACCCCGGCGATGCCGAAAATCTCGCCGACATGCACCGTGAAACTAACCTCGGCGATGCCGATCCCCACTGCCCCGTCGGGCCGCGTCGTCAGCCGGTCAACGATAAATTTGGGCCGTCCCAGCAGCGTGTTGGCCGGCTTCTTGATTTCCTTCAGCCCCGCGCCGATCATCTTTTCGGCCATCGAGCGCGACGTCTCTTCCTTGGGGTCGCAGGTATCGACCAGTTTGCCGCCCCGCAAAATCGTCGCCGTGTCGCACAGCGCTTTGATCTCGTGCAGCTTGTGCGAAATATAGAGGATCGAGCAGCCCTCCGAGGCGAGCTTGCGCAACACCACGAACAATTGCTCCACCTCCTGCGGCGTCAGCACTGAAGTCGGCTCGTCCATGATCAGCAGCTTGGGGTCGAGCAGCAGCGCCCGCACGATCTCGATCCGTTGCCGCTCGCCGACCGACAACGTCGCGACGGTGCGGCGCGGATCGAGCAGCAACCCGTATTGCTGCATCACCGCCCGGATTTTCACTTCGAGCTCGCGCTGCGGGATCTTGGCATCCATGCCGAGCGCGATATTTTCCAGCACCGTCAGCGCGTCGAACAGCGAGAAATGCTGGAACACCATGCCGATGCCAAGCTTCCGCGCCGCCTTCGGGTTGGCGACGGTAATCTCCTGATTGTTCCACAGGATATCCCCGGCATCGGGCTGCATGATGCCGTAGATCATCTTCACCAGCGTCGATTTACCGGCGCCGTTCTCGCCCAGCAGCGCATGAATTTCGCCGGGTTTCACGGCAAACGACACGTTGTCGTTGGCAAGCACGCCCGGGAATCGCTTGGTGATCCCGATCAGCTCCAGCCGATTTGGCAATCTATCGTTCATCGACGGTTCCCAACGCCCCCGTGGTCACCAGCCGGCCAGTAATTTCAGCTTCCCGCCGGGCAATGTGGACCATTATTTCGGCCGCCGCCAGCGCCGCGATCACTTCCGGCCGCTTATCCCCAAAGCCGTTGCCACCGATCGGCGATACCAGCCGCGACAACAACTCCCGCTCCCCGCCCTCGGCGCTGAACCAGCTGGCAAATTTCGCCCGCTTGGTCCGGCTGCCGACCATGCCGACATAGGGTGCATCATCGCGCTGCAGCGCCTCGTTGGCGATGAGGAAATCGAGCGCATGGTCATGCGTCAGGATCACGTATGAACTGCCGCGCGGCGCCGAACGCACCAGCGCTTCGGGCATGGCGACGACTTTCGCCGTCACCGTCTCGGGCAACCCGACCAGTTCGTCACTCCGCGTATCGATCACGCTCACTTGCACCGGCAGCAATGCCAGCGCCCGCGCCAGTGCCTGCCCGACATGCCCGGCTCCGAACAGCAGCACGTGCGGACGCGCCGCCTGCTCGGCCGTCACCCGCGCCGCCAGTGCCTCGGCCTTGGCCGCATCAACGATGCCAAGCGCCAGATTGACCCGCCCCCCGCAGCATTGCCCGATCTCGGGCCCAAGCGGCACCTCAAGCGTATCCCCATCGCGCCGCCCGCCCAGCACCTGCCGCGCCCGCTCGATCACCAGATGCTCTAGCGCCCCACCCCCAATGGTTCCGAGCATCCGATCTGCCGAAATCAGCATGAACGTCCTGGCATTCCGCGGCGACGACCCGCGCACTGCGGTAATTTCGGCCACCACGCTCGGCACAGCGAGGAACGCCGAAATGGAGGCTGGGGTCATCATCACTGCTGACCCGCCCCGCGCATCCGCTCGACCCCCATCAGCACCCGCTCCGGCGTCACCGGCATGTCGAGCCGCGGCGCCACGCGATACTCAGCGACCGACGCCACCGCCATCGACAGCGCTTCGACCACGCAATACCCCAGCACCAGCGGCGGCTCGCCCACCGCCTTGCTCCGCCCGATCGCCGGCTCCTTGTTGATGCTCCACTCGGCCAGCCGCACGTTGAAGATCGGCGGTGTGTCCGAGGCGACAGGGATTTTGTAGGTCGATGGCGCATGCGTCCGCAGCACGCCATTGGTGTCCCACACCAGTTCCTCGGTGGTCAGCCACCCCATGCCCTGGATGAAACCGCCCTCCACCTGCCCGATATCGATCGCCGGGTTGAGCGAGCGACCCACATCCTCTAGCACATCGGCCCGGTCGACCTGATACTCGCCGGTCAGCGTATCGATGGTCACTTCGGCGCACGCCGCGCCATAGGCGAAATAATAGAACGGATGCCCGCGCCCCGTCGCCCGGTCCCAGTATATCTTGGGCGTCTGGTAGAACCCCGCCGCCGATAATTGTACCCGGTTCATCCAGCATGAGGTGGCCAATTCGCCGAACTCGACGAACTGCTCCCCGGCCCTGATCCCGCCCCGCTCCCACACCACGTCCGCCGGCGCGACCTCATAGATCTTGGCGGCATGCGCCGTCATCCGATCCTTGATCTGCCGGGCGCCATCGAGCGCCGCCATGCCATTGAGATCCGTACCCGACGACGCCGCCGTCGCCGAGGTGTTCGGCACCTTGCCGGTATTGGTCGCAGTGATTTTCACCCGCTCGACCAGCACGCCGAACGCGTCGGCGACTACCTGCGCCACCTTGATGTGCAGCCCCTGCCCCATCTCGGTGCCGCCATGGCTCAAATGGATCGATCCGTCGCGATAGACATGAATCAGCGCCCCGGCCTGGTTGTGCCAGGTCGCCGTGAATGAAATGCCGAACTTCACCGGCGTCAGCGCGATGCCCTTCTTCAGCACCTGGCTGCCTTCGTTGAACGCCAGCACCGCCGCCCGCCGCGCCTGGTAATCCGAACTCCCCTCCAGTTCTGCCACCACCCGGTGGATGACATTGTCCTCCAGCACCTGATGATAGGGCGTCACATTATCGGTATCGGTGCCATAGAAATTGGCCTTGCGGATCTCGAGCGGATCGCGCCCGAGCGCATAGGCGATGTCCTCGATCCAGCGCTCCGCCGCGATGATCCCCTGCGGCCCGCCAAAGCCCCGGAACGCAGTGTTCGATACCGTGTTGGTGAACAGCGGAAGTGAATTCAGACGTACCGCCGGATACCAATAGGCATTGTCGGCATGAAACAGCGCCCGGTCGGTCACCGGCCCCGACAAATCCGCCGAATAGCCCGCACGCGCTGCATAAGTTGCCGCCACGGCCTGGATTTTCCCGTCGGCGGTGTACCCGACGTCATAATCCACCACGAAATCATGGCGCTTGCCGGTGATGATGAAATCATCGTCCCGGTCCGGCCGGATTTTCACCGCCCGCTTGAACTTCACCGCCGCCATTGCCGCCACCACGGCGAACAGATTGCCCTGCGTTTCCTTGCCGCCGAAGCCGCCACCCATGCGCCGCATATTGACAGTGATCGCGGCATGCGGAACTCCAAGCACCTGCCCGACCATCACCTGGATTTCGGTCGGGTGCTGCGTCGAGCAGTGGATCAGCATCTCGTTGTCTTCGCCCGGAATCGCGAGTGCGATCTGGCTTTCGAGGTAGAAATGCTCCTGGCCACCGATCACCGTCTGGCCCTTGAGCCGACGTTCGGCCTTGGCCATGCCGGCGGCCACATCACCGCGCTCGAGCTTCATCGGCTCGGTCACTACTGTGCCGCCTGCAGCCAGCGCACCGGCGATATCGGTGACATGCGGCAGGTCGCGATATTCGATCTTGGCCAGCCGCGCCGCCCGCCGCGCCGCGTCACGGCTGGTGCCCAGCACCACGAAAATCGGCTGGCCGTGATAGACGGCATGCGTCGTCGCCAGCAGCGGCTCGTCGTGCTTGTGCACCGAGCTGACGTCGTTCTCGCCCGGAATATCCGCCGCGGTCAGGATGCGGACCACGCCGGGAACAGCACGCACCGCGTCGAGATCGATCGACGCGATCTCGGCATGCGCCCGGGTCGACAGT
>JAQGJK010000023.1 GCA_028290665.1 Devosia sp. | reverse complement strand
CGGGCCTGGGCGCCGCGGCTTTCGGTGCGGTTGAAGGCGGCGTTGCCGGTGACGGCGGCCTGGCCAAGCAGGTTGTCGAATTCGAGGGTCTCGACCAGGTCGGTGTTCCAGATCAGGCCGCGGTCGGTGACCGCGATATGCTCGGCCTCCTGGCGGACCTTTTCGATGCGATCGACGCCGCTCTGCAGGGTGTCGCCCTGGCGGTAGACGGCGACGTCTTCCTGCATGGCGGTCTGCATGGCCAGTCGCAGGGCGGCCGTCGAGTTGGTCCCGGCGGCGTTGCGGAAGCGGTCGAAGCGAGCCATGTGCGGCGCGGTCCATTCGTCCTTGAGGTCCGGCTGCTGGGCGCCGGGGACCAGCTTGTCGGCGCAGCGCAGGCCGACGGCGCGGCCGAACACCACCAGGTCGATCAGGCTGTTGGAGCCCAGGCGGTTGGCGCCATGGACGCTGACGCACGCCGCCTCGCCCACCGCCATCAGGCCGGGGACCACCGAGTCCGGATCGCTGCCCGACTTGGTGACCACCTCGCCGTAGAAGTTCGTCGGTATGCCGCCCATGTTGTAGTGGACGGTCGGCAGGACCGGGATCGGCTCCTTGGTGACGTCGACGCCGGCGAAGATCTTGGCGGTTTCCGAGATGCCCGGCAGGCGCTCGTGCAGCACCTTGGCGTCGATGTGGTCCAGGTGCAGGAAGATATGGTCCTTCTTCGGACCGACGCCGCGGCCTTCGCGGATCTCGATGGTCATGGCGCGGCTGACCATGTCGCGCGGCGCCAGGTCCTTCACGGAGGGCGCATAGCGCTCCATGAACCGCTCGCCCTCGGAATTGGTCAGGTAGCCGCCCTCGCCGCGGGCGCCCTCGGTGATCAGGCACCCGGCGCCGTAGATCCCGGTCGGGTGGAACTGCACGAACTCCATGTCCTGCAGGGGCAGACCGGCGCGCGCCACCATGCCATTGCCGTCGCCGGTGCAGGTATGGGCCGAGGTTGCCGAGAAATATGAGCGGCCGTACCCGCCGGTCGCCAGCACCACCAGCTTGGCGCGGAACCGGTGCAGCGTGCCGTCATCGAGCTTCCAGGCGATGACGCCCTGGCAGGCGCCATCACGCCCCATGATCAGGTCCAGCGCGAAATACTCGATGTAGAACTCGGCATTGTGCTTGAGCGACTGGCCGTACAGCGTGTGGAGGATGGCATGGCCGGTGCGATCGGCGGCGGCGCAGGTGCGCTGTACCGGCGGACCATCACCGTACTCGGTCATGTGGCCGCCAAACGGCCGCTGGTAGATCTTGCCCGTCTCGGTGCGGGAGAAGGGTACGCCGTAGTGTTCGAGCTCGTAGATCGCCGCCGGGGCTTCGCGAGCGAGATATTCCATCGCGTCATTGTCGCCCAGCCAGTCCGAGCCCTTGACGGTGTCGTACATGTGCCACTGCCAGCTGTCGGGGCCCATGTTGGAGAGCGAGGCAGCGATGCCGCCCTGCGCCGCGACGGTGTGGCTGCGGGTCGGGAACACCTTGGTGATGCAGGCAGTCTTGAGCCCCTGCTCGGCCATGCCGAGGGTCGCGCGCAACCCGGCCCCGCCGGCGCCGACGACGACCACGTCGAATTCGTGGTCGATGAGTTCGTAACTGGCCATGCGGTTAACCCCAGAAGGCGATTTTGGCGAGGGCGCCCCAGGCGAGGACGATGATCGCGAGACCAAAGAAATTGGACAGCAGTCGGCTCAGCCGGTTGACGCGCTCGTCATGCACATAGTCCTCGATCACCTCGCGCATGCCTATGCGCATGTGGATGACAACGTTGACGATGAGGATGGCGAGGAGAATCGCCACGACCGGATTGCCGACGATACCGATGAATTCCGGATGCGTCGCGCCGGCCAAGCGGAACACCAGCCAGATGAGGAACCCGGTGAATCCGATATTGAGCGCCCCGGTCAGCCGCTGGGTGATGAAGTGCCGGGTCGCACCGCGGCCTGACCCATACTTGGTGCGCGGGTTAGCGATGACTGCCTTGTCGATCATAGGGAAGCTGTCTCCCGGAACATGAAATACACCGACCAGGCGATTACGGTCAGCAGCACCGCGCCGATCACATTGGCCCAAGAGATGGCCTCGCGCTGCCCGGCTCCCATCCCAGCCGTGGCATCCCAGAAAAAGTACCTGACCCCGCCGAGCAGGTGCTGGAACAGCGCCCAGGTGTAGCCGATCAGTACCAGCGTACCGAACCAGTGGGCAAAGAAGCCGTTGACATAAGCCAGGGGCACCGGCCCCCACGCGCCCGCCAGCAGCCAGCCCACCAGCAACACAGTACCGGCGTACAGCGCGATGCCGGTGATGCGGTGAACGATGGACACCACCATGGTGATGGTGAAGCGATAGATCGACAGATGCGGGGAAAGCGGGCGACTGCGCGCGGCCATGGCAAATATCACGCTGCGACTGGGGCTGCCGGACCGGGCGATAGGCGACCGTGCCATCCAGTCTGGAATGGTGCGAACCTTCTAGCCAAGGGGCGTCGCTTCGTCAAAGGCACCTTTGCGCTAGCGGCGGTTTCGGGTTCGACGTTAGGGTAAACTGCGCAACGGAGACGGCACCATGGACGAACTGGTTCGCAACCTCGAAGTCGAGGTGCTGGCGAAGGGCTGGCGGACGCTCAGGCGCAACAGCTTCGACTTCCGCCGCCGCGACGGTCAGTGGCAGCGCCTGACACGCGAGACTTACGATCTCGGCGATGCCGCCGCTGTGCTGCTGCTCGACGCTTCGCGCGATACCGTCATTCTCGTCCGGCAGTTCCGCTTTCCGGTCTACGCCGAGGGCGATCCGCCGCTGCTGATCGAAGTCTGCGCCGGGTTGCTCGACGACGACGATCCGGAAACCTGCGCCCGCCGCGAGGCCGAGGAGGAGACCGGCTATCGCGTTGGCGTGCTGAAAAAGCTGTGCGTCGCCGAGATGTGCCCGGGCTCGGTGCAGCACCGCATCCATTTGTTCCTCGGCAGCTATACCGCCACCGATCGCTCGGGCGTCGGCGGTGGGCTGGTCGATGAGGGCGAGGACATCGAGATTATCGAGATGCCGCTCGACGAGGCACTCGGGCTGATCGCCTCGGGCGGCATCGTCGACGCCAAGACCATCATGCTGCTGCTGGCCGCGCGCGACCCGCGCTACCGGCTTTAGGTATTGGCCATTGTCGCGACCGGGAACGAGGCTTCGGCTGCAAGCGGCACTTCAGCCGGAGCGGTGGTCAGCGCCGGCAACGCCAACAGCGCAGCCATGAGGGCAAGCAGAACTATCGGCAGACGCAGGCGACGGAACTGACGGGCGCGGGTACGCATGATGACCTCGGAGGCTGCCGAAACTGGCAGTACAGTCATCACTATCGTCAACGGTCCCAACCGCGGCTGACATCGCCGTTCAAAATCCGTTCATCTACCGATAGTCGATGAGCTTTCGCTCGGGATCGTAGGGCTGGTTGAAGACTTCCCGGGTCACGGCCTGCCCGCATTTCATGCGCCTCGCCTCTGCGTCATACGCATAGCTCGGCGTGCCGTACAGCCCCCAGCCTTCGCTCAAAGCCTTGGTGACCTTGTGGCAGAACGTGCTGTCGTCCTCTCCGGTCAGGTAACGGTAAATCAGCATTGCAGCCCTCATTCCGGTTGGCGCCGGGTGCATAGTCGTTGAACGGAACGCTACTTAGCGCTAATCGGAGTGCCATGCATGAGTTTCCGCAAGCACTGCTGAACGGTTATGACAGCTTCATTTCGGGGCGGTACGCCCGGGAAAGCAAGCGTTACGAAACGCTGGCTGCGGCCGGCCAGTCGCCGACGACGATGATCATCGCCTGCTGCGACAGTCGCGCGGCGCCAGAATTGATCTTTGATGCGGGGCCGGGCGAACTGTTCGTCCTGCGCAATGTCGCCAATCTGGTACCGACCTATCAACCCGACGGCGGGCAGCATGGCACTTCGGCAGCGATCGAGTTCGCCGTGCAGTCGCTCGGCATCCGCAACGTGCTGATCATGGGTCACGGTCGTTGTGGCGGTATCCGTGCCGCGCTCGACCCCGAAGCCGGGCCGCTCGATGCCGGTGACTTCATCGGCAAATGGATGAGCATGCTCGGTCCGGTCGCCGAACAGGTCGGCACCTCGACGTTCATGACCGCCAATGAGCGGCAGACCATCCTCGAACGGTTGTCGATCCGCAACTCGATCCGTAACCTCCGCACCTTTCCCTATGTGCAGCGGCTGGAAGATGAAGGCAAACTAGGCGTTCACGGCGCGTGGTTCGATATATCGACCGGAGAATTGTGGATCCTAGACCACGAGAGCGGCGATTTCATCCGGCCCCCGAAGTAACCGCTATCAGCGTCTGTCGGCGGTCTGCCCAACGAGGCGTGCCGTGACCGTCCAGAAATTTCGCCCGAAAACGTTGACTGCCAGCCCGAGAAACACCAGCAGCGAGCCGGCGATTTCGAAGGGTGAAATGCTTTCGCCCAGCAGCATGGCGCTCGCCGCCATGCCGAAGACCGGGACCAGCAGGGTGAACGGCACGACGAGGTTGGCCGGGTAGCGCGACAGCAACCCGCTCCATACCCCATAGCCGAACAGCGTCGAGATGTAGGCGATGAACAGCAGCGAGCCGCCGCCGAGCCAGGTAATGTGCGCGAGTGCTGCCGGGATGGCGCCCGGACCTTCGAACACCAGGGACAATCCTAGCATCGGTAGCGGCGGCACCAGTGCAGTCCATACCACGAAGGCGAACATGTCGATCCGGCCGGCGCGTTTGGTCAGCACATTGCCGATGCCCCAGGCGAGCGCTGCGAGAATCGTCAGCAGCAGCGGGATGAATGCCGCGCCGTCGAGCCGCTCGAGGCCGATGGCTGCGATTCCCCCAATGGCCACCAGCCCGCCCAGCACCTGAAACCGGTGCGGCCGCTCGCCGAGAAACGCCGCGGCGAGCGCGATGGTGAAGAACGCCTGCAATTGCATGACGAGAGAGGCGAGCCCGGCCGGCATGCCGAGCTTGATCGCGGTGAACAGCAGCCCGAACTGCGCGACCCCGATGGCCAGACCGTACGCAACGGCAAGGCGGAGACGGACTTTGGGCCGACGGATGAAGAACACCGCCGGGACCGCCGCCAGCAGGTAGCGCACCCCGGTCATCAGCAGCGGCGCCACTTCGTCGACACCCCAGCTTATGGCGACGAAATTGGCGCCCCACACCGCCACGACGGCGAGCGTGAGCAACAGGTCGCGCGGCGTCATAGCCGAATCACTCGGTCGGGATCAGGCGGCCTGCCGCGCCAGCAGGCCGCGCTCGATAATGGTTTCGGCGATCTGCACGGCGTTGAGGGCCGCGCCCTTGCGGAGATTGTCCGACACCACCCAGATCGACAGGCCGTTCTCGACCGTCGCATCCTCGCGAATGCGCGAGACGAAGGTGTCGTACTCGCCCTTGGCCTCAATCGGGGTGATGTAGCCGCCGGCTTCGCGCTTATCGACGACGGCAATGCCCGGCGCGTCACGCAGGATGTCGCGCGCCTCGTTGGCCGAGATCGGCTTTTCGAATTCGATATTGACGGCTTCGGAGTGGCCGACGAACACCGGCACGCGGACGCAGGTGGCGGTCAGCTTGATCTTGGGGTCGAGGATCTTCTTGGTCTCGGCCATCATCTTCCACTCCTCCTTGGTGTAGCCATCCTCCATGAACACATCGATGTGCGGGATGACGTTGAAGGCGATCTGCTTGGTGAACTTCTGGGCCGTCGGCGCGTCGTTGACGAAGATACCCTTGGTCTGCAGCCACAGTTCGTCGACGCCTTCCTTGCCGGCGCCCGACACCGACTGGTAGGTGGCGACGACGACACGGGTGATGGTGGCGAAATCGTGGAGCGGCTTTAGCGCCACGACAAGTTGGGCGGTCGAGCAGTTTGGGTTGGCGATGATATTGTTGCGGCGCGGATTGGCGAAATAGGCGTCGAGGACATGTGCGTTGACCTCGGGGACCACCAGCGGCACGTCCGAGTGGTAGCGCCAGTAGCTCGAATTATCGATTACGATGGCGCCGGTCGCCCCGATCCGCTGCGCCCACTCCTTGGCAATGGTCGAGCCGGCTGCCATCAGCACGAAATCGACTCCGGAGAAATCGAAATTGGCCAGGTCGCGACACTTGATGACTTTGTCGCCAAAGCTCAGTTCGCGCCCGATGGAGCGTGATGAAGCCAGCGCCACCACTTCGGACACTGGAAATTTGCGCTCGGCGAGGATGTTGAGCATTTCCCGGCCCACATTGCCCGTGGCGCCGATGACTGCGACTCGATATGCCATTTGGTCTGTCCTTACCGTTCACCGCCCCCGCGCAGCGCTAATCGCCGCGGCCTGCGTGCTGTAGCCGTTCCCCGGCGGGAGACGCCCGGGGATCGGCTTAGCGGGTTTTGGTGGTTTTGAGGCAAGCCGGATGCCGGGCGCAGACCAGACGGCCAACTCCACCATTATCCTGTATGTCGATTGCGAAACGCATCGAGTGCTCGCCCTGAGATAGCGGGCTTATTGACGCCGGATTGGCTTCAAGTCAATGAAATTGGCGTTTTGCCCGCTGGAGGAAAGGCCGCTCGGCGGTGCAATGTTGCAACAGAGAGCGCCCCACCGCATGATGACCGCACGCCGATATGGTTGCGGTAACCGTGCTGTTGTATGGTGACCGCATGGTAGGGGGCGGCGAGCGATGGCTTTCAAGACGATAATTGGCACAAGCGCCACGGTTCTCCTGCTGGCAAGCGGCGCAGCTCAGGCTGCTGATGCGATTTATTACGCTCCGGTTGTACCGGTCGAACTGGCAACGCCGAACTATTTTGACGGGCTGTATGCCGGCATCATGTTCGGGCCGATCTCCAACCGGATGGACAATTTCTTTACCGGCGGCGGCGATCTGCGTGGCCAGGTGGGCGGAGTCTTTGGCTATAATCGGTTCATCGCTCCAGGCATCGTCATTGGCGGCGAAGTCCAGGCGACGGTCAACACCGATTTTGCCGGCGTCATCGAGTACGACGCCTTCGCTCTGGCGCGGCTCGGCTTCCTGACCTCCGACAGTTTCATGACCTACCTGATCGGCGGCGCCGGGTATTTCGTCAACCAGCCGGCGTTCGCGTTCGGCGGCGGCGTCGAGTGGATGGTGCATGACGAATTTTCCATTCGCCTTGAAGGCCTTGGCATCGGCCAGATCGGGGACTCCCCGAACGGCAATGACACGCCGGCGGTTTCGGCGATGCGGATCACTGGCGGCGCCATCTGGCATATCGGGCCGCACGATCCGGCGGGCTCGGGACTGACCAGTTCCGGCACGGTCGAAGTCACCGATTTCGATGGCGGTTACGCCGGCCTCTACACCGGCGGAATGTTCAACCCGCCCTACAATTTCTTTGCCGACTACGGCCACGACCTGCACCTGTCGCGCTTCACCTTTGGCGGCATGGCAGGCTGGAACTTCCGCGTCGCCGAGGCGCTGGTGGCGGGCATCGAAGTGCAGAGCGGCGTCAGTTTCGACACTTCGGGCGATATTGGTCCCGATGTCATCGGCCTCGCCCGCATCGGTTTCGTGCCGCTCGATGGCTTGATGATCTATGGCGCGGGTGGCATCGGCTACCTCGAAAACAAATTCGCTTATGCCTTGGGTGGCGGCGTCGAATATGCGATGTGGGGCAACGCCACGCTGCGTGCCGAAGTTCTGGCACTCGGCGAATTGAGCGCCACTCCGGTCCAGAGCGGCTTTACCGCAAGCAAATGGACGGTTGGGACGCTCTGGCACTTCAACTGAGCCGCCAACCGACCGTTTCGAGTGCCAATGCCTGATTTCGACGTTATTATCCTCGGCGCCGGGGCGGCCGGCATGATGGCCGCCATCGAAGCCGGGCGCCGTGGCCGCCGCGTGCTGGTCATCGATCACGCGAGTTCCCCCGGCGAGAAGATCCGCATTTCGGGCGGCGGGCGCTGCAATTTCACCAACGTCCATGCTACGGCCACCGCTGGCCGCGACCGCTTCCTGTCGCGCAACCCGCGTTTCGCGCTCTCAGCGCTGTCGCGCTATACGCCGCAGATGTTCATGTCGCTGGTGCGGCGCTACAACATTCCGTACCACGAGAAGACCCTCGGCCAGTTGTTCTGCGACAATTCGAGCCTAGAGATCATCAATCTGCTGCAGACCGAGATGACCCGCGCCGGGGCGGTGCTCTCCCTCTCGACCACCATCGACGGCGTCGAAAAAACCGACGACGGGTTCCGGGTCGGGCTGTCGAACGGACCGGCCACCGCGACGTCGCTGATCGTCGCCACCGGCGGCAAATCCATCCCCAAGATGGGCGCCACCAATTTCGGCTATCGGCTTGCCGAGCAGTTCGGCCTCGCCGTCACCGACACCCGCCCGGCGCTGGTGCCGCTGACCTTTGCCGAGCAGGAACTGGCATGGATGACGCCGCTCGCCGGCATCTCGACTACCGCCATCGTCAGCCTCGGCAAAGCCGGGTTCGAGGAGGCGCTGCTGTTCACCCATCGCGGCCTGTCGGGACCCGCGATCCTGCAAATTTCATCCTATTGGCGCGAAGGCGACGGCATCAGCATCGACATGCTGCCGCATCTTGACGTCATCGGCATGCTGCGCGAGGCGCGGCAGGCAACGCCCAAACTCGCGGTTCAAACGGTGATCGCGGCGCATTTGCCCAAGCGCCTTGCGCAGGTGCTGGGCGAGCGGATCGGCGTCACCACGCAGATCGGCGACATGTCGGACAAGGTATTGGCGACCGTCGCTATGACGCTCGAAAAATGGGCGCTGAAGCCGGTGGGCTCGGAAGGCTATCGCACCGCCGAAGTCACCCTCGGCGGCGTCGACACCGATGAACTCGATGCCCGGACCATGGAAGCCAAGGCAGTGCCCGGGCTGTTCATCGTCGGCGAAGTGGTGGATGTCACCGGCTGGCTCGGTGGCTACAATTTCCAGTGGGCCTGGGCCTCCGGCTGGGCCGCCGGACAGGCGGCGTAGGAAGTATTAAGACCGCTCGATCATCTGCATCGCAATTGGATCAAGGCGTCATTCCCGCGAAGGCGGGAAACCAGTATGCGCACTGCCAGTTGGTTGCCATCGAGGGTAGCGTCAACTCCTGAACCTACTGGATTCCCGCCTTCGCGGGAAAGACGGCGGTGGGTGGGGTGAGGATATATCTGGGTGGCCGGGTCGGAGTTAGGCCCCGTCCCTATGCGCGCCGCCTGGTCCCGTCCCCGCGAACAGCCATTTCCCGGCAAGCCGTCCCGCCCCCCACAATTCTCTCCCCACCCACGGTCATCCTCGCGAACGCGGGGATCTCTGTTTAAGGCCGACACGTGAAACGGAGATTCCCGCTTTCGCGGGAATGACTCAGGCTGGGGTTAGGGGTGGCGGGCAATTCAGTGGGCTCATCGCGTACGCAGCCGTTTAAAACTGCCAGCCGAGCTTCAATCCAAGGCTCGACAGGCCCTCATTGGCTTCGCACAGCCCGGCATTCGAGGTGTGGTCATAGGCGAGGATGACCCGCGCGTTGTCGCCGAGGTCGGCGCCGATGCCGAACTGCTCGTAGAACTGCAGATGGCAGCCGAGATTCTGGAAGCCGTCCGGGGCGTTGGTCAGGTAGCCATTGTTGAGCGCGGCGCCGAACGTGCCCTCGACGAACAGCGGGGCGCTGGCGAACGGCCGCAACTGCCAGGTCAGGGCAAGATGCGCGACGCTTTCCTGACCATCGAAATTGATGTTCACCCCAAGATTGGGGCGCGGCGAGCCGATCCAGCGGAAGGCATCGACATCCGGCGAGGCGAACAGCACTTCGAGGCTGATATCCTCGAGTTGATCGAAGCGAAACATCGCCGGATCGGTTGGGATGAAGCCATGATAGACATCATGATAGTGGAAGCCGAAGCGCACTTCATCGACGATCGAAATGCTGGAATACATCGGGTCTTCGGCCCGGGCGATACCCGTGGCCAAACCGAGACAGCACAGCACCCCCGAGGCGATGACGGCAGCTGCCCGCTGCAAAGCCATGCGCAAAACCCCTTTTTCGCGAACCCCATTGGGCCACGCAGCCGGCGTTCCGTCAATCGTGCCGTGGGGTTCTGTCGAGTCGACAGGTGGCTTTGTCGAGCGGTGTGGTGAACCGATCACTTACAATGCGACCTTCTCAACCGGGTCGGCGATGCGCATATAGCGCGGATGACCCTTCCGATTTCCATTCTCGACCTCGCCCCGGTGTCCGACGGCACCAGCACACAAGCAGCGCTGGCCCGCACAAGCGAACTGGCGCAGCTAGGCGACAGGCTGGGCTTTACTCGGCTGTGGTATGCCGAGCATCACGGCATGCCCTCGATCGCCTCGTCTTCGCCCGATATCCTGATTGCCTCCTCGGCGGCGGTGACCAAGTCCATCCGGCTCGGCTCCGGCGGCGTGATGCTGCCCAACCACGTGCCGCTGCGGGTGGCGGAGAGCTTTCGCACGCTCAACGGCCTGTTTCCCGACCGCATCGATCTCGGGATCGGCCGCGCCGGGGGCAGCGATGGGCGGACGCTCAATGCGTTGCGCTCGTTCGGGGGCGAGCATTTCTCCTCCCAACTCGCCGAGCTGATGGCGTTCGAGGACGATAGTTTCCCGGCCGGGCACCCGTTCGCCGGCGTCCGCGTCGTGCCCGAAGCGGTCACCCTGCCCCCGATCACGCTGTTGGGGTCAAGCGGCGCCAGCGCTACGGCAGCCGGTGAACTCGGCATGGGCTATGGCTTTGCCGCGCATTTTTCGGCGACGCCGCCGAGGCCGGCGTTCGACGCCTACCGCGCCGCGTTCATCCCATCGGTGCAGTTCCCCGAGCCGCACGCCATCCTCTGCCTTTCCGCGCTGGTGGCCCCGACCGACGAGGAGGCCGAATATCTCAACGGCTCGCAGGCGCTGAGCTGGGCGCTGTTCCATTCGGGCCAGATCCGCAAGCTGGTAACGCCGGAAGCCGCGGCGGCGCATGAGTATACGGCGCAGGAGCGGGCCATCATCACCGGCCAGCGCCGCCAGTGGATCGTCGGCTCGGCGGCGACGGTCAAGGCAATCATTGATGCCAAGGTCGCCGATACCGGCGCAGATGAGGTGATGGTGACGACGACGATGTGGGATTACGATCTACGGCTGCGCAGCTTCGCGCTGCTGGCCGAAGCGTACGGATTAGAGCCCCGCTGACTGCACCTGCCGCCATGCTGCGATGATGGCATCGGCTGAGATTTCGATGTCGGCGGCGGTGGTGGCGCTGCTGCTGATCGATAGCCGCATCACCCATTCACCACGCCAGGATGCGCCGGCGGCAAAGCAGGTGCCGTCTAGCTGTACGGCGCCGATCACCGCCTCGGTGGCGGCTTTCCTCGCGGCGCTATCACCGGTGCCGAACGACACGATCAGCTGGTTGATGACAACCGCGTTACGCACGACGATGCCCGGCTCGGCCCCGAGCCGATCGGCGAAGCGTACGGCAAAGCCGCAATGCTGCTCGACGAGGTCCGCGATGCCCGAACGGCCGAAGGCGCGGATCAGCGCATAAACCGGCACCCCGCGCGCCCGGCGCGACAGTTCCGGCACGTAGTTGGACGGCACCCGGTCGCCCTGCGCGACGGAGGGGAGATAGCTCGACCACTGCGTCATGGCGCCGAGCAGGGCGTCGCGATCCCTGACGATGGCGAAGCCGCAATCATAAGGCGCCTGCAGCCATTTGTGCCCATCGGTGACCCAGCTGTCGCAGCCCTCGATCCCCGCGGTGAGGTGACGGCGCTTGGGCGTGGCCCGCGCCCACAGCCCGAACGCCCCATCGACATGCACCCACGCGTCATGCGCCTTGCCGATGGCGACGATTTCGGCGAACGGGTCGAATGCCCCGGTATTGATCTGGCCGGCCTGGGCGATGATGATTTTCGGCCCGCTGAGTCCGCCGCTCGCCGCTTCGAGCGCCGCCGGCAGCATGCGGCCCTGATCGTCGGTATCGATGGTGATGACGCGCTTGCGGCCGAAGCCGATCAGTTGCAGCGATGAAAACACCGAGGAATGCGCATCGGCGCCGATCAGCACGTGTACGGGCGGCGCGCCGAACAACCCATCGGCATCGGGGTCCCAGCCGGCGTTGAGCAGCGTCCTGGTGCGGGCGGCTGCGAGGCAGATGCCGTTGGCCAGCGTCGCCCCGGTCGAAAAGCCGATGCCGCTGTCGCGCGGCAGATCGAGCAGATCGAGCAGCCAGCGCTCGGCAACCTCCTCCATCGCCGCAGCGGCAGGCGAGGTCGATTGATACCCGGCGTTCTGGCCCCAGGCGCTAACCAGCCAATCGGCAGCAACCCCGACCGGATCGGACGCGCCCATCACCCAGGCAAAGAACCGCGGACCCGGCGTCGGCATCAGCCCCGGCCGCGCGCGGGTCGCGAGGTCATCGATGATGGTGCCGGGGTCGGTCCCCGTCTCGGGCAGCGGGGCCGAGAAACCGTCGCGGGAGGCGTGATAATCTTCCAGCGGCCGCGCCAGTCCGGTGGCCAGGCCCTCGCGATAAGCGACCGCGTGCTCGAGGGCCTGACCCAGCAGAGTTCGCAATGCATCGGTCATCGTCGGCCTCGCCCGGTTTCGCCGACGGACAATGCTCGCCGAACCTTCGAAAGAAAACCCGGAACTTACGCAGCGAATTGCTTCAAAATCGCCGTGCCCATCGCCTCGGTGCCGACGGTTTCCTTACCCTCCTGGGCGATATCGGCGGTGCGCAGGCCTTGGTCGAGCACTGCGGAAATGGCGGTTTCGAGCCGGGTCGCGAGGTCGACCATGCCGAACGAATAGCGCAGCGCCATGGCGAAGCTCGCGAACATCGCGATCGGGTTGGCGATGCCCTTGCCGGCGATATCGGGGGCCGAACCGTGGACCGGCTCATATAGCGCCTTGCGCTTGCCGGTGACCGGATCGGGCGCCCCGAGCGAGGCCGAGGGCAGCATGCCAAGTGAGCCGGTCAGCATCGCCGCGGCGTCGGACAGGATGTCGCCGAACAGATTGTCGGTGACCATCACGTCGAACTGCTTGGGATTGCGCACCAATTGCATCGCCGCATTGTCGGCGAGGATGTGGTGGAACTCGATGTCCGGGTAATCCTTCGCGGCGATATGGGCCACTTCGTCCCACAGCACGCCCGATTTCATGACGTTCTTCTTGTCGGCCGAATGCACTTTTTTACCGCGGGTCCGTGCCAGATCGAAGGCGACGCGGCAGATGCGGTCGATTTCGTAGCTCTCATAGACCTGCGTATCGACGGCGCGCTTCTGGCCATTGCCGAGATCGGTGATTTCCTTGGGCTCGCCAAAATACACCCCGCCGGTGAGTTCGCGGACGATCAGGATGTCGAGCCCCTCGACCAGTTCGCGCTTCAATGAGGATGCATCGGCGAGCGATGGGTAGCAAATGGCGGGGCGCAGGTTGGCGAACAGCCCGAGGTCTTTCCGCAACCGCAACAACCCGGCTTCAGGGCGCACCTCGTAGGGCACCGCATCCCATTTCGGCCCACCGACGGCACCGAAGATTATCGCATCGGCCGCCATCGCCTTGGCCATGTCGGCATCGGAAATCGCCTGGCCGTGCGCATCATAGGCACAGCCGCCGACAAGGCCCCGGTCGATCTCGAATTCGGCATGTCCCTCGGCGTTGATCCATTCGATCAGCCGCTCCACCTGCGCCATGATTTCGGTGCCGATGCCGTCGCCGGGGAGGAGGAAAAGCTTGTGCATCGGTGAACCTCGAGGGGAATGGCCGGGTTTCGGCCAACTTCGTGCGGGAGAAAGCTTCCCTTACTGCCCAATCGGGCTCAGTTCAACTGAACGGAAGGTCGAATGCGTTCCCTCCTCGCCATTCTCCCGCTGCTGCTTGCGCCTTTGCCGGTGTCGGCCTTCGAGCTCCAGTTGCCCCTCGATTGCGCCATGAACGAAACCTGCTTTTTCCAGCAGTTTCCCGACATGGACGATACTGCCGGCGTCGCCGATCCGTGGTGCGGCGGGGCGAGCTATGAGGGCCATGACGGCACCGATATCCGGCTGCGCTCGCTGCCCGACATTGCCCTCGGCGTACCGGTCGTCGCCGCGGCCGATGGCACGGTGGTCGGCCTCCGCGATGGGGTGCCCGACCATCTGGTGGTCACCGACGCTGACCGGGCCGCCATCGCCGATATCGAATGCGGCAATGGCGTGCTGCTGAAACACGAAGATGGCTGGGAAACTCAGTACTGTCATATGCGCGAGGGTTCGATCGCCGTGGCCGAGGGCGACGCGGTCAAGACGGGTGATAAGCTCGGCGAAATCGGCGCCTCGGGGCTGGTGCAGTTCCCCCATCTCCACCTGTCAGTGCGCCATAACGGCGTCGACATCGACCCGACCAGCGGCCGCGCCGTCGGCGACGCGTGCGGCATGTCGCCAGGCGGTGGCGGTGACGGACCGCTGTGGAGCACCGCAGCAATCCAAAGTTTCCGCTGGGATGGACAGGTGCTCGACATGGGCCTTGCCGGCGACGTCATCGACCACGCGTCCTTGACCAGTGCCGGCGCGCCTCCGTCCGCCACCACGGCGTCCGACAATTTCATTGGCTGGGCCTGGTTCAGCAATCTGCACGCCGGCGATATCGTCGCACTGCGCCTCGAAACCGCCGCCGGGGAGCTCATTGCCGAGAACACGAGCGAGCCGCTCGACGCCAACAAGGCGGACTATTCCGCCTATGCCGGCAAGCGCGGCGCACCGAAGCCCGGCGACTACCGCCTCACCGCCAGCGTGATCCGCGACGGGGTTCCGACCATCACCGAGACAAGATCAATAACGGTTGAGTAGAATCAAATAATCGCGTGAATTGATTATGAACGGCGCGATCACCACAAGTTCAATGGCCTGGTGGCTATCTCCTCCCACCAACACCGGCAGTAAGTCGGTCACCAACGAGGAGACTAAAATGTTCAAAATGATCCGTATTGCCGCCCTGCTCGCCGTTTCCGCTATCGGCATCGCCAATGCCCAGGCCGGCGCCGGCGGCAGCCTGTCGGAATGCTATGACATCGTCATCGCGTCCTGCAACACCAAGGCCCATCCCCAGAGCTGCGCCTCGGGCGGGATGAGCGAATGCGACAAGGTCCACCCGACGCCGATGAAATTCGACCCCAAGCTGGTCTTCAAGGCCAAGACCCCCACCCGCGGCTGATCGCCGTCAAAGACGCCGACGAAAGGGGCCGCGAGGCCCTTTTCCTTTTGTGCGGGATTCTTTGGGCAAGGCGGCTGGAAATTTTCAAGGGTCCTGGTCACTCTTCATTGGTATCGGGAGAGTTCTATGGCCAAGACCATTTCAGTAGGGCTCGACGATCAATTGGCTGGTTTTGTTGAGGAGCAGGTAACGACTGGGCGCTTCGATACTGTCAGTGAAGTCGTTCAAGCGGGTTTGTGCCTGCTCAAGGAACAGGAGGGAAGGCTCGCTTCCCTCCGTGCAGCGCTGGCCGCGGGTGAATCCAGCGGACCCGGGCTGCCATTTGATTTCAACGCTTTTCGAGCCCACAAGCTCAGGCAAGAGTCTTAGGCTCGCTCCGTCAAAACACGGCGTCATTCCCGCGGAGGCGGGAAGCCAGTATGCGCAGAGATAAGTTGTTGCTCGACCGGGGTAACGTCTGGCGCGGTGGTTACTGGATTCCCGCCAACGCGGGAAAGACGGCGGTGGATCTGGCCAGTTTAGGGATAACCGCGAGCATTGCGGAAATCAGGGTGCCGTTCCTGCCGCGCTACGCGCTCGTTGCTGCGCCGATCCGGGCTGTCACTTCGATTTCGATTTTCATCCCTGCTTCGATCATCTGCACGATGAGCATCGTGGCGGCGGGGCGGATGTCCTTGAACACCGCGCCGATGATTTTGACGACCTCGTCGATATAGGCCCGGTCGCCGAGGTAGTAGACCACCCGCACGGTGTCTTCGATCGAGGAGCCGGCTTCCTTCAACGTCCCCGCGATGGTCGTGAGTGCGTTGGCTGTCTGGGCGCCGACGCTTTCGGGCGTGGTCATCATAGTATAGTCATAGCCTGTGGTGCCCGACACATAGACGGTGTCACCGTGCCGGACGGCGCGGGAATAGCCATAGGTCGCCTCGAATGGTGACCCGGAGGAAATGCGTTGCACCATGTTTTGCTCCTGAAGTCGCAGCCTGCGCGTTATGAGTAAGCTGCAGCACGGTTGGCGGAAGGCTGGCCTGCGGCATTGCCGACGATCGCCGCCGATAGCCCGATCACCGCCGCGTCTTCCACCAGACCGGTGGGCACCTGTCCGTGCTGCGCCATGGCGCGCATGCGGGCGTCGAAGGTGACATAGGCGGCGGCGATGGCGCCGATAGCTCCGAGCATCGCGGCGGGCACGCGCTGTTCGCGCGGCGCCAGCGCCATGCCGGTGATTGCACCGCTGACGACGCGCGCGGCGATGCCGGCGAGGACGATGCGATCGGGGGCTGAGCGCATTTTATCGCCGAACAGTTCGCCGGCAGCCAGTGTCACGATACCGATGGTAACGATCGGGTCGCGGAGAAATGCCGGCGCCCCGTTATTGCCGGGCAGCGCCCCGCGGTTGGCAGCCAGCGCCACGGCGGCCAGCGGCGTCAGCGCGCGCATGCCACCGGCCAAGCCGATAAGCAGGGAATTGAGCATGGTCGTCTCCTGACAGTCGCCTGCCAGTGCAACGACCGGGACCGCAATACGATCCGGGCAGACGTTCGCTCAGATCCAGGGGCGCTCGGCGCTCATTTTAGTCTCGAACCCGGTGATGCCAGTTTCGGTTTTGAGCGTCGTCGCGATGTCGTCGAGGCCTTCGAGCAGCACGTGCTTGCGCGACGGATCGATGTCGAAATGCACCGCCCCGCCATCCGGTCCGCGCACCGTCTGGCTGGCCAGGTCAACAGTCAGCGTGGCGTTCGAGCCGCGCTCGGCATCGTCCATTAGCAAGGCCAACTGCTCGGGAGTCACGACGATCGGCAGGATGCCGTTCTTGAAGCAGTTGTTGTAGAAAATGTCGGCAAAGCTGGTCGAGATGATGCAGCGGACGCCGAAATCGAGCAGCGCCCACGGCGCATGCTCGCGACTCGAACCACAGCCGAAATTATCACCGGCGACGATGATTTTTGCCTGCCGATATGCCGGCTTGTTGAGCACGAAATCGGGGTTTTCCGAACCATCGTCCCGGTACCGCATTTCGGAAAACAGCGCCGTGCCGAGCCCGGTGCGCTTGATAGTTTTAAGGTACTGCTTGGGGATGATCATGTCGGTGTCGATATTGATGATCGGCATCGGCGCCGCCACTCCGGTCAACGTATCGAACTTTTCCATGATCAGCGTTTCCTCTGCGAATGGACGCTTAATGGCGCAGTGCCGCGTGGCAGGTCAAGTTTTTCGGCTTTTCAACCGCAGTAAGTCGATAAAGTGGCGGATAGCCTGACCAAAGCCTGCTCAAGGTGGGCTGTGAGGCTCCCACCCGTCCGGACTCCACCTTTAATCATCCCCATAATTTATCCGTGGACGATGCAACCATCCTCTATAACGCAAGTTGGACCGTATCGCGGGTGAACAGGATCATGAATGCACGAGGGTGAACGGCGCTGGCAGTTGCGGACACGCACTGCAGACGCGCATGCTGCACTCGACTTTGCCGTAGGCGCGTTCGATACCCTACCGAGCTATCACCGCTATCTTACCGCCATGAGTGCATTTCGACTGCCGCTTGAGCGGCAGTTGGCCGCACAGGCATGGCCGGTGGTCATCGGTGACTGGCGCCCTCGACGCATCGCCGATCATCTACTGCATGACCTTGCGGATTTTGACCTACCGATACCGCAAACCCTGGCAGTCGCAGGCTCACTCGGGACACCGGAATTGCTGGGTGCGCTGTATGTTCTCGAAGGCTCCACCCTCGGTGCCAGGGTCCTGTTCGGCCGTGCTCAGCAACTTGGGCTTTCGGCTGGTTTCGGTGCCCGTCATCTTGCGGTGCAGAACGACGGCGTCGCGACCTGGCGCGGCTTTCTCGGCGTGCTCGAAACGGCTGAACCCTTTGATCTCGACCGTGTAGCCGCCGGCTCGCTCGATGTTTTTGCCGCGGCGACACTGGCATTCAGCGTATGATCATCGCCACCGTTGACCTGACCAACTGCGATCGCGAACCCATTCACATCCCCGGCTCAATCCAGCCGCATGGCGCCCTGCTGGCCTGCGATGCCAACCTCGACCTAGTCATCCGCCACTCGGTCAACGCTCCGGACCTGCTGGGCTTTGCTGGCGAGATCAACGGCAGTTCCGCCAGTTCAAGGTTTGGGCAGCAACTGGCCCATGATTTGCGCAATGCGCTCGCTGCCGCCAGTGATGCGACCCGGCCGGGGCTGTTGTTCGGCCAGCTTCTGCCAAACGGCAAGCACTACGATATTGCCGTCCATCGCTACAAATCGACGGTGATCGTCGAGTTCGAATTGGCCGTGACCAGCGCTCAGCACCCGTTGCAGACCGCCCGTGCCATGATTGGCCGTATCAGTCGAACGGAGACGCTCGAGGCGCTCATGCAACAGGCGGCGCGAGTGACCCGCGCGACGCTGGGCTATGATCGCGTGATGATCTATCGCTTCGAGCGGGATGGCGCCGGCAAGGTGATTAGCGAGGTCAAGCGCCCCGAGCTCGAAAGCTTCCTCGGCCAGTATTTTCCGGGGAGCGACATCCCAAAGCAGGCCCGCGCCCTCTATCTCAAGAACACCATCCGGATCATTTCAGAATCCGACTACCAGCCCATTCCGGTGCTGCCGGTGCTCGACCTGTCGGGCGAGCCGCTGGATCTGAGCTTCGCGCATCTGCGCAGCGTTTCGCCGATCCATCTCGAATACCTGCGCAATATGGGCGTCGGCGCCTCGATGTCGATTTCGATCATCGTCGATGGCGAGTTGTGGGGGCTGCTGGCCTGCCACCATTATTCGGCGCGGACGTTGCCGATGGGACTGCGCGTCTCAGCCGAAATGTTTGGCGAATTCCTCTCGCTGCAGCTGACCAGCATCAAACAGCGTCAGAAACTGGAATCGGCAACCCGGGCCCGGACCTACCTCGATCGCGTACTTCAACTTGCCAGCCAGCATACGCTCGAGGAAGTGCTGTTCGAGAACCTCGCCGATTTCGGTCGATTGCTGCCGAGTGACGGCTTTGCCATCTGTATCGATGGCCGTATCACGACACAGGGCACGACGCCGGCATTGGACGACATTCCGGCCCTCGCCCGTTTCGTCGCGACGCTGTCGACCGGGCGTGTCTGGGCGACGCACCAGCTCAGCCGGCACTTTGCCGAGGCGGAAATCTACTCGCCGCTCGCCGCCGGCGTCCTGGCCATTCCACTATCGCAATTGCCACGCGACTATCTGCTGTTCTTCCGCAAGGAACGGATCCAGACGCTCGAATGGGCCGGCGATCCGGATAAATCCTATGACACCGGGCCCTATGGCGACCGGCTGACGCCGCGCAAGAGCTTCGCCATCTGGAAAGAAACCGTCCACCTGCAATCCGAGCCCTGGAGTGAAGCCGACCGCGAGATCGCCGAGGCGGCACGCGGAGCGCTGGTCGAAGTGGTGTTGCGGCACAGCGAATTGCTGGCCGACGAGCGCGCCAAGGCCGATGTCCGGCAACGCATGCTCAACGAGGAGCTCAATCACCGCGTCAAGAACATCCTCTCCGTGATCAAATCGCTGGTCGGCCAGCCGGTCAGCGATGGGCGCAGCCTGATCGATTATGTGACGACGCTGCGTGGCCGCATCCAGGCCCTGAGCAATGCCCACGACCAGGTCATCCGCGGCGATGGCGGCGGTGGACTCGGCGAATTGCTGGCGGCGGAACTCGGGCCCTATGACCACCCGGGCACGGTAATAGCGCTCGACGGCCCGCCCCTGGCCATCGATTCACGGGCGTTTTCGGTGATGGCACTGGTGCTGCACGAACTCGCGACCAACGCTGCCAAATACGGGGCGCTATCTAGGCCGGGTGGACGTGTCGACGTGCAATGGACGGTACTGCCCAACGGCGATGGCGAGTTGATCTGGACTGAAAGCGGCGGACCGGAAGTGAAAATGCCATCGCGTCAGGGGTTTGGCACGGCGTTGGTCGACCGCAGCGTGCCGTTTGATCTCGGCGGCGAAAGCCTCGTGGAATACCTCTCGAGCGGCGTCCGGGCGAGCTTCCGTTTGCCGGCGCGGCATCTACGCATCGTCGGCAAGGGCCTCGATATCGACCGCCAGCTACCGGCCGCCTCGGTGCGTGCCGAAGCCGCCCTGCCGCCCGAAACCAAAATCCTGATGCTTGAAGACCAGATGCTGATCGCCATGGACGTCGAAACCATGCTCGGCGCCCGTGGTCTCATCCGGATCGTCACCACGAGTTCGGTGGACGAGGCCCTGCGTGCACTCGCCGCCGATCTCCCCGACATTGCCATGCTCGACATCAATCTTGGAGCCGGAACCTCGATCCCGGTCGCCGAAGAGCTGCGTCGGCTGGGCGTGCCGTTCATCTTTGCCACGGGTTACGGTGAGGGCAACCTCGTGCCGCCGGCGCTGGCCGACGTACCGGTGGTCCGCAAGCCCTATGAAATCGATGGGCTGCTGACGGCACTGGGACGCGGCCTCCGGCTGCGCCGGGGCTGACGGTGCTCAAGCGCTCGGCAGCGTCGCGGTAAACCGGGTTTCCGTCGCTGTCGAAGCAACCGTCAGCGTGCCGCCATGGGCGCGGACGATTTCCGCGGCGATGTACAGCCCGAGCCCGAGCCCGGTTTGGTTGGCGTTGCCCTGACCGCGCGAAAACGGCAGGAACAGCGAAGCGATGCTGCCATCGGGGATCGGCTCACCGCCATTGGCGACGCTCAGCACAAACCCGTCGGCGTCGGCACGCGCCTCTGCCCGCACCGGGGTCTCGGGGGAACCATGGGTGATCGCATTACCGAGCAGATTGGAAAACATCTGCCCGATCCGCGCTGGATCGCAGGCGACGAAGCTGTCGAGCGCCAGCGTCAGTTCGATCCGGCGATCGGGAGTGACCGAACGCAATTCGTCGGCGACCTGCTGCAGCACGGGGGCGAGATCGACCGCGGTGCTCCGGTCGATCATCAGCCCGCCACCCAGCCTGCCGCGTGCGAAATCCAGCAGATTGTCGATCAGCCCGCCCATCCGGATGACACTGCCCTGCATCAGGGTGACGATCCGCGTCGCCCTCTCGTTGAGCGGCGTATCAAGCAGCATCTTGGCGCCGGCTCCGAGCGACGCCACCGGATTCCGCAGATCGTGCCCGAGGACGGCGATGAACTGATCGCGCAGTTCGGCCATCTGACGCTCGCCGAGCAGATCCTTTTCGGCCGCCTTGAACTTCTCGTCGGCGTCGAGCTGGCTGGCGATCAGCTGCGCGAACAGCCGGAACATGTCGATCGTGTGCGTATTCTGCAGCTTCTTGGGCTGCGGATCGATGGCACACAAAGTCCCGAAGAATGACCCGTCGCTACGGGTGATCGGCATCGAGATATAGCTCTGAAAGCCGTACTTGGCCGGCGTCGGGTGCCCGTAATACGCCGCGTCATTGGCGACGTGGTCGATGACGACGCCATCGCCGGTCTGGCGGATTTCATTGCAGATGGTAGTGGCGATGGCGAGTTCGCCGCCAGACTTCAGGCCGAAATCGATATGATCGAGAACTTCGCAGGCGATCCAGCGGTCGTCAGTGACGCGGGCAACGGCGGCAAAGCCCATGCCGGTCGTGCGGCACACCACATCAAGGATGTTACGAACCGCACCGATGCGTGCAACCGCATCGATATCGTCTTGAAAGTCGTGCACCAAGGCCCCGCAGGCGTATCCGAGAAACGCCAAACCCCATCAGGTTAATGTCACTGCTGACCAGCAATCACTAACATAGGTTAGTGGTGGGCGACAGCCGGACCGCAGTCCGGCTGCCAGACATCGTTACCGATCAGTGGCCGTGCAGCATTTCGCCGTCGGGCTGCTCGGCCGGCTTACGCACGAAGAACGCCGCGACGACTGCGAACAGCGAAATCACCGCGCCCCAGAAGAACGCCGTACGGATGCCGCCGGCCATTGCCGCGACGGGTTCGGCACCCTGCCCGATGAGACTGGCCGTCCCGATCGACATCAGTGCAACCAGCAACGCGACACCGGCGGCGCCGGCCACCTGCTGGATCGAGCCGAGAATGGCGCTGCCATGCGAGTAATAGCGTGGCGCTACCGAACTCAGCGAGGCGGTGAACAGCGGCGTGAACAGGAAGGCGAGGCCGACCGACAGGCAGATATGGGCGCCAAGTACGAACCACACCGACGAGTTCTGGTCGAGCAGCGTCATTGCCCAGAACACCGCGCTGACGATGGCAGCGCCTGGCACGAGCAGCACCGTCGGGCCGACGCGATCATACAGCCGCCCGACCACCGGGCCGAGCAGGCCCATTAGCAAGCCGCCCGGCAGCAGCGCCAGTCCGGTCTGCAGGGCGGTGAGGCCGAGCACCTGCTGCATGTAGATCGGCAACAGGATGAAGGTGCCGAACAGGCTCATCATGCAGATCGCCATGGTGGCAATCGAAATGCTGAAATTGCTCGACTTGAAGGTCCGAAGATCGAGCAGCGCCCGGTCGGTCTTCTGCAGGCTAAGCTGGCGGAACACGAAGCTGACGATCGCCACTACACCGATCGCCAGCGGCAGCCAGCTCGGGATCATCGAGGCGTCGCTTGACGCTTCGCCAAGGCTCGACAGTCCATAGACCACGCCGCCGAAGCCGAGCGCCGACAGGATGACCGAGGCGATATCGAGCGGGGCATAACGCGGCGTCGTGACGTTCTCGATTTTCGAAAAGCCAAGCGCCATCGCCGCAAGCGCAATCGGCACTACGAGAATGAACATCCAGCGCCAGTTCAGCCATTCGAGAATGAGGCCGGAAATCGTCGGCCCGAGCGCCGGAGCGACCGAAATTACGATCGAGATATTACCCATCATCTTGCCCCGCCCGGCCGGTGGCACCAGGGTCATCACCGTGGTCATCAGCAATGGCATCATGATTGCCGTCCCCGAAGCCTGGATCACCCGTCCGAACACCAGCGGCCAGAGACTCGGCGATGCGGCGCAGATCAGGGTACCCGCCGTGAACAGCGACATGGCGATCATAAAGATCGGCCGCGTGTTGAGGCGCTGGATCAGGAAGCCGGTGATTGGAATGACCACCGCCATGGTCAACAGGAACGCCGTGGTCAGCCACTGAGCGGCCGTGACTTCCACTCCGAGATCGACCATCAGATGCGGGATGGCGACGCTCATGATGGTTTCGTTGAGGATGACGACGAAACTCGACACGAGCAGCAGGTAGATCACCAACCGGTTGCGGGGCGTCACTTCGGTATTGGCGGGCGAGGCCGTGCCGAAATCGGCGGTCAGGTCGCGGGGAAGGGCTTCGGTGGTCATTGTGTACCTCGTGCGGTTGGGTCGCAACCAAAGTCGGGCGCTGTCTGTCGCATGGCGCGGGCGGCCCCGGCTAGTCCACATGGCGCATGGCGCCCGTGCAGAAGTTTTCTTGTGGCCTGCTGGCTCATTTTCGGTCTCCGGATCGGGTTCTGTCAGCTAGACGAACAGCGCTGACAGAAATCGACAGGAGCTTTGCAAAATATTTGTTAAGTTTTTACTTAACTAATGGCCCGCCCAATGTCAATGGCCCCGAGGGGTGGAAGTCGATCGGCGCCGATCAGCGCGGCAATAGCTGGAGGTGAAGGAAGGTATCGTCGAACTGGGCGATGCTCATCAGCGCCGGCCAGTCGAGCACATTGACCTCGGCCCCTTCCCACACCAGCAAGTGCTGGCGCCGCAATTCCTGCAGCGTCCGGTTAACATGGACGATGGAGAGACCGAGCGCATCGGCGAGTTCGGACTGGTTGACCGGGAACGGGAAACGATTGCCAATGGCAAGGCCGACCGTCTGCGCCCGGACGAAATGCTCGCAAAACAGGTGCGCCATGTGCCCGAGGGCCGACATCCGGCCCATCACCACCAGCCACTGCCGGTGAATTGCCGCATCAAGCAGGGTCAGCATCCACAGCAGTCGGGTCAGGTGTGGATAGTCCTCGGTGATTTTCAGCAACGCGGCGTGCGGAAACACCAGCACCGTGCAGGTGGTAATCGCGATGACGCTGTGGTCGGTGATCCGTAGTGGAAAGGCCTGCAGATCGACGAAGTCGCCGGCAATCTGGAAAGCAGTGATCTGACGTCCGCCACTTGCCAGCACCGCGTATCGGGCGGCAAAGCCGCTGGCGAGCAGCATACTGGATTGCGGCATGTCGCCTTCGCTCAACAGATCCCTGCGAGCCGGGACTGTCCGGATCTCACTGACCGCACCGATAAGCGCCTGACGTTCTTCGGACGACAGGCGATCGCGTTGCTCGATCCGTCTGAAGAACGGCTCGAGCAGCCGCAATTTGTCGGCCGCTGGCTGATGACTGGAGAGGCTCATCGATTGCATCTGGGCACTGTGGGAACTGACGGAGAAGACCAGATAAACGTTGAAATTCGCCAAGCGTCCGGCTCGCGCAATGTCGCGAACACAAAAAAAGTTTCAACGTACATCGAAAATACAACGCGTTGCGGTTCGGTAAGGATGCTGTACTAAATCGAACAGAGGCGGCCCTATCTGCCCCTGCCAGCGGACGTTGAGGGGCGATGCAGCGCTACTATTTCGACTACGACGATGGCCTCAGCGTGGTTGTGGATGCAACCGGCACCGAACTGGACGATGTTGGCGCAGCGCAACGCGAAGCCATTGATACGCTGACCCATATCGCGTGTGAGACTATGCCGCGGCTGGGTATCGGCACCCTGTCGATGCGCGTCCGCAATGCCGACGGCAAGCAGGTCCTGGATGTCGGCCTGCGCCTGCTGGTTACCCGCACCGAGGGGTGACGCCATCTCGCCACTGTACGATTTCTGACCAATCGTTCGTAAGTCGTTGTTCGATGTGGTAATGTCGCACGATCGTCTGCACGTACTAACGGGCGCAGACGGCAGGGAGACACTGATGTGCTCTTGCCCCAAGGCAGGAGGTGCGTCGTGACCCGGGCGAGCTATGACAATTTGCTATTACAGCGTCTGTCGGACGATGATTTAGCGCTGCTTGCTCCGTTGACCACCGTCGACCTGACCCTGCGCCAACAATTACATGCAGCCAATACCAAAATCGAATTCGCTTACTTTCCCGAGCATTGCCTCGCCTCGGTGGTCTCCGAGGAAGTGCCGGGAGTGATCGAGGTCGGCATTATCGGCGTCGACGGCATGACTGGCGTGGCCCTCGCCTATGGCGACGTGCAATCGCCATTCGAATGTTTTGTCCAGGGCGCCGGGACTGCGACTCGGGTTGATGCGCATCGCTTGTCCACGGCGATTGCGACCTCGGGGACACTGCGGCAGGTGATGCTCAATTTCGCCAATGCGTTTGCGACGCAGGTGGCCGCAACCTCGATCGCCAATGGCCGTGGCCTGCTCGAGGAACGGCTGGCCCGCTGGCTATTGATGGTGGCCGATCGCATGGGCACCAGCTTCAGCATCACCCACGAATTCCTCGCGACGATGCTGGCGGTACGGCGCTCCGGCGTGACGCTCGGCCTGCAGGCGCTCGAAGGCCGTGGCCTGATCCGGTCGACCCGCGGCAGCGTCACCCTGCTCGACCGTGACGGTCTCGTCGGCACGTCCAACGGGTCTTACGGGCTGGCGGAGCGGGAATATGCTCGCCTGTTCAAGCGCGAGCCGGAACCGACGATCAGCGACTAACGACCCGAAGCCGCGGCCGCCGCGAGGCGTGATACAGAATGAGATCCGTATCCTTGCCATTCGAGGTAGCGATCAGCGTGTAGTCAAAGCGCACTGCCAATGGCCGCAGCTGTTCGGCGCAGGCGGCGGACACCGTGCGCTCGATCATCAACTCGCCCTGCGCCATCTGGATACAGATTGCTCCGATTTCGAGCCCGAGGTCGAACTCTTCCCCGCGCCCGGGGAACCGAACTTTCAAATCTTCGAGCAATTCAATCTGACGCATGGGGATTTTCCTCTGACTACCCCACGATGCTAAATCGTTGTGAATTCCGGGTTAATGCCGCTGCCGGGATAGCAACCATTTCGCAGCGGAACCTTGCCTGAATCTGGCCGTTCTCGACTTTTGACAGGCGGCCCAATGATCAAATCCGAAGACATCCTCGAACTCGTCAGCGAGACGGCAACGGTCGAGACGCACGATCGCGTCACCGGCCGGGTGCGCGTTTCGACCGTCACCGACACTGTCGATGAATACGCCACGGCGGACCTCGACCGCGAAACGATCGAAGTCACCCGCGTGCCGATGAACCTTGAAATCACGGCCGTTCCGGCAATCAGGACCGAAGGCGATGTCACGGTGGTCCCGGTCGTCGAGGAAGTCTTGGTCGTTGAAAAGCGTCTGGTTCTCAAGGAGGAGCTGCACATTCGCCGCACCACCACCACGGAAAACGTCACGCTGCCGATCAGTCTACGCAAGCAGCGGGCCGTTATCGAACGAACTGAAGCTGAGCCAAATCCAACCAAAGAGGATCTATCATGAGCGATCTTTCCACCACCTACGCTAGCACCAATACCAGCGGCCGTACTTTATCGGCGTTTTTTGACACCCAGCGCGATGCCGAGCATGCCTCGCAGCGCCTGCTCGATCTTGGCCTGCCGGCCAGTTCAGTCCGCCTCGTTCCCGGCAATGAAAGCGATACGCCCGTCGCCGATACCAGCGAGCACCGTCATGGCTTTTTCGGCGCGCTCGCCGATTTCTTCATGCCCGAGGAAGATCGCTATTCCTATGCCGAGGGCCTGAGCCGCGGCGGTTTCCTTGTCGTCGTTTCCGGCCTCTCCGATACGACGTATGACCGTGCCCTCGACATCCTCGATGATGAAGGCGCCGTTGATTTCGACGCCCGCGAAGAAACCTGGCGCTCGGAAGGCTGGACCGGCTACAACGCCGAAGCCGACCAGGGCCATTTCGCCACTTCGGCCGATGCTCGGGTGGCCTATGACTCCGACGTCTCGGCTGGCCGCAGTGCTTATGGTGCTACTGATGTCAGTGGTTCGACTTCGACGGGCAGCCTCGGTTCGGACACTCGCTCCAGCGCAATTGGTGATGATGAAGTCATCCCGGTCATCGACGAGCAGCTCGTCGTCGGCAAGCGCGACGTCAATCTCGGCCGCGTCCGCGTCCGTTCCTATGTCCGCGAAGAACCCGTGAGCGCTGATGTCAATCTGCGCGATGAACGCGTCACCATCGAGCGTCGCCCCGTTGATCGTGCTCTCGGCGCCGGCGATGTCGCCTTCACCGATCGCACCATCGAAGCCGAAGAACACGCCGAAGAAGCCGTGATTGCCAAGCAAGCCCGCGTCACCGAGGAAATCTCGCTGCGCAAGGATTCCACCGAGCGCACCGAGACGGTGAGCGACACCGTGCGCAAGACCGAAGTCGAGGTCGAAGACGACCGCGATCTTGACATCGGCCAACGCACCACGCGCTAAAGCTCTTTGCCATCTGTCAAAAAGGCCGGGAGCGATCCCGGCCTTTTTGTTTGGGCTCAGCGCCCGCCGGGATACACCAGCCCGATCTGGGCGCGGATGGCATCGAGCGTCGTCATGATGGCGACGGTTTCGTCCGGCGGCAGGATCTCGCCGGCGATCAGCCCCGAGAGGATCAGCCGTTCGGCTTCGGCCGCCTGGTATTGCATGCCACGCCCCTCGACTTCCGATTGATAGGTCTCGATGACGGTATTCTGGCTGTCATAGACGGTGAAACTGGTGGGGATATACCAGACTCGGTCGATCTCAATCCGCCCCTCGGTACCGATAATCACCGCGCTGTTCGAACCGGCAGCGTCGCTCGCCGAAATGGTCAGTGCGATGGCGCCGGAGTCATAGCCCAGCACCGCCGCAATCGAGCCATCGACGCCGGTCTCCTTCATCCGAGCCGTCGCCTTGATGGAACTGGGCGCGCCGAGCACTTCATGGATGAACGACAGCGGATAAATCCCGAGATCGAGCAGCGCGCCGCCGCCAAGCGCCGGGTCGTTGAGCCGGTGCTTCGGATCATCGGGCAAATCCTGCGTGTGATCGGCGATCACCGAACGGATTTCGCCGAGCACCCCGGAGGCGAGGATTTCCCGAATGCGGATCATGTGCGGCAGGAACCGCGTCCACATCGCCTCGAGCACCACGAGGTGCTTCGCTTTCGCCAGCGCCACCACTTCGGCAGCTTCCCTGGCGTTGAGGGTGAACGGCTTTTCCATCATCACATGCTTGCCGGCGTTGAGCGCCAGTATGGCGTTCTCGGCATGCATCGGGTGCGGCGTCGCCACATAAACGATGTCGACATTGGGATCGGCGCACAGCGCCGCGTAGCTCGGATGGGCCGTGGCGATCCCGAACTGCTGCGCAAACGCATCGGCCCCGGCCTGGCTGCGCGAACCGACAGCGGTGACGGTATGGCCGTGCTGCAGCAAATCCTTGACCTGCAGCTCGGCGATCCAGCCCGTCGCCAGAATTCCCCATCTGATGTCGCTCATCCCAACGCTCTCCCTGGTTGACGCGGCGGAGTTGTAGGGGATTTTCGGCCCGCGGCAACCGCGACGATGGTGGCGGTGAGAATTGTCGGTTTCCGCACCGCCGACCAAACCAACAAGCCGGGTCCCCCGTTAAAGGAGCACGGCTGCTGCCGGGTAGGGAGTGAACTCATGACAATCGTAGTGGCCGGCGCGACCGGTAAGCTTGGTGGGCGCATCGCCAATAGCCTCAAGGCTGCCGGCGCCGATGTTATCGCCCTGGTACGGCCCGAGAGCGATGCGGCTAAAACTGACGCGCTGCAGCAGCAGGGCATCCGCACCGCGATCATCGATCTCATGAGCGGCGACGGCTTATCGACCGCACTGGCAGACGCCTCCGTAGTAGTTTCGGCATTGCAGGGCCTCGGACCGGTGATCATCGATGCCCAATCGGCATTGCTCGATGCGGCGGTCGAAGCCGGCGTTCAGCGCTTCATCCCCTCCGACTACGCGGCGGATTTCACGAAACTGGATGAGGGCGAGAACCGCAATTTTGACCTGCGCAAAGCGTTTCACCGCCGACTCGCCGCCGCCGAGATCAGCTCCACCTCGATCCTCAACGGCGCCTTCATGGAATTGCTGACCTATGGCATGCCGCTGTTCGACCGCAAGGCGAAGACCGTGACCTATTGGGGCGATCCCGACCAGCTGCTCGATTTCACCACCATGGACGACACCGCAGCATTTACCGCCGCCGCGGCCCTCGATACCGCGGCGCCCGACATCCTCCGCATCGCCGGGGATCAGATTTCGGCACGACAGCTCGCGGCGCTGTCGGGCGAGCTGACGGGCGCGCCGTTCGAACTGGTCCGCGCCGGCGATCTCGACGGGCTCAAGGGCTACATCCAGCGCGAACGGCAATCGCATCCCGAGTCTGAAACCGAGGAATTCCCCCGCTGGCAGCAGGCGCAATACATGCACAACATGCAAAGCGGGCGCGCCAAGCTCAGCCCGCTGGACAATGAGCGCTACCCGATGCGCTGGACCAAAGTGCGCGATTTGCTTGCGCGCTAAGGCAATGACAGCGTGGGGGACCCGCCAGACGGTGCTAAACTACCGTCATGCTCCTCCACACACCCTATGACGGCTCCTCGAAACTCTTCGCCATCGGCCTCAAGCCGCTCGACCTGACTACCTGGATCGACGTCGATGCCGATCTCGGCAGGTATCTCGCTGAAAAAGCCCGGGTCTACGCCGCCCATCCCAGTCAGGTGTTCGCGGCCGAACCCGACACTGACGCAGCACAACGCGAAGTCCTGACCCTCCTCGCAGCGCATCTGCCCGAGTGTTTTCCCAAGACCTACCGGCGTTACGGCAACAGTATCGTCATCATCCCCACCGGCTGCCACCTCGCCCTCGCTGCCGACGCCCCACCGCTATGGACCGCCGCGCAACTGGTGCAGGAGGATTTCTGCCTGATGCGCAACGGCCCATGCGGCTGGCGGCTGGTCGCCGGCGCGCTGGCGTTCCCTTCCTCGTGGTCGCTCCCTGAAAAACTCGGGCGGCCGATGCACGAAATCCACGCCCCGGTCCCGGGCTTCGGCGCTGGCACCCGCCATGCTGAGCTGATCGAACGGATGTTCACCTACCTCCGCGTCGACATCCCCGTGATCCGCTGGAACTTCTCGCTTTATGGCGATGATCGCTTGTTCCACCCCGAAACTGCCAACGCCGGCACAACGCGCTTCGGCACCAGCGCGAGGGCCGAAAACGTCTTTCTCCGCGTCGAGCGCCAGACGCTGCGCAAGCTGCCGGCGAGTGGCGACATCCTGTTCACCATCCGCATCTATGTCGATCCACTGACGGCGCTCGAACGGCACGATCGCGGCGCAGAAATTGCCGCGTCGCTGATCGTGCAACTGCAGGACCTCGACGCGGCGCAGCTCGCCTACAAGGGCCTGACGCTCGACCGCGACCGCTTGGTGGCGCGACTGACGGAGTTTGCCAGCCCCGCCTGATGGACAACCGCTCAGTCGGCACGCACGCCGTAGGTCGTTACCATATTGCCCTTGCTCGTCGCCGTGCTCCGCAGCAGTTCAAGGCGCGTCGTCGGATCGTCAGGCTCGAACAGATGCCGGCCTTCGCCCGCAATTACCGGATGGGTGATCAGCGTCAGTTCGTCCAGCAGCCCGGCAAACAACAATTGCCGCACCAGCGAGATGCCACCCATCGCCGCGATTTCGCCACCCTCGCTCGCCTTCAGCGCGGTCACGAACGCCAGCATGTCACCATCGATCAGCGTCGCGTTCTGCCACGCCAGCGGTCCGCTCAGCGTGCGTGAGGCGACGTGCTTGGTTACCCCGTTGATGAAATCGGCGAAGCCGCCATCGACTGTGGCGATCGGCCAATACCCCGCCCACTGCTCATAGCCGACGCGGCCGAGCAGCACCGTATCGGTAGCTTGAATGACGCCGCCCAGCATCGCCCCGAGATCGTCATCAAAGCTGTCGAACTGAAACAGGTTAGGCGCCTCGACGACGCCATCGACGGAGTGAAACAGGCCGGCAGTCACTTTGCGCATTTTTTTGTCCCTTAAGGTTGGGGCCCCATTGGCGCCCTTCGATAACACGACGAATGGCGAAAACCGGAATCGACATTTCGCCGGAAAATTTCAGGATCGGCAGTCCGAACCGGCAACTGCCATCCTGCCAGCCCTATCCCGCCAACTCCGGAATAGCGATTTCTTCGTGCACCGTAATCTCGCAACCATCGGCCCAGTGGAGATGATGGTGATCCCCGACGAGTGCGAGCGCGGCCGCCATGTCGGGCGCCTCGAGGATCGAAATGCCGACGATGTCGCTCTCTGCCGGCCCGGTTCCGGTCGGCGTCACTTTCACGGTCTGCCCGAATGGCTTCCCGGGATCGACAAGGCTCGCGCCGAGCTTCTGCGACCAGTCGATCCACTGCTGAACGCCCGCCATCGCCTGTTCGGGCGTCGCTTGCGCGAGCCGTTCACGGGCGGATATTGGTGCGTGGTAGGCGATGAAATAGCGGCCCATTGGGGCTCCTCTCGTATTGCGGTGCACGCCTCACCCATTGGGCGCGCTACCGTTCGTTTCAGCGTCATCGGCGATGATGTCGCCGATCTGCGCCAGCGCTATGGACAAAGCGTCCAGTTGCTCAGCCGACAGGCGGCTTGTCACCCGTTCCGACCACGCGACCTGTCGCTCGAAGATGGCGCCAAGCACCGCTTCGCCGGCGGGCGTCAGTTCCAGCAACGAGGTTCGCCGGTCATCCGGCTTGTCCCGATAGATAACCAGACCTTCGGCGGCGAGCCGATCGGCCACCCGCTGCACGCTTTGCCGCGCATGGCCGATTTCGCGCGCCATCGCGGCGACGGTCTTCGGGCCGTACCCGAGCCCCCCCAGCACCTGCCAGCGCGCACTGCTCTGGCCGATCGGGCGAGTGATGGTCTCCCCCGCCGCGAGCATCAGGCCGTTCACCCGGAACAGGGCTTCGGCAAATCTGGTCCAGGCATCCATTGGTCATTCCGATGCAGCGATCATCGCATATTGACAGCGTGCTGTCAATACCGCGGCAGTGAAGCCATTTACGGCACCGCTTGTAGCTTTTCCGTCGCCCGCCAAGCGGCGTAAAGCGCCGAGTGCAGCAATTGCTCATGTTGGCCGGACCGGAAGACCGCCAGCCCGCGCTCTGGCATCAAGTACAATGTCTGTCCGTTTTGCCCGAACAGATAGGTGAACGGCCCCTGCAAGGGTTCCCCCGGCCGATCGAGGACATCCTGCAGGACGTGGTTGCCATAGTGGCCGTGAGCGCGGGCCGCGTAGGGCACATCGAAGCCGAGAAATTCCCGCCACATCGCCTCGGGCAGAAACGGCTCGCCGGGTGTGCCGTTCTCCGAGAGAAACAGCCCGATACGGACAAAGTCGCGGGCCGTGGCATAGAGACAGCAATAGGCCGACACCGGCTCGCCAACTCCGGGCTGACGCCATTGGGCCTCCCCGGCCCCCGCCGGCCGCCAGATTTTCTCGTCGAGCAATTCGGCCAGCGGGCGCTGATACAGCCGTTCCAGCACCGCGCCGAGCAGCGCCGTATTGGCATTCTGATAGCTGAACGGATGCTCGACCGTCCCATCGGCTGCCAGCCGTCCGAGAATGGCCGGCAGTCCGGCAAAATGCAGCGCCGCCATCGGGCTGAACGGGGTCGGCGTCACTTCGGTCTTTTGGCCGGAGGCGCCGATCAACCCACCCGCCTCGAACGCGATGCCGCTGCGCATCGTGAGCAACGATTGCAGGCTGACATTCTGGATGTGCGGCGCATCGGGGAAAAACTGCCCGAGCGTCACGTCGAAATCCGCCAACCGGCCCTCGGCCAGCGCCTTATAGAGCAGCGCCCCCACCAGCGTTTTCACCATGGAAAACGAATTGAGCCGGGTCGTTGCCAAAATCCCTTGGCCATAATGCTCGAGCGCCAGCTGGCCATCCCGATACACCAGAAACGCCGTGCCGCCGCTGTTAACGAACTGCGCATCGAGGTCGGACGCAAACTCGGCGCTGGCAAGCCCGGCAGCCGCGCCCAGGTCGCGAGGCTCAGCATCGCCAGGCAGCACGGCAAAATTCCCGCGCTCCGGCGCAATCAGGGGCGGATACCCCTCGAGCACAAGTTGCGGAAGATAGGGCGCGTAAGCCAGCGCCACCCCGACTGCCCCGAGCAGCACTACCACAAGCCCGATCAGCCACTTCCGCATCGATGCTCCAGATCCGCATGGCCCAAGGATCGCTGATGGATGCCATAGCGTTCCGGCCATCCACAAGCCGCAACTGTAAGACCCTGTCGCGCAGGGCTAACTGGCATCGGGTGAACGCCGGACGCGCATCTTCTAAGGTTCGTCCGCAGTCACCCCGGGCTTGCCGTGCCCTTATAGGCAAACGAGGTAACGGGCGACCAGCCGAAACAAGCCATTTAGAGCATCTGATTACCCGTTCAGTCAGCCCGCATCTCTGAGGCAACCGTCCAGGCCACATCATCTGTACAATTACAGATGACTTGGCAACACTTTCTCAGACTTTAACATTGATATTAATCTATCTGAACATAAAACCCTAGGCATGTCAATATTAGAAAGTCTTTTAGACATTTTCTGAAGTCTTTTTGTAGGATTACCAGGTATAGACCAAGTTTTACTTTCAATATTGAATCGAGATCTAAGCTCCTCAATACAAACTTTTTTCTTGGAAAAATCTATATCATAGGTAGTTATCAATTTTAGTATGATCCCTGTAAATCCAATTACGCCACGTAGATTTAGGGTCACGGGATCTCCTACTTGCGTCAAAGGTGTGTGGGCTGGCACCTTCTACTCCCAGCAATGAGGGAGTAGCGATTGGGGCAAATGCTAGGTATGCATCCACAGCCGCTTGACTCGATTTCCCACCGCGATGTGCAATGCAGTTGCGGAGCTCTTTGAAATAACGATAGCATAATAAAAGATGCTGAGGAGATTTCGAATGTCTCCTCAATACAGCTGGATCATAAAAAAATACCCCAGTCAAATCTACAATATCACTTCCCAAATCAGCATAGGCGTTCAACACACCTTTGGTTTTATTTGCTATACCTGGGAATTGCAAATTTTTAGACAGGTCTTTTTTATTTGACAGACTTTCCATCCTTGTCGTAAAATCCTCAAACGCCGCTATTGCATTTACAAGAATAACGTTTGCAAACTGCTCTTGCTGCTGCTCCCAAGTAATGTCGGCGGCGGCTCTCTTAATTGATCCCCCCCTAAATCCTGAACCAAGCGAAAATCGGTTCGAAACATCGGTCGAGGTTGCACTTGGTACGACCGTCAGGAATCCTTGCACTTGCCAACGGAGATTCCACATTGCAATTGCGGTCGGTTCAATGAAATCGAACAAACGTGTAATCTGCGTGTGAGCATCACTTGTCGCTCTGAAGACGTAGCGGGCGGAATCGGCCATCGCGTAAACCTCCCCGGAGCCAGCCTAGGCTGGCTCCCCACTCTCAATCAAGCCAAATGCGCCAGCACCGCCAACAGCAATAACGCCACGATGTTCGTAATCTTGATCATCGGGTTCACGGCCGGGCCGGCTGTGTCCTTGTAGGGGTCACCCACTGTGTCGCCGGTAACTGAGGCCTTGTGGGCGTCCGAGCCCTTCAGGTGTTTCACCCCGTGGCTGTCGACGAAGCCGTCTTCGAACGATTTTTTGGCGTTATCCCAGGCGCCGCCGCCGGCGGTCATCGAGATGGCGACGAACAGGCCGGTGACGATGACGCCCATCAGCATGGCGCCGAGCGCGGCAAAACCTTCGGCGCGGCCGGCGATCCAGTAGATCAAGAAGAACACGACGATCGGCGACAGCACCGGCAAGAGCGACGGCACGATCATTTCCTTGATCGCCGCTTTGGTCAGCATATCGACGGCCCGGGCGTAATCGGGCTTTGAGGTCCCGGCCATGATCCCCGGATCGGCCTTGAACTGGCGGCGGACTTCGACGACGACGCTCATTGCGGCGCGGCCGACTGCCGTCATCGCCATGCCGCTGAACAGGAACGGCAGCAGCCCGCCGAACAGCAGGCCGACGACGACATAGGGGTTGGCGAGCGAGAAATTCACCGCCTCCATGCCGAAGAAAAACGAGCCCTCGACGGCATTGGCGACGAAGTACTGCAGATCCTGCGTGTAGGCCGCGAACAGCACCAGCGCGCCGAGGCCCGCTGAACCGATGGCATAGCCCTTGGTGATGGCCTTGGTGGTGTTGCCCACCGCGTCGAGCGCATCGGTGTTGTGGCGCACCTCCTTCGGCAGTCCGGCCATTTCGGCGATGCCGCCGGCATTATCGGTCACGGGACCAAACGCATCGAGCGCTACGACGATACCGGCAAGCGCCAGCATGGTGGCGGCGGCGAACGCGATGCCGAACAGCCCCGCGAGGTTATAGGTGACGATGATGCCGGCGATGATCACCAGCGCCGGCAGCGCCGTCGATTCGAGCGACACGGCGAGGCCCTGGATGACGTTGGTGCCATGGCCGGTGACCGAGGCTTCGGCGATGGAATTGACCGGGCGGCGGCCGGTGCCGGTGTAATATTCGGTGATGACGATGATCAGCCCGGTGATGACGAGGCCGGTCGCGCCGCACCAGAACAGGCTCATCGGGGTGAACGCCTTGGCGGTGGTGCCGAGCGCGGCATTGAGATCGCCGAACACCAGCAGCAGCACCGGCAGCAGCGCGATCAGCGACAGCACGCCGGTGGCGATGATGCCCTTATAGAGCGCGCCCATGATGTTGTTGGAAGCGCCGAGGCGGACGAAATAGGTGCCGATGATCGAAGTGACCACGCAGGCGCCGCCGATGGCCAGCGGCAGCACCATGCCGGCGAGCTTGAAGGCGTCCGGCAGCACGATGGCGGCCAGCACCATGGTGGCGACGATGGTAACGACGTAGGTTTCGAACAGATCGGCGGCCATACCGGCGCAATCGCCGACATTGTCGCCGACGTTATCGGCGATGGTCGCCGGGTTGCGCGGATCATCTTCCGGAATGCCCGCTTCGACCTTGCCGACCATGTCGCCGCCGACATCGGCGCCCTTGGTGAAAATACCGCCGCCGAGACGGGCGAAAATCGAAATCAGCGAGGCGCCGAACGACAGCGCCACCAGCGCATCGATAACGGTGCGCGAGGTCGGATCAAACCCCATGCCGGTGAGGACCATGAAGTAGAGCGCCACGCCGAGAAGACCAAGGCCCGCCACCAGCATGCCGGTGATGGCGCCGGCCTTGAAGCTCAAATCAAGTCCCCTGGCCAGCGAACTGATCGCCGCCTGGGCGACACGGACATTGGCGCGCACCGAGACATTCATGCCGATGAAGCCGGCAGCACCCGATAGCACTGCGCCGATCAGGAAGCCGATGGCGGCATAGATGCCGAGCAGGAAGTACGCAGCGATCAGGATCACCACGCCGACGATGCCGATGGTGGTGTACTGGCGCTTGAGATAGGCCGAGGCCCCCTCGCGCACGGCGGCGGAAATTTCCTGCATCCGGGCGGAGCCGGAATCGGCGGCGAGCAGCGTGCGGGTGGTTACAACGCCGTAGACGATCGACAGCGCGCCGCACAGAACGATAAGCCAGAGAACTAGGCTCATGGAATGCATTCCTCACAAAGATTTTCGTTGGGTCCGGCGGCTTCCAAGTCGCGTCCAAAGGCTATTGGCTGCCTTTCGGGACGTCCCCCCTCCACCGGATGGTTCGAAAATCTATGGCAGATTGCGTGAGGCGCGCAAAGAAAATTGCGGCGGGACTTGGGCGGCGATTGACCGCGCGCCCAACTCGACCATTAGCCGTTGATATTCAGTGATGGACGGCTGACGGTTGGCAACCGTCAGAACACGTAGGGGTAGAGATAAACCGCAATGATCCGGCGGATGGCGAACAGGATGATGAACAGCACGATCGGCGACAGATCGAGGCCCGAAAGGTTCGGCAGGATGCGGTTGATCACATTGCGGATCGGCCGTAGCACCGGATCGGTGAGCTGGTTCAGCACCCGCCACACCGAATTGACGAATTGATTCCGGGTGTTGACCACGTTGAAGGCAATCAGCCAGCTCAGGATAATCATGGCGAGAACGACCCACCAGTACAGCTCGAGCACAAGCAGGATGACGTCGAGCACTACGCGCATGAAGCAGTCTCCGGGGAACTTGGCTTTTATCTAGAGACGCTCGCGCTCAGCGGCAAGGCACTGCGGCAATTATCCCAAACGCGATGGAGACTGACCAGGCTTCCAAGTGACGACACGCCAGAGATACAGCGCCACCACCGCCACCAGCACGATGATGGTTACCGGGTCGATGAGGCGTTCGACAAGGTCATAGTGCTCGGCAAGCAAGTAGCCCGCTGAAACGAGTACCGTGTTCCACAGTAGCGCACCGGCAGCGGAGGCGAGGAAAAACCGTGCCGCTGACATTTTGGCCAATCCCGCCGGCACCGAAATCAGCGTCCGGATGATCGGCAGCAGCCGGCCGACGAACACGATCACTGGTCCATAGCGGGTAAACCAGCGCGTCGCGGTATCGATTTCATCGGAGTTAAGGGCAAACCAGCGGCCAAACCGGTCGGCCAGCCATTTGACCCGGGCAAGACCGAAAAACCGGCCGGCGAAATACCACGGCGCCATCCCGACCACTGCCCCGGCAGTCGCGGCGAGGATGACGCCGATGAAATTAAGCTCCCCCCGCGCCGCCGCAAACCCCGCAAACGGAATGATCAATTCGGAGGGAATCGGCGGAAAGACGCTTTCGAGCAGCATCAGCAGGAACAGCCCGAGATACCCGGCGCCGGTGATGGTTTCGATGATCCAGTTGGTCACGGGCGAAAGCCTTCAGCGCAACTGTTGCCGCAGCCGGGCAACGCAGGGCCGGACATGTCCGGCCCCAGGATGACAGAAGAATCAGCCGACCTTGACGCTCTGGCGCATCATGCGCTTGCGGTCGTTGGGGTCGAGCCAGACTTTGCGCAGGCGGATCGATTTCGGGGTCACTTCGACGTATTCATCGTCGGCGATATAGCCAAGCGATTGTTCGAGGGTGAGTTTCTTCGGCGGCGTCAGGCGCACCGCTTCGTCCTTGGACGTGGTGCGGATGTTGGTCAGCTGCTTGCCCTTGAGGGCGTTGACCTCGAGATCGTTCTCGCGGACGTGCTCGCCGATGATCATGCCTTCATAAATGTCGACGCCGGAGTCGATCATGATCGGGCCGCGGTCTTCGAGGTTCCACAGCGCGAAAGCGACCGACTGGCCGGTGCCGTTGGAGATCAGCACGCCGGTGCGGCGACCAGGCAGCGCGCCTTTGTAGGGCTCGTAGGCATAGAACAGGCGGTTGAAAATCGCGGTGCCGCGGGTGTCGCTCAACAGTTCCGGCTGGTAGCCGATCAGCGACCGCGTCGGCACGTGGAAGCGCAGGCGGGTGCGGCCGATGCCTGAGGGGCGCATGTCGACGAGGTCGCCTTTGCGCTCGGTCAGCTTCTGCACGATGATGCCGGTGTGTTCGTCATCGACGTCGATGATGACTTCCTCGATCGGCTCGAGCTTCACGCCATTCTCGCCTTCCCGCATCACGACGCGGGGCCGGCCGATGGTGAGTTCGAAGCCTTCACGGCGCATGTTTTCGATCAGCACGGCAAGCTGCAGTTCGCCGCGGCCGGCGACTTCGAACGAGTCGTTGTCGGTGCCTTCGGTGATCTTGATCGCGACATTGCCTTCGGCTTCACGCAACAGCCGCTCGCGGATGACGCGGGATTGCACCTTGTCGCCTTCGCGTCCGGCCAGCGGGCCGTCATTGATGCGGAAGGTTACCGACAGCGTCGGCGGATCGATCGGCAGGGACGGGATCGGCTCGTTGTTGGACGGAATGGTCAGCGTATCGGCGACGGTGGTGATCTCGAGGCCGGCGATGGCGACGATGTCCCCGGCTTCCGCCACGTCAACCGGAGTGCGTTCAAGGCCGCGGAAAGCCAGCACCTTGGAGACGCGGCCCTTTTCGACTTCCTTGCCGTCACGACCGAGCGAATGGATCGCATCGCCCGCTTTCACAGCACCGGAAAAGATCCGGCCGGTGAGGATACGACCGAGGAACGGGTTGCGTTCGATGGTGGTGACGAGCATCCGGAACGGACCCTCCTCGACCTTCGGGGGCCGGACGTACTCGAGGACCTTGTCGAGCAGCGGCGCCAGCGATTCCTTGGGGCCTTCGGGCTTTTCGCTCATCCAGCCATGCTTGGCCGCACCATACAGCACCGGGAAATCCAGCTGCTCAGGGGTGGCTTCAAGTGCGATGAACAGGTCGAAGATTTCTTCGAGCACTTCAAGATGGCGCTCATCGGGACGATCGATCTTGTTGATGGCGACGATCGGGCGGAGGCCCTGCGCCAGCGCTTTGCCAAGCACGAATTTGGTCTGCGGCATCGGGCCTTCGGCGGCGTCGACCAGGATGACTACGCCATCGACCATCGACAGGATGCGCTCGACTTCTCCACCGAAATCGGCGTGGCCGGGGGTATCGACGATATTGATGCGCGTGTCTTTCCAGACCAGCGACGTCACCTTCGCCAAAATGGTAATGCCGCGCTCGCGTTCGAGATCGTTGGAATCCATGGCACGTTCTTCAACGCGCTGGTTATCGCGGAACGAGCCGGACTGGCGCAGCAGGACGTCGATGAGCGTCGTTTTGCCATGATCGACGTGGGCGATGATTGCGATGTTACGCAACGCCATGGGATGCTACCTGCGGAATTGGGATTGAGGATTTGTCGCCCCGATAGACGACGGGTGTGAATTTCACAAGACAATTGTCGGAATGGCGGGGATGCGGTGCGCGGGATGGTTGATGCAGAAGGCTTGACCGTATGGCTGGTACGGGCATATACCCATAAATATGGATGAGCTTTGTTACTGTATTGCTGTGCGCAAAGCCGCTCGCCGGATCACCGGCCGGTACGACGAGGCGTTGGCGCCGCTCGGGATCAATCTTGCGCAATTCAGCCTGTTGCGCAGCATCGAACGGCGCGGCAAAATCTCGTTGACGGAACTGGCGCGGGGACTTGAGCTCGATCGCTCGACCGTCGGGCGCAACGTCAAAGTACTGCAGCGCGCCCGGCTCGTCACCGCCGAAACCGGCACCGATCAGCGCGAGGCGACAGTCGGGCTGACCGGTCACGGTCGCGAGATTTTCGAGCGGGCACTGCCGATCTGGCAGGCGACGCAGACTATGGTGGACACCGCGCTCGGGCCCCAAAAGCATGAATTGCTCGACGCGCTGGCGATCCTCTAGACATTCACGACACGTTGCCTAAAGGAGCTGAGATGCTGTCCAACCGTCTTGCAGCGCTGCTGGCTGCCCGCGACATCCACTATGGCTGGGCCATCGCCGCCGCGACGTTCCTGACTATGCTGGCGACCGCCGGGGCCATGGGTTCGGCAGGCGTCTTGATCGGGCCACTGGAACAGGAATTCGGCTGGACCACGGCGCAGATTTCCTCAGCCATGGCGATCCGGTTGGTGTTTTTCGGCCTGCTCGGGCCGTTTGCGGCGGCGTTCATGAACCGCTTCGGCGTGCGCCAGGTGGTGATGTTCGCGCTGGTGCTGATTTCGGCCGGCGCTTTGGGTTCGCTGGTCATGACGCAGCTATGGCAGTTGATGCTGCTGTGGGGCATCGTCATCGGCGTTGGCACCGGGATGACGGCGCTGGTGCTGGGCGCGACAGTTGCGTCGCGCTGGTTCGACAAGCGGCGCGGGCTGGTCATCGGCTTGATGACCGCAAGCAATGCCACTGGCCAACTGGTGTTCCTGCCGCTGCTGGCACAACTGTCCGAGGCGCTGGGCTGGCGCGCGGCGCTGGTGTTCGTCGTCACCATGCTGGCACTGGCCTTCGTGCTGGTCGGCCTGATCATGCGCGACCGGCCCGCCGATCTTGGCCTGCTACCCTATGGTGCGGTCTCCGCGCCACCCCCGGCGCCGCCTCGTGGCAGCCTGCTCAATCTGTTGACGTCACCGCTGATCGCGTTGCGCGATGCGAGCAAGACCAGCGTGTTCTGGGTGCTGTTCGCGACCTTCTTCGTCTGCGGGTTTTCGACCAACGGGCTGATCCAAACCCACTGGATTTCGATCTGTGGCGATTTCGGCATCGCGGCGGTCGGCGCTGCCGGCATGCTGGCAATGATCGGGCTGTTCGACTTTTTCGGCACCATCTTTTCGGGCTGGCTGTCTGACCGCTATGACAATCGCTGGCTGTTGTTCTGGTTCTATGGCCTGCGCGGCCTGTCGCTGATCTATCTGCCATTCTCGGGCTTTTCGCTCGGTGCGCTGGCTATCTTTGCGGTGTTCTATGGCCTCGACTGGGTGGCGACCGTGCCGCCGACGGTAAAGCTTGCCGCCGAGAAGTTCGGGCCGGAACGCGCCGGACTGGTGTTCGGCTGGATCTTCACCGGCCACCAGCTTGGCGCTGCGTCGGCGGCATTCTTTGCCGGTGCTACTCGGACCGGGCTCGATAGCTACATGCCCGCCATCGTGCTGGCCGGAATCTTTTGCCTCCTCGCAGCAGCGCTGATCCTGACCATTGCGCCGCCGGTTCGTGCTCACTTCCAGACGGCGACCGCCTGAGCCTAAAACAAAGACGGCGCCCCACCGGAGTGGGACGCCGAGCCGCGCTGCACGGGAGACGCGGTGTTCAAATAGCTTATTCGCCGAACGCGTCGCGAAGTTCGGTTCCGGCGAAATCCTGCGCCGCCTTGGCGTCGGGAACGACAGCCGCCATGCCGAAGAACTCGTGGGTTACCCCGTTCCAGTTCATGTAAGTGACGTCATTGCCGGCGGCCTCGAGTTTGTCGCGCAACAGCATGCCCTCGGTGTTCAGTGGGTCGATCTCGGCGGCGATGATCGTGACCGGCGGCAGATCCGCCAGATCGGCAGCGCCGACGATGTCGAGGCGTGGGTCTTTGGTCTCGTCCATAGTGTTGAGGTAGTGCCCGACGAACCACTCGATATCGGCTTTGCCGAGCGGCACGGCGTTGCGGTTGGCCATGTACGATTCCGTGTTGAGATCGGTGCCTGCCACGGGATAGACGGCCAGCACTGCAACCGGCGCCGTCAGTTCCTGCTCGCGAGCCGCGATGGCGACGTTGAGCGCGAGGTTGCCGCCGGCGCTTTCACCAGCCACCGCGACGTTGGCGCCGTCGCCGCCCCACTGCTGGGCGTTCTCGACGACGTAGGAGTACGACGCGATCGCATCGTCATGCGCACCGGGGAACTTGACCTCCGGGCCCTGACGGTAATGCACTGACACCACCAATGCCTTGGCCTGATTGGCCAGGGCGCGCGGCGAGGCGTCGTAAACGTCGAGATTGGCAATAACCCAGCCGCCGCCGTGGAAATAAACGATCACCGGTAAATCGGTCGCATCGGCCATGCCATCGGGCCAATAGACCCGCGCATCGAGTTTGCCAGCGGCGCCGTCGACCTTGACGTCTTCGACCTTGCCGACTTTTTCGGGCACGAACGGCTTCCCGGTCATTTCACTGGCGACGGCCTTGGCGGCGTCAGCGGGGCTGGCCTGGGTACGGGCAGTCGGCACGTCGAGCATGTGGACCGGCTTGGCGCCGAGTTCCATCAGCTTCTTGATGACCTCAGCCATTTCGGGGTCGGCTCGATCGAGGGTGCCGCTATCCTTGCTGGCAGCAACGGCTTCATCAACCGGGCGCGGATCTTCGGCGTAGGCGAGGCCCGGGATCATCAGCGTCAATACAGCGACCGATGCCGCCTGAAGAAGTGAGCGCATTTTCTTATCCTAAATAGAATTGGCGTCACCTCAACCAAGGTGACGCCAATAAGTTCAAGTATTATATTGACTTTTACGCGAGGAAGGGGGTCGCGGCAGTCAGCACGGCGGCTTTCGACATCGGCTTGTCGAACGCGCCATCCCAGCCCAGACGCAGACCGATACGACGGACTTCGGACGCGTGACGCGCTTCGACCGAGTGAATCTGCAGCGCAATAGTCAGGATCGCGCCATTGCCGATCAGGTTACCGGCCTGGCCTTTATAGGCAGCAACGCCAAGGTCTTCGAACGTCTGGCTGAGCGTCAGGAAAGTGTCGAAGTTTTCAAACACGTCGGGGTATTTGCCACCGGCAGTGAAATCGACTGCAGGAGCTGCGACGGCAGCGGAGCCGAGGGCACCCTGCAGCAGTTTGACGTGGGCGTTTTCATGCGCGCCAATGGTCTTGAACACCGTCCGGTAGTCGCGAGGGATCAGGCCGCGTGACTTGTTCCCTTCATTGTAGAACGCCGCTTCGAGATATTCGAGCGTCAGTGCGAAGTTGAGCACGTCGACAATCTTCTGCGGCAGTTCCTGGCCGAACGCCTGGTTGGCGCCAAGCGCCAGCGCGATCGGAGCCGAGGCCAGGGCACCCATGCGGGCGTATTTCAGGACCACATCGCGACGGGTGGCGACCACACGGTCAATGAGTTCGGGCTCGATTTCGTCGAGGATTTGAAGCTGTTGGGTCATGATCAACTATCCTCAGGCCAGCGAATTGGCGGTGACGGGGGTAACGATGAACGGCGCGGCCTGCGGCAGCACCTGGCTCGGCAGCAGCGCGCCATCGAGACCCGACTTGTCGACCTGCATGCCGACGGTATCCTTGGAGAACGCATTGATCAGATCGCTGATCGCGGCAGCGTGACGGGCTTCGATCGACACGATCGAACCGGCAGCAGCCAGATAATCGACGTTGCGGATCAGCTGACCAGCACCGTTATAGGCAGCGACGCCTAGGTTCTCGAACACTTCGGCAGTGCCAAGCACGCTCTTGCGGCTGGAAAAGTCCACTGCGGAGAAATCGACTTCAAGGTCCGGGATGGCGTTGCGGCCAAGGGCGCCCTTGAGGAAATCGCGGTGAGCGATCTCATGATCGCGGATCTGGGTCAGGATCAGCTGGTCGTTCGCCTGCATCTTGTTGAACGGCGTCGCGATGACCTGCGTATAGAACGCAGCTTCGAGCTGCTCTAACGCATAAGCGTAGTTCAGGACGCCGACGTCGCCTTCGCCAAGATCGGCGGCGAGCGCGGCCGAGATGCCGAAATTAGGGAGCATCGCTCCCGCGACCATGATGCCCGTCGTGGCACCGGCCCATTTGAGGACGTGTCGCCGGGATAGTCCCGCTGCCGTTGTCATTTTCCGATGACTCCTTGGTTATTGTGACGCTCCGGGACAGCTACGTGTCCGGGCAACGGCAAGTTTCAGTCTTTTTTAAGATTTTGCCGCCCGGAAGGTTCCGGGCGACAGAAAATATCGACAGTGGGACAATGAGTTACGCGAGGTACGGCGTTGCCGTGGCAAGCACTTGCTCTTTGATCATCGGCTCGTCGAAGGCGCCGTCCGAGGGTTTCTTGCTGCCGATCTTGCGGACAATTGCCGCGTGACGGGCTTCGACCGAGTGGATCTGCAGCGCGGGATCGACGTTGGTGAGGAGGGTGTTTTCGATGTTCATGGGAGTGGCTCCTTAAACCAGCGAGGTCGCGGTGACTTCCGTCACGATGACAGGTCGGCGGCGGCGAGCACATCGGCCGGCGGCAATGCGCCTACTCCCGATTGACCATTGACGGAACCGGCCCAACCCGCTCCCCTCCCGGACAGATCGGGAGGCGCTTAACATGGCATCGGTATTGTTCGTTGGCGGGACGGGACAGATCTCGCTGTCCTGCGTCGAAGTCGCGGTGAAGGCCGGGCACGAGGTCACGGTGTTCAACCGCGGCAAGGTCGACGCGCGGCTGCCATCCGGTGTCGCGACGCTGACCGGGGACGTCAAGGACCCGGCATCCTACGCGCAGCTCAAGGGTCAGCGCTTTGACGTTGTTTGCCAGTTCCTGGCCTTCACCCCCGATCAGCTCGCGCAGGACCTTGCGGTGTTCACCGGCACTGTCGGGCAGTACATCTTCATTTCGTCCGCCTCGGTCTATGAAAAACCGGCCTCGCACTATGTCATCACCGAGCAGACCCCGGCGGTGAACCCATACTGGCTCTACAGCCAGAACAAGATCGCCTGCGAAAACCTGCTGACTGGCCAGACCGCCCTGCCCTGGACCATTATTCGCCCGAGCCACACGGTGCGCACCGGCCTGCCGACCATGGTCGGCGAAGGCGATGTCATCGCGCGGCGGATGCTGGCGGGCAAGCCGGTCATCGTCGCCGGCGACGGCAAGACGCCGTGGACGCTGACCCGTTCGCAGGATTTCGCCGTGCCCTTCGTCAATTTGTTCGGCAAGCCGGCCGCCTTGGGTGAAGTGTTCCACATCACCTCGAATCGAGCCTACACCTGGGACGCGATCTACACCGCCATTGCCGATGGCATCGGCGGCACTGCCGACATCGTCCACGTGCCGACCGACACGATGATCCGCTATAACCGCAACTGGGAAGGCCCGCTGACCGGCGACAAATCCTGGGCGGCGCTGTTCGACAATTCCAAGGTCAAAGCCGTCGCAGGGGATTTTCAGTGCGTCGAAGTGCTGAGCGAAGTGCTGGCCGAACCAATCATGCACCTGAAGCAGCGACTGGCCGGGCCGGCAGCCGATGCCACGGAGCTTGAGACGCTGATCGACCGGATGGCGAAGGAGCAATCGGCGCTAGGGCTGTAGCCTATGCCACCCGCGCCAGGCTCCGCTGTTCGCTCTCCAGCAATTCCAGCACCGCCGCGAGCTTGAGCGGCGGCGAAAACAGGAAGCCCTGCATTTCGTTACACCCCTGGCTGCGGACGGCGGCCAGCTGGGCTTCGGTTTCGATCCCTTCGGCAGTCGTCGACATGCCGAGCGAGTGACCGAGACTGATAATCGCCTTGAGGATGGCAAGGCTGTCGCTGCGGGTATCGAGATCGCGCATGAACGAGCGATCGATCTTGATCTTGTCGAACGGGAAGCTGCGCAGATAGCTCAGCGACGAATACCCGGTGCCGAAATCGTCCATCGAGATGCGCACCCCTAGGGCCCTGAACTCGTGCAGCGTCGCCAGCGTCTGCTCGCTGTCGAGCAGCAACAAGGATTCGGTGATTTCGAGTTCAAGCCGCGTCGGCGCGAGGCCGGTTTCGAGCAGGATCGCCTTGACCACCGCTCCAAGACTGCGGTGCTTGAATTGCGCCGGCGATAGATTGACCGCGATGCGCACGTCGCTGCGCCACTGGGCAGCGGTGCGACAGGCCTCGCGCAACACCCATTCGCCGATCGGCACGATCAACCCGGTTTCCTCGGCGATCGGAATGAACTCGGCCGGCGACACGGTGCGCCCTTCATAGTCCCAGCGCAGCAACGCCTCGAAACACGAAATGCGGTTGCATTTGAGATCGAGCAGCGGCTGATACACCAGCCGCAACTCGCGCTTCGCCAGCGCCTGCCGCAGCCCGGCCTCCATGCTGCGGCGCTGTTCGAGCGCCGCATCCATGCCCGGCTCGAAGAAATGATAGGTCGAGCGGCCGTTGTTCTTGGCCCGATACAATGCCAGATCGGCGTTCTTCATCAAAATATCGGTCGTGTTGCCATCCGAGGGCGCCATGGCGATGCCGACGCTGGCGCCGATATCGATCTTGTGGCCGCGGATCTCGATCGGAGCGCCGATGACCTTGATGATCCGCTCGGCAATGATTTCGGCATCGCGCGGCCCGGTCACCGGTCGCAGCAGCATGCTGAACTCATCACCGCCGACGCGGGCCAGCAGGTCGGTTTCGCGCGTCGTGCCCCACAGCCGCACCGCCACCTGTTTCAGCAATTCATCGCCGATGGCATGGCCGAGCGTATCGTTGACCGCCTTGAAGCGGTCGAGGTCGATGCACAGCACGGCAAGCTGTTCGCCGCGCTGCAGGAGCGCCTCGGACGCCGCCATGGCATCGAGGAACTGCGAGCGGTTGGGCAGATCGGTCAGCGCATCGTGGCGCGCCAGATGCCGGATCCGCGCCTCGTTCTGGCGCTGCTCGGTGACATCCTCATGGGTCGAGACGAACCCGCCATCTTGCATCGGATGGTGCTGCATCATGATGGTGCGACCACCGAGTTCGTGCACGTTCTTCGCGAATTCACGCCGCTCGATCACTTCGCGGCGCCAGTCGACATATTGCTCCCGCGTACCACTGGTGGACATGCCGATATCGAACAGATGCCCGAGGATGTCCTCGAGCGGCGTGCCGGGATGCAGCAGCCGCTCCGGCAACCCGTAGATCTTGGCGTAGGGCTGGTTGCAGATCACCAGCCGCCCGTGCAGGTCGAACATGCACAGGCCCTGGCTGATATTGTTGACCGCCGCATCGAGCCGGAGGTTCTGGCGTTCGAGTTCGCGCTTGCGCCGTTGGACGATCTCGGCCTCGGCGATCGCCTCGGTCACGTCCTCATGCGTCACCACCCAGCCAAGCCCGGGCGAAAACACCTGCGCCGCTTCGATGATCCGGCCGCCGCTGAGGATTTCCCGGGATTTGACCCGCGCGCCGCTGCGGTTAGCCAGCAGTTCGGCGGTGTAGTTTTCATAGAACTCGACCGGGCTCTGGTCGAAATGATTGCCGTTCTGCGACGACAGCGCCACGACGTCCTCGAGGCTCATCCCGCGCCTCATCGCCGACCTCGGAAAGCCGTAGATGTCGCGCCAGTGCTTGTTCCACATCACCAGCCGGAACTGCGGCGACCAGACGCAGAAGCCGTACGGAATGCTTTCGAGTGCCGCATCGAGCAGCAGGGTTTCTGCCATGCCGGTCAGACCAGCCGGATCGGACTGCACGCGCTAACACTCCGTAGGATGGGATGGCAGTCGCGGACAAAGTTAGGGGCGGCTGAGTTAATTCCGCATTAACCGCCTACGCATTCGCCGAACTTGTGATCGCTATCGTACAGTTCGACCGCCCCAGATTTCACCCTTCCCTATTTCGCCTTCCGGTTGCGCGCTGCGTAGGTCTTGAGGCGCAGCCCGTTGAGCTTGATGAAGCCCTCGGCATCGTGATGGTCATACGTGCCCGAGCCCTCCTCGAAGGTCACGAGGTCCATCGAATAGAGCGAATAGGGCGAACTCCGCGCGATCACCGAGGCCGAGCCCTTGTAGAGCTTGACCGTCACGTCGCCGGTGACGAATTCCTGGCTCCGGTCGATCAGCGCCTGCAGCATTTCGCGCTCGGGCGCATACCAGAAGCCATTATAGATCAGCTCGGCATATCTCGGCATCAGCTCGTCCTTGAGATGCGCCGCGCCGCGATCAAGCGTGATCGATTCGATGCCGCGATGCGCTACCAGCAGGATGGTGCCGCCCGGGGTCTCGTAGATGCCGCGCGATTTCATCCCGACGAAGCGGTTTTCGACCAGGTCGAGCCGCCCGACGCCGTGCTTGCCGCCGAGCGTGTTGAGTTCGGTCAGCAGCATTGCCGGGCTGAGGCTGACGCCATTTACGGAAACCGCGTCGCCACGCTCGAAGCCGACCGTGATGATCTCCGGCGTGTCCGGCGCCAGTTCGGGCGCCACGGTGCGCTGATACACATAGTCGGGTGCAATTTCCGCCGGGTCTTCCAGCACTTTGCCTTCCGAGGAGGTGTGGAGGAGGTTCGCATCGACCGAGAACGGCGCTTCACCGCGCTTGTCCTTGGCGATCGGGATCTGGTGCTTTTCGGCATAGTCGATCAGGCTGGTGCGCGAATGTAATTCCCACTCCCGCCACGGCGCGATGACCCGCAGCGACGGGTTCAGCGCATTGGCCGTCAGTTCGAACCGCACTTGGTCGTTGCCCTTGCCGGTGGCGCCATGCGAAATCGCATCGGCCCCGGTTTCCTCGGCGATCTCGACCAGCCGCTTGGCGATTAGCGGCCGCGCGATCGAGGTGCCGAGCAGATACTGGCCCTCATAGACCGTGTTGGCACGGAACATTGGGAACACGAAATCGCGGACGAATTCCTCGCGCAGATCCTCGACGTGGATTTCCTTGATCCCCATCATCTCGGCTTTCCGGCGCGCCGGCTCGAGTTCCTCGCCCTGACCGAGATCGGCGGTGAAGGTCACCACCTCGCACTGATAGCGCTCCTGCAGCCATTTGAGGATGATCGAGGTATCGAGCCCGCCCGAATAGGCGAGGACGACTTTCTTGATGTCTTTGGTCATGAGCCCGTGGTCCAGCGAAGGGGACAAACGCCCCGGATTGCGGCGCGCACCCTAGTCAAGCGCGGCGCTGCATGCAATTGCTGGCGCATCATTCGGAGCCGCGAAAACATGACCTGCCAGACGCTGGCGAGCCTGCCCGACTCCTGGCCCATCAGCGGCGTGACACCCTGATGCCGTTCATTCCCGACCCACCAGTCATCCTCGCCTTCGCACTGGCGACGGTGATCCTTGCCATTACCCCCGGCCCCGACATGGCGCTGCAGCTGAGCCGGGCGATCAATTATGGCCGTGCGCATGGCATCGCGGCGGCGGCCGGGGCGATGACCGGCATCCTTGTGCATACGACGCTGGTGGCGCTGGGGATTTCCGTACTGATCCTCGCGGCACCCGCGGCGTTCCTCGCTCTCAAGCTTGCCGGCGCGGTGTACCTGATATGGCTGGCCTATCAAGCGATCGTCCACGGTGGTGGCCTCCGCATTGTCGAGGCGGCGCGGCGCCCGCCAAGGCTGGCACAAAGCTATGCTACGGGGGTCGGAATCAACCTGCTCAACCCCAAGGTGGTGCTGTTTTTCGTGACCTTCCTGCCGCAATTCGTCGATGCCCATGATCCGGCGGTCACCGGCAAACTGTTCTTCCTCGGTTTCGAGTTCGTGGCGCTGTCGATTCCGCTCGCCATCCTGACGGTAGTTGCTGCCGACTGGCTGGTCGCGGCCTTCAAACGCAGCAAATGGGTCGAGCGGGCGCTGAACTGGACGTTCGCAGGAATTTTCACGGCGTTTGCCATCACCATCCTGACGGCGCAGGCGCGGCACTAATGCGAGATTTGTCTTGAATTACCGCCACGGCTTCCACGCCGGAAATTTCGCCGATGTGATGAAGCACGCCATCCTCGCGCGGCTGGTCACCTACCTCAAGGGCAAGACTGCGGCGTTTCGGGTGATCGATACGCATGCCGGGCGCGGGCGCTACGATCTGCTCAGCCGCGAGGGCGAACGTTCGCCCGAATGGCGCGACGGCATCGCCCGGCTGCTGACGGCCGATCTGCCGCCGGCGGTCGATGATCTGCTGGCGCCGTATCTCGACGTGGTGCGCGGCGAAAATCCCAATGGCGGCGTCACCGTCTATCCCGGCTCGCCGCTGTTGGTGCGCCGCCTGCTGCGCTCGCAGGATCGGCTGTCGGCGCTCGACCTGCACCCCGAGGAATATTCCGAACTGGCGGTGTTGTTCGCCGGCGATATCCAGACAAGGGCGACGCTGCTCGATGGCTGGCTGGCGCTGCCGGCGTTCCTGCCGCCCAAGGAAAAGCGCGGGCTGGTGCTGGTCGATCCGCCGTTCGAGCTGCCCGGCGAATTCGAGCGGCTGGCGATGGGCCTCGCCAAGGCGCACCGGCGGTTTTCCGCGGGGCTGTTTGCACTGTGGTACCCGATCAAGGACCCGACCGAGATCGACGATTTCATCCATGCCCTCGAGGCGACGGCGATCCCGCGCATGTTGCGAGTGGAGTTGACGATCCGGCCGCCGTCGACGCCACCGCGGCTGCATGGTTCGGGGCTGATCCTCGTCAATCCGCCCTTCACGCTCGAAGCGGAACTGCAGCTGATGTTGCCCGCGCTCGCCGAGGTGCTGTCCGATGCCGGCCGGGGCAGCTATCTCCTCGACTGGATCCGTCGCGAGGACTGACACCCCCGGTCACGTCACCCGATCATTGCACCCGGTCAGCCGGTCATGGCACCTGGGCACGGCCATAGCCAAACCCAGCAGCCCAAGTAGCAAATCAATCGGAGCCGATGAGGATTTCGCGTTTGCCGGCGTGGTTGGCGCGGGAGATGACGCCTTCCTTTTCCATGCGCTCGATCAGTGTCGCGGCCTTGTTGTAGCCGATCGCGAGACGGCGCTGGATGTAGGAGGTCGAGACTTTCTTGTCGGTCAGCACGATGTGCACGGCCTTGTCGTACAGCTCGTCGCCGGTGCCGGTATCCTCCTCCATGCCAAACTCGGCGCCGCCGGCCTCGCCATCTTCGTCGTCTTCGACGGTGATGGCATCGAGGTAATCCGGTGAGCCCTGCGATTTGAGGTGGGCGACAATATCCTCGACTTCGGTATCGGCGACGAACGGCCCGTGCAGGCGCCGGATGCGACCGCCGCCGGCCATGTAGAGCATGTCGCCATTGCCGAGCAATTGTTCAGCGCCCTGTTCGCCGAGGATGGTGCGCGAATCGATCTTGGAGGTGACCTGGAAGGAGATGCGGGTCGGGAAATTGGCCTTGATGGTGCCGGTGATAACGTCGACCGAGGGGCGCTGGGTCGCCATGACGAGGTGGATACCGGCGGCGCGGGCCATCTGGGCGAGGCGCTGGATGGCGCCTTCGATATCCTTGCCGGCAACCATCATCAGGTCGGCCATTTCGTCGACGATGATGACGATATAGGGCAGCGGTTCGAGGTTGAATTCCTCGCTCTCGAAGATCGCCTCGCCGGTTTCGCGATCAAAGCCGGTCTGCACGGTGCGGGTGATGATTTCGCCCTTGGCATTGGCTTCCGAGACGCGCTGGTTGAAGCCGTCGATGTTGCGGACGCCGATCTTGCTCATCTTGCGATAGCGGTCTTCCATCTCGCGGACTGCCCATTTGAGCGCCACGACGGCCTTACCCGGATCAGTGACCACCGGGGTCAGGAGATGCGGAATGCCGTCATAGATCGAGAGTTCGAGCATTTTCGGGTCGATCATGATCAGCCGGCACTCTTCCGGGGTCATCCGGTACAGCAGCGACAGGATCATGGTGTTGATACCGACCGATTTACCCGAGCCGGTGGTGCCGGCGATCAGCAGATGCGGCATGCGGGCGAGATCGACGACGATCGGCTCGCCGCCGATGGTCTTGCCGAGGCAGATCGGCAGCTTGCCCTTCATTTTCTCGAAATCGGCGCTAGCCAGCATTTCGCGCAGGTACACCGTCTCGCGCGTTTCGTTCGGCAGTTCGATGCCGATGGCATTGCGGCCGGGCACCACGGCGACACGGGCGGAGATGGCGCTCATCGAGCGGGCGATATCGTCGGCGAGCCCGATGACGCGGCTCGACTTGATGCCGGGCGCCGGTTCGAGTTCGAACAGCGTGACCACGGGACCGGGGCGGACATTGATGATGTCGCCCTTGACGCCAAAGTCCTCGAGTACGGATTCGAGCTTGCGTGCCATCGCCTCAAGCCGCTCGGGCCGATGCTCCTCGGGAATGCCGCCATGCTTGGGTTCGGCCATGAGAGTCAGCGGCGGCAATTCGAACCCACCTGCCTCCGGGGCAAAGACCGGAGGCAACTCGGAACGGGCGGCAGGCACGGGACGCGACGGCGGCGACACGCGGAGCGTCGGCTGCGTCGTCTGGATCGGGCGCGGTCCGCCACGGTTCGCGGCAACATCGATCAACGCATCGGGCAGGAAGTCGTCGTCGCTGGCTTCGGGGTAAAAGTCTTCGTTGGCATCGGCCCGAGGCGCGTCGGCTTCGAGCACTGGCTCGACATGCGGGGTCGGAACATGGCGGCGCGAGAATTCGCGCACATCGGCAACCAGCGGCTGTTCGGCAGACGGAGTACGCGGTGCTGGACGGGTCTCGACACCGGGTTCGACCGCGGCTTCGCGCCACATCTCGACATCGTCGAGCTTGTCCTTCCGGCGCTGCATGGCGCGCCTGATCGCACCCGATACGGTAAAGCCCAGATGCGTCGCCGCGCCAAGGACGATGCCGACCAGCGGATTGGGTTCGCGCTCGGCCGGTTCTTCCTCGACCGGGGCTTCGAACACCGGCTCGCGCCGGCCCTTGCCGGTCGGAGCTGCCTTGGCCCGGGTCTTGACCGGTTTGGCCGGAGGCACGAGTTTGAGCCCAAGCGCCATCCAGAACAGCGCCAGCGTCGGCACGGCCAGCAGCATGGCAAAGATCGCCGCGGTAACCGCTTGCGGCTCTTCGCCGATGACAGTCCGCGCCAATGCCGAGAAGCCCGAGCCGATCAACCCGCCGAGCCCGGTCGGCAGCGGCCAGCTCTGCGGAATGGCGACGAAAGTCAGCGCACCGGTGGCCAGCACCGTCGCGCCGATCCAGGCGACCAGCCGGAAACCCATCGCCTCGGGCACCCGGCGACGGACGAAATTCCAGCCCCACACCGCCGGCGGGATCAGCAGCACGATGATGCCGACGCCAAAGATTTGGAAGGCGAAATCGGCGATCGCCGCTCCGGGAAACCCGAGCCAGTTCGCCGGCGCCTTCGCCGTGGCATAGGAAAAGCTCGGATCATCGACCGACCACGAAGCACACGCCAGCAGCACCAGGGCGACGAGCCCGATGATGGCAAACCCCACCAGCCGCAATGGAATGTGAATGCGGATGGCGATGCCGGGGCCGGCATTGGAGCCGGCATCGGGGCGAATGGTATCGAGCATGGATCGTGTCGGCATGAACGCACGCAAACTGAAGCGGGTGGCCGGGAATCGGTCGCCCAGAACTGACCACCACCCTAGAGCTCCATGGTTAACCCTGGCCTAACCCGATGGGGCAATGCAGTGGTGTGGAAGGTGGACAGGCCTCAGGACGGCTACCGGCCTCCGCCGGTATGACGGCGGGGAGGGGTGCGGGGCATTCGATGGGTGGGCGTCTTGCACCGTCCACAGAGCCGGGTCCAAGTACCCATAGGCCCACCCCAACCCCGTCATTGCGGCGCAGGCCGCAATCCATCCTGATGCCTCGCCACCACCACTGTGGCGACGTTTCCCGCCTCAAGATGGGTACCGGCCTGCGCCGGTATGACGTGCGGTTTTCCTCTGTGACTCCTCCCCCGCCTCGAAACAACCCGGCAGCAAAAAACCGCCCGGCTTGCGCGGGGCGGTTTCAAAACACTGGTCGGGGTGTGCAGCCCATGCGGTTTGCGAGTGGGAAGCCTCTGTGGCGGGCCAAGAGGAACATGAGCTGCACGCCGCGACCAATCTCGGGTCGGGGTCGGCAGGGAGAGCGCGACGAGGGGTTCGCGCTCTCCCCGATTGGGGCTCCCGGACGGCGGGGAGGAGGTCGCCGTCCGGGGTGGCCCGCTTTGTGGCCTAGTGGCTGGGTTCAGCCTTAGTTGTAGGCGCGTTCGCCATGGCTCGACAGATCGAGACCATCGCTCTCGGCCGATTCGGTAACCCTAAGGCCACCCATCACGGCTTTGACGATCATCAGTGCGACGAAGGTCACGACGCCCGACCAGACCACTGCGATGACGACAGCCTGGAGCTGGATCCAGAACTGGCTGCCGATCGAGTAGGCCGCCGGATCGCCCAGCGCATAGCCGCCGAGCGAGGGGGCGGCGACGATCGCGGTGCCAAGGGCGCCGACGATACCGCCGATGCCGTGGATGCCGAACACGTCGAGCGAGTCGTCATATTTCAGCATCGGCTTCAGCGTGATGACTGCCCACAGGCAGACGAGACCGGCAACCGCGCCGAGCACGATCGAGCCCATCGAACCGGCAAAGCCGGCCGCCGGGGTGATCGCCACGAGACCGGCAACCGCGCCGGACGCCGCGCCGAGGAGCGACGCATGACCACGGCTGAACTTTTCAGCCAGGGCCCAGGCCAGCGCTGCCGCAGCGGGGGCAGTGATGGTGTTGAGCACGGCCTGGGCGGTAAGCCCGGTGGCCTCGAGGTTGGAGCCGGCGTTGAAGCCGAACCAGCCGACCCACAGCAGGCAGGCGCCGATGAAGGTGAAGGTGAGGTTATGCGGCGGGATCGGTTCCTTCATGAACTCCTTGCGCGGCCCGAGCACGATGGCAGCGACGAGACCCGCGACACCGGCGTTGATGTGAACGACGGTACCACCGGCGAAATCATAGGCGCCGAGGTTGAACAGGTAACCGCCCGAGAACCACACCATGTGGGCGATCGGCAGGTAGGAGAAGGTGAACCACAGCGCCATAAACAGCATGACGGCCCCGAACTTCATCCGCTCGGCGATGGCGCCGATGATGAGGGCGGGGGTGATGGCGGCGAAGGTTAGCTGGAACACGATAAACGTTAGTTCCGGGATTTCGACACCGGCCGAGAAGGTCGCCGCCGTGCTGTTGATATCGACACCGCCGAGGAACAGCTTCGAGAAATCGCCGATGAAGGCCGATAACCCGCCCTCGGTCGGCCCGTTAAAGGCCAGCGAGTAGCCATAGATCACCCACAGCAGGGCGATCATGCAGAAGCCCGCGAACACCTGCGTCAGCACGCTGAGCATGTTCTTTGAGCGCACCAGCCCGCCGTAGAACAGGGCGAGGCCCGGGATGGTCATGGCGATGACGAGGATGGTCGAGAGCAGCATCCAGGTGGTATCGCCCTTATCGACCGTTGCCGTCACTTCAGGGGCAGTATCTTCCGCCGCGGCTTCGCCGGTGGCGATGGCGGGATCGGCAGTGGTCATTTCGACGGTATCGGCCGCCGGGGTCGTCGCATCCTGGGCATAGGTCGGGAACGCGAGCAGCAGCGCCGCCACGATCGCCAGCCCCAAGAGCCGTAGGTGTTCAAACACAGTCATTGTGTGTCTCCGGGTAAAAGGGGAAGCGTCAGAGCGCGGCCGCGCCGGTCTCGCCGGTACGGATGCGAGTCACGTGCAGCAAATCGAGCACGAAGATTTTGCCGTCGCCGATGCGGCCGGTCTGGGCCGATTCGCGAATGGCGGTCGACACCGCGTCCGACTGGCTGTCGTCGACGGCGATTTCGATCTTGAGCTTGGGCAGGAAGTGCACGGCATATTCGGTGCCGCGGTAAATCTCGGAATGCCCCTTCTGGCGGCCATATCCCTTGACTTCAGTCACGGTCATGCCGTGGACGTCGAGCGAGTTGAGCGCCTGACGTACCTCTTCGAGCCGGGATGGTTTGATGATTGCAACCACCAGTTTCATGAGAGCTCCTTTCTGTGACCTTTGAACGGTCCTTGATGCAGGGAGAGACTCAAACGCCGTGCCAACTTCCCGCCGCAATCGCCAAGTGCTTGTAAGGGTAGAGATTTTTACCCCCGTGGCGGTCAACAGCTGCAGTCGCCTAACCTTGCGGCAGATCAAACTGCTCAATTGATGGGCAAAATTTCAAAGATTGACGATTGTTTAATCGCCATTAAATCGACGCGCCCGGTTGCGCAGGATGCCGCTCCCGGCGACACTTCACGCGGAGATCAGACGTGACTGAACAGACCCACGACATCATCATCGTCGGCGGTGGCCCGGTGGGGCTGACGCTGGCGCTGAGCTTCGTCCGCTTCCTCGGCGGCGCGCGCATCGCGCTGGTGGACCGTCGCCCGTTTACTGTGCCCGACGACAAGCGCGCCTATGCCCTGACCGCGAGCGTCGTGCGGATCTTCACCGCGCTCGGCCTGTGGGCCGAACTGCTCCCCGAGGCGCAGCCGATCAACGGCATGCGGATCACCGATTCCGGCACCGCCGATATTTCCCGACCGCTGTTCCTGACTTTTGCCGGCGACGTCGCCCCCGGCGAGCCGTTCGCCCACATGGTGCCCAACCGCGTGCTGACTGCCGCCCTGCTGAACGCCGTCGGCGGAGCCGTGAAGTTTGTTGCACCGGCAAGCGTCACGGGATTTACCGGCACCGGCGGCGCCGGGGTGCTCGAACTCGGCGATGGCCGCGTCCTTGCGGCACCGCTGGTGGTCGCCGCCGATGGCGCACAATCGGCACTCCGCGGCATGGCGGGCATCGAGACCGTTGGCCATGACTACCGGCAGGCCGGCATCGTCACCACCATCACTCACGAACTGCATCACGACGGCATTGCCTATGAGCACTTCCTCCCTGCCGGCCCGTTCGCCAGCCTGCCGCTGCCCGGCGGCTTCCGGTCCTCGCTGGTGTGGACCGATACGCTCGCAGCCGCCGACCGGCTGAAGGCCCTGCCGCTTACTGCCGCCGCCGACCTGATCGAAGCCGCGATGGGCGCGACGCTCGGCGCCGTCACGGTCGAGGAAACCCTGCAGAGTTTCCCGCTCCGGCTGCAACTTGCCAAACGCTTCATCGGCCCGCGGCTGGCGCTGATCGGGGACTCGGCACACGTCATCCACCCCGTCGCCGGGCAGGGGCTCAATCTCGGGCTAAAGGATGCCGCGGCGCTGGCGGAGATCGCCATCGAGGCACTGCGCCTCGGTCTCGATCCGGGGGTGCCCGAAATGCTTGAGCGCTACGAACGCTGGCGCCGCATGGACACGGCGGTGATGGCCATGGTTACCGACCAGATGAACCGGCTGTTCTCCAACGATATCGCCCCGGTTCGGGCGCTGCGCGATTTCGGCCTCGGTCTCGTCGACCGCGTCCCGCCGGTCAAGGATTTCATGATCCGCAACGCCGCCGGCCTGACTAATCGCGGTCCCCGCCTCGTTGCAGGGCAGCCGATCTAGAGCGTTTTCGAGCGAAGTGGCGACCGGTTCGCGTGAAGAAAACGCGGCCAGTAATGGCGCTAGCGCTCCAGCACCGGCGGCCCCGGTCGTCTGGTGATGGCGTCGAGTTCCTCCCCATCGATAGTCCGCGCTTCATCGAGAATCAGCAGCGGCACGCCCTTGACGATCGGGAAGGCGAGATGCGCGGCGACGGAGATCAGTTCATCATGCGTGTCGTTAAGGGTGAGCCGGGTCTTCGTCAGCGGGCAAACCAGCATTTCGAGCATCTTCACATCGACGACATAGCGCGGATCGTCGGCGTCGGTCAGGGGCATCAGTTGAGCGGGGCTCCCGCATTGCCGCCACGAGCCATCTCGACTTCCGCCAGCGCGATCAGCGTCTCAGCGCGCGCCTCAAGCGATTGCGCTTCGAGCAGCAGCTGCTTTTCGGGCGCGCCATAGGGCGAAACCATGCAGCAGAAATTGATCAGATCGGCGGTGCCGGTGTTCTCGATCTGCTCCCAGTTGATGTCGAGGCTGGCGAACTCCGCATAGTCACGCATCATCTTGAGGAACCGCACGCGGTCGACCAACTCCTCGCCATGGGTGCGATCAAAATCCGCCGCGAACCGCTTGGCGTCGATGCCGATCTGGCGATACGGCGTCATCACCGTCAGTTCGGATTTACGCTCGAACCGGCAGATGCCTTCGAGAATGACGAAATACCGCCCATCGTCCATTTCCTCGAAATGCGTGATGCGGCCAAGGCAACCGACCGCCAGCAGCGGCGCCCGGCCCTTGGGGCTTTCCTCACGCCCGTCCGCCGGCTGGATCAGCGCGATCAGCCGGTCCGTCGCCAGCGCGGCATCGACCAGCGCGAGGTAGCGCGGCTCGAAAATGTTGAGCGGTCGGTGCGAAAACGGCAGCAGCAGCGCCCCGGCGAGCGGAAACACCGGCACGGTGGCCGGCAGCTCATCGGGATTAAGCGGTCGCTTCGGCATGGCCCGGCCCTTTACGAAAACAGCACGCTCGACAGCAGGCGGCGGCCACGGAGGGTCGCGGGGTCTTTCGGCCCCCAGGCTTCGAACAGTTCGAGCAGTTTCTTCCGCGCCCCGTCATCGCCAAAAATCCGGTCGCGCCGCATGAGCGCGATCAGCGCCTCTGCGGCCTCGGTGCGCTTGCCTTCGGCATTGTAGACCTGGGCCAGATCGAGCCGCGCCTGATGATCGTCGGGGTTTTTTTCGAGAGCCGCTTCCAGCAGCGCCGCCTCGGACAATTCAGCAGCTTCGGTCGCCAGCTTGATTGCCGCGGCGACCGACAGATAGGCCTCGCCCTTGCGCTCCGCCGCCGGCACCATGTCGAGTGTCGTCGCCGCCTGTTCGGCTTCACCGGCGGCGAGATACACTCGCGCGAGCCCGAGGATCGATACGACATGCTTGTCGTCCTGCTGCAGCACCATGCCGAAAATCTGCGCCGCCCGGCCAAGATCGCCGGCGGTGAACGCCTCTTGAGCGGCCAGCACGGCTTCCTTGATCTGGTCTTCCATCGAGCCCTCGACTGCCGCCGCCGGCGGGGCCGCGGCAATCACCTTGTCGGCAAATTTGCGCACTTCGCTTTCGGGCAGTGCCCCGATGAACGCATCGATCGGCCGGCCGCCGGCAAAGGCGAACACCGCCGGAATCGACTGGATGCCGAGCTGACCGGCAATCGCCGGATTTTCGTCGATGTTGATCTTGACCAGCCGGATCTTGCCGGCCTTTTCGCCGACGATCTTTTCGAGCGCCGGCGTCAACTGCCGGCACGGGCCGCACCAGGGCGCCCAGAAATCGACGAGCACCGGTGCTTCGAGCGATGCATCCACCACGTCGGCCTTGAACGACCGGTCCGTGGCGTCTTTTACCAGGACGCCGGCGGGCGCCGGGGCTGGGGCAGCTGTGGTACTATTGAGCGACATGGTCATGCTGTTACGTCCCGAGCGCCGCAATGGCGCGCCGATCTCCCTGTTGCGCTTTCCTTTACCTCGATAAAAGCCCGTATGCGAGCCAGTCGAGACCCAAAGTCTTTTTGGGTTGCAAAGGCGTTGCTGTTTCGGCATATAAGCGCCCGGCGACGCGGTGCCAAGTCGATGACGTTTGTCACTGGCGAAACATCGCAGCGGCTGGAGTGCGGGTGTAGCTCAGGGGTAGAGCATAACCTTGCCAAGGTTAGGGTCGAGGGTTCGAATCCCTTCGCCCGCTCCAATCGCCGCCACAAAGCAAAGGGCCCTCGCGGGCCCTTTTCTTTTGAGCTGTTGCCGGCGCGGTGACGCCGTAACGCAAGTTTACAGCGCTAGAGAAAATCCGCGCGATGCGGGGTGAAGCAGTCGATCAGCCGGCCGGCGGTCAGCGCTACGACGCCATGCACCTTGCCCGATGGCACGATGAAGCTGCCGCCGGTGCGGATGACCCGGGTCTCGCCATCGATGGTCACTTCGAACTCGCCCTCGGCGACGTAGGAGACTTGCACATGCGGGTGGGAATGCAGCGCGCCGACTGCGCCTTCCGAAAAAGCAAACTCCACCTGCATCAATTCGGGCATATGCAGGAGCACCCGACGCCGGTTGCCCGCCGCGAGTTCGGTCCACGGCGTGTCATCGTACTGGGCAAACATCTCAGTCATGGCAATTCCGGACAAACCAAAGGCCGCTCTTTGTTAGAGCGGCCTGCGGATATCTACCAGAGCCAGACGGTCAGATGCGATTGAATTCGAAGGTCTTGCAGATCAGCTTGCAGCCGCTGACGCGCAGCGTGTCATCCGACACCAGCTTGATCGATCCGGTGGCGCTGTCGCCATCGAACTGCACTTTGCCCTTCCATTCGCCCTCATCGACTGCTCGTGCACCAGACACGACATACCCGTTGAGCAGCGCCAGATTGCCCTCGGTACGGGCCGCGCCACTGAGCCAGGTCAACTGCGCGCACAACTGGGTGCCATCGCCACAGAGCGTAACCGTAACGCGGGCCTCGCCCGTCGACATCTGCCACTTGCCCTCCGGCGACTGTGCGGCGGCATGGGCGGGGGAAAAGGCAGCGGCTGCGAGGCAAAGTGCAGCGGCCACCCGCGTGGTGAACTTGGTCATCTACAGTCTCCATTGAAGCAAGGTGGGGGCCGTGCCGAAGCACTATCCACGCTCAATGCGAGGACCGGGCACCGGTTGCCGATTGTGCAATCACAACGGCGTCGACTGCCTACATAGGAGGCAAGCACGGCACCCGGGTGTTCCTGAAGCGGCCATTTTATGGCAGCATCGCTGACCCGGTCACAAGCCCGTCAGGCGCGGGTGAACTTGGCGACGATCTCGACATGCGGCGAATATGCGAACTGATCGACGGGCGTCACGCTGTCGAGCCGATAGCCGCCGCCAATGAGGATCGCCGCGTCCCGCGCGAAAGTTGCAGGATCACAGGAGACGGCGACAACGGTCCTGACCTTGGATGCCGCAATCGACCGCGCCTGGTTTTCGGCCCCGGCGCGCGGCGGATCGAATACTACGGCGTCGAAACCCTTCAGTTCCTCCGGCCCCAGCGCCTCGCGGAACAGGTCGCGGAACAATGCCGTGACCGGTTTCAGCCCCTGCACGGTGCGCAGCGCCTTTTGCAACGCAGCCAGCGCTGGCTTGTCGGAATCAATCGCCGTGACGCGCCTTGTCTCGGCCAGCCGCAGCGCGAACGGACCCATGCCACAGAACAGGTCAACGACCGAAGTCCCCGGGCCAACGGCATCGAGCACCAGTTGCGACAGCACGGTGTCGGCGGCTTCCGTCGCTTGCAGAAAACTCGACGGCGGAACTTCGACCAGCACGCGGCCGATGCGGATGGCGGGCGGCGCCTGCTGCAGCACGGTGTCGCCATTGAGCGTCAGCCGCGCCAGCTTCAGCACCTGCGCCATCGCCACCAGCGGCTCGGGATTGGTGCGCTTGGGTGCCCTGATATCGGCATCGATACCGGTCGCCGTCGCGGTGAAGGCTATGTCGCAATCGCCAACAACGAGGAAAATCCGCCGCGCCAGTTCAGGCGCTCGCGCTACCAATGCCGGCACCAGGATCGGGCAGCGATCGATGTCGCGCAGTGTATGGGTGCGTGGCCGCATATAACCGGCACCCCCCTTCCGCGCATGCAGCGTCGCCCGCCGCCGGCCATCGCCCTTGGCGTCGATCAGCGCGCCAATCTCGACATCGATGCCCGCGCGGCGCAGTTGGGTTTCGACCAGCCCGCGCTTGAACTCTGCATAGGCCGGACCCGACAGATGCTGCAGCGCACAGCCGCCACAGATGCCGAAATGCGGACAGAACGGCTCGATCCGCTCGGGACTTGCGGCCAGCAGCTCATCGAGCATACCCCGATCGCCAGCGATGGTGATCTCAACCGTTTCCCCCGGCAGGGTGAACGGCACGAACACGCGTAACCCACCCTCGAGGTCCGCGACGCCTTCGCCGCGGAGCCCGAGTGCCGAAATCTCTGCCCTCACGCGACGGGCCGGCTGACGGCTTCGAGCAGCGAGGCCAGCGACACGAACGGAATGCCGGCACGCTCGGTCAACCCCGAGGCGCAGGTCGACACCGTCGACACCCCGATCCGACAATCCGCCGGGATGTCGTTCTTGGCAAAGCGCGTCGCGTGGGCGTTGAGTTCCGGGATGAACAACCCCTTGTCGCCCGCATAACCGCAGCAGGTCACCGAAGTCATCACCGCGATCCGCCCCGCCGCCGCCCGCGCCACGGCTTCGATCGCCGGCTGTTCCTTCAGCCGCTGCGCCGAACAATTGTGATGCACCGCCACTACCGGGATCGGCGCGGTGATGACCAGCCGCGGCAGGATTTCCGTCACGAGGAAATCGGCGCTATCGGCAACCGGCGTTTCGGCGTGGTCCTTGAAATGCTTGGCGCAGGTCGAAGCGTCGGTCACCACCGGATACTTGCCACCCTCCGACAGCGCCGAGAGTGTCGTATCGGTAGCGGCGCCGAGGCGATCGGATTCCTCGGGAAAACCCTTGGACAGGAACGGCTGGCCGCAGCAGGCGCCGTTGAGATGATCCGGCACGATTGGGTTGAACCCGACCCGGTTCAACAGCGCGATCATCGCCGTCGTTGCGGGCAGCAGGTCGAACACCCTTCCCTCGCCGAGGTCGATCTTCGTCGGCGCCCCGAACATCCGCGTCGCGCATGACGGGAAATACACCACATTGCCTAGCGGCGCATCGGCGGCGGCCGGCGCTCGACGCGGAATCCCCGGCCCGGGCTTCAGCGCCTCGGATACCCGTGGCACCGCGCCACCGGTCAGCGCCCTGGCGGTACGCGCCAGCACATCGGTCGCGGCATTGCCGATCACCTTGCGCGCCAGCGTCTGCGAGCCAACGCCGAGCCGCATGAAGGTCTCGACGGTATTGGCATGGCTGGCGGTAAAATGCGCCACGCCGCGCGACCGGTCGTCGCGTCGTTCCGCCCGGTCGCCCATGATCATGGTGCCGGTTTCGATCCCGACGGGGCAACGCAGCGAGCAGAGATTGCACGCCGCGCAGGTATCCATGCCGGCATATTTGAAGCCGTCATGCAGTTCCTTCAGCCGCGCCGGATCTTCCCCGGTCTGCTCCAGCCGCGCCATCTCGCGCGTCACCACGATGCGCTGGCGCGGCGACAGCGTCATCTGATGGCTCGGGCACGCTGGCTCGCAGAACCCGCATTCGATGCACAGATCGATCACCGGATCGGCGAGCGGCATCAGTTTCAGGTTCTTGATGTGGATATGCTGATCGGCGTTGAGCAGCACGCCGGGGTTGAGCAGCATCTCGGGATCAAAGATTTCCTTGATGTCGTGCATCAGCCGATAGGCCTTCTGGCCCCACTCGCGCTCGACGAACGGCGCGATTGCCCTGCCCGTGCCGTGCTCGGCTTTCAGCGAACCGCCGTAACGCACCGATACCAGTTCCGAGAGATCCTGCGACAGCCGGTCGAATTTCTCGGCGGCGCCCGGGGCCATGAAATCGTCGCTCATCTGGAAATGCAGATTGCCGGCCAGCGCATGCCCGAAAATGATCGCGTCGAAATAGCCGTGATCGTCGAGCAGCTTACGCATGTCGATGACGAACTCGGCGAGCCGGTCGATCGGCGCCGCCACGTCCTCGGTCAGCATGGAAGTGCCCTTGGGCCGCGCCGCGCCGCCCGAGGCAAAAAAGCCCTTCCGCACGTCCCATAGCGCGTTGTGGACGCTGTCCTCGGTCGAGAAATTGAGGTGCGTCGCGCCTTCCTCGAGCAGCAGCTTTTCCGTCGCCGCCAGTTCCCGGTGCAGTGTTTCGAGGTCGGGCGCCGATACGTCGATCAGGATCGCCGGGGAATTCTCGGTCAGGTACGGCACGATGCCTTGCATCGCCGGCCGGTCGAGCACCGTCTGCAGCGCCCGGCGTTCGATATATTCCGCCGCCGTCACGCCCGTCGTCGATTGCACGCCGCCATTCGCCATCCGGACGATGGCTTTGGCCGCGCTGAACGGATCGGGGAACGGGATCAGCCCCGTGGCGATGTGCGGATGCTCGGGAATGGTCGAATAGGTGACCTCCGAAACAAACCCCAGCGTGCCTTCCGAACCGACCATCAGATGAATGAGGATGTCGAGCGGATCGTGGAAATCGACCAGCGCATTGAGCGAATAGCCGACGGTATTCTTGATCTTGTACTTCCGCCGGATCAGCGCCAGCAGTTCGGCATCGTCCATCACCTCGTGATGGAGGCGCTGCAAGGCCGCCAGCATCCCGGCGTGACTGATGCGGAACGCGGCTACCGAAGCCGGATCGCCCGAATCGAGTACCGTGCCATCGACCAGCATCAGCCGCAGCCGCTGCATGGTGTGGTAGGTGTTGTAGGCCACCCCACAGCACATGCCCGACGAATTGTTGTTGACCACGCCACCGATCTTGCAGGTCGCCTGCGACGCGGGATCAGGCCCGAGCTTGCGATTGAACGGCTTCAGCGCCCGGTTGGCATTGGCGACGATGACCGCCGGCCCGAGCGTCACCCTGTCGCCATTGTCCTCGACCCGAAGCTTGAGCCAGCCATCGCCCAACACCGCCAGCACGCCATCGGTAATCGCCTGCCCCGATAGCGACGTGCCCGCCGCCCGAAAGGTCAGTGGCAGCCCTTCGGCCCGCGCCGCCTTGATCACCGCGCGGACTTCATCTTCGGTGTTGATGAACACCACCGCCGCCGGGATCAGCCGGTACGAGCTCGCATCGCCCGAATAAGCGTAGGTCATCAGGGCATCGGTCAGCATCTTCTTTTTGTCGATGATGCCAGCCAGCCGCGCCACCACCCCTTGGGCGGCGGCCTTGCGGTCGACGGTGATACGCGCTGCAATGTTCACGGTAGGTCCCAACCCCTCAACGGACAATCTCGGATGGCCAGTCTTCGGAGAACCGGGCCTTAGCACGAAACCCGACAAACATGGGACAGGAGATTTGTCTAACAAGTCATGGGCCGGCCGGCCTGACACGGATGTGAACACCGCCGACCAGCCGGCCGCCGGGATTACCTGCAACCAGATCACATGCCGCTATGGTCCATCTCACCCATCGGCGCTTCAGTCGCGGCGCGGCCACCGACGCTGAGCTTGATCGGCACAGCGCCGGCCACGGCGAAATTCAGCGTCAGCTCGACGCATTCGCCTTCCTTGAACGGCGTCCCGACCCCCATCATCATCAGGTGCGTGCCCTTGGGCTCGAGCGTCACCGTTTGACCGGCGGGGATTTCGAGGCCCCCATCGACCGGGCTCATCCGCATAATGTCGCCTTCCATCTGCATCTGGTGCAATTGCGTCGACGCCGCGGCTTCGGTCGTCGCACCGAGCAGCGTCTCGGCGCTGGTGCCGGTATTCTCGATGGTAAAGTACCCGCCGCCAGTCTTGGCCGAAGGGTTCAGCGCCCGGGTGAAGGCGCCGGTGATGACCAGATCGCCGGCCGTGACGGGCGTCCCGGCGGCACAGCCATCATGCTCGAGCCCGTTATGAGCAAAGGCGGGCGAAATGAGGAACAAGGCAGCCGCAGCCGCCAGCAAAATGGTTTTCATTGGATAAGTCTCCGCCCCGCTGCGTCTCAACGCGCGGGGGCCATTGCACAAGCTGATGGAATCGAGGCTCAGGCGGCAGGCGGCGCGCGCGGTTCGGCGTGGTCGGATTGTGCGACACGCGTCGGCAGCGGCGCAAACGCCGCATAGGCGACCGTAACGCTGCCGAACTCGGCTGGCGTTGCGCAGGCGGGTGCCGACGGCAGCGCCGCATCGGCTCCGACCCGGCAGGCATGGCAAGGATTTTGCGCATGGTCGGCCGGCAGGTCGGCCGTGTCCCCGCACAAGCTGCCGTCGAGGCTCGCGAGGTCGTAGGCAATATTGGCCCCGGCCCGGAGGTCGGCCCCGCCATGCCCAAAATTGAGGAACATCAGCGCCAGCACCAACAGTGCCAGCACGAGTTCGCCAATGATGATGCGGGTCTTGGTCAAAGTCGGTGCTCGGGGTCGATCTTCGGGGCCTTAACGCTTCATTCACCCAGAGTCATCGGGAAAACTTCTGATGCAAGGCGGCTGTGCAGGAATCGCATGGGCTGCTGCCAAGCGGCAACAGGTGCGCCACACCCGGTACCCCTGCCAGCCTACCGTTGCACCGCCCGATTTTTGCTGACACAAAGATCGGGTGACGGTGCCCGCCCTTTAAACGGCGGGTGAAACGGGAAGCCGGAGACGGCGCCGCCCCCGCGACTGTACCGGTTCGACGAACCACCCGATGCCACTGGTGCCAGCACCGGGAAGGCGGGTGGTTTACCGCCAACGAACCGGGAGCCAGGAGACCGGCCGGCACAACAGGACTGAACCAGAGTGGGGCGGTGGGCCCCCCGAACAGGAATTCATCAGCATGCGCGCACGCCTCCTCCTCGCCCTCCCCCTGATTGCCCTCTCCCTGGTTGCTGCCCCGACAGCCGCCTTTGCCCATACCGGCAGCGGCGATACCGCCGGGTTCCTGCATGGCTTCATGCATCCGGTCGGCGGGCTAGACCATATCCTCGCCATGGTGGCGGTCGGCGTCTTCGCCTTCGTGCTCGGCGGCCGCGCCCTGATCCTCGTGCCGCTGGCCTTCGTCGGCATGATGGCCGTCGGCTTCCTGCTCGGCGTCGGCGGCGTCAATGTCCCGTTCGTCGAACTCGGCATTGCGCTGTCGAGCGTCGTCATCGGCGGGCTTGCGACCCTAGGGCGACCGATGCCGGTGGCGCTGGCGATGGCGGTCACCGGACTGTTCGCCGTGTTCCACGGCCACGCCCATGGCGCTGAAATGCCGGCCGATGCTTCTGGCGTACTCTACGCCCTCGGCTTTGTGAGTGCGACCGCACTGCTCCACCTTGCCGGCATCCTCGCCGCGCTCGGCGTCGCTAGGGCAGTTGGAAAATACGGCCGGACAGTCGCGCAGTTGGCCGGCTCCGCCCTTGCCCTCGGAGGCCTCGGCATCCTCGCCGGCTGGCTCTGAAAGCCGCCGCAACGCTAGACTTCGGGCCTAAAACCCTCTATAGGCGCGCCACCCTGACGGGGTAGCGCGCTTTTTGCTGGCTTCGGTTAGCATTTATGAACGCATCAGAATCCGTCCAACCAAGACCGGGCGACGGAGCCGCAACGCTCCGAAATCGCTCCTTTGAAAAGATAAAACGGAAGTTTCACCCAGATGAATATCATCCAGCAGCTCGATAAAGAGCAGGCCGAGGCACTCGACGCCAAACGCCAGAATCCCGATTTCACCCATGGCGATACCATCAAGGTATGGGTCAAGGTCCGTGAAGGCGAAAAAGAACGCCTGCAGGCTTATGAAGGCATCTGCATCTCCCGCTCCGGCGCGGGCCTGCAGGAAAGCTTCACCGTCCGCAAGATTTCCTACGGCGAGGGCGTCGAACGCGTCTTCCCGATCTATTCGCCGATGATCGACCGCATCGAAATCATCCGCCGCGGCAAGGTCCGGCGCGCGAAGCTGTATTACCTGCGCGATCGTCGCGGCAAATCGGCCCGCATCTTTGAATCGACCAGCTCGCGCACCCGCAAGCTGCAGGACGTCGAACGCACCGCCTCCCAAGCGGCCAAGGATGCGCGCGAAGCCGAAAAGATCGCCGCTGCCGAAGCCCTGGCCATCGAAATGGCAGCCAAGGACGCAGCAGCCGCCGCCGCAGCCCAGGAAGCCGCCGCCGCTGCAGCTACCGCCGCCGAGGAAGCCGCAGCTGCGGCCGCCGCAACACCTGCCGAAGCGCCCAAGGCCGAGTAATCGCGCCAAGGCCATCTCGGTCTCTACCTTCAACCCGGTGCCTCACGGCGCCGGGTTTTTTCATGCCCGCTACCTGACCTACGACAATCGTAAAATAATCCTGCGATATATCTTGTACACTCATAGACCACTCGCCATCTGCCTCTCTAGACAAACTCAAGCGGAGGCGACAATGCGCTATTCCAATCCCAACGATCCCAATTTCCCCTTCGGACCCGGTCAGTGGCGACGGTTTGAGGATATGGCGCGCAATCTCGGGCGCTGGCCCGGTATGGGCGCGCTGCGCGACGGCAATTTCTTTGACCACAAGTTCAAGATCTCGCGCATGCTGGCGAGCGGCGATGTGCGCCTCGTGGCGCTGTATTTCATCGAGCAGCAGCCGCGCCATGGCTATGACCTGATCAAGGCCATCGAGGACCGTTCGCACGGCTTTTACTCACCGAGCCCCGGCATCATGTACCCGGCGCTGACCTTCCTCGAAGAGGCCGGTTACGTCACCTCATCGAGCGACGGCAACAAGAAGCTCTACACCATCACCGATGAGGGCCGCGCCCACCTTGCCGACAACCGTGGCGACATCGACACGACCCTGACCTTCCTCGGCCGGGCCGGCGAGAAGATGGGTCAGTGGCGCGACAAGATGAGCGCCATGTTCACCGGCGAAGCTGGCGCGGATGCCCCCGAGCCCAATTTTGCCGGCGAGCCTGGCCGTGGCTTTGGTGGCCCCGGTCGCGGGCCCGGCCGGCATCGCGACAGCGAGCATCAGGCCCGCCCCGATCGCGATATCCAGAACGTCGTGCCCGAGGTCAATGAGGCTCGCCGCGAACTGAAGGCAGCAATCGCCGAAATCATCGCCCTCGGCGAGGACACACAGCGGCAGGCCGCCGGAATTCTGAAGCAGGCCGCAGCCGATATCCGCAAGGCGGCCACTCCTGCCGATGATGGCGATATCGACCTCTAGGACCTCGCAGGAGTGTTTTCGAGCGAAGTAGCTTCCGGTTCGCGTGAAGAAAACACGGCTAAATAGAAAGTTAGAGCTGTTGTTCTGATATTGTCGGAACAGCAGCTCTAGCGGCGCCGCGACAGTGGTGCCAGCCTTGCCATCGCCGGCGAACCCCGTCAACTTCGCGCCAGTATAGACGCTGTTGAGGAGCGGGTGGCATGGCTGATAAATCGCGGGATCGGGAACTGGGAATGGACCGGGCGATCACCCGCCGGGATTTCCTCAACGGCGTCGCCCTGAGCATTGGCAGCGCGGTTGCCGTGCGCGCTGGGTTTGCGCCGCAGGCCGGCCTCGCTGCGACGCCAAGCGTTTATCCCGCTTCCATCACCGGCCTGCGCGGCCATTCTGAAATCGCCATGACCATCGCTCATGCGCTGCGCGACGGCAGCTTCTGGGCTACCGCACCGGCACCCGAGGATACCGGCGAAAGCTATGACCTCGTCGTCGTCGGTGGCGGCATTTCGGGGCTCGCCGCGGCGCATCTCTATGCCCAGCAAGTGCCGGGCGCCAAAATCCTGATCCTCGAAAACAATGACGAGTTCGGCGGCCATGCCCGCCGCAATGAGTTCACCGCATCGAACGGCAAGGTGCTGATCGGCTATGGCGGCAGCCAGTCGCTGCAGACGCCAAGCTATTTTTCGCCGCTGGTGCATCAGGTCATCGCCGATATCGGCATCGACCTGACGCGCTTCGAGGCCTGGTACGACGAAGACTGGCACGAGCGGCACGGTCTTGGCGATGCGATTTTTTTCGACAAGGAACACTGGGGCGAGGACGTCCTGGTGATGACGGCCGACACCGCCGCCGAGTGGGTGCCCAACACTCCGCTCAACGCCACGGCCAAGGCCAACCTCATCGAACTGCTCGATACCCCACCCGATTACCTCGCCGGCAAGACCCGCGAGGAAAAACTGGCGCTGCTCAGCACCGTCACCTACCGCGATTTCCTGCTCGAGATCTGCGGCTATGACGAGCAGCTGGTGGTGTTCTTCCAGGATTCGACCGAGGATTATTTTGGCATCGGCATCGATGGCACCACGGCGCTCGATGCCTGGGGCAACTGGAACCCCGGTTTCGACGGCATGGACCTCGGCGATGTCCCCTACAAGACCATGAGCCCCTCCGGCCGCCTCGTCCTCACCGACCCCGATCCGTACATCTACCACTTCCCCGACGGCAATGCCGGCGTGGCGCGGGCCCTCGTACGGAAAATCATTCCTGACGCGCTGCCGGGGAACGACATGGACTCGATCGTCACCGCCACTGTCGACTACGCGGCGTTCGACCGGGCCGAAAATCCGGTGCGGTTACGGCTCGAAGCGTCGGTGGTTAAAGTTGCGCATAATGGACCATTAAACAGTGATAGTTCAGTAACCGTGACGTACCACGAGAGTGGTGCGTTGAAGACCGTCACCGCCGCCAAGGTGGTCCTCGCCTGCTGGCATCGGGTCATTCCCTACCTCACCGACGAACTGCCCAAGCCCCAGATCGACGCCCTCAACGACCAGATCAAGATCCCGCTGATCTACACCAATGTGCAACTGCGCAACTGGGAGGCGCTCGATCAACTGAAGATCGCCGGCATCGAAACGCCGACCGGCTTCTGGCGCGGCGCCGAGATCGATTTCCCAGTCTCTGTCGGGACTTACCAGTTCCCCGAAACCCCCGCCGAACCGATGATCCTGCATCTCGCGAAGATGCCGCTATCACGCAAACTCGGCCAGTCGGCGCGCGAACAGGCCACCGCCGGGCGCTACATGATGATGGAAATGACCTTCGAGGACATGGAGCGCGAAATCCGCGACATGCTGCAGCGGGTGCTGGGATCGGCCGGGTTCGACGCCGCCACCGATATCGAAGCCATCACCGTCAACCGCTGGAGCCACGGCTACGCGCTGGAATACATGCGCCCCTGGGATCAGTTCTGGCCGGATGGCCCGTTGCCGATCGAAGTCGCGCGGCGGGGCTGGGGCAGTATTGCCATCGCCAATTCCGACTCTGGCGCTTTTGCCTACGCCCATTCGGCCATCGACCAAGCCGCCCGGGCCGTCTCGGAACTGCTCGGCGACGCGGCGCAGATGCCGGAATACTCAGATTTTCCCGGACCGCCGCCGGAATTGGTTGGCCTCGAGTAGCGGATCGGAGGCGGGCGACTTACTTCAACAAGTCCGGACGCCGCGCACGGGTAAGGGCATCGGCCTCGGCCCGCCGCCACTTCTCGATTTTCCCGTGGTCGCCGGAAATCAGCATTGCCGGAATCTCCCGGCCCTCGAAACTTTGCGGCCTTGTATAATGCGGGTATTCCAGCAGCCCGGTCTCGAAGCTCTCGTCGGCGTGGCTTTCGGCACCGCCAAGCACGCCGGGGATCAGCCGGACTACAGCTTCGAGCAACACCATCGCGGCGACTTCGCCACCGGCAAGGACATAGTCCCCGATGGAAATTTCAGTCAGCTCCCGCGCCTCGATGACCCGTTGGTCGACGCCTTCGAAGCGGCCGCACACAATGACAACACCGGCGCCGAGCGCTAATTCGCGGGCATATACCTGCGTTAGCGGCCTACCTCGTGGGCTCATCAGCAGCCTTGGCCTCCCGTCGCCGGATGGTGAAACCGCATCGATGGCGCGTGCCAGGATATCGGCTTTCAGCACCATGCCCGGCCCGCCACCGGCCGGCGTATCATCGACTGTGCGATGCCGATCGGTAGCAAAGTCGCGCAATTGCGTGGTCCGCAGCGACCAACGTTGCTCAATAAGCCCCCGTCCGATCACTGAAGTCCCGAGCGGCCCAGGAAACAACTCCGGGAACAGCGTCACCACATCGGCGGCAAAACCGCTCAATCGGGTTCTTCTTCGCCGGGCTCGGCGTCGAACGGCGGCGCGATGATCAGATAGCCATCCTTGAGATGAATATGCGGCACCACCGCTTTGGTGAATGGAAACAGAAAGGTTTCCCCGTCGCTGCCGCCGATTTCGATAAGGTCGCCCGCACCAAAATTGGGCACGGCGATCACCTTGCCGATCGAGGGGCCGTCTTCGAGCCGCGCATCGAGCCCGACCAGGTCGGCGTGGTAGAAATCATCATCGTCGGTCGGCGGCAACTGCTCCCGCGCGACGAACAGCGACACACCATTGAGCGCCTCGACCGCCGTCCGGTCGGCAAAGCCCTTGAGCCGGGCAATAATGACGTTTTTCTGCAAGCGCGCCGCAGCGATCGTAATGGTAAGCCCCGGCCGGTCGGTCGCCAGTGGACCATAACCGGTGAGCGCCAGCGGATCCTCGGTAAAAGGCGTAATCCGCACTTCGCCCCTGATCCCGTGTGCCGCCCCGATGCGGCCCATCAACAGGGACTTGCCATCCGTTTCGCCGGCCATCTGTCGCCAACCTCTCTGTGTACAAAAGCCCCGGCACGCATGCCGAGGCCCTGATGTCAGTGCCGGTACGAGGCCTCGCCCCGCACCCAATCTACGGCGACCAACGAGTCGCCGCAGGTGGCAAAAGTTACTCGGCGACGGCTTCCTTGGGCGCAGCAGCGGCGGCAGCGGCCTTGGCACGCGTTTCGGCACGTTCGGTGGCTTTCTTGCCGGGGACGGCGCTTTCCGGGTTGTTGCGCGGCGCGCGCTTCAGCACGCCGGCGACATCGAGGAACCGCAGCACGCGATCAGTCGGCTGGGCGCCGACGCTCAGCCAGTGGGCTGCGCGTTCGGTATCGAACTTGATACGGCCGGCATCGGCCTTGTCGAGCAGCGGATCGTAAGTGCCGAGCTTTTCGATGAAGCGGCCATCGCGGGGCGAGCGGGCATCGGCGACGACGATATGGTAGAACGGCCGCTTCTTGGTGCCGGCACGCGCGAGACGCAGTTTAAGGGACATGTTTGCTCCTGATCGATCTGAATTATTGAAACGGATTATTTCTTTTTCGGCGAAAAACCGCCGAGACCCGGAAGGCCGGGAAACCGTGCAGTGCCGCCAAGCCCGGGAAGTCCCGGGCCGGATTTGAGGAATTTGCCGACATCGGTCGGCAGCGCCGCGGACAGGCTTTTCTGCGGCGCGGCGTCCTGGGCAAAGCTGGCGGGGTCGATGCCCATCTGCCTTGCCATCTTTTCGAGTTCGGCGGGGTCCATCTTGGAAGGGTCACCCATCTTGCCGAGGTCGGGCATCATCCCGCCCATCTTGCCGCCGAACATTCCGGCGAGGCTGCCGAGGCCGCCCTTTGAAACTTTCTTCATCATGTCCGCCATCTGGCGGTGCTGCTTCATCAGCTTGTTGACGTCCTCGACCTTGGTGCCCGAGCCATTCGCGATGCGAATGCGGCGCTTGGCGTTGAGCAGGTCGGGATTGGCGCGTTCGGCTTTCGTCATCGAGTTGATCACGGCGATCTGCCGGTCGAATACCCGCTCGTCGACATTGGCGCCCGCCATGGCCTTTTTGAGCTGTCCGGCCCCGGGCATCATGTTCATCAGCGAGCCCATGCCGCCCATTTTCTTCATCTGCAGCAATTGACCGCGCAGATCTTCTAAGTCGAAGACGCCCTTCTTGAGCTTCTTCGCCATCTTCTCAGCATCGGCAGCCGTGACGGTTTCGCGGGCCTTTTCGACCAGCGCGACGATATCGCCCATGCCGAGAATGCGATCGGCGACGCGCGAGGGATGGAATTCCTCGAGCGCATCCATTTTTTCGCCGACACCGATCAGCTTGATCGGCTTGCCGGTCGCGGCGCGCATCGACAGCGCAGCGCCACCGCGTCCGTCGCCATCGACGCGGGTCAACACGATACCGGTCAGATCGACGCGGGCATCGAAGGCGCGGGCGAGATTGACCGCGTCCTGCCCGGTCAGCGCATCGGCGACCAGCAGCACTTCGTGCGGATTGGTGATCGCCTTGATTTCGGCCGTCTCGGCCATCAGTTCTTCATCGATATGCGTACGGCCCGCAGTATCGAGGATCAGCACGTCATAGCCGCCGAGCTTGCCTTCGCGCGCGGCGCGGCGGGCGATCTCGACAGGAGTTTCATTGGCGATGATCGACAGCGTCGCGACGCCGACCTGCTCGCCGAGCACCCGCAGCTGTTCCTTGGCAGCCGGTCGACGCGTATCGAGCGAGGCGAGGAGCACTTTCTTGCCCTGCCGCTCGGTCAGCCGCTTGGCGATCTTGGCGGTGGTGGTGGTCTTGCCCGAACCCTGCAGGCCGACCATCAGGATGGTGACAGGCGCCACGGCATTGAAATCGATCGGCACGCCGGTTTCGCCGAGCACGCGGACCAGTTCGTCGTGGACGATCTTGACGACCTGCTGGCCCGGCGTGACCGAACGGGTGACTTCGGCGCCGATAGCCCGTTCGCGCACCTGCTCGACGAAGGCGCGCACCACTTCGAGCGACACGTCCGCCTCGAGCAGCGCCCGGCGCACTTCGCGCAGCGCTTCGTCCACGTCGCGCTCATTGAGCGCACCGCGGCCCCGGAGCCCGTCAAATACCTTACCTAAGCGGTCGCTGAGGCTTTCAAACATGTCTTCATCCTGTCCCGGTCGACTTGCCCGGGATGTAGGTTCGCGAAGGCCAAACGCCAAACCCACCCGCGGGCGCAACGCGCTGGCGGGTGTTTGCCTCCGGGATCTCTTTAGACCTGTGCGGGTCCCGGTCGGCGGTTCAGGGTTGAGCCTGACTGATTGGGCGCGTCTCTACGGTCAAAGCCCCGATAAGTCAAGCTGGCCGAGGGTTCAGCCGCGTCCGACGAGCTTTAGCAGCGTACCGCGGAGGCGGGGCGGCAGGGCAAGCATGGTGCGTTTGGCGAATGGACGCACTTGCCTGTCCCACACATGGGCAACGAGCCAGCCAGTACGGGTCAATGGAATGACATGGTCGGCGGCGGCGACCGTGCCGGTAGCCCAGGTGAGCTTGTAGGGCATTGCCGGCACCATCAGGTCGGCTTGTTTCAGCCCCATCCCGAACCACGCCTCGATGGCGCTCTGCATATGCAGCTTGCCCGGGCTTTCCTCGGACGAGGTAAAATCCCGTGTTGTCGCGAATAGGTAGAACCGCTGGTTGTGGACGAACCCCCACTGCTCGGACACCGGCAAATCGCCATGTCGGAGGGTAAAGGTCGCGACTTTGAGGCCGGGGTCGGTGCGGGTCGCGAGGCCGGTGCAGAACTCGATAAAATCGCGATCATGGAAAGCCCGCGAGGTCAGCCCCTGGTCCCTAAGCCGTTGCGCCCGCCCCTCGAGCGTCCGCGCAATCGCTTCGCCGCGCGCCTCCGGAGTGTCACCCACCTCGTGGGTCAGCGGCGCGATGCGTTCGAGCCGGTTGCGGCCCGAGCGGATGTTTTTCCGCGTCTTAGTGCGGATGGTCGACAGGTAAGCCTCGAAATCGGCATGCGCCGACAAATCGATATACGGCGCCGCCATCGTGTCGCCGACCGTCACCACCGTTGCCGGCAGTGCATGATGCAGCAGGCTGTCCGCGCGCACCTTGAACAACTTGATGGCATCGGCCGGCGTCGCTGCCCGCGCCGCGGCGACAAGTCGCCTCAGCGCATCGGCCGCATCAAGCCCGGGCGTCGCCAGCAATTCGGTATATTGCTGATAGGCATGCCCAAGCGGCACCAGCAGCCGCTGGCCCGCCGCCCGGATCTTTTCGAGCGGCAGCACGGCAACCAGCGTCCCGGCTTCGCGCAGCGTCACGATCACCGGGCTAAACCGGGAATTGCCGCGCTGAGCCTCGAAATCAAAGATCGCCCGGGACCAGCCCGCACTCTGGAACAACACGGCGCCCCGCACGGCGATCTCGAGATCGCGCCATTCATCGGCGATGGCATCGAACCCCTCGCGGGTAAACACGAGGGCGGTGGTGCGATCCGCAGCGCGCAGTGCCGCGAACGTACGGGGCCGCGTGTCGGCCCGTCGCGCGACGACGGCGGTGGTGCTGTCGTAGCTCATCTGGCCTATTTGGCCTTGCCGGCATTGTAGTAGTAATTGGCGGCCTTGCCGCGGATCAGCCCGCGAATCCAGCGCCGAAACCCCTCGGATTTGCGCAGCGGCGAAATCACCGCATTGATGCTGCGATAGACCGCGAGCTTGACCCGATCGCGTCCCGGTTGGGTGCCAGGCGCCGGCTGCGGCATGCCCTTGTCGCGCAGGAACCCATTGACCGAATAGATATCGTTCTTGCGGTTGACCTTGGCGGTCTTCCAGGTGATCGCCACTGAAATCGAATAGGTGTCGAAGGTCTTGATCCAGTGCGGCCAGCAATACGGCACGAACACCCCCTCGCCCGGCTCCAGGTGATTGTGCATCGCCTTCGGCTCGTAGCTCTCGTCATATTTGACGTTGCGGTGCTTGGTGATGGCGTGCTCGATCACATCGTTGTTGGCGATCGAGCCATCGGTGTTGTCATAGACGCTGAATTGCTTGGGCCCATGGATCTGGACGAAGAAATTGTCCTCGCTGTCGAGATGGAACGGCGTCGTCGCGTTGGGCGAGGAGACGAACAGGAACCCCTGGATATCGGAAAACCCGGCGGCCGCTAGGCTGTCGAACCCTTGTGTCCGGGCGACCGACAGCAGCGCCGCTTCGAGCAGCGCCTTGTAGTCCGGGTGATGCTCGATCCGCTTCAGCACCATCCAGGCGCCGGCGCTTTCGATCTTGGCGATCACGTCCTCGGGCGACAAATCGACCAGCGGCGTCGTTTCAGCGGCCTGGTCGACGGCGACCTTGCCCGAATTGTATTCGATCCGGTCGCGCGGCAGCGCCTTGACCAGTTCGAGGATCGCCGCCAGCGTCAACCGCTTGTCGCCCGCCAACTCATGGCGAATGCGGAACGGCCGGTTGGGAAACAGTGTCTTGAAGGCGGCCGCGTCGGCAGTGATCAGCGCCCCGGTCGCCGGATTGACATGCATGTTCACGAGCGTTTCTCCTTGAGCGAGCGAATATGGTGGTAGAGCCGCTTGACCCGTTCGCGGGCCGCGGCGCGGAGCAGGATGACGCTCATCAGCACGGGGCCGATGGCGTCGTTGGCGATGGTCGGAATGTAGAGATCGCCGATCTGGCGGCGTTCGCGCCACACATGGTCGATCATCGGATGCCCGGCGATGGCGGTGGAATCGACGTACTTGGTCCGCCCCAGCGCCGCAAAGCGCCGCGTCAGCTCGACGGTCAATTGCACCCCGGGCGAGAACCGCCCCATGGTTTCGTCATAGGCGATCTTGAAGAACAACGCATGATCGCGCTGGTGGACGACCAGTCCCGCGGCAATCGTCCGCCCGGCCAGCGTCAATTCAGCAATCTCGAATTGTCCGTTGGCGGTAAGGCCCGTGGCCATGTCGGTAATGAATTTGGCATCGCCCGCGCTCTGGTCGAGCGCCGTGCCGCGCTTGCCCTTCCAGCCCGAAGCTTCGAGTGCAAGGAACCGCTGCAGCGCGCCTTCTACACCGGTCGGCGTATCGGCGACGACGAAGCCGACTTCACCCTCGTCTTCCATGCGATGCCGCTGGCGGCGCAACTCTTTCAGCCGTCGGGCGCCGAACCCTTCGCGCAGATAAATCTCGGCATCGGCCGGCACGGCAAGTGCTGCGCGCTGACGGGTATTATGGACAAAACGCTGCACGCCGCGTTGCCGCGCCGCGGTTTCGAAAGCCGCCGCTGCCGGATCGTCGAGCGGCATGTCGGGAATGACCAGCAAATGCTTGCCGGCGTGTGCCGCGGCATCGATCAGTGCGCCGGCCGCTGCCGCCGGGTTGCGCTGCTCGAGCAGTGGGGTGCCAAGCGTCGCATAGGCCTGATGGCCAACAAGCACGGAAATCGGCAGCCGGTAGGCGCCCCAGCCGCTGGTCACTGGCAACAGGCCAGTCAGTCGCGTGCCGGAAAATGCCGCCAGTGCCTTATCGGCAGCGCCCTTGCTGCAGTGCGTGGCGGCGAGCGATACGGCCGGATCAAAGAAGCCGTTAGGGTCGAGTGTCGTCTCGGTCAGCTCGCGCCAGGACGCGACGTCGAGCGCGGCAAGTGTCGTCAGCCGGGCGCTGGGCGCACCGGCTTCCTCACCGCGGCGCTCCGTGCGCGTCTCTGTCGCGACTAGAATACTGTCCATACCCGTCTGCCCCAGGTTTACGGATCGCACCTTAATCGAGCCGGGCGGCAATGCGCGGAGAGACTGCCCATCTGGTAAAGCCCGGATGAAGGGCAATGTTTAAGAATTTCCGGATTCCAGGGCAGGGCCAGCCCGACCAGTTGCGCGATACCATGTCCGCCACTGGCAATTGCCGATGCTTTCCGCCATATAGCACACCACAGACGATGGCCTTCCGGCCCGGGATGAAGCGATGAGTGGCGTACCGTTCCTCAAGATGAACGGCCTCGGCAATGATTTCGTGGTGGTCGATGGCCGCCGCGCGCCGCAGCGCTTCACCCCCGACGAAGTCCGGCGTATCGCCGATCGCCAGTCGGGCGTCGGCTGCGACCAGCTCATCATCCTCGAACGCTCCGCAGCCGGCGCCGACGTGTTCATGCGCATCTACAATGCCGAGGGCGGCGAGGTCGACGCCTGCGGCAATGCCAGCCGCTGCATCGCGGCGCTGGTCGCCGATGAACTCGGCCGTACCGCCGTCAGCATCGAAACCAATGCCGGCCTGCTCAACGCCCAAATCAACGGCGACCGCGTCACCGTCGACATGGGCGTGCCGCGCTTTGCCTGGCAGGATATCCCGCTGGCCGAGGAATTCACTGACACGACCGGCATCGAGCTGCAGATCGGGCCGATCGACAACCCGGTGCTGCACACCCCCTCGGTCGTCAATGTCGGCAATCCGCACGCCATCTTCTGGGTCGAGGATACCGAGGCCTATGATCTGGCCCGTATCGGCCCGATGCTAGAAAACCACCCGATTTTCCCCGAGCGCGCCAACATCTCGCTGGCGCAGGTGATTTCGCCGACCCACATCAAGCTGCGCGTTTGGGAACGCGGCGCCGGGCTGACGCTCGCCTGCGGCACTGCCGCCTGCGCCGCCGGTGTCGCTGCAGCACGGAAAAAACTCACTGGCCGGAAAGTCACCGTCGACCTGCCGGGCGGACCGCTCGAGATCGAATGGCGCGACAGCGACGACCATGTGCTGATGACCGGCGCCTGGGCGCTCGATGGCGACGGCGTGCTGTCCGATGAGATGATCAAGGGCCGGGCGGCGTGAGCGGCGTCGAAACGCTCACCTTCGGGTGCCGGCTCAACACCTATGAATCCGAAGTGATGCGCGCTGCGGCCGAAACGGCCGGCCTTACCGATGCGCTGATCGTCAACACCTGTGCCGTCACCGCCGAGGCCGTGCGGCAGGCCAAACAAGCCATCCGCAAGGCTCGTCGCGATACCCCCGAGCGCCGGATTATCGTCACCGGTTGCGCCGCCCAGACCGAGGCGCGCAGCTTTGCCGACATGCCCGAAGTCGACCTCGTCATCGGCAATGCCGACAAGCTCAAGGCTGCGACTTACACCGCGCTGAGCTTTGGCGTGCCGCTCAACGATAAGGTGCAGGTTAATGACATCATGGCGGTGCGCGAGCAGGCCGGGCACCTGATCGAGGGGCTGGACGGGCGGACGCGGGCTTTCGTGCAGGTGCAGAATGGCTGCGACCATCGCTGCACCTTCTGCATCATCCCCTATGGCCGCGGCCCCTCCCGCTCGGTGCCGATGGGCGCCGCGGTGGAACAGATTAAAAAGCTCGTAGGCAATGGCTATCGCGAAGTGGTGCTGACCGGCGTCGACATCACCTCCTATGGCGGCGATCTGCCCGGCCAGCCCTCGCTCGGCAAGCTGGTCCAGGCCATCCTTCGCCACGTCCCCAACCTGCCGCGCCTGCGCATCTCCTCGATCGAGTCCATCGAAGCCGACGAGGCGCTGCACGATGCCATCGCTTCCGACCACCGGCTGATGCCGCATCTGCACCTGTCGCTGCAATCGGGCGACGACATGATTCTCAAGCGGATGAAGCGCCGGCACCTGCGCGCCGATACGCTGGCTTTTGTCGAGCGGGTCCGCACGGCCCGTCCCGACATGGTGTTCGGCGCCGACATCATCGCCGGTTTCCCAACCGAAACCGACGAAATGTTCGAAAATTCATTGAGCATGATCGCAGCCGCCGGGCTGACCTATTTGCACGTCTTCCCCTATTCGCCGCGTCCCGGCACTCCGGCGGCGCGCATGCCACAGGTAGATCGGGGCATTGCCAAGCGCCGCGCGGCCATTTTGCGCAATGCCGGCGACGAGGCGTTTCAGGCGCTCTGCGCTTCGCGCGTCGGCAGCATCGAAAACGTCCTGATCGAACGCGATGGCATGGGCCGCACCGAGCAGTTCGTGCCGCTGCGCATCGCCGGCTTTGCCGCCGGCCAGATCGTCCCGGTGCGGGTCACGGGGCTGAGCGATAGCGGCCTTGTCGGCGAACCGATGCGGAATGCTGCCTGATGGTCGAGGTCAAGAAGCCCAGCCTGCTCAACCGGCTGTTCGGCCGTCTCGGCCCGGTACTGCCGCCCGAGCAGGAAATCGCCCTCGAAGTGGCGCTGCACGAAGCGGGGCAGACCGTAGCGACCGAGGCCGAACTGGTCGAACTGGCCGACGATGTTTCGCCCGAGCTAACACCTGATAGCACATTCGAGCCGATCCCTGCCGCCGGGCCGCCCGAAACCACCATCGCCTTCGCCGAAGCCATCGAAGCCGAGATCGCCGCCCCAATTCCCGAAGTGCCGGTGATTTACGAGCCAGCCGTTGACGAGCCGGTCGCTGCCAGCAACTGGTTCACCCGGCTGGCTTCGGGCCTCAAGCGCTCGTCGGACCAGATCACCGGTTCGATTACCTCGGTGTTCACCAAGAGAAAGCTCGACGACGCGACGCTCGACGATCTTGAGGACGTGCTGATCCAGGCCGATTTCGGCATCGACATGGCGACCAGCGTGACCGACGCATTGCGCCGCGACCGCTTCGACCGCGATGTGTCGGTCGACGACGTCCGCGACGTGCTCGCCGCGGAAATCCGCAAGGTGCTGGAGCCCGTCGCCGCGCCGCTGCAGATCGACACGACTAAGCAACCGTTCGTCATCCTGATGGTCGGCGTCAACGGCTCAGGCAAAACCACCACCATCGGCAAATTGAGCCAGAAGCTGGTCGCCGAGGGGCATAAAGTCATGCTCGCCGCCGGCGATACCTTCCGGGCCGCGGCGATCGAGCAATTACAAATCTGGGGCGATCGCACCGGCTCCCCAGTCATCGCCCGGCCGGCGGGTTCTGACGCCTCTGGGCTGGCCTTCGATGCCGTCACCGAAGCCCGGGCCGCCGGGTCCGATGTCCTCATCATCGACACCGCCGGACGGCTGCAGAATCGCGACGAGCTGATGAACGAGCTCGAAAAGATCGTCCGCGTCATCAAGAAGGTCGATCCCGGCGCGCCGCACGCCGTGCTGCTGACGCTCGACGCTACTACCGGGCAGAATGCCCTTAATCAGGTCCAAATCTTCGGGCAGAGAGCCGGCGTCACCGGCCTCGTCATGACCAAGCTCGATGGCACGGCGCGCGGTGGCATTCTTGTCGCCATCGCGCAAAAGTTCGCGCTGCCGGTGCACTTCATCGGCGTCGGCGAAGGTGTAGACGATCTCGAGCCGTTCGCGGCCGCAGATTTTGCCGCGGCGCTCGCGGGCAGGGATTCTTGAGATGACCACCACTCCGGACAAGTCCGACGAGATCAGCTGGCGCGAACTGCAGCCGCAGATCATCAAGCTCGGCCTCGAACTCGGGCCGCTGATCGTGTTCTTCATCGCCAACGCGCGCGCCGACATTTTCACCGCGACCGCGTGGTTCATGGGCGCCATGGCGGCGTCGCTGATCCTTTCCTGGTTGATCCTCAAGCGCATCGCCATCATGCCGCTGGTAACCGGCATCGTCGTCGCCATTTTCGGCACGCTGACCCTGGTGCTGCAGGACGACACCTTCATCAAGATGAAGCCGACTATCGTCAATTCGCTGTTCGGCGTCGTGCTGCTCGGCGGCCTGTTGTTCAGAAAACCGCTGCTGAGCTACGTCTTCGGCGACGTCTATCGGCTGCAGGAGCGCGGCTGGTTCCTCTTGACGCTGCGCTGGGGCCTGTTCTTCATTTTCCTCGCCGTGCTCAACGAAGTGGTTTGGCGGGGTGCCGAAGTGTGGACCGCCAGCCCCGACGCCGCAACCGATCTCTGGGTGTCGTTCAAAGTCTGGGCGACCATGCCGATGACCATCGTCTTCACCCTGTTCCAACTGCCCCTGCTCAGCCGCTACGCCCTGGTCGACCCCAAACCCGAGCCGACCGTCGCGCCAACCGCCTAGGACTTGACGCCCGCCGCACGGGCCTTCTCGATCGCCGGCAACAGCCCGGTCTCGATCGCTTCGGGAAACAGCGGCCCGACATGCTTGTAGGTAATCACCCCATTGGCATCGACGACGAAGGTCTCGGGGACCCCATAGACGCCCCAGTCGATCGACACCCGGTTGTCGGTATCAGCGCCGACCGCATCGTAGGGATTGCCCAACTCGGCAAGGAACTTCGCCGCGTTTTCCGGCGCATCCTTCTGGTTGATGCCGAACAGCCGCACGCCATCGCTCAGCGCCAGCAGCAGCGGATGCTCGTCCCGGCATGGGATGCACCAGCTGGCGAACACGTTGACCACGGTCACTTCGCCCTTGAGCGCCGCCGTGTCGAACCCCGGCACGTCGAGCCCATCCACTGCCGCCAGCGTGAACTGCGGCGCCGGCTTGTCGATCAGCACCGATGGCACGAGGCTCGGGTCGCGGTTGAGCGAGGTCGCGAACACCGCGACGAGCCCGGCAAGGATCAATAGCGGCAACGCGAACAGCAGATATTTCAAGCCGTGGGCTCCGCCGGCCGCGCCGGCAGGTTCGCTTCGAGCGCCGCGACAGCCCGCCGCGTCCGCACGGCTTCAAGCCAAATCCAGGCGATCAGCAGCACGGTCGCCACCACCACGCCGCCCCAGGCGCCATAAATGAACTGCAGATTGGCACCGCTCGGGATCATCGGACGCTCCGCGCCGCGCGGGCCTTAAGGCCGGCGATGCGGCGGTTGCGGACTTCGCTGCGCATCCGCACCAATTGCAGGGTGATGAACAGCAGCGTGAAGGCTACGACCATGGTCAGCAGGGCCGTCAGCATCGCCGGCGCGATCGACACGCCGCCCGAACGCAGGACACTCGAGGGCTGATGCAGCCCGCCCCACCAGTCGACGGAAAACTTGACGATCGGCACGTTGATGGCGCCGACGAGGGTAAACACCGCGACGATCCGCGCGGCGCGCAACTGATCGTCGAACGCCCGCCACAATGCGATAATCCCAAGATAAATCAGCAGCATGACCAGCGTTGAGGTCATCCGCCCGTCCCACTCCCAGAACGTCCCCCAGGTCGGCCGGCCCCACAGCGAACCGGTGTACAGCGCCAGCGCCGTGAACACCGCGCCAAGCGGCGCCGCGGCCTTCATCGACACATCGGCCATCGGGTGGCGCCACACCAGCGTGCCGAGGGCCGACACCGCCATCAGCCCGTACACCGCTTGGCTCAGCCACGCATTGGGCACGTGCACGTACATGATCCGCACCGTGTCGCCCATCTGGTAATCCTCGGGCGAGGCGAACAGCGAAAACCACAGGCCAAAGCCGAAGACGATGGTGGTGAGGATGGCAAGCGGCCAGACGAATTTGCCCGACCAGACCATGAACTGGCCGGGATGGGCGAGGCGGGAAAACCAGTTCCCGGTGCTGGGCGGAGCGGTTTCGACGGACATGGGGTGTGCTCTAATCCTCGCTGACGGTGAGGGCAAGCGCCGCGGCGAATGGCGCCAGCACCAAGAGGAACAGGCTCAACGCCCCAAGCAGCAGCAGCGCTGTCGTGGCGGAGTTGACACTCATCGCCGGGGCAATCGCTGAAACCCCGAAGATCAGCACAGGCACCGCCAGCGGCAGGATCAGCACCGGCGCGATCAGCCCGCCGCGCCGCAGCGAGACGGTGACCGCTCCGCCGATGGTGCCGAGCGCCGTCAAGGCCGGCGTCCCCAGCAGTAGCGACAGCACGGTGCGGAGGAAGGTGGAAACATCCATGGCCAGCAACATAGCAAGCACCGGGCTCGCAATGAGCAGCGGCAGTGCCGAAAGCAGCCAGTGGGCGATCACTTTCGCGGCAATGAGCAGCGCCAGCGGGGCCTCGGCATGCTGCATCGCCATCAGCGTACCATCGTCGAAATCGTCGCGGAACAGCCGGTCGAGCCCGAGCAGCATGGCGAGGAACGCCGCGATCCAGACGATCCCGGGCGCCAGGGTCTTCAGCAGCACCGGGTCCGGCCCCACCGCGAACGGCACGATCACCCCGACCATGACGAAAAACAGCACCAGCGTCAGCGCATCGCTCCCCGAGCGCCACGCCAGGCGCAGGTCGCGACCGATCAGCGCCACGAACCCGCTCATTCGAGCGCCACGAGCGCGAGGCTTTCCGGATTTGCCGCGAGCCCCAGATCGTGATGCGTTGCCGCGATCACGACCCCGCCATCGGCGAGATGGGCGTCGATCAGCCGGGCAACGAGTCCGGCCCCCTCGTCGTCGAGCGCCGCCGTCGGTTCATCGAGCAGCCAGAAGGGCCGTGGCGCCACCAGCAGCCGGGCCAGCGCCAGCCGTCGGGTCTGCCCGGCCGACAGATACCCGGCATCGAGATCGGCGGCATGCGACAGCCCCACGGTCACTAGCGCCGCCGCCACATCACCCACCGGGCCGCCAAGCAACGCCGCCATGAACTGCAGGTTTTCGCGCGCCGTCAGCCGCGGCTTGATCGCCGGGCGGTGGCCGATGAAGTGCACATCGGCAAACGGTCGGGTCTCGGCATCGCGCCCGACATAGTCGATCCGCCCCGCGAGAGGCCGGATGAAGCCCCCTAACGCCAGCAGCAGGCTCGACTTGCCGGCCCCGTTCGGCCCCGTCAGCAGCATCGCTTCGCCACGCGGCACGACGAAATTGAGGTCGGCAATAATGGTCCGTCCGCCCCGCTCGATGCCGAGGCCGGCGACGGCGATGGCACGCGGCGGTGCGTCCTCGGGAGTGCCGTGCACCGGGCTCATGGAAGGCAATCCGAATTACCCCGATCCAAGGGCTTTAAAGCCCCAGACGATTTCACTATAAGCCCGACTAGATTGGAATTCTTCCAAGGCAAGGCGAGGCACCCCCTCGGTCTCACGGACCATCCTCCGGTCCGTCTTTCTGGCCGGCGGCGCGATGCTTACGAAGCTCGAACGCGAACGTCAGGCGGAACCGGTGACACAATCCCTCAATAGCTTCAATGCCAAGTCCACGCTAACCGTGCAGGGCCGAAGCTATACCTACTACTCTTTGGCAGAAGCCGAGAAAAACGGGCTCGAGGGAATATCGCGGCTGCCGCACTCGATGAAGGTGGTGCTCGAGAACCTGCTGCGCTTCGAGGACGGCCGCACCGTGCGTCGCGAGGACATCCTCGCGGTGGCCGAATGGCTGATCACGCGCAAATCCGATCATGAAATCAACTACCGTCCCGCCCGTGTGCTGATGCAGGATTTCACCGGCGTCCCCGCCGTGGTCGATCTCGCCGCCATGCGCGACGCAACCACTGCGCTCGGCGCCGATCCGCAGAAGATCAACCCGCTGGTGCCCGTCGATCTCGTCATCGACCATTCGGTGATGGTCGACAGTTTCGGCACGGCACTGAGCTTCGGGCAAAACGTCGAACTCGAATACGAACGCAATGGCGAGCGCTACGAATTCCTGCGCTGGGGTCAGAAAGCCTTCGACAATTTCCGCGTCGTGCCCCCCGGCACCGGCATCTGTCATCAGGTCAATCTCGAATACCTCGCCCAGACGGTGTGGACCCGCAAGGACGACGACAGCGACGAAATCGTCGCCTACCCGGACACTCTCGTCGGCACCGACTCGCACACCACCATGGTCAACGGCCTTGCCGTGCTCGGCTGGGGCGTCGGCGGCATCGAGGCCGAAGCGGCGATGCTCGGCCAGCCGATCACCATGCTGATCCCCGAAGTCGTCGGCTTCAAAATGACCGGCAAGATCAACGAGGGCATCACCGCCACCGATCTGGTGCTGACCGTCACCGAAATGCTGCGCAAAAAGGGCGTCGTCGGCAAGTTCGTCGAATTCTACGGCCCCGGCCTCGATTACCTCAGCCTCGAGGACCAGGCGACCATCGCCAACATGGCCCCCGAATACGGCGCCACCTGCGGCTTCTTCCCCGTCGATCGCGATACCCTCGATTACCTCCGCACCTCCGGCCGCTCGCCCGACCGCGTGGCGCTGGTCGAAGGCTATTCCCGCGCGCAAAACATGTTCCGCGAGACCGACAGCGAAGACCCGATCTTCACCGATACGCTCGAACTCGATCTAACCACCGTGGTCCCGTCATTGTCGGGCCCGAAGCGCCCACAGGACCGCGTCGCGCTGACCGAAGCCGCTGAAAAGTTTGCCGTGGCGCTGCGGGATCTTGCCGGCGGCCGCAAGGATCGCACCAGGCTCGCCGCCACTACTGGCGAAGCGCGCTATGTCGACGAGGGCGCCACTGGAGTTCACGACGTCCCCGAGGAAGGAACGACCTCCCTCCTGGCGCGCTGCGAAGTCGAAGGCGACGCCTACGGTCTTGACGATGGCGACGTGGTCATTGCCGCCATCACCTCCTGCACCAACACCTCCAATCCCTCGGTGCTGGTCGCCGCCGGACTCGTCGCCCGCAAGGCCCGCGCCTTGGGCCTGCAGTCCAAGCCCTGGGTCAAGACCTCGCTCGCCCCCGGTTCGCAAGTGGTAACCGATTACCTGACTGCCGCCGGGTTAACTGAGGATCTCGACGCGCTGGGCTTCAACCTCGTCGGCTATGGCTGCACCACCTGCATCGGCAATTCCGGCCCGCTGCCGGTCGCCATCTCCGAAACCATCGCCAAAAACGACCTCGTCGTCGCCTCGGTGCTGTCCGGTAATCGCAATTTCGAGGGTCGGGTGAACCCCGATGTCCGGGCCAATTACCTCGCCTCGCCGCCGCTGGTCGTCGCCTATGCCATCGCCGGCTCGATGCACATTAACCTGACCACCGAGCCGCTCGGCACCGGCAGCGACGGGCAACCGGTGTACCTCCGCGATATCTGGCCGACCAACAAGGAAATCGCCGAGATCGTCCGCGCCCACGTCACCCCGGAAATGTTCCTCCGGCGCTATTCCGATGTGTTCAAGGGCGATGAGCGCTGGCAGGGCATCGCCGTCGATGGCGGCGAGACTTATGGCTGGAATTCGGGTTCGACCTATGTCCAGAACCCGCCCTATTTCGAGGGGCTGACGATGGAGCCCAAGCCCGTCACCGACATTACCGAGGCCCGCATCCTCGGGCTGTTCCTCGACTCGATCACCACCGACCACATCTCCCCGGCCGGTTCGTTCAAGGCCGGTACCCCGGCGGGTAAATACCTTGTCGACCGGCAGGTGGCGCCCAAGGATTTCAACTCCTACGGCGCCCGCCGCGGCAACCATGAAGTGATGATGCGCGGCACGTTTGCCAACATCCGCATCAAGAACCAGATGGTCCCCGGCGTCGAGGGCGGCTTCACCCTCGGGCCGAATGGCGACCAGATGCCGATCTACGATGCGGCCATGGCGTTCCAGAAATCCCAAACCCCGCTGGTGATCTTTGCCGGCAAGGAATACGGCACCGGTTCTTCCCGCGACTGGGCGGCCAAGGGCACGACGCTGCTTGGCGTGCGCGCCGTCATCGCCCAGAGCTTCGAGCGCATCCATCGCAGCAACCTCATCGGCATGGGCGTGTTGCCGCTACAGTTCGCCGAGGGTGAAAGCTGGCAGGGGCTGGAATTGACCGGGCACGAGACCGTCTCGATCGTCGGGCTGACCTCGCTGACTCCGCGCACCAGCGTCACCATCAAGGTGATGTATCCCGATGGCCGCATTGCCGAAGCCAAAACCCGCTGCCGCATCGATACCGAGAACGAACTCGACTATTTCCGCCACGGCGGAATTTTGCACTACGTGCTGCGCAACCTCGTCGCCGCCTGAGTTTTTTGCCACTCGGAGTTCGGCCGACCGCGTGGTCGGCCGGGCCGGGCACCGCCGGTACGCGCGTCGGGAAACTCACCTCCCGGCGATTTGACTTTCAGTTGTGCCTGCCGCTGCCCTAAACCTTTCCCATGATCCTCCAAGCGCTGCTGCGCCCCTTCCTCTCGACATCGCTGCTGCTGGCCGGGCTCGCCGCACCAGCGCTGGGCGACGATCTGCGCCAGACACCGGTGGCGGTGCTGGAGCTGTTCACCTCGCAAGGCTGCTCGTCCTGCCCGCCCGCCGATGCGCTGCTCGAAACGCTGGCGCAGCGCTCCGACATCGTCGCCCTCGCCTACCACGTTAATTACTGGGACTATGTCGGCTGGCCGGATACCTTCGGGGCCGAGGCCAATTCGGATTACCAGCGCCGTTACGCCGCGATGCGCAAATCCTCCCGCATCTACACCCCGCAGCTGATGGTCAACGGCACCGCCGATGTCGTCGGCAGCCGCGAGGCCGAGGTCTATGCGGCGATCGATGCGGCGACGCTGCCTTTGCCCATTGCGATTAGCATCGCCGACGACATGCTGGTGGTCGATATCGCGGCACAGGCCAAACTTGAGGACGCGGTGATCTGGCTCGTCACCTATATCGATGAGGCCGACGTCGCGATCGAGCGGGGCGAAAACGCCGGCAAGACCATCCGCTACATGCACGTCGTCACCGATCGTATGCTGGCCGGCATGTGGGAAGCCGATACCGGCGCCCACCTGAAGCTGCCGCTGAGCAAAGTGCTGTCGGCCCCGACTGATGGCGTGGCGATCCTGGTGCAGGGCGACCGCGACGGCTTGCCCGGCGAGATTCTCGGCGCCGCCTCTTACCAGCGCTAATCCCCGCACATAAAAAAGTCTCCCGTCCTGTGCAGGGCGGGAGACAGAATGACTGTGCATGATTAGGTGTGGCTGACACCCGGGCATCATGGTTTGGGGGCTCGGTCAGCCCGGATGCCAGCCACTGGAGGCAATGATTGGAGGATGCCCTGCCATTCTGGCGTCATCGGGGAAAGATTATGTCGAAAAGAGGATTTCTCGCCACAGCAACGGAGGCGGATTTGATGCGTTGGGATGACTTGCATCCGGTCGCGGATGACGCATTATGACGGCAACGTAACGCTCGGGAGTTCGATGTTGGCTCAAGCCGGCAAGTCAGGCGCATCCCTGTCGCTGGTCCACAATGCGGACCGCCCCATCTCCGCCGCCCCGGTTCGGGCCTTGCCGGTTGTCAGTTTTGACCGCAAGGAATTGACGCTGATCCTCAATGTCTATGGCAAGAAGGTCGCCGCCGGCGAGTGGCGTGACTACGCGATGGATTTTTTGCGCGATCGGGCCATGTTCTCGATTTTCGCCCGGCACTCCGAAAAGCCGCTGTTCTTTATCGAGAAGAACCCGAGGCTCGCCCGGAAGCAGGGCCAGTATGCCGTGGTCAACCAGCAGGGTCGCATTCTGAAGCGCGGCCAGGCCCTCGACGCCGTGCTGCGCGTGCTCGATCCGGATTTGATCTTGGTGAGTTAGCGCCAACTCCCGGTCCCGACTGCGCGCCACCGCACCGGGAGCCGAATTGCAAGCTACAGGCCGAGCTGCATGTGCACGATGTCGAGCCAGCGATCGAACTTGTAGCCCAGCCCCTGGTGCAAGCCGATATGCCGGAAGCCGAGGCGTTCGTGCAGCTTGATCGAGGCGGCGCTGTCAGCGGTGATGACCCCGAGCATCTGCTTGAAGCCCCGGGCCTTTGATTGCGCGATGATTTCGGTCAGCAGGGCAGTACCGATGCCTCTGCCGATGGCATCGGGAGCGAGATAGACCGAGTCCTCCAAGGTGAAGCGATAGGCCGGGCGGGTCCGGTATTCTGAGGCGTAGGAATAGCCGAGCAGCTTGCCGTCGTTGCCTTCGGCGATCACCACCGGGTGGCCGGCCTCGACCATGTGGCCGAATTTTTCGGCGATGTAGGTCTGCCCCGGATCCGCCAGATCGAACGTCGCCACCGAGTTCTCGACATAGTGCTTGTAGATCGCCGAGATCCCCGGCACGTCGCGCCAGTCGAATGGCCTCAAGGTAAAATCGCTCATCGAAAACCGGTCCGGAAAATGAATAAGGCCGCGGTCAATCTAGACCGCGGCCTCCCCAAAGTTCAACCAGCGTAGCTGGTGCTTAGTCGCGATTGCCGAACAACCGGAGCATCATCATGAACAGGTTGATGAAATCGAGGTAGAGGCTCAGCGCGCCCATGATGGCGCCCTTGGCCAGCACATCGGCGCCGTGCGACTCCGAATAGCCTTCCTTGATTTTCTGCGTATCGTAGGCGGTGAGGCCGACGAAGATCAGCACGCCAACGGCCGAGATGATGAACTCGAGCGCCGAGCTCTGCAGGAAGATGTTGACCACCATGGCGATGATGATCCCGAACAGGCCCATCGTCAGGAACGAACCCATCGCGGTCAGATCACGCTTGGTGGTGTAGCCGTAGAGGCTCATCGCCCCGAACATGCCGGCGGTGATGAAGAAGACCTTGGCGATCGAGGCGTCGGTGTAGATCGAGAAGATCGACGACAGCGACAGGCCCATTACGGCGGCGAAGCCCCAGAAGGTCAGTTGAGCCGCGCCGACACTCATTTTATTGATGCCGAAGCTCAGCGCCAGCACGAAACCCAGCGGCGCCAGCATGACCACCCACTGGAGCGGGCTGCCGTAGACGAGCTGCATGTTGGCTTCGCTCGACATGACCCATTGGTTGAAGAAGAACGCAACCGCACCGGTGACGACAAGGCCGAGGCCCATATAATTGTAGACCTTCAGCATATAGCTGCGCAGGCCCTCATCGATTGCCGCGGCCGATCCGGCGCGGGCAGAGATAGTCTGTCGGTCGAAGTCTGCCATGGTGAAATCCCTTTCCCTAAAGCCGGTTACCGCCAACGGCGGACCAAATTGGGCCTTTGCGCATAATATGACTGTCAACCCCCGACACTTCAAGGCCTTCCCACCCGATGAGCCGCGGCATTTGCGTAGGCCGGGCGACGCCGTTAACAGGCGCTGACCACTCCGTCGCAAATGCTCCGCTCGGCTGCCCCGAAGCTGAACCGAAGCTGAACGGCGTCCTCAGTCAAGGCTCAGCCCGGCTACGGCATAACGGCGTCACACAACGAGTGATGCGCAGTTAACCGCGCTCAACCCCAGAGGAAACTGAAATGCACACCTTCAACGGTTCGGACGGTTCCTACGCCACCTATGCCAACGTCCTCGACAACTGGACCATGTACGGCAATGGCGGCAATGATACCCTCGGCGGCCACAACCTCGCCGACTATATCTATGGCGGCACCGGCAGCGACAAGCTCTACGGCTATGACGGCAACGACTATTTGTATGGTGAGACCGGCCTCGACACCATTTATGGCGGCAATGGCAACGACTACATCAGCGGCGGCGCCGATGCCGACACGCTTTACGGCGATGCCGGTAACGACCAGATGCTTGGCGGCACCGGCGATGACTGGATGAGCGGCGGCACTGGCAACGACTCGATGCAGGGCAATGACGGCATCGACACCATGCAGGGCGGCGACGGCACCGATGTGATGCGGGGCGGCAACCAGAACGACAAGCTCTGGGGCGATGCTGGCACCGACTACCTCTATGGCGATGCAGGCAATGACCAACTCGTCGGCGGCGCCGGAAACGACTACCTGTCGGGCGGCGCCGGCACCGACACCCTGTATGGCGGCGCCAATGCCGATATCTTCTACTACGCCACTGGCGGCGGCGTTGATCGGATCAAGGATTTTGAAAACGGCTCGGACAAGATCCGTCTCAACGTCAACGGCTACGACACCTACTCCGACGTCTACTACGACAAGTACCAGTCGGGCGCCCACACGGTGGTCGATTTCGGTGGCGGCAATCAGCTGATCATCGAGAACACCAACCAGGCGACCATCAACGGCCTCGACTTCGAGTTCGTCTGACCCGACCTGACGGCCTGAAACGCGACGCCGCCTGCTTCTCCCGGCAGGCGGCGGTTTTTTGTCACCTTGCATTGCGGGCCTGAAGCGACGGACACTGTTCGGGTCAGCTCCCGTGCGTTGCAAAGGTCATGGCCATGCCCCGGCTGTTTACCGCTCTTGAAGTTCCGGCCGCCATCGGCCTGCTGCTGTCGCTCAAACGCGGCGGCCTGCCCGGCGCGCGCTGGATCAGTCCCGAATACTACCACCTCACCCTGAGCTTCATCGGCGATGTCGATCAGCCGCTTGCCAACGAAGTCATGCGCGAACTCGATCCGCTGGCCGAGAGTCTGAGTTTTCCCGTCCGCCTGACCGGGCTAGCGGCCTTCGGCGGCGACCGCCCGCGCTCGCTGTTCGCCGCAGCCGAGCCGACGCCGGAACTTCTGCAGCTACAGGCCGTGCAGGATCGCCTGCTGCGCCGCGCCGGGGTCGAGCCTGAGGCCCGTAAATTCGTCCCGCATGTTACGCTCGCCCGGCTGCGCGGCATCGGCCCTATCGAAATTGCCCGCCACCTCACCGAAGCCGGGCGGTTCGACCCGCTGACCTTCACGCCGACACGCATCGTGCTGTTTTCGAGCCGAGATTCGATCGGCGGCGGGCCATACCGCGTCGAAGCGGACTATCCACTCGGAACGTGATCGTCCCTTAACGGATTTTTCAGCATAAGCCCGCAAACCATAGCGGGCGGCGTAAAGCGCGAAGGTGTGATCCAAAGCAGCGGATTAGCGCCAAATTGCCGACAAATTTGCCGCTCAGATCACCCGAGAGCGCGGCCTTCGCGGGCCATACCCCGCTAAGTCCCGTCGCCTGCGGGCCAGGGGCGATACGAGATCAGTACGAGGAAGTGGCGATGACCAAATTAGTGAGCGGCCTAGTGCGGGTCGTTATAGCGGCGGCCGTGACGCTCGCCGCGGCCCTGCCGGCAACGGCCCAGCAGGCCACCAATCTTGGCAGCTTCAACCAGTGGACGGCCTGGAAGTCGAGCGACGCCAATGGCGTTATCTGCTACATTTCTGGCCAGCCGCAGGACATGCAGCCGGCCGGTGTCAACCGCGACCCGGTGCATTTCTTGATCATCCACCGCTCGGGGCTCGGCACCAAGAACGAGGTCCAGACCATTATCGGCTATCCGTTCAACACCAAAACCCCGAACGTCTCCGCCAGTGTCGATGGCAAGGCCTATTCGATGGTCATCGAAGGCACGGCGGCCTGGCTTGCCAGCTCCGGTGACGAAACCACCTTCGTCGCCGCGCTCAAGAAAGGCAGCAAGCTCGTCGTCAAGGGCACCAGCCAGCGCGGCACCAACACCATCGATACCTACTCGCTAAGCGGCGTCACTGCCGCCATGACTGCTATCGACCAGGCTTGTGCCTGATCCTTGTCGCCTCTCTTCAGCTTGAAGCCGGGTCGGTACTAAACCGGCCGGCTCGTAACCGGGCCGGACACTTGCATTAGGGTCCGGCGCGGACCAAAAGGCTTTCCATGACTGTTTTCCCCAAGCCCGTCATTCTCGCCCTTGCCATGTCAGCCGCAGTTGTCGGGGCTGCATCGGCCCAGTCGGTGCGTGAGCTGGGCGTGTTCCGGGAGTGGAAAAGCTACGCTACGGCCGATGGCGCCGGTGAAGTCTGCTTTGCCCTGTCGCAGCCGCAGACGGTGTCGCCGCAGCCCGACGGTTTCACCGCGGCGTGGCTGTACATCTCGCACCGCCCCGGCGAGAGCGTTACCAACGAGTTCAACCTCGTTGCTGGCTTCACTTTCGCTCCCGACAGCGCCGCCACCGTCAGCGTCGGCGGCGACAGCTTTGTCCTGTTCACCAAGGATGATGCCGCCTGGCTCGACGATCCGAGCCAGGGCGATCGCCTCTCCAGCACCATCCGCGCCGGCTCGAGCCTCGTCGTCGAAGGCACCTCCGACAAAGGCATCAAGGTCACCGAAACTTTCTCCCTATCCGGCGCCACCGCTGCCTCGAAAGCCATCGACAGCGAGTGCTGAGCGGGTACCGGCGGAAGCAACTCTGCCCGGCCAGTGCTGCTGCCGCGCTGCTAGAGCAGCGCTGCCCACAAGGCCACGATGACAATCACCAGCGTCACGAAGCTGGAGAGCAGATAAAGCATCGTCCGGAGCTTGCCGCCCCTGGCCGGTTCGCCGCCGCGGAGATAGACGGCAACATGGGCGACGCGGATCAGCAGATACAGCCAGACCAGTGCCGCCAGCAGCAGCGGGGCGGTGCCGGCCAGCATGGCAAGGACAGCTGCCAGCGCCAGCGGCGTCAGCGCCTCGACGGAATTCATGTGCGCCCGATCGATGCGGTAGAGCGGATTGTCGTCGCGAGCATCGGACACTGGCCCGGCGACCAGCCCCGCTTTCCCCTTTTGCATCCCGGAATAGACCGCCAGCCCGAGCGACAGGATGCAGAGCAGCAACAGACCGGCGATACTCGGTGCATACGCGTCCATGTTTGACCCCAAAGGTAGGTTGCGGCCGCCCGCAGCCATCGACGGCTACCATCCGACGCCGCACAGACTTCGGCAAGAGCCAGCATGCGGGGTGCGGCATGCCCAGGCGTTGCGACGCAGTGTATTCGTGAGACCGACCAGTCTGATAACGCTTCGACATAGAAGCAGACCGGTGTTCTACAAATGCCGCCGCCGACAGATTGTCGTTGAATGGCTGCCCTAGCGCTCTCTTTCTTGCCTTCGGCACCGGCCCGTTAAGTGCGTCTCAATTCAAGGACTCTGTTGTCGCCCGGGTCGATGCCGATGATCGCATTACCTATAACCATAACACCGGCTACCTCCGCTACGACGCCGACGGCTCGGGGAGCGGTGCTTCCGTGGTCATCGCCATCCTCCCGACGCACCCGCTACTCACCGCGGCGGACTTTCTGGTTTAGGCGAGAGCGCCCCGGCAACTTGAATGCGGGCGGGTCGTTGCAAGTCCTTGCCGCAGCCGGCTTACTCTCGCGCTGGCTGCTATCGGCGGATTGTGCTAGGATAGTTCATCCTGACGTGATCGCCTTCCCGTTGCGCGGGCACTGCTTCTCGCCCATATGGTCAGCCAATGTCCATTGCCCTCAATCTTGATCACGCCGCCGCGCTGCGGCCTGCCGCATCGCCTGTCAAACAGTCGCTGCTCGGTTTGGCGCGTCCTGAACTTGCCGCCGCGCTGATCGGGCACGGCGTTGCCGAGCGCGAAGCGCGGATGCGCGCCAACCAGTTGTGGAACTGGCTCTACCAGCGCGGCACCACCGATTTTGCCGAGATGGCCAATATCGGCAAGCCGCTGCGGGAACTGCTGACGGCCAATTTTGTCGTCGACCGGCCCGAGATCGTTACCGAGCAGGTCTCGGTCGACGGCACCCGCAAATGGCTGTTCCGCTTCCGCGACCCCAACAATCCGCGCCTGCCGCCGGTCGAAGTCGAAACCGTCTACATCCCGGATTCCGGGCGCGGCACGCTCTGCGTGTCAAGCCAGGTCGGCTGCACGCTGACCTGTTCGTTCTGCCACACCGGCACCCAGCGCCTCGTCCGCAATCTGACTGCCGGCGAAATCCTTGGCCAGATCCTGATGGCGCGCGACCGACTCGGCGATTTCCCTGGCGGCATCCGCCCGACAGATGGCTTGGTGCCGGGTCCCCGTGGGTCGGGCGGTTCGGAGGGCGATAGCCGCGCCATCACCAATGTGGTGATGATGGGCATGGGCGAGCCGCTGTATAATTACGACAACGTCAAACAGGCGCTGCTGATTGCCTCGGACGAGGCCGGGGTTTCATTATCGAAGCGCCGCATTACCCTCTCGACCTCGGGGGTCGTGCCGTTCATCGAGCCCACCGGCCGCGAAATCGGCGTCATGCTGGCGATTTCGCTGCACGCCGTGCGCGATGACCTCCGCGACATGCTGGTGCCGATCAATAAGAAATACCCGTTGCGGGAATTGCTGGACGCGTGCCGGAATTATCCAGGGCTGTCCAACGCCCGGCGCATCACCTTCGAATACGTGATGCTCAAAGACATCAACGATTCCGATGCCGATGCCCGCGAACTGGTGCGGCTGCTGGCCGGCATTCCGGCGAAAATTAATCTGATCCCGTTCAATCCGTGGCCCGGAAACAATTACGATTGCTCGGCTTCTAGCCGGATCGAAAAGTTCGCCGACATCGTCAATGCCGCCGGCTACGCCTCGCCGGTCCGTACGCCCCGAGGCCGCGATATCTTTGCCGCCTGCGGCCAGCTCAAATCCGAATCCGAGCGGCTGAAAAAGACTGACCGCGAGGCCCTGACCGGCTGATGGGCCGACCGTCGGCACGGCGGATCGAAGCGGCCATCGCGGCGATCAATGCTGCGGCCGAGCGCCGCCTGCCGGTCATCTGCCCGCTATGCGAGCGCCCGATTCCGCCCCAAGCGAAGTCGAGCCGTCACCATCTCGTGCCACGCCTCAAGGGCGGCACCCATCTTGGCACGGTGCGGCTGCACCAGATCTGCCACAACGCCATCCACGCCCGCTTTACCGAGGCCGAACTGGCGCGTCACCTCGCCGATATCGCTACCCTCCGCACCGACCCCGAATTGGCAGCGTTCATCGCCTGGGTTAAACACAAGCCCGCCGCGTTTCATGCGCCCACCCGCCTCACCCGCGAGCGCAAGGCGGCCCGGGAGGACCGCCGATGACCTACACCCTCCGCCGCGTCGGCGTGGCCGATACGGACCTGTTCGAAACCATCGCTGTCGATGTGTTCGATGAGCCCGTCGATACGGCTCGGCTTGCGGTCTATCTGTCAGCGCCCGGGCACCTGATGATCCTTGCCCTCGAGGCCGGCACAGTCATCGGGCAGTGCGCCGCAGTGGTGCATCACCATCCTGACAAGACGGACGAACTCTACATCGATGAGGTCGGCACGGCCACGGCGCATCTCCGCCGAGGCGTAGCGCGCGCCATGCTGGGGGAAATGTTCGCTTGGGGCCGCGAACTCGGTTGCACCGAGGCTTGGCTTGGCACCGAACTCGCCAACGACGCGGCTAATGGCCTCTATCGCCATCTCGATGGTCGGGAGGACACCATCAAATATTATGAGTTCACCCTGTGATCCAGAGTGTTTCCCACAGCTAAACTGCCTACGCAGTCCCCGTACCCCCCAAAGGAGCATGGAACGGATAGGGACCTCGCCTATTGTCTTGGCAAAAGACCAGACAAAAAAGGGGGACTGCGATGTCCAAGACATTGACGCAACACAGCGACATCCGGGAATGGACCGAGGCTCGGGCTGGCCTGCCGGTTATTATCGAAACCCCGAATGGCGCCGGAGATTTTCATCGCGTCCTGCAACTGAGCTTTGGTCAGGACCTACTCAATGCTGATCAGAACGAGGGCCCGGACCGCCCCGGTGGCGCCGAACTTGTGAGCTGGGACGAATGGCTCGGCGCCCTCGACGATTTGCAGCTGGCGTTGAAGGTGTCGGATGATCCGTCCGGCGGTCGCGAGGCCGAATATGAAATCGTCGAGCGCTAGAGCGTTTTCAAGCGAAGGGGCTACCGGTTCTCGTGAAGAAAACGCGGCTGAATAAACCATGATTTCTAGGGCGCAGCGTCCCCGGCTGCTTCGATTGCTTCCATATCGTCATCTGAAAACCCGAAATGGTGCCCGATTTCATGCACCAGCACATGGGTGATTACCTCGCCCAACGTGTCGTCATCGTTCTCCGCCCAGTAATCGAGGATTGGCCGGCGATAAAGCCAGATCTGGTTGGGCAATTGTCCGGTAAACGGCTCGGCCCCGCCCTGCGGCAGGCCGATGCCGCGAAACAGCCCCATGATGCCGAACACATCATCGTCCATGCCGAATTCGGCCAGCGTCTCCTCGTCGGGAAACTCCGCAACAACGCACGGCACCGTACCGGTCAGAGCTCGAAACTGTTCCGGCAGCGCCGCAAACGCCGCTGCCGCCATCTCCTCGAAATCGTCGAGCGAGGGTGCCTTTAGCCCCGTCCAGGTATTGACCGCGTTCAGTGCCACTCGCGGATATCGACGAAGTGGCCGGCGATCGCCGCTGCCGCCGCCATGGCGGGCGACACCAGATGGGTGCGGCCCTTGAAGCCCTGCCGGCCTTCGAAATTGCGGTTCGAAGTCGAAGCGCAACGCTCCTGCGGCTGGAGCTTGTCGGCGTTCATCGCGAGGCACATCGAGCAGCCCGGCTCGCGCCAGTCAAAGCCCGCCGCCTTGAAGATGATGTCGAGGCCCTCGGCTTCCGCCTGCTCCTTGACGAGGCCCGAGCCCGGCACGACCATGGCATTGACGCCTTCGCGCACTTTTCGCCCCCTGAGAACCACTGCCGCGGCCCGCAAATCCTCGATTCGCCCATTGGTGCAGGAGCCGAGGAACACCCGGTCGATGCTGATGTCCGTGATTTTCGTGCCGGGCACGAGGCCCATATAGTCTAGGGCCCGCCACTTGCTGGCGCGCTTGTTGAGGTCGGCGATATCGTCGGGGTTGGGCACGACGCCCGACACCGAGATCACATCCTCGGGGCTCGAACCCCACGACACGATCGGCGGCAGCAGCGCCGCATCGAGCCGTACTTCCTTGTCGAAATGCGCGTCGTCATCGGTATAGAGCGTTTCCCAATAGCGCCGGGCGGCATCATAGGCGTCGCCCTTGGGTGCGCGGTTGCGGCCCCGGACATATTCGAAGGTTTTTTCATCGGCGGCGATCATGCCCGCCCGGGCGCCGCCTTCGATGCTCATATTGCACACCGTCATGCGGCCTTCCATCGACAGCGCCCGAATCGCCTCGCCGGCATATTCGAGCACATGGCCGGTGCCGCCGGCGGTGCCGGTTTCCCCGATGATGGCGAGCGTGATGTCTTTCGCGGTAACGCCCGGCGGCAGGATGCCGTCGACGGTCACGCGCATATTTTTTGCCTTCTGCTGGATCAGCGTCTGGGTCGCCAGCACATGCTCGACTTCCGAGGTGCCGATGCCATGCGCTAAAGCCCCGAAGGCGCCATGCGTCGAGGTATGCGAATCGCCGCAGACGATGGTCATGCCCGGCAGCGTGAAACCCTGCTCGGGCCCGACGATGTGGACGATGCCCTGCCGCGGATCCAGCTCGTTGAAATATTCGATGCCGAATTCGCGGGCATTTTCGGCCATGGTCTCGACCTGGATGCGCGATTCCGGATCATCGATCCCGAAGCGCCGATCGGTCGTCGGCACGTTGTGATCGACAACGGCGAGCGTCCGCTCCGGATGCCGCACCCGGCGGTGGGCGAGCCGCAGCCCCTCGAAGGCCTGCGGGCTCGTCACTTCATGCACCAGGTGGCGATCGATATAGAGCAGCGAGCTGCCATCTTCATTGTCGGCGACGAGGTGATCGTCCCAGATCTTGTCGTAAAGCGTCTTGGCGGTCATGGGGAATGTCCGAAACAGGCGGAATTGTTGCGCCGTTCTAAGCCCCTCGCAGGCAGGGGTCAAGAAACGCGGTGCCGCAGCATCGGCTGCCAGCTGCGTTGGACTAACAGTTCGGGCGGCCGCAAGGTCCTCGACTTTGGGCCAATGCGGCAGCACTGTCTGCGCCATGATCCGGGGGGACCTGCCGATGCTGAACGATGCTGTCGAATGCCGCACGAGCCTTGTCACCAGCAGCCGGAAACTCCAGCGCAGCGAACCGGATTTCGCCCGCTATCTCGGCCTGGCGCTCGCTGCCACCGATAGCGAGGATTTCGCTTTCGCCACCGCCCCAGCGATCGAAGCCGCCTTCCGCGGCAGCTATGAACGGCTAGCCGCCCGCGCCGGCGATGCCCCATTCTTCGCCATCACCCCGGCCACCGACCTCCCCAATGCGCCACTGATCATCGACGTTCTGGCGCCCGACACTCCGTTCATCGTCGATAGCATCCTCGCCGCCATCCGCGCCGGCGGCGGGGTCCCGCGGTTTCTCGCCCATCCGATTCTGCCGTTCGATCCGCGCGATCCCGCCGGCACAGCTAGCGGCACCGCTCTCAGCGCTTTGCATATCGCCATCGACCCACTGCCCGCCCCCGCGGCCCGCGCCCTGAAAGGTGAACTTGCCGCCACGCTGACCGATATCGGCCGCGCCGTCGCCGGCTGGCGGCCGATGCTCGAACGGCTGCAGCAGGCCATCGCCGAGCTGCGGCAGGTCGAAAGCGTCGCTGCTTTACCAGCCGACATCACTGAAGCGGTGCAATTTCTCGGCTGGCTCGCGGAGCATAATTTTACCTTCCTCGGCATGCGGCAATACCGTATTGCCGGCACTGGCAAGGCCACGACGCTGTCGCCGGTGCGCGGCTCCGGGCTTGGCATCCTCAGCGATGCCGCGCTGAAATTCCTGCGTTCGGGTCCCGACTACGTCGAGATGACGCCCCAGCATGCGGCGTTCCTCGCCGAGCCGGCGCCGCTGCTGGTGACCAAGGCCAACATCCGCGCCCGGGTGCATCGCCGCGCCCACATGGATTACATCGGGGTCAAGCTCTACGCCGCCGATGGCAGCGTTACCGGGGAACTTCGCATCCTCGGCCTCTTTACCTCGATGTCGCTCGCCAGCCCCAATGACGAAGTGCCGCTGCTGCGCAAAAAGCTCGCGGCGGTGATGCAGCGTTCGGGCCACGCGCCGCAGAGCCATGCCGGCAAGGCCTTGAAAGCCGCGCTCGATACCTATCCGCGCGACGAACTATTCCAGATCGATATCGACCAGCTTGGCGAGTTCGCCGCCATCATCGCCGCCCTCAGCGACCGGCCGCGGGTTCGTGTCCTCGCGCGCACCGACCGCTTCGACAATTTCGTCTCGGTGCTGCTGTACGTGCCGCGCGAACGGTACGATTCCGATGTCCGCGCCCGGGTTGGTGACCATCTCGCGCGGCGTTTCGATGGCCGGGTCTCGGCATTTTACCCGCACTTCCTCGAAGGTGATCTGGTCCGCGCCCATTTCATCATCGGCCGGTCCAATGGCCCGACCCCGGTAGTCGACCGCGCCACGCTCGAAGCCGAAGTCGATGAGTTGACGCAGCGCTTCGGCGACCGCCTGATGGCGCTGGCCCCTGACACTGCCGCCATGGTGCCGTGGCGCGACGCCTTCCCCGCCGATTACCGCGCTAGTGTCCCGCCCGCTGCGGCGCTTGCTGATATTGCCATCCTCGCCGCACTCGACGTCGCGTTTCCCGTCGCGGTCCGCCTGGTGTTGCCCACGGATGGAGCTTCCCAGCCAACCCTGCAGGTGTTTCATCGCGAAACACCGCTGCCGCTGTCGGATCGCGTGCCGCTGCTGGAAAACTTCGGCTTTCGCGTCATCGAGGAACAGAGCTTCACCATCACCCCGGCTGGCGGCGCCGAGCTGCACCTCCATGAAATGACGCTGGCCGCGACTGGCGCTGTGGCGATCGACTATGCCGAACTCGCACCACGCCTCGAGGCCGCGCTGCTCGCCATCTGGGCGGGGCAGTCAGAAAGCGACCGCTACAACCAGCTGACGGTATCGGCCAGCCTTGCCTGGCCCGAAGTTGCCATCCTCCGCGCCTATGGCCGCTATTTGCGGCAGCTCAATTTCGGCTATTCGCAGGCCTATCTCGCCACCGTCCTCAATGCCCAGCCGGAGGCGGCGACAGCACTGGTGCGTCTGTTCGAAACGCTGTTCGACCCCGAGCTCACCGCCGACCGCGATAGTGCTTCCGCACCATCCCGACAGGCCATCGCGGCGGCACTCGATGCGACCACCTCGCTTGATGAGGACCGCATCCTCCGCCGCTTCCTCAACCTCGTCGAAGCGAGCCTCCGCACCAATGCCTTCCAGCGCGATGCCGATGGAAAGCGCCGCCCGGCGCTCGCCATCAAGCTCGACTGCCGGGCCATCGAGGACATGCCCGACCCCAAACCCTACCGTGAAATCTTCGTGTCCTCGCCGCGGGTCGAGGGCCTGCATCTGCGCTTCGGCGCCATCGCCCGCGGCGGCATCCGCTGGTCCGACCGGCCCGAGGATTTCCGCACCGAAGTACTGGGGCTGGTCAAGGCGCAGCAGGTCAAGAACGCCTTCATCGTGCCGGTTGGGGCCACGGGCGGCTTCGTGCCCAAGCACCTGCCGCCGCCCGGCCCCACGGCGCGGGATGCCATCGCCGCCGAAGGTGTCGCGTGTTACCGCGTCTTCATCGGTGCGCTGCTCGATGTGACCGATAACTATGTCGGCAGCAAACTGGTGCCGCCTACCGCCGTCGTCCGCCGCGATGGCGACGATCCCTACCTCGTCGTCGCCGCCGACAAGGGCACCGCGACCTTCTCCGACATCGCCAACGAGATTTCGCTCGGCCGGCAGTTCTGGCTCGGCGACGCCTTCGCCTCGGGTGGCTCGGTCGGCTATGACCACAAGAAAATGGGCATCACCGCGCGCGGCGCCTTCGAATCGGTCAAGCGCCACTTCCGCGAGCTCGACCGCGATATCCTGACCGAACCGTTCACCGTCGTCGGCGTTGGCGACATGAGCGGCGACGTGTTCGGCAACGGCATGCTGCTGTCGCCCGAAATTCGCCTGATCGCCGCCTTTGATCACCGTGACATCCTCATCGACCCGACGCCCGACGCCGCGGCGACCCTCGCCGAACGCCAGCGGCTGTTCGCCTTGCCCCGCTCCAGCTGGCAGGATTTTTCCGCCACGCTGATTTCCAAAGGCGGCGGCGTGTTCTCGCGGGCGCTGAAATCGATCCCGATCTCGCCCGAAATCGGCGCGGCGCTCGGCCTTGCCGGGCCCAGCGCGACGCCCAGCGCCGTGATGACGGCAATCCTCAAAGCCAATGTCGACCTGCTGTGGTTCGGCGGCATCGGCACCTATGTCCGGGCGACGAGCGAAACCGATACGCAGGCCGGCGACAAGGCCAACGACGCCATCCGCATCACCGGCAGCGACATCCGCGCCAAGGTCATTGGCGAGGGCGCCAATCTCGCCATGACGCAGCGCAGCCGCATCGAGTATGCGCTCAGCGGCGGCCGGCTCAATACCGATGCGATCGACAACTCGGCCGGGGTCAATTCCTCCGATCTCGAGGTCAACATCAAGATCGCGCTCGGCGAACTGGTGCGCGCCAAAAAGCTCACCACCGCCGACCGGAATGTTTACCTGCCAACGCTGACCGACGAAGTCGCGGCGCTGTGCCTCCGCAACAACTATTTGCAATCGCTCGCCATCTCGATGGCCGAGCGGCGCGGCATGCTCGATTTCCCCGATCATGTCGAACTGATGAACTGGCTCGAAGCCCGCGGCGACCTGCAGCGCGCCGTCGAATACCTGCCCGACGCCAAAGCCCTCGACTTGCGCGAAAAATCGGTGACGCCGCTGACCCGGCCAGAACTCGCGGTGCTGCTCGCCTACGCCAAGATCTCGCTCTACACCGACCTGCTCGCCAGCACCGCCCCCGACGACCCGTATCTCGCCAAGGAACTGTTCCGCTATTTCCCCGAGGCGCTGGGCCAGCTTTATCCCAAGACCATCACCGGCCACCGGCTGCGCCGCGAAGTGATCGCGACAGTGATCGCCAACGCCATGATCAACCGTGGCGGCCCGGCTTTCGTCTCCGAAATGGTCGCCGCGACCAGCGCCGATGCCGGCACCGTGGCGCTGGCCTATACCGCCGTGCGCGACAGCTACGGCCTGACCGAGATCAACACCGCCATCGATGCGCTGGATGGCACCGTCACCGGCGACGCCCAACTCGGGCTTTACGCAGCGGTGCAGGCGCTGCTGGTGCGCGAAACCCTCTGGTTCCTGCGTAATGCCAGCTTTGCCGGCGGGCTCGAACCGCTGGTCACTCGCCACCGGAACGGCGTCGCCCAGTTGCAAAAGCGCCTGTCGGGGCTGCTGCCTCCCGGGATGGCGGCAGATATCGCCGCCGAGACTGCCCGCTACGAAGCAGGACGGGTGCCAACCGAACTCGCCCGCCGCATCGCCGAATTGCCGGTGCTGGGGTTTGCCACCGACATCGTCGCCGTTGCCGAGCGCAGCACCGCGGGCATCGCCGAAGCCGCCGCGGCGTTTTTTGGCGTCATCGCCACTTTTGGCCTTGCCCCGGTCATCGCCGAAGGCGGCCGCATCGCGCTCAGCGACCGCTTCGACCGCATGGCGCTCGATCGCGCGCTGGCCAATCTGACCCGCGCCCAACGCGATCTCGCGACCGATATCCTCGCCGCAGGTACGGGAAAACCCGAAGCCCGCCTCGCCAACTGGCGCGCCAGCCATGGCACCGCCGTCGACAAGGTGGCCGCGGCGCTCGCCGATTTGACCGGCAGCGCCCTCACTGTCTCCCGCCTCTCCGTCGCCGCCGGCCTGCTGGCGGATCTCGCGCAGGGCACCTGACCGCAGCCCAGCAACTACTGGTGCGGAGGATCAGTGCCGGAAGTGCCGCATGCCCGTCAGCACCATGGCGAGCCCGGCGGCGTCGGCGGCGGCGATGACTAGGTCGTCGCGCATGGCGCCGCCCGGCTGGATTACCGCCGTGGCGCCGGCTTCGACCAGCGCTTCGAGCCCGTCGGGGAACGGGAAGAACGCATCCGAGGCGACGACCGAGCCAGTGGTCAGCGTCCCTTCGACGCCAGCCGCAATTGCCGCATCGATGCCCTTGCGATGAGCGACCCGAGCCGAGTCGACCCGGCTCATCTGCCCGGCGCCAACACCGACAGTGGCGCCATCCTTGACGAAGACGATGGCGTTGGACTTGACGTGCTTGGCGACTTTCGCTGCGAGCTTCAGATCGGCCATTTCGGACTCGGTCGGAGCGCGCCGCGTTACTACTCTCAGCTCGCAATCATCGACATTGCGGTTGTCCCGCCCCTGCACCAGCATGCCGCCCGCCACCGATTTGACCGCCAACCCGTCGGCTTTGGGATCGGCCAGCGCGCCGGTGACCAGCAGGCGCAAATTCTTTTTCGACGCGACGGTGGCGACGGCTTCCGGCGTCGCCGAGGGCGCGACGATCACCTCGGTGAACACTTTTACGATCTCCTCGGCGGTGGCCGCATCGAGTTCGCGGTTCATCGCCACGATGCCGCCAAACGCCGATACCGGATCGCAGCGCAGCGCCTTGCGGTAGGCATCGATCAGATCGGTCCCCGTCGCGACGCCGCAGGGATTGGCATGCTTGATGATCGCCACCGCTGCGAACGCCGGATCGAATTCCGACACCAGCTCGAACGCCGCGTCGGTGTCGTTGAGGTTGTTGTAGCTCAGCGTCTTGCCCTGCAATTGCGTTGCCGTCGCCACCCCGGGCCGGGTGTCGCCATTGGCATAGAACGCCGCCCATTGATGCGGATTTTCGCCATAGCGCATCACCTCGCGCAGCGTGCCGCCGAACGCCCGGTACGACACCTCCGGGTAGTCGAGCGTCGTCGCAAACCACCCCGAGATCGCCGCGTCATAGGCCGCAGTGCGCGCAAACGCCTTGGCGGCCAACCGCTGGCGCATGGCGTAGGGCACCCCGCCGGTCGCCTCGATCTCGGCCAGCACCGCTGCATAGTCGGCGGGATCGACGATCACCGTGACGTAGGCGTGGTTCTTGGCGGCCGAGCGGGTCATCGCCGGGCCGCCGATATCGATCTGCTCGATGATTTCGTCATACCCCGCGCCGCTCGCGATGGTCGCCTCGAACGGGTAGAGATTGGACACCAGCAGGTCGATGCCGCCGATCCCGTTCGCCCCCATCGCCTCGGCGTGGCTCGGGGTATCGCGCACCGCCAGCAGGCCGCCATGCACCTTGGGGTGCAGCGTCTTGACCCGGCCGTCCATCATCTCGGGCATGCCGGTCAGCTCGGAAATATCGCGGGCCGGGATGTTTTCGGCAGCCAATAGCTTCAGTGTTCCGCCGGTCGAGACGATCTCGACACCGAGTTCGGCAAGTCGCTGCAGGAAGTCCGCGACGCCGGTCTTGTCGTAGACCGAGACCAGGGCGCGGCGGATGGGGATCACGGCATTAGGGGGCATGTCGGCTCCGGCTTAAGCAGAGGGCTGGCTAACATGCGGACTGCCTAAAGGAAATCGCCGTCAACCATTCTCCTGGGTCAGGATCCAGGCGATTTCGGCGCCGTGCGAAATTCCCGCCTCGAGCACCAGCTGCTGGGTCCGGTGCAGCCCGAAATGCGCCGATTGCCGGACACTCTCCTCGACCCGTAGCCGCGCGCCCTCAAACAGAAACGTCCATTTCCGGCCGCTGCCAAGCCGGATCCGCACCACTTCGTCGGCGGCATCGCGGATCACTTCGGCCCCCGGCGCCAGGTGGAACCGCAGCGTCAGGCTTTCCCCGGTGGACTTGCCGGACAAGCCCATCCGGTCCTGACCGACCAGCGTCCGCCCGTCGCCCAATAGCGAAATCCGCCGCTCCAGCGTCACCCCGAACCGCCGTTCGAACCCATGCTCGACGATGATGATGCTGCAATCATCATCGTTGACGATAAGCTGCGGTGGGGTGCCGAGCGCTCGCAATTGTCCGGTCAGCGGACCCCGTTCGGCAATCGCCGCAGCGGATTCGAAATTGACTGTCGGGGCCGAATGCGCCGCGCCAAGCCGGAACAGCCGCTGGCGCTCGGCAAGCTGCGCCGGGGCCGGGCCGCAATTGGCGATCACCAGTTCATTGCCGAAGCTGAACTCGAACGCCATCGCTCCGGCATGCCCCGCCTCGGCAAAGGCGAGCTTTTGGGCCTGGCCGCTGTCGGCGATGACAATCGCCGGCCCCGAGCGCAGCACGCCGTAGCCGCCGAGCTGGCCGGTGCGTCCGAAGCGGCCGATCCCCTGCGCCTGGACGGTGACCAGCAGATCATGCGGCACCTGGCCGGTGCCCTGAAAATATCCCAGCTCCCCGGTCCCGAGCGTCAGCGCGTCGAGGGCGCGGTACATCGGCTCGAGCCGGCTTTCGAGATCGCGCGCCAAGCCCTCGTGCCGGGCCGCGAGGGTCAGCCTGAGGCTCGCGAGTTCGGCGAGAATCTCGAGATGCAGCGCCGGGCTGCGCGATAGATGCAGGCCATCCGCGTCGAGCTGAGTGTCGAGTTCGTGCAGCAGCGCCGCAAAGCGCCGCTCGGTGTCCTTGTGCTCGAGCTCGTCGCACAGCGCCACGGCCAGCAATGCGGTTGCCGTCAGCATGGCATCGAGCGGCCGTCGCGTCAGGTTGCCGCGCAGCTTCAGCGACTGGATCTGCCGGCCGAGCACCTTGAGGATGCGCTGTGCCTGCTCGGCCGGCGCCCCGTCGGTCAGCAGCGTGTAGTGCCTCAACCAGTTCATCACCCGTGTCGCACAAAGGGCCGGCGCCCAGCTGCGGCGTTGGAAATGGCCTTCCCGGCCGATCCAGTCGAGCGCCAGCATCCGCGCCAGCGAGCGCTCGCCTTCATCGCGGGCATCGCGGAAATGCCGCAGCCAGGAAAAGCTTAGCAACTCGTCGCGCCAGTCGGCGTGCTGGGTTTCGATGGCAAACGGCGAAGTCCCGCCGGTATCGACCAGCCGCGCTGCCAGCAAATAACGCCCGGCCATCATCTCGCGCACCGTATCGCGATCGCTCGGACGGATTTCGGCAAGCGGCGCGGTGAATTTATCGTCGCTGAGCCCAGCCCAGGTCCAGCGCACCACCGGCAGGGTGACGACGACCTCTGCCGCCCCGAACGCCGCCCGGCGCATCATAAAACCGAGCTGTTCCCGCAAACTGTCCCCCGCGGCTGTGCAGCCGGTTAGTCTACTCGTTCACTACTTCGGCACGCTTGCGGAAGCGCGCCACGTAAAACCCGTCCATGCCGCCGGTAACCGGCAGTTTCGAGGCCGGATGCGTCCGGATAGCGCCATCGGCATCGATCGATCCGGCATAGACGCCTGCTTCGTCATCCGCAATAACATCGCGTTCGAGCCCTAAATCAGTCGCCGCGGCCCAGCGCGCCTGCCGCTCGCCCTCCTCCGGTTCGAGCGAACAGACGCAGTAGATCAACACTCCGCCCGGAGTGAGATCGGCCGCGGCCTGCTTCAGCAACCGGCGCTGCAGGGCAATCCGGCCACCGACCGTCGCCGCCCCACGATTGATCAGCACTTCGGGGTGCCGCCGAAAAGTGCCCGTCGCCGAACAGGGTGCATCGAGCAGCACGGCATCGAACAGTTCGGTCGGCTGATAGGTTTCGGCGTCGGCATGGACGATTTCGGCGGTCATGCCGAGACGGGCGAGATTGACCCGCAACCGCGCCAGACGATCGGCATCGCTGTCGAGCGCCGTGACCCGATAGCCGGCCTTGAGCAATTGCGCCGTCTTGCCGCCGGGGGCGGCGCAGAGATCGAGCACGCGAGCGCCCACCGGCAAGCCGATCAGCCGCGCCGGAATCGCCGCGGCGGCATCCTGCACCCACCATTGGCCCTCGGCAAAACCCGGCAGCGCCTCGACCGAACGATCCCGATCGGCGACGCGCACCGTATCGGCCGCGACCAGCTCGCCGCCCAGCGCCGCGATCAGCTCGGGATCGGCATCCTTCAGCGTCAAATCGAGCGGGGCGCCGGCCAGCAGGGCCTCGACGAACCCGACCAGCGCCGGCTCGCCATAAGCGGCCAGCCATTTCGGACCGAGGGTTTCGGGGATCAGCGCCAGCCGCGGCAGGGAGCGAAACCGTTCCGCCTCGGCCTGCGCCCGCCGCAATACGGCATTGGCGAGCTTGGCCACGTGAGCGGCCTTTGGGTCGCGCTTGAGCTGCTCGACGGCAAGGAACAGCGCACTGTGTTCGCCAAGATCGGGCAGGAACAGCAATTGCGCCAGCCCGATCCGCAGCGCCGCCTCGAACGAGCCGGATTTCTTGGGCAAGCCGCGTTCGAGCAGCGCCTTGATGACCAGATCGAGATGCCCGGAACGCCTGAGCGCCGTGGTCACCAGCCGGTTGGCCAGTGCCCGATCGGCGCCATCGGGAATGCTTCCAGCGGTGAACGGCGAAAAAATCTCGCCGCCCATGACGGCAGCGAGACGTTCGGTAGCAGCAAGGCGGACCGCGAGGCCCGCCGGTTGTGCACTGGCTTTCAAGCGCCGCCTATCCCCATGGTCCGCGCGATTGCGTCGGCCTGTCGGTACCACCAGTTTGCGGCACCCGCCAGCCGGCGCTGGTAACCGGCGATTGAGGGGCGGCGACACGCGAGGCGCTCTGCCGCACGGGCCGGCCGACGCCCATGTCGCCCGCGAGTTTCTGGAGAGCTCCGATCCGGTTGGCGACATCGGGATGGGTCGAGAACAGATTATCCATTCGCTGCCCGCTGAGCGGATTGACGATGTAGAGATGCGCCATCGCCGGATTGCGTTCGGCGGCGACATTGACCTCGCGTTGACTGCGCTGCGAAATCTTGCCGAGCGCCGAAGCCAGCGCCAACGGATCGCCGGAGATTTCTGCACCGTCCCGATCCGCCTGATATTCGCGGGTCCGGCTAACAGCCATCTGCACCAGCATGGCGGCGACCGGCGCGAGGAACATCGTCAGCAGCGTGCCGACCAGTCCCAGCGGATTGTTGCGGCTGTTGCCACCGCCGAAAAACAGCCCGAACTGTGCGATCATCGAAATCGCCCCGGCGAGCGTCGCCGTCAGCGTCATCACCAGCGTGTCGTGGTTGCGGATATGGGCGAGTTCGTGGGCGACCACGCCGGCGACTTCCCGGCCTTCGAGCCGGGCCAGCAACCCGGTCGAGACCGCAACCGCGGCGTTGGCGGGATTGCGGCCGGTGGCAAAGGCATTGGGTTGGTCGCTGTCGATCACATAGACTTTCGGCATCGGAATGCCGGCGCGCTGCGCCAGCCCCGCCACCATCCGATGGAGATCCGGTGCATTGGCCGGGCCAACTTCGCGGGCACCCTGCGCCGCCAGCACCAGTTTATCGGAATTCCAGTAGCCGATCAGGTTCATCCCAGCGGCGACGACGAAGGCGATAGCCATGCCGCTGGTGCCGCCGATAAGATAACCGACCGCCATGAAAATGCCGGTGAGCGCGGCGAGAAGTACGCTGGTCTTGACGAAATTAAGCATGTGTCCCTGTGGGTGACCTCAACGAGGAGCCTGCAACACCAAAAAGATGGGGAGCGCCAGCGTTCCCCGCAAGCTCAGGTGAGCAAACCGTAATGCACGACGATCCGATCTCAGCCCCAGCGACTGCCGACCAAGCGACTTCGCCAGCGCCCGATCCGGCGCGCCCGCTCAGCGATGCCGCCAAGCGAGCCCTTGCCGAAGCCGCCGCCCGCCGCGCCGAAATCGACCGCAAGGCCAAACCGTTCGGCGAACAACAAGGCCGCGGCGGCCTCGACCCCGCCCGCTATGGCGATTGGGAAATCAAGGGGCTAACCAGCGACTTCTGACTGCTGAGATACTGTCAGCCGGCCAACGAGAGTGGCGACCAGTCACCGCGTCGATTGGCTCACAGCCCGCCCATCTCGCACACCAATGCCCACTCCTCGGGCGTGACCGGCTGGACCGAGAGGCGCGAATTGTTGATCAGGACCATCTTTTCAAGTCGCGGTTCGGCTTTGATCGCTTCGATGCCGACGGGCTTCGGCAACCCCTTGCCGGCTTCGACATCGACGCATTCCCAGACAATTTTGCCGTCCTTGAGCTCGGCGGTCGAATCCGGATGCGCCAGGGCGCACACCGTAACGATCCCCATGACGGCCTTGCCGGTCACCGAATGGTAGAAAAATCCCTCGTCGCCGAGTTGCATCGCCCGCATGTTGTTGCGGGCGGCGTAATTGCGGATGCCGTGCCACTGCTCGGGCTTGCCCTTCCGCGCCATGTCGTCCCACGAAAACACGTCCGGCTCGGATTTCAGCAGCCAATAGGCCATCGGCTTAGCCGGCCTTGGTGTTGTTGACGCCGAGCTTCCACGGCCGCACTTCGAAGCTGGCGAACACGCCTTCGCGCACGAACGGGTCGCTGCCATACAGGCCTTTGGCTGCGTCGAGACTTTCGGCTTCGATGACCATGAAGGAGCCATTCATGTCGCCCTTGTCGTCGAGAAACGGGCCGGCGAGGATCAGCTTGTCGCCAAGCGTATCGAGATGCTTGAGGTGCTCGGGCCGCACTTCCATGCGGTGCGCGAGGCCGTTGGGCTTGTCATAGCCGACAAAGGCGAAAAGCATGGTGGTGTTCCCTCCCGGAATCTGGCGCGACTATGCGGTGACGTCCCGGGACTGACAAGGCCTCGATACTCAGGCCTCGCGCCGCAACGGTCGCGTCATCAACGCGGCGACGATATCGGCGATCGCCACTGTGCCGTCGAGCAATTGATTGACTGCCCCGACCAGCGGCGCATCGACGCCGAGCGATTTCGCCAGCGCCAGCGCCACCGGCGCAGTGGCGACGCCTTCGGCCAGCATCGCCCCCGCCGCCCGGACTTTATCGACACTGCCGCCGCGACCGAGGGCGAGGCCGAACTGGTAATTGCGCGATTGGTGCGAGGTGCACGACAGCGTCAAATCGCCAAGCCCCGCCAACCCAATAAGGGTCGAGGCCGAGCCGCCCATCGCCACCACCAGCCGGCTCATTTCGGCGAAGGCCCGGGCGATCAGCGCCGAGCGGGCCGAGGCGCCGAGCCCCGCGCCCTCCACCGCTCCGGCGGCCAGCGCATAGACGTTCTTCAGCGCGCCGGCGAGTTCGACGCCGATCCGGTCATCGGCCGCATAGGGCCGCAATGCCGGGCCAGCGAGTGCCGCCGCGAGATCGGAGGTGTCGCTGGCATCGTCGCCAGCCAAAGTCACCGCAGTCGGCCGCCCGATGGCGACATCAGCGGCAAAACTCGGGCCGGACAGCACATAGGGGATGGCGTCGGGCGCAGTTTCGGCGAGGATTTCGCTCTGCCGTTTCAGCGTCCCGGCCTCGAGGCCCTTGGCCGAGAGAATGACCGGCTTGCCGGCGAATGCCGCGGCGCCATGGCGCAGCAGCGCGTCGCGGCTGGCCTGCGCCGGCACCGCGAGAATGATCACATCGACGGACGCAGACAGGCTGACCGCCGCATGGATGCTGTCAGCCAGCATCACCGATTTGAGATAGATCGGGTTGCGCCGCTCGCTGTTGATCTCCTCGACGACGCCCGCGTCGCGCGCCACCAGCGTCACTGTCCGCCCCGCAGCGGCAGCGGCCTGCGCCAGCGCGGTACCCCAGGCCCCGGCGCCAATCACGGCAAAGGTTTCAAGGGCCATGGTCGGCAATCCTCATATCGGCCAGATCGAGCGGCCAGCGTGGTCTTGCGGCAAACGACAAGCTGTCAACCGCGCCCAAGGCGAAGCGTTCCGCCCCGGCCCAGGCGATCATCGCGCCATTATCGGTACACAACGCCGGCGGCGGCACGATCAATTGTGCATTGGCTGTTTTTGCCACTTCGAGCAGTGCCGCGCCGATGGTGCGGTTGGCGGCAACGCCCCCGGCGACCACCAGCACTGGCGACACGCCCGGCAGATCCGCCTTGAACCGCTGGAGCGCCGAGGCGGAACGGACGGCGACTACCTCAGCCACCGCCGCCTGGAACGAGGCGCAGATATCGGCCACCTCCCGCTCGGTCAGCGGCGCGATGGCTTCGGCCGCCAGCCGCACGGCGGTCTTCAGCCCGGAGAATGAAAAATCGAGCCGCGCCTCGCGCAGCAGCGGCCGGGGGAAGGCGAAACGCTTCGAATCGCCGGAGCGTGCCAGCCGTTCGACCTGCGGCCCACCGGGATTGGCGAGACCCAGCAGCTTTGCGACCTTGTCGAAGGCTTCACCCAGCGCATCGTCGATGGTTGTGCCCCAGCGCTGGTAATCGCCGACGCCGCGTACCAGCACGAATTGCGAGTGCCCGCCGGACACCAGCAACATGAGATAGGGAAACGCCACGCCATCGGTCAACCGCGCCGTCAGCGCATGGCCCTCGAGGTGGTTGACCGCCAGCAGCGGTTTGCCGAGCGCCGCCGCCACTGCCTTGGCCGTCGTCAACCCGACCAGCACGCCCCCAATCAACCCCGGCCCCGCCGTCGCCGCGATGGCATCGATGCCGCTCCAGTTAAGGCCCGACTCGGCGAGGGCCCGCAAAATAATGCCGTCGAGATGTTCGACATGGGCCCGCGCCGCAAGTTCCGGCACCACGCCACCAAAGGCGGCGTGTTCCTCGATCTGCGAGCGGACGATGTTGGAGCGGATCGTGCCACGGCCATCGGCTAGCCGTGTCACCACCGCCGCGGCGGTTTCGTCGCAGCTGGTCTCGATGCCGAGAATGGTAATCTGCCGTGTCGTCGTTGCTTGCCGGGCCATGGCGAGTGGTCTAATCCCAATTTCTTTCGACGATTTCCCGCGTGGGCGTGGCCTACAACAGGACGGATACGCAATGCAAACCTCGGCCCCGTTTCTGACGCTCGGCACCCGCGGCTCGCCGTTGGCGCTGGCGCAGGCGCACCTGGTGCAGGCGGCCCTCGCCGCCTTGCACGACGTCGCTCCAGCCGCCATCGCGATAAAAGTCATCAGCACTAGCGGCGATCGGCTGAAGGACGTGCCGTTATCCGAGGTCGGCGGCAAGGGGTTGTTCACCAAGGAAATCGAAATCGCCCTATTCGACGGGGCGATCGATGTCGGCGTGCACTCGGGCAAGGATGTCGAGACCGTGCTGCCCTATGGGCTGGTGCTGCCGGTGTTCCTTGAACGCGAGGACGTCCGCGACGCCTTCGTCTCGCTTCGTGCGCCTAACCTTGATCACCTGTTTCGCGGCGCGAAATTCGGCACTTCCTCGATCCGGCGGGCCGCCCAGATGCTGCGCTACCGGCCCGACCTCACCATCGTGCCATTCCGCGGCAATGTTGAAACCCGGTTGCGGAAGCTCGCCGACGGCATCGCCGATGCGACGCTGCTGGCGATGGCCGGGCTCAATCGCCTCGGTCATCCGGAAACGGCGACGGCCCTGCTCGATCCGAAAAATTTTCCGCCGGCTCCTGCGCAAGGGGCCGTGGCGCTGCAATGCCGCGCCGAGGACAGCTGGACCCAGCATGCCATTGCCCGGCTCGATCACCCCGCGACCCACATTGCCGTTATCGCCGAACGGGCCATGCTGCGCGAACTCGATGGCTCCTGCCGGACGCCGATCGGCGCCTTGAGCGAGATCGTCGATGACACGCTGACCCTCACCGGCCAGATCCTAACCCCCGACGGCAAGCAGTGCTGGGAGACGACGCTGAGCGCCCCGACGCAGCATGCCGAAACACTCGGTGCCGAACTCGGCCGGGCGCTACGCGACATGGCCGGCGAGCGCTTCCTGACGCTGCTCGACCACTAACGCCGATGCGGATGCTGGTGACACGACCCGAACCCGACGCCACGGCGACTGCCGGCCGGCTTGCCGGGCTTGGCATCGAGGCGGTCATCGCGCCGTTGCTGATCCGGGAAACCCTGTCGGTCGGCCTGCCGGACCCGGCGGGCTTTGCCGCTCTCGCCTTGACCAGCGCCAATGCGTTGCTGTCGCTGGCCGAACGTGGCGTGCTGGACAGCTTTCGCGCCGTTCCGGTGTTTGCCGTCGGCGAGCGCACCGCTACCGCCGCCCGCGATGCCGGCTTTATCACCGTGACCAGTACCGGCGGCACCGTCACTGCCCTCATCGACCAATTGGCCCATGCCGGCCTGACCGGCCCGATCTTTTACCCCGCCGCCGAGGAGCAATCCGCCGATCTAGCGCGCTCCCTCGCCCCGTTTGGCGTCATGGCGGTCACGGCACGGATTTACCGCATGTGCGCCGCCAACGCCCTCCCGGCGGACATAGTTGCCGAGCTTGCCGATGGCAGCATCGGCGCCGCGCTGTTTTATTCCCGCCGCACTGCCGCCGCGTTTTGCGGGCTCGTAGCCGACCGGCTGGATCGACCGGCGAAAACCCGGCTTGGGGTGCTGTGTCTTTCCGAACAGGTTGCGGAACCGCTGGTCGCGACCCACTTTGTTCGGGTCGGGCTGGCCGATCATCCGTCCGAGGCGGCGATGCTGGCCCTGGCCCTCGCTTTTGCGCGGGAGCCCGGTGCATGATAACGGAACGGGCAGCGAGGATGTCCCATGGCTGAACGCAAATCCGGGCCGGTAAAGCCGCCGGTGATCGATCTCGAAGCCCGGTCGGTACCATCGGCGCAGCCAACGGTCGAGCCGGTTCCGCCTGAGGTCGAAACAGCCGCCGCCGTCGAGCCGCCGCAAGCGCCCGAGACGGTTGAGCCTGTCGAGCAGGCGCCAGCGCCGCCGCCCGAAATGACCGTCGAGGAAACGTTGCGCCAATCCCCAAGCCTGTCGGCCGCCGAGTCGCGGGCAACGCCACGACCAGTCATGCGGTCGGCCGGCGGCCTCGCTGTCGCCATCGCCGGCGGCGCGCTCGGCGGGGCGCTGCTGGTTTACCTGCTGGCCCTAGCCGACCTATTGCCCGAGCGGTCCGAGCCCGCCGTCGATTATGCTCCGGCTCTCGCCGCGCAGGCAGAGCAACTGACCGCGCTGGAAACCCAACTCGGCACGCTCGGCGAGGCGCCCGATACCGCGGCCCTCGAAACTCGCATTGCCGCGTTGGAAACCGCAGCCGACGCACTGCCGGCGACTTCGACCGCGGCCCCCGACCTCACCGCCATCGAGACCCGGATCGCCGATCTGTCGGCGGAGGTCGCCGCGCTGTCGACAGAAGCTGCCCCCGATGAAACCGCCGCACTCACCGAGGCGGTTGCCGAGGCCGATCGGAACCTGACGGCCCTCGCCGACCGCGTCGCGACTATTGAAACCGCATCCGGCAATTTCACCACCGAGATCGCCGCATTGCAGGCGAGCCTGAATGCCGCCGAAGCCGATCTCGCGGCCCGCGCCGGCACTCCAGTCATTGAAATGAATGCCGCCCTGCAAATGCCCCTGCTGCTCAGCGGCCTCGAAGCCGCGTTCGCCAATGGGCGACCGTTTGACACCGAACTGGTGAGCCTCTCGGCCTTGATGCCGGATGTACCAATCCCCGAACCGCTCGCCGCGTCGGCCGCAGACGGGCTCCTCGCCCATGAAGCCATCGCGGCGCAGCTGAATTCGGTCGTCCCCGATATTCTCGCCGCGCGGCCCGCCGATACCAACGCCAGCTGGCAGCAGGGCACGCTCGACTGGCTCGGTGGCCTGTTGGCGCTGCGTCCGGTGGGCGAGATCGCCGGCGACACGCCCGATGCCATCCTTTCCCAGATCGTCGGCGCGGTGTCGCGTCGCGATTTCGCTGCCGCCGATGCGCTGTTCAACCGCCTGCCCGCACCGATGCGCCAGGCCGCCGGCACCCTGCCCGCGGCGATTGCCGCCCAGGCCAGCGCCACGGCCTTTCTCGATGCACTGCGCCGCGCCGGCCTAACCGTCCGCCAAGAGGGCTGAGCGTGATCCGACTTGCCTCCTGGATCGTCGTAAGCCTGCTGGTCAGCGCGCTGATCGTCTGGCTGATCTCCCTGCCCGGCGCCATCACCATTTCAGCTTTCGGCTACACCGTGCAGCCCCGCATCGGCACCGCGGTGTTCCTGTTTTTCGGCGTCGCGACCATCGTCATCCTCGTGTGGTCAGTGGTTCGCCGCATCCTCAATGCCCCGCGCAATTTTGCCCGCTACAACCGCGAACAGCGCCGCCTGCAAGGCGTCGAGGCGCTATCCGACGGGTTCATCGCGCTCGAAGCCGGCGATCCGGCCCGCGCCCGACTGCTCGCCCGCGATGCCCGTACCCGGCTCAATGGCAGCGCCGCGGCCGCGCTGCTCGAAGCCCGCGCCGATTTGGCGCTCGGCGACATGCCCGCGGCCCGCGAGCATTACCGCGCCCTGATTTCCGACCGCAAAACGGCGCTCGCCGCACTCTCGGGCCTCTATGAACAGGCCCGCCAGCAAGGCCGCGCCGAATCGGCGTTGACCTTTGCCCAGAAGGCCGCGGCGCTCGATCCGGCCAGCCGCTGGGCCAGCGCCGCCGTGCTTGACGATTTGACCCGCCGCGGCGCCTGGACCGAGGCGCTGAAATTGCTCGCCGGCGAGCCGGCGCCATCACGCGAAAGCAAGGCGCTAAAGCGGCGCAAACAAGCCGTCATCGAAACCGCCATCGCCCGCGAACGCGAAGCGACCGATCCTGGCACTGCGCTCGAACACGCGCTGACGGCGTTAAAGCTGCTACCCGATTTCGTGCCTGCCGCCTTGATCGCCGCCCGCATCCATTCCCATCGCGGCGAAGCCCGCAAAGCCATGAGCCTGTTGCGCCGGGTCTGGCGCGCCAGTGCCCACCCCGATATCGCGACGCTCTATGCCGCCGCCCAGCCCGGCAGTTCCACCACCGACCGGCTGAAACGGGTCCGCGAACTGATCGACACCCCGCCTCCCAATCGCAGTGCCGCCATCGTCCTCGCCCGCGCGGCCGTCGAAGCCTTCGACTGGCCGCTGGCCCGCAATGCGCTCGCCAGCTATTCGGCCGCCGAGCCGACCCAGGCCGTCTGCCTGCTGCTCGCCGAAATCGAGGAAGGCCAGACCGCCGATCAGGGCAAGGCCCGCGAATGGCTGTCGCGCGCCGTCCGCGCCCCACGCGACCCGGTGTGGACTGCCGATGGCCTTACCGCCGACGAATGGGAACCAGTCTCCCCGGTTACCGGCAAGCTCGACGCGTTCGAATGGCGCATCCCCGTCACCGCCACGGCCACCCGCGGCACCATGATGGCCCCGAGCACCCCCCGCACGCCCGCACCAATGCCCCCCGCCTGACGCCTTTACCCTTGCATCCACCCCACCGCCTCAGCTAAACAGCCTCCCTCAACCCGGCCCAAAGCCGGCGGGCCGCTTTAGCTCAGTTGGTAGAGCACATCATTCGTAATGATGGGGTCAGGTGTTCGAGTCACCTAAGCGGCACCACAATTTCAATGACTTAATGATCAAGTGCAGATCGCTCTGTCCCGTTTCCGCCCTGATACGGTATATTGCCCGGAAACCTGCGTACCGCTGATGATCAGTTCGGTCGCCGCCTCCCCTCGGCTCGCAACTGGCGGATGTTCTCTCCGGCACCGACGGAGCCAACACTCATGCCGCCATTGCCGCTCAGGATGTCGTCGTCACACGATTTGCCATCGTCGCTACCGGCCACAACCTTGCCGGTCCAGTAGCTGGCATCGAACAGGTGGCCGTTCGCCTGGGCTTCGATAGGCGCCTGCTCAATGGCGCCGGCGCGTGCGCGGGCGATGTCCCCGTGGGTGTCGGCCAGGATCGCGAATACCTCGTCGCCGGTGACCCAATTGGCGGCCGCCAGTTCGACCGGGTCGATGGTGATGGCCGCGCTCAGCGCCTCACCATTGCAGCCGAACATCAGCGACATCAGAAGCGGCCGGGGCTGCGACGCCACGAAGCGCACCGTGCCGACCGCAATCCGGCTTTCCTCGAACACCTCGCGCTGCACCGCCGTCTCGATGCTTTCGCCGGGCTCGACGAAACCGGCCAACAGCGAATACATGCCCTCGGGCCAGCTCGGGCCACGGCCGGGCAGCAGCCGGTCGCCCCCTGGGTGGAGTGCCAGCCGATCAGCGCCCGCGCCACAGCGATGCACTCGCCCTCAAGGAGTGACAGCGCCGGCATCGGGCCGCGGGTTTCGACGAACTTCGCCTCGGGCCACGCCGGATGCGCCTGCTGGCTCCTTGGCGGCTTTGGGTGTATTCGAGCCACTTCACCGATTGCGGCCGCCACGCCATCTTCGCCCAGTCCGATCATTGCAGCGACGCCAGCCGTCCTGCACCGATCGATTTTACTCATTGCAGCTCGCAACAGACTTCCCATTGGTGGCCGCCGCCCGCCTCGGCCATGATTTAGCCGTTCGACCGAGGCAAGTGGCACCACAGCGATTACACCCGCTTCTGACCTTCCGGAACCCTCGATGAACCTGCGGACTGTGGCGCTGTCACTGCTGTTGCTGGCGACAATACCGGGCACCCCCGTGCTGGCGCAAACCGCGACTGGCAAGAGCTGCTCCCTTATCCAGGACGAGGCGCGCCGGCTGCTATGCTATGATCTGGTGTTCCGCGCCGGCGCTGGCGGTCCCGATGCGGAACTCACCTCCGCCCCGAGCTTCGCCAATCTCTCCACCAGCTTTGATCCCAACTGGCCGCTGCGCACCGAGAGTTCCAAGCTCGGCCAGGGTCTGGCGCTGACGCTCACCACCCGTTCGCTCGAGCCGATCTCGGGCGACGACCAGATGGGCGAAGTTTCAATCAACTGCGACGATAACCGCACCAGCCTCAGTTTCGTCTTCCCTGGCTATTTCATCGCTCCCGGCGATGGCGGCAATATCCTGACCGCCTCGGTCGATGGCAGCGGCAAGGCGAGCTACGAAACCATCGCATCGGACAGCATCATGATCCTGTTCGGCGGCACCAAGTCACTGCCGCTGCTGCAGCAGATGCTCGCCGGCGACACCCTCGATGTCTCGGTCAAGGCATCGTCGGGGGAAACCGTTGCGGTCTCCTACGCACTGAAGGGTCTGGGCGAGGCCATCGCCCCCCTCCGCCAGGCCTGCAACTGGTAATAGCGCTATGCCGGGGCAAACCCCGGATCTGGCTCGATCAGTTCGAGACCGGCGGCAAACCGCTTTGCATTGGCGACATACAGCGCCGCTGACGCTCGCAACATTGCCTCGCCTTCGGCGTCGATTTGGCGAATGACCTTGCCGGGGACACCGACCACCAGTGAATTGTCGGGGATCGTCTTGCCCTCGGTCACCAGCGCCCCCGCCCCGATCAGGCAGTTGTTGCCGATCACGGCGCCGTTGAGGATCGTCGCCCCCATGCCGATCAGTGTGGTGTCGCCGATGCTGCAGCCATGGAGGATCGCCCGGTGCCCGATGGTGCAGCCGGCCCCGATACGCAGCGGAAACCCCGCATCGGTGTGCAGCACGGCGTTGTCCTGCACATTGCTCCCGGCCCCGACGATGATCGCCTCGATATCGCCGCGCAGCACGGCGCCAAACCAGATCCCGGTGTCCTCAAAGAGCCGGACCCGGCCGATGACCGCCGCACTCGGCGCGATCCAGCAAAACCCCGCCGGCAGCTCGGGACTTTCGCCATCCAGCCGATACACTGCCATCTGCTGCCCCCGACTGCGCCTCAGGCGGACAGCCGCTGCGGCTCTTCCATCTGCATGGCGACGCGGGCGCTCGGCTTGACCATCGGCACCGCGGGCCCGCGCCCGAACACCGCTTCGCGTTCCTCCGGCGTCGACATGAAGAACGGATACCGCCGGAACACCCGTTCGCGGATCTGCGGCACATCGGCCACGAACATCACCACCGGGAAATGCAGCCCCGGATAATACCGTTCGCCCCCAAGCTGGCGCGACATGAACACCCGCTTGTAGAACGCCGCGTGCTCGAGCCGCACCGAGGAGAGGCAATAGTCGACGTCAAAATGGATCGACGCCATCACCGCCACCCGCAGTGTCAGGAACGGCAGCGCCGGCAGTGCCAGCGTCGCCTCTCGATCGGCGGTAAACCGCGACGGATCGATGTAGGAGCGCCCGCTGTCGAGCAGCGCATCGAGCTCTTCGGGATAGATCGACCGGCTCGGCGATTGCCGCATCGTTGGCGTCACATGATGGAGGCGGATCGAGCTGACCAGCTGGTCATCGACATAGATGCCGTAGCACATCGCATTGGGCGCTTCGTCAAACAGATCCCCCGCGACCTGCTGGGAGTTGATCGGAATGAATTCCTCTCGCCGATACGCCTCGTAGCGTAGCCGATACACCGGATCGAGCGCGTCGTGGAGATCGACGCGCCGGTAGTGCACGCGATCGAGAATGTCGATCAGCGTTTCGGAAAACTGTGAACTCGCCGGCTGAGAGGAGACCGCACGCATTGCCCAACGCCCCAAATGAAGCGTCAGGTTAACCCATTAATTACCAATGCAAATCGGCATTTTTCACGGTTGCGGCGCATGGTCGCTATGTGCAGCCTCGTGATTCGGTAAAATACAGATAAAACAGTAGATTAACCTATGTTAACCATGCCGCACTTTTTGTGCGGGACTACCCGGCGTCGCCATCCGGCTGATTAATTCGGCTATATCACGGGCCGGCAGCGGCACACCGAATAGGTACCCCTGGATCTGATCGACCTTGGTATAAGTGGCGATCATCTCGAGCTGAGCCTCGGTCTCGACGCCCTCGGCGGTGACGATCAGATTGATGTCCTTACCGAGCCGGGCGACGTTGGCGATCAGTTTGAGCGCCCGCGGACTGCCGAGATCGGCAACGAAGCTGCGGTCGATCTTGAGCTTCGAGAACGGCAGCGCCTGCAGGTAGCTCAGCGATGAATACCCGGTGCCGAAATCGTCGAGCGCGATGGAAATCCCCTGCTCCGCCAGCGCGTTGAGGATCTTGCTCGCCGCATCGCGTTCCTCGATCACCGCGGTTTCAGTGACTTCGACTTCGAGCCGCTGCGGCGGCAGGCCCGAGCGCTTGAGCGCGCTGTCGACCATCTCGGCGATATTGCCCGACCGGAAATCCCGCGCCGAAATATTGACCGCAACCGAGATATCGCCCGGCCAGGTCATGCACTGCGCCGTCGCCGTTTGCAGCACCCAGCGGGTGATCTCCGAGATCATCCCGGTTTCCTCGGCGATCGGAATGAACAGCGATGGCGGGATCGAACCGAGTTGCGGATGATGCCAGCGCGCCAGCGCTTCGCAGCCGACCACCCGACGGGTGACGATATCGACGATCGGTTGGTAATTGAGCGTTAGCCCGCCGGTCTCGAGCGCCAGCCGCAATTCAGTCTTGAGCTTCTGGCGATACCGATAGTCGGTATCCATCGCGTCCTGGAACAGCTCCACCTGCCCCTTGCCATTGCCCTTCGCCTGGTACAGCGCCAGATCCGCCTTGACCATCAGCGCATCGAGATCGTCGGCCAGATTGGTCGCCTCGACCACACCGACGCTGATATTCGTCACCAGCTGTTCGCCACCGATGTTGAACGGGGTGACGAACGCCGTAAGGATCGTTCCGGCATGCGCCAGCAGGGCTTCGGCGGTGTCGCAGCCGGCGAGATAAACGATGAACTCGTCACCCCCGAGCCGCGCCAGCAGCGCCCGCGTTGGCAGCGATTGCCGCAGCCGCACCGAGGTTTCGGCCAACAGCTTGTCGCCGACCAGATGCCCCATCGTGTCGTTGACATGCTTGAAATCGTCGATGTCGATGATCATCACCGCGGCATGGTCGCCCCGGGCAAAATTCCGTCGGTCCTCGAGCTCGGTCGCGACCATGTCGGTGAAGTAGGCCCGGTTGGGTAGCCCGGTCAGCGCGTCGTAGCGCGCCATGAAATTGATCCGCTCCTCGGCCCGCATGCGTTCGGAAATATCCTCGAACAGCAGCACCGTCCGGTCGCCGCGCGAGCTGACAGTCACTTCGAAATGCACCGCATCCGGCAGGCTCAGCAGCACCTTGCCGCTGCCCTGCTCGGTGACCATGTCGATCAGCCGCTCCGCCGCCGTGCGCGGCAAAAACCCCACCTCGTCGGCCGCGGCGATCAGGGCGCTGAGCGGCTGGTCGAGCCACTCTCCCGGCGCAAAGCTCTGGAACGCCAGCAGCGCCCGATCATTGGCCACGCGGATGACACCGGCGCCATCGAGCATGCAGAGGCCGTGCTGCATGGTATCGAGCGCCGTATCAAGCTGCTGGGCGAGGTTCGACGCCTGCTCACGCCCATGCACCGCCGCCAGCAGGATCGCCCGCACGTCTCCGGCCAGTTTCCGGAAACTGATCATCAGCGTAATGATCATCAGGGCCAGAATGGCATGATAGATGCCGCCGGCAATAAACAGGCCGGCGCCGAGCGGCACCCCGACAAACACGATCTGCAACGTCACCAGCCGGTCGAGGCCGAAATTTCGTGTACAGACCCCGACCAGGGCCGCCACCGACAGCGCGATGCTGGCGAGGACCGCGAAGGGGTCGTTGGCAAAGATCAGGCTCGAAAAACACCAGCTGCCATACACGAGGCCTGCGAGGCACCCGGTGATCGTCGCGCGGAATTCCCACTCCGAGGCGCCCTCGGCATCGTCGTCGGCAATCGCCGCCGCTTCGAATTGCCGGGCGTCGAAAAACCGCAGCATGCCGATGACGATCAGCGCCGCCGCATGGACGAAGATAATCCGCGAATTGGCCGAAAACCCCGCCGCGGCTGCCGTGGTGCCGGCAGAAATCGCGCCAATGAGCATCCCGCGCCGGTCCTTATAGACCGAGCGGACGATCGACACATAGTCGATCGCTGGCAGCGATTTTGCAGCAGTGCTAGCCAATTGGAAACCCTGTTGGGTCCAGATACAATGCTCTTTGGGTTAAGAACCCTTTGTCGCCGGGCCATTGCCAACGATTTCATGCCCCCAATGCCGCCCGCTAGGTGAAAGAACGCTTAAGCCGCCCGAGCCGCACGGTTGCAGGCGAGGGTCTGGCGAACGCGACGGGAGGTTGCAATGACCGACAAGCTTGCCGAGGCGGAACTGGTAGCGGCGCTCGCTGCCCTCAACGACTGGCGGTACGACACCAAAATCGGCGCCATCACCCGCGATTTCAAATTCAGCGATTTTTCCGAAGCGTTCGGCTTCATGGCCCGCGTCGCCTTCGTCGCCAACGCGGCCAATCACCACCCCGACTGGAGCAATTCCTACGACAAGGTGACCATCACCCTCTCGACCCACACCGCCGGCGGCGTGACCAGCAAAGACATCGACCTCGCCCAAGCCATCGACGCGCTGGGCCACCCGTGATTGGCCGATACACGACGCAGTTGGCACAAACCAGCCGCTGCAAATAAGGGGCAACGGGCGCCACAAACCCTCACTTCACGGTCTAAGCTGTCCGTGGTTCAACCGCATGAGCCAATCCTATCGCCTCCCTCCCCCTTGAGGGAGGGATCGAGAGTGGGGGTAGCCACAGATGCATGACCACGGTCATGGAACCCAGCCCCACCACGCCCATCATCCCGGCGGAGGCCGGGATCCATCCTGATGACTCAACCCTGACCGCTGCGGCTGGCCTCACCACCTCGGGATGGATCCGGGCCTCCGCCGGGAAGACCGTGGCAGGTGGCTCGGCGCCGGTTGTCGGCAAACCCCACTCTCTCAGCCCTCATGGTGAGGTGGGAGCACTTGCGACCCTCGAACCACGGCGCCTGGTCCCACGCCCGCCGCCCCAAGCGCAACCCCCTCCTGCGTTCCCGAGTGGTTCGCCGTTAACGGCCTAATGTCACAGTCCCCCCGCTGACAGGCATGGGGACGGCGCGGTGGATAAATACGAAATGCTGGTCATTGGCTCCGGGCCCTCGGGGCGCCGGGCCGCGATCCAGTCGGCCAAGCTCGGGCGCAGCGTGCTGGTGGTCGAAAACCGCCACCGCGTTGGCGGCGTTTCAGTCCACACCGGCACCATCCCCTCGAAAACCCTGCGCGAAACCGTGCTCAATCTCTCGGGTTGGCGCGAGCGCGGCTTTTACGGCTTGTCCTACCGGGTCAAGAAGGAAATCGAGGGCAAGGATCTCGGGGCGCGGCTGCGCATGACGCTCGACCACGAGATCGAAGTGCTCGAGCATCAGTTTGCCCGCAATGGCGTTCGCACCGTCGCCGGCGCCGCGCGGTTTCTCGACCCCCATCGCATCGCCGTCTCGAGCCCCGGCGGCGATCAAAAGATCTTCGAGGCCGAGCGCGTCGTCATCGCCGTCGGCACCACCCCGCATCGCCCGAGCCACATCCCCTTCGACATGTCACCATTCTCGACAGTGACTCTCTTGTCGCCGAACCGCGGGTGCCGCGCAGCCTGACCGTCGTCGGCGCCGGCGTCATCGGCATCGAATACGCCACCATTTTCTCGGCGCTCGACGTCCCGGTGACCATCGTCGAACCGCGCGACAATTTCCTTGAATTCATCGACCGCGAGATCATCGACGAGTTCATCCATGAACTGCGCGATCGCGGTGTCAGCCTGCGCCTTGGCGCCAAGGTCGAAAGCGTCGAGCGCGACGGCCGGGGCTGGCCGGTCTCGATTCTGTCGGACGGTCGCCGTATCCGCTCCGAAATGTTGCTCTATGCCGCCGGCCGGGTCGGTGCCACTGCCAATCTCGGGCTCGAACTCTGCGGCGTCATCCCTGACGATCGGGGCCGGCTGACAGTCGATCCCGCCACCTTCCAGACCTCTGTGTCGCACATTTATGCTGCCGGCGACGTCATCGGCTTCCCGAGCCTTGCCTCTACGTCGATGGAACAGGGTCGGATCGCCGCCTGCCACGCCTTCGGCGCGCCGATGCCGCCAGCGCCCAAATATTTCCCGTACGGGATTTACGCCGTGCCCGAAATCTCGACCATCGGGCTGACCGAACAGCAGGTGCGTGACAAAGGCATCGCCTATGAATGCGGCATCGCCCGGTTCAGGGAAACCTCGCGAGGCCACATCATGGGCCTCGAATCCGGCATGATGAAAATGATCTTCGCGCTCTCGGACGGCAAGCTGCTCGGCGTCCACATCATCGGCGAAGGCGCTACCGAACTGATCCATATCGGCCAGGCCGTGCTCAACCTCGGCGGCACGCTCAGTTACTTCGTCGAGAACACCTTCAACTACCCGACCCTCGCCGAAGCCTACAAGATCGCCGCTCTCGACGCCTTCAACCGCATGCCGCGCAACTGAATCTTACAGGTTTTATAGTTCACCGGGCAGCATCCAATCCCGGTGTCGTCCCCGCGAACGCGGGGATCCAACCAACGCCAAACTCACCGGCAGCCATCGAATTCGGCGACGCCACCTGACCCGTGAAGCCCCGCCTCAGCGGCAGCCCCGAACCCAATCAAACCTGCGGCTCGACTGCCTTGTAAGTCGGATCGATATAAAAATACGACTTCGGGATCTCGATGTCTTTTTGCACATCGTACAGCGAAAACGTCAGTTCTTCGCCACTGGGCTCCGTCAGCGTCCACTGCGCCAGATCATACGTCGCCCGATCGAAAATCAGCGACACCCGCACCGTGCCGGCCGGCGTATCGTCCTGGATGGTGATCGAGAAATACGAATCCGAGGTCACCACGTCGACGATGTTGGTCTGCAGGAAATCGATCCGGTCACCGAGGAACTGGCGCAGCGGAATCTTGTCCTGCGGATAAGCGTACTGCGTCTGGTCCTTGCGATTGATCACATAGAAGCCGCGCCCGACCGAGATGATTTCCTCGCGGCTCGGCGGATTGTAGCGGAACCGTACTTTGTCGGGTCGCTGGATGAAAAACGTCCCTTCAGTGCGTCCGCCCTGTGTATCGATCTGCAGGAACCGGCCAGCCATGGTGCGAACAGCGGAATTATACTCGCCGATCGCCCGGATCAGTTGTTCTTCCTCGGGCACCAAGGCCCGGTCGAGTGCCAACGCCGGCAGTGCGGAGGAAAAGGCCAGACCAAGGCTATAAAGCAGCACGTCGCGGCGAATCATCGGGTTGCCAGTCCTGTTGTTGTTTGGGACGACAGTGACGCTACCGCCCGATTGCGGCAAGAGCTTGGGCTGCGGATCACGGCTCCTCGACCGCTATCGACGCGAGCAGATACGGGCAGCTGGCGCCCGACAATACTGCCCCGTGCTCAACTCGGCTCGGGGCAGTCGGTCAACAGCCAAGATTAGTGCAGCGACTGCCGCGGCACGAACTCGAAATCGGTCTGATCGCTGACCTGCAACGCCAGGTTCTGCCGATCGAGTTCGGCAAACCAGGCGCTCCACGACACCGGGCTCAGGCCATCGTCGAGCGACGACATCCGGTTGGGCCCGGCCCGTGAACCAGTGAACTTCAACCGCAGCTGTGCCTGGACTTCGCCGGACCGCGTCGGGATACGGCTGATGGCGGGCATGCCCTTACGGGCGCTGACCCAGTTCTGAATATCCTGATGGTGGCGTAACGTATGCGTGGCACGCATGAAGATCTCCCCTCCTTCATCCAGCAACATAACCGTCGATCGCAGCGCTCGTTCGCAGGACCGCCGATTCAGGGTAGATTTATGGCAGATTCGCGCCCCTTCAACCACCGTTCATATTTTATTAGTTTTTGACGAGCTATGCGCCGGCCGCATTGACGGGCGGTTTAACCTCTGAATCGTCGCTTACGGCGGACCCCGTCGGCAAACTGAGTCGATATTTCGACAACTCCTCGGTTGAGAGAAAATACAGCTCTTGCGGCGGGGTTTCGAGGGCGTGGATCCACAGCGCCGGATCGATCCCCATGTCGATGAGGTAGCGCGTCACCACTGCCGTGGTCTTTTGCGCATCGTACATCGCCCCGCCGACATCGCGGAGGATAGCCCCGACGTCGGACACCGGCGCCGCGACATAAATCTGGTGTACCCCGACCCCCGCATCGGCGGCGACGGAACGGGTCACCCCACCGGCGAGGATCAACGGGCAAGACGAGGCGCACAGCGCCCCGCTGCCGACTGCCGTCGCGAACCCGCCGGCCCGGATCGCTGAACCGATGGCGATGGCATCGCGCACTGAACCGCCCGGCGAATCGAGCGCGATGGTCGTCACATATTCTCCCCGCGCCGCGATCTCGCTGGTGAACCGTTCGACCGCGCCGGGATCGATCGTGCCGGTCAGTTTCAGCACTCCGCCGGCCTCGAGCGACAACGCCATCGGCGCTTCGAGCAGCGCGCGGTCGGTGGTCTGCATCGGCGCCGGCCCGTGCGAGCCCTCGCCAGGCATGTCGCCCGGAAACACCGGCACCAGCGGCAGTGCCGGAGGCATCGTCACGCTACCATCAAGTGCTACCAATTCGCGATAATCGATGAACAGTACGCTCATGGTGCCCGCCAGCATGGCGAGGAAAGCCACCCGCAGGATATTGCCGTCATCGATCGCCGCCAGCCGGTCGAGCCCCCGTCCGACGAGGCCGCGCCGCGGTGGCGCCAGTGCACTCACGACCGCAGCGGCCCATCGCCGCGCTTGCGCTGCCCCACATCGATCGGCGTGATCGTCGCGTCCGCGACATTGCCATACGGCATGTCGATCTCGACCTCGGTACTGACCGGCGGAACGGGCTCAACCACGGCCGCAGCCGGCAACGCGACCGCCACCGGCACAACTTCAGGCTGCATTTGCTTGAACATCGCCACCGCCCGCATCATTTCGGCTGCCGTGATGCTCTCGGCCTCCTCCATGTCGCTGGCCTCGCGGCGCATCGCGTCATGGGCGATCATCAGCACCAGCACCAGCACCACCGGCAACAGGTCGAGCGACATGGCCCCGGCCCATGACGGAATGAAATCACTCCAGTAGCGCAGCACCGCCTCCGCGCTCGACAGCGGCACGAAGCGCTGCGGTTCGACGCGCGGCTGGCTGAGGATTTCATCGGCCGCACTGGTCAGCGCCGTCGATTGCGCCGCGACCGACTCCCGGACGCTCGCCATCACTGCGTCCTGCCGCGACACCAGGTCGACTGATCCGCCATCCGCCGCCGGCGCGATGAAGCCGAGCGACAGATCGGCCGCCGCCCGCTTCACCGATGGCGCCACCGAGGTCTCCTGCAGGCCCGCGATCACCGCGCTCAGCTGCACCACCTCGGCCGAAAACGCATCGGCCCGCGGCTCGATCGCTCCTGCCCCTGAAACCAGTTCGCGCATTGTCGCCAGATGCGCCGACCCGGAGTCGAACAGCACCGCCACCTCGTCGCGCGATGAGGTGATGGTCAGCGCCAGTTCGCTCATCTGCGCACTCATCTGGCTCAACAACTGCACCACCGATCCCGAACCGGTGGTGCCGGTCAGCGCCCCGCTTTCGCGCTCGCCATCCGCCAACCGCGCAAACCGCTCGGCTGCCCGCTGCACGTCGGGCAGCAGGCTCTGGGCGGCCAGCGCATTGCCATGCGCCTCGTCGAGATCGGAAACATAACCTTCGAGCGTCACTGCGAGATGCTGCTCCAGCGCCGCCGAACCCGCCAGCGCCGCGGCATTGAGCCAGCTCGACATCGCAAGAATGAACAGGCACCCGAGCCCCATGACGACGAACATCCCGGCCCGCTTGCTGCCCTCCCGGATCAGCGGCACGAACCGCAGCATGAAGGTCCAGAACGCGTAGATGGCGACCGACACCGCCACCGAATAGGTTACCGAGGCAAAAAACACGAAGGTGGCGCTGCCATCGAGCAGTCCGCGCACCCCGAGATAAGTATAAACGCCCGACGCCAGCGCCAGCACGGCGAGCGCAAAGCGGGTCATCGTCTCGACGCCCTTGACCGTTTCTGCCAAGCCTGAGGCATTGGATTTAAGCTGCATCTGCTGTCGCGGGCCCCGTAAGCGTTAAGACCACGCTAACACGGCGAAGGCGGCACCATCATGGCGCGCTGCCAACGCGGTAAACCCCGGCTCCGCGCCGCTAGGAAATCCCTATTCCGCCGCCTGCCGCGGCATCAGCTCGATGACGTCGTCATGGGCCAGTTCTGGCCGGCCGATCCGGCGCGGCGCCTTCATCACGCAATTGCGCCCGCCTTGCTTGGCCCGATACAGCGCCGCATCGGCTGCCGCCAGCAGATCGGTCGTGGCGTGGCTGGTGTGCGGGATCGAGGCGACGCCGAACGAGGCCGAGATCGCCGTGTTGTGCGTCGCCGATAGCGATTCGATGCGCAGTCGCAGCAGTTCGGCCTTCTCTGCCGCCTTGTCGAGTTCGCAATCGGGCAGGATGACGATCAGTTCCTCCCCGCCATAGCGGCAGGCGACGTCGGTTTCGCGCAATGACGAAACGATGGTCGAGGCCGTCTCGCGCAGCACCGCGTCGCCCATCGCATGCCCATGCTCGTCGTTGAGCCGCTTGAAATTGTCGAGATCGATCATGATCACCGACAGCGTCCGCTGCTCGCGCTCGGCCAGCCGCACGAACCGCGTCAGCGTGTCTTCCATGTAGCGCCGGTTGTAGAGACCGGTCAGCGGATCGCGCAGCGCCTGGTTGCGCAGCTTTTCGCGCAGCGCGATGTTGGCGAGCGCCAGACTCATCCCATCGGCGAGCGCTGCGCCCATGTTTTCGACGGCGAGCAGCCGCGCCTCGGCCTCATCGCCCCGGGCGAACAGCTGCAGCAGCCCGAGAAATTCCCCGCGCGCCATCATCGGGATTTCGAGCACCGCATCGCCGGTCGAATGATGGTCGCAGCACAGCTTGCTGCCATTGGCGTGGTTGAGATGCGGCTTGCCGCGCTTCAGTGCCCAGCACTGCGATGGCGGGATGGTTTCGGGCAGCGGCTGGTCGGTACCGCGATCCCAGAACGAGGTCAGCACCAGCCGGTCGCGCGAATTGTTGAAGATGTACAGCGCCCCCGGGAACCCCGGCACTAGGTCCGCCGCCGTGGCGCGCAACACCGCATTGGCGTCGGTATGATCGGCGGCGACCTGCAGCACATCGGCCATGTCGAACAGCTTCTTGACCTGGTCGCGCGACGCATCGGCATAGGCGACCGCCGCCGCTCGCCCATTGGCCTCGACGCGGCTCAACCGATAGGCATGGATCAGCCCGACAATGGCCAGCGTCCCGCCGGCGACCTGCAGCAGCAGCACCACCCAGGTGCCGATGGCGATGCGCTCCTCATAAATCGAGAACCGCGCCGTCCACTGCTCGAGGAAATTATCCTCGGCATCCCGCAGTTCCCGCACCAGCCCGCCGGTGTCACGGTCGATCAGCAGGGCTCTTGCGCCGGCCAGATCGGCCATGCTGGCGAGGCGGACGGCTTCGGTCCAGTCGCTTTCGAGCAATTGTGCCGCAGCCAGCGCCCCGGTTTCGCCAGCAAGGTACGGGTCGAGCAGCGGCATATTGGCAGCGCTGAGTGCCCCCAGCGCTTCGAGCGCGCCATAGTAATCCGTGAGGCTCGCCGCCTCGTCCCCAACCGCCAGCCGGGTGATGATGCTGTCCGCCTCGGTCAAGAGATCGAGCGTCGTTCGCATCGATTCCGCTGCTTCGCGATGGACGTCGAGGGCGCGCTGCTGCGCATCGATGAAGGCAAAGCCGGTGGCGACGATCGCCACCATGAAAAACACCAGCACGATGATGCCTGCTGACAGCGAGGCCGGCCGCGCATTACGGCGCGGCCGTGCAATCGGAAACAAGCCGTCAGTCGTTGCCGCCATGAGGGAAGATGCTCCCGTGCCCACACTCGGAGCCATCATGGCACCGTTCCCGATGCGCCGGTCGGCATTTCCCCCAAGCAGTGAAACCGCCCTTACGCCGATCGCGACAGTTTGAGGCGAATGCAACGTAAACCGCCCCTTGCGTGCCTCCGGCAGGCCTGCAATAGAATACCGTATGGTAATCTATTCTGAACTCGATCTTGTGTTCGGTGCCCTTGCCGATCCAACTCGCCGCGGCCTCGTCGCCCAGCTGCGCGGCCGCGATTTCATCACCGTCTCCGAGCTTGCCGCTCCCCTAACGATGACGCTGCCGGCCGTGACCAAGCACCTTAACGTCCTGGCCGAAGCCGGGCTGGTGACGAGGACCAAACACGGCCGCACCGTCCGCTGCAGTCTCGATGCCCGCCGTCTTGCTGACGCCGCCGAATGGCTCACGCAGTTTCAGGCCTTCTGGACGCCGCGGCTCGACCGCCTGGTGGAACTTGTGGAGAAAACGCATGACCAGCACTGAACGCTTCACGATCAGCCGGACCATCAAGGCCCCGCCAGCTTCGGTGTTCGCCGCCTGGACCGACCCCGAACTGCTCCGGCAATGGTATGGCCCCGATGCCGGCCCGGTGCTCAGTGCCAATATCGACGCCTGCCCCGGCGGCAGCTTTGACATTTCGGTACAACTCGAGAATGGCACGGTCTTTCGCACCACCGGCGACTACCTAGAAGTCAGCCCGCCGCATCGCCTCGTTTTCACCCTGACCTGGGATGGCAAACCGCAGGAAACGTCGAAAGTTTCGATCGTCATTTCCCCCGACGGCGACGGCTCGGTCATGGAATTTTCCCAGGAGCAACTGCCCAGCAAGGCCGGTCTTACCGGTCAACACGAGGGCTGGAATGACGCTTTCGAAAAACTCTACCGCGTTCTCGAAGTCTGAGTGATGAGCTACGACATCGCCTGCCCGTGCGGCGCCTGCATCATCCGCATCGCGGGGGAACCACAGGTACAATTCTACTGCCATTGCGATGATTGCCGGGCCATCAGCGGCGGGGCCTATATCGGGGTCGTGGCCTTCGCCGCTGCCGATGTAACTGTGATCCAAGGCGAGCCGCAAAGCTGGACGCTACGGTCGTTGCCGCGTCAGCGCTGCCCGAACTGCGGCGTGCAGCTGACTGCCACCGTCGTTCCCGGCAAGCTCACCGGCGTCAAAGCCAACCTGCTGCCGCCCGGCAAATTCAAGCCCATCTTGCATCAGCAATGCGGCCTTGCCGTGCTGCCCGTTATCGACAACCTGCCGCATTACCGCGGCACGCCAGCAATGTGGGGCGGCTCGGACGACCTCGTCGGCTGGTAGGGGTCAGGCCCCCACTGCCACATCCAGCGCCAGTGTCGCCATGTCGATCAACGAGGATTGCCGGTCGGCGGCGCTGAGTTCCTCATGCGTCACGAGACTGTCGGTCATCGCGCAGATGGTCAGCGCCCTTATGCCGAAGCGCGCCGCCAGCAGGTAGAGGACGGCACACTCCATTTCGACCGCGAGCGCTCCGTGCGCGATCAGTGCGGCATAGGCCTTGAGCCCGTCGGCGTGATAGAAAATGTCCGAGGACACCATGTTCCCGACATGCACCGGCAACCCCGCAGCCTCGGCCCGCGCCACTGCGTCCCGCAGCAATCCGAAATCGGCGAGCGGCGCAAAGCCGTACGGCCCGAACGCCTCGCGGACAATCCCCGAATCCGTCGACGCCCCTTGCGCGATGACCAGGTCGCGAACCTTGACCTTCTCCGCCAGCCCGCCGCAGGTGCCGACCCGGATCGCCACCTTCATTCCATAGCTGTGGATCAGTTCGTGCACATAGATGGCGAGCGTCGGCTGACCCATCCCCGTCGCCTGCACCGACACCGGCTTGCCCTTCCACGTGCCGGTGTACCCGAAACACCCACGCACTCCATTGACCTGCCGCGGCGCCTCAAAAAATGTCTCGGCGATCCACTTCGCCCGCAGCGGATCGCCCGGCAGCAGGATCGCCTCGGCGTAATCGCCCGGTTTGGCTTCATTGTGCGGCGTCATTTTTGGCTCCTCTGCGCTGCGGCGATCCTAAAGCCGAGTGTCCCAATGGCCAAGTCCGCGGAACACAACGGTGCCGCCGCGCCTTTTCCTTTGCGGTACGGCAAGTGCGCCCTATATCTCCGCCGCACGCGCATTCTGGAGCTTGATGGAAAAATGGTCGCGAAAATCTTCATCGATGGCGAAGCGGGCACCACCGGCCTGCAGATTCGTGAGCGCCTCGCCGCCCGGCGCGATGTCGAACTAGTCTCCATCGCGCCCGATAAACGCAAGGATCAGGCCGAAAAGCAGCGCCTGCTCAACCTCGCCGATGTCGCCATCCTCTGTCTGCCCGACGATGCGGCGAAGGAAAGCGTCGCGCTGATCGAAAATCCCCTGACCAAGGTGATCGACGCCTCCACCGCCCATCGCGTCGCCGAGGGCTGGGTCTATGGCTTTGCCGAACTCGACCGTTTGCAGTCAGCGCGGATCGCCGCCTCGACACGCGTCGGCAACCCCGGCTGCTGGCCGCAGGGCGCCATCGCAACGCTGCGCCCGCTGATCGAGGCCGGCCTGCTGCCCGCCGATTACCCGGTCACCGTCAACGGCATTTCCGGCTATTCCGGCGGCGGCCGCACCATGATCGAGGACTACGAACAGCAGGGCGATGCCGCCAACGAATTCCAGCTCTATGGCCTCGGCTTCAAGCACAAGCACCTGCCCGAACTGCAGACTTATGCCAAATTGGCGATGACGCCGCTGTTCCAGCCCGCCGTCGGCAATTTCCGGCAGGGCATGATCACCGCCGTACCCCTGCAACTCGGCATCCTGCCCACAGCGCCCACCGGCAAGGCGCTCCATGCCGCCGTCGCCGATTACTATGCCGCCATCACCGATGGGTTCGTCGAAGTAGCGCCATTCGTCGCCATCGAACGCTCACCAGAACTCAATCCCGAGCTCTACAACGACACCAACCGCATGGTGCTGCACGTCTTTGCCAATGACGACACGGCGCAGGCCCTGCTCGTCGCCGTCTACGACAATCTCGGCAAAGGCGCGTCCGGCGCGGCGGTGCAAAACCTCAACCTGATGCTCGGCGTCGACGCCGCCACTAGCTTGGCTGCTTGATTTTTTACCACCTGGGGCGGAGCGACACGCGGCGTTGGCGTGCGGCTCTGCTTCATCACATCCGGTTCGGCCGTCCTAAAGACACGCCGGGTCTCAGGCCTGCTTGGCCCGTGCGATCGAGTCCAGAATAACCTGCCGGGCTTCCTCGACATTGCCGACATGGCTGATCTTGGCCCACTTGCCGGGCTCCAGATCCTTGTAGTGCGTGAAAAAATGCTTCACCCGCTCGATCTGGATCGGCTGCATGTCGGGCACGTCCCTGACGCCCTCATACATGTGGGTAAGCTTGGTCACCGGCACGGCCAGAATCTTTTCGTCCATCCCGCCATCGTCCTCCATTACCAGCACGCCGAATGGCCGGCAGCGCACCACGCAGCCCGGCACCAGTGGTCGGCTGTTCATCACCAGCACGTCGAGCGGATCGCCATCACCACAGAGAGTGTGGGGAATGAAGCCGTAATTGCCGGGGTAACGCATCGGCGTATAGAGAAACCGATCGACGAACAGTGCGCCGGAAGCCTTGTCGATTTCGTATTTGATCGGTTCGCCGCCCATCGGCACTTCGATGATGACATTGAGATCGTCGGGCGGCAGCTTGCCTGTTGGAATGGCGTCGATATTCATCAAATTCCCCTTAAACGGGCTCGGTCGGTTATAAGGTGAGCCGGTTTCTGGCGAAATTCGGCCGTGAAGTCCATGACGGATCGCACAGGCTGCCCATGCGGGAGGTTTTGATGACCAGGCTTTTAACTTCTCTCGCCACGCTGCTGGCGTTCGGTACCGCGCCTGGCTTCGCCCAGCAGGTCGAGAGTTTTTACACCGATCTCAAGCTCGACCAGTGCACCGTGCTTGAAGCCGACGATTTTGGCGTCAGCTGGGTCTGCCCCGGCTTTCGCGGCGTGCCGGTCTATGTCGCCGAGGGCGATCTGCGATTTTACGTCAGTTTCGGGCTTGGTGCCGATACTGAACCGGCAGCAACCCAGACGCCGCCGCCGTTCAATACCATCGGCGAAAAGCTCGAATGGCGGGTCGCCAATGTCGGCGGCACACTGCAGCCGATCGCCACCATCCTGCGCTATGCCGTGAGCAACGCCGAGGGCGACGGCAACAGCGACCTGCTCGTCGTTACCCAGATCGTGTCTGGCAGCACCTGCCACATCGCCTATGTCGATGCTGCGCTCAACGTCGATGCCAACGAACTCGCCCGGCAGGCGGCCGACGAGCTCGCCGGTAGCTTTGATTGCGACGAGGAGCCTCGTCGCTACGGCGATTTTGCTGCCTGGGATTAATCGCTTGCCGAACGGAAACTGACTGGTCGCGAGCTACGCCCGCGCCATTTCCGAGCGCAGCCGAGTCCGATCGCGGGCTGAAACATTGATCAGTTCGGCGATCCGCCACACCATGTTGTCTTCGAGCTCGTGGTTTTTGCCATCGGCGAACACCACCTGCCACATCATCCGGACGATCGCGATCTTCTCGTCCTCGGGCAATTGCGAGATCGCCGAGGTGAATTTGTAATAATCGACCGAATCATTGTCCTGCCGCGTCGCCTCGACGACCAGCCGGTCGACTTCGCTGTCGCTGAGCCCGTAATGCTCGAGCAGCGACCCCTTGAGCGCCCCGCGCTCCCCATCGGTCACCGTGCCGTCGATCGCGGCGAGGTGCACCAGCAGCGCCGCCACCGCGAGCTTGGGGTCATGTGCCTCGATGGCGGGTTCGGAACGGGCAAACAATCGGGTCAACGCGTCGAACATGTTTTATCCATCTTGGAATGAGCTTGAGAGATAGGACTGTTCGCCAATGCCCTCAATGGGTTGCATCCCCTCTCACGCCATGTTGAGGGCAATTCCCGAAAACCCCTTAAAAATGAGTCGCTTGACTCACCCGCGGAACAAATGGTGTTCTCTTTTTGTTCTCAGTACTGGGATCGAGGAGCCTTGTTCTGTTTACCCAAGCCCAGACCATCGAGAGTCTCAAGGCCAGGATCGCGGCGCTCGAAGCCCGTCCGGCACTGGGTGACACCCCGCCTACGGCGTTCGCTACCGGCCCGCTGGCGCTGGGCCCCGGCCTGCTCGAAGAAATCTTCACCGATGAACCGCGCAATGCCGGCGCCGCGCTTGGTCTCGCCCTCGGGCAGGCGCGCAGCCTGCTTAGCCCTGAACGCCATGCCATCATCTACCTGCAGCTGACCAGCGAAACCCAGGAAACTGGGCTGCCCTATGGTCCGGGGTTACTGAGCTTCGGCATCGATCCATCCGCCATGGTGCTTGGCCGCATGGACAACATTGTCGATCTGCTCTGGGCGCTCGAGGAGGCAATCGCCTGCCGTCCGGTCGCGGCGGTGATCGCCGATATCGCCACCCGGCACCGGGCGCTCGATTTCACCGCCTCGCGCCGCCTCAGCCTCAAAGCCGCCAGAACCGGGGCAACGGTGATCCTGCTCCGTTACGGCCGCGCCCGGGAGGCGAGTGCCGCGCAGCTGCGGGTCCGGCTGGTCCCGGTGATCAGCGGGGAAACCCCGTTCGATGCTCAGGCGCCGGGGCCGCCGCGATGGCGCTGCACCCTCGAAAAAGGCCAGGCTCGCACGGCGGGCAGCGCAACTGAAATTCTGCTGGACTGGACGGACAATGGTTTTGCAGTGGTCGAAACTGGCGGAAAGCCAAGGCGGATTGCTCCGGTCGCGTCGCCATTTAGCCCTCTACCTGCCGCGCTGGGAGACCGATTGTCTGAAGCGGGCTGATCCTGCGCTCGCCGATCCCGGCCGGCCGCTGGTGTTGTGGGAACGCATCAAGGGCGGCATGCGCCTCGCCGCACTCGATCCCGCCGCCAGCGCTGCCGGTCTGTTCGTCGGCCAGAGCCTGGCCGATGCCCGCGCCCTCGTCCCCAATCTGGCGGTGCGCGAGATCGACCGGGCTTTCCTCGATCGCAAATTCGCCGATTTCGCCGATTGGCACTCCAATGCCTCCCCGCTGGTCGCGGCCCTGCCCGACCAGGCGGCATGGGGCGATCTCATCCTCGACATCACCGGCGTCGCCCACCTGTTCGGCGGCGAAGCGGCGATGCTCGAAACCGTTATCTCCCGGCTTTCACGACAAGGCTTCACAGTCGCCGGCAGCGTTGCTGACAGCGTTGGCGCAGCCTGGGCATTGGCCCATTACGCCCCCGGCACCATCGAGGATGGCGATGCCGCAACCGCCCTCGCCGAACTGCCGGTCGCTGCGCTCCGGCTCGACGAGCACGAAATCACCGCGCTGCTGCAGCTGGGATTAAAGCGCATCGGCCAGCTCTATGGCCGCGACCGCAAGGCGCTGCAGGCCCGCTTCGGCGTCCGGTTGGTCAACCGCCTCGATCAGGCGCTGGGGCGCGTCGAGGAGCGTATTACCCCGCGCCTGCCGCTGATCGACCTGTTTGCCGAGCAGCGCTTTGCCGAACCCGTCGGACTCATCGACGATGTGCTGATGTGCACCGCCGATCTCGCCGTCCGGCTGGCCCACACGCTCGAACTGAAAAACCTCGGCGCCCAGACCTTCCACCTGTTTCTCTACCGCGTCGATCATCAGGTGATGACCCTCTCGATCAATGCCTCGCGCGCCACCCGCGACTCCGGCCACATCGCCCGCCTGTTTGCCAACCGGGCCGAGCGGTTGGCGGGTGAATACGATGCCGGCTTCGGCATTGATTGCATCCGGCTGGCCGCGAGTTCGCTGACCGAAACCGCGGCCCTGCAGCTCGGCGCCTTCGGTACCAGCGAAGCGTCTGCCGATCTCGACCGGCTCTATGACCGCATGACCAGCCGGCTCGGCCCCCTCGCCGTGGTGCATTCCCGCTTCGTCGATACCCACATTCCCGAGCGGGCCGTGCGCCTCGAACCGGTGATTGCCCGCACCCCGCCAATCGCCGTTACCCCGCCCGATGCCGCCCAATTACGCCCGCTCCGTCTGCTCCCCGCTCCCGAACCGATCGAAGTGATCGCCGCGGTTCCCGATGGTCCGCCGGCGACGATGATCTGGCGCCGCATCACCTATCGCTTCGCCAAGGCCTCGGGCCCCGAGCGCATCGAGGCCGAATGGTGGCGCTCCGGCCGCAAGCTCGACGTACTCGATCCGCCTCGGACCCGCAGCGCCGTGATCGATCCTAAAACTACCCTGCATCTCCCCAAGCTCGAAGCGTTCGAGGCTGAGGCAACGCTGCGCGATTACTATGTCGCCGAGGACGATGGCGGCCGGCGCTTCTGGATTTTCCGCCGCGGGCTTTATGGCGCCAACGCCACGCCCGGCTGGTTCATGCATGGCATTTTCGCATGAGCGACATCGTCGCGTTCCGCCCCGGCGACACCCCGCCCGTCGACCGGCCCCCTCCGCCCGCCTATGCCGAATTGCTGGCGACCAGCAATTTTTCCTTCCTGCGCAGCGGCTCGCACCCCGAGGAACTGGTCTCGGCGGCCGTGGCGCTCGGCCTCTCGGGGATCGGCATCTGCGATCGCAACAGCTTTGCCGGTGTCGTTCGCGGCTTCATCGCCCTGCGTGGCCTGCCGGATGCCCCCAAAACCTTCAAATATGTGGTCGGCACCCGCCTGGTGTTTACCGATGGCACCCCCGACATCATCGCCTACCCGTCCGACCGCGAAGCCTATGGCCGGCTGTGCCGCCTGCTGACGCTCGGCAACCGCCGCGGCGACAAGGGCGACTGCCGGCTAACCCTGCCTGACTTCGAACCGTTTCTCGAGGGCCAGTTGCTGATCCTCCACTGCGACGAGACCCGCCTCGAACCCTGCCGCGCCGTGCTGGGTCACCTTGCGCGCCTCGCCCCCGGCCAGGTCTGGCTCGCCGCCGCCCCAACCTTCAAGGGCACCGATCGGGCCCGGCTCAACCGCCTCGCCGCCATGGCGCGCGGCGTCGGCGTGCCGCTGCTCGCCGTCAACGATGTGCTGTATCACGAGCCCGCCCGCCGAATTCTCCAGGATGTCGTCACCTGCATCCGCGAGCACGTGACCCTCGAAGCCGCCGGCCGTCGGCTTGAACAGAACGCCGAGCGTCACCTGAAACCGCCCGCCGAAATGGCCCGGCTGTTTGCCGAACATCCCGACGCGCTGCGCCAGACCCAGATTTTCCTTGGCCGCATCGGATTTTCGCTCAATCAGCTGAAATACAATTACCCCACCGAGACCGTCGGCAATGGCGAAACGGCGCAGGCGACGCTTGAACGCCTAACTTGGGAGGGCGCCGCACGGCGCTTCCCCGAGGGCCTGACCGATGCCGTCAAGCGGAGCCTTTGGGCGGAACTCTGCCTCATCGGCTACAAGGGCTACGCCGCCTATTTCCTGACTGTGCACGACATCGTCATGTTCGCCCGGTACCAGCGGAAAATCCTCTGCCAGGGGCGCGGTTCGGCCGCCAATTCGGCCGTCTGCTATTGCCTTGAAATCACCGAGGTCGATCCGACCAAGGCGCGGCTGGTGTTCGGCCGCTTCATCTCGACCGAACGCGATGAACCGCCCGACATCGACGTCGATTTCGAGCATGAGCGCCGCGAGGAGGTGATGGCCTATATCTACGCCAAATACGGCGGCAAGCGTACCGGGCTGACCGCCAACGTCATCTCCTACCGTTCCAAAAGCGCCATCCGCGAAACCGCCAAAGTGTTCGGCATTTCTGAGGATACCGTGGCGCTGATCAACCAGATGCACTGGGGCTGGGGGACTACCCTCGACAGCGCCGGCATCGCCGGGCTCGGCCTTGATCTCGATGACCCGACCCTGACCCAGATGCTCGATGTGGTCAGCGTGCTGAAATCCTTCCCCCGCCACCTCTCCCAGCACGTCGGCGGCTTCGTCATCACCCGCGACTCGCTTGAAAGCCTCGTGCCGATCGGCAAATCGGCGATGGAAACCCGTACCATCATCGAATGGAACAAGGACGATATCGACGCCCTCGGCATCCTCAAGGTCGATATCCTCGCCCTTGGCATGCTGTCCTGCCTGCGCCGCAGCTTCGAACTGCTGCACCGGCACTACGGCGTCAATGTGCAACTGGCCGACCTGATGGCCGAAGAGGCACACCCTGAGATCAAGGCGCCGGTCTATGCCATGACCCACCGCGCCGACACCATCGGCGTCTTCCAGATCGAAAGCCGGGCGCAGATGAGCATGCTGCCCCGGCTCAGGCCCAAGGAGTTCTATGATCTCGTCATCGAGGTGGCGATCGTTCGCCCCGGCCCGATCCAGGGCGGCATGGTGCATCCCTATCTGCGCCGGCGGATGAACCAGGAGGTCGTCACCTATCCGTCCGAGGCCCTGCGCGAGGTGCTCGAACGGACTTATGGCGTGCCCCTATTCCAGGAACAGGCAATGCAGATTGCCATTGTCGGTGCGGGATTTACCCCCGGTGAGGCCGACCACCTCCGCCGGGCCATGGCCACCTGGCGGCGCAACGGTAACATCGGCGCCTTCCGCGACAAGTTCATCGATGGGATGTTAAAGCGGGCGCATACCCGCGAATTTGCCGAAGCCTGTTTCGCCCAGATCGAGGGTTTTGGTGAATACGGCTTCCCCGAAAGCCACGCCGCATCGTTCGCACTGCTGGTTTATGCCTCGTGCTGGCTCAAATGCCATTATCCCGACGTCTTCGCCTGTGCCCTGCTCAACAGCCAACCCATGGGGTTCTACGCCCCCTCGCAGATCGTACGCGACGTCATCGAACATGGAGTCGAAGTGCGGGCAGTCGATATCAACCTGTCGGATAGCGAATCCCTGCTCGAAGGCGACAGCCGTCCGGCCGCTGATGCGGTGTGGGCACGGCATGCGGAGATGCAGGCTGATATTCGCTCAACCAAGGCAATCCGGCTCGGCCTCGCCTTCATCAAAGGCCTCAAGACCGACGCCATCAACCTGATCATCGCCCGTCGTGGCCGAGGCTATGACTCGGTGCGAGATCTCTGGCTGCGCACTGGCCTCTCCCCTGTAGTGCTCGAAAAGTTGGCCGAGGGCGATGCCTTCGGCTCGCTCGGCCTGTCGCGCCGCGATGCGCTGTGGGCCATTCGCGGCCTCATGGGCACTGCCGGGGCCGAAACCCTGCCGTTGTTCGCCATCGGCGGCCGCGCCACCTCCGGGCGCGAGCCTGACGCCGACCTGCCGCCCATGCCGCCGGGCGAAGAGGTGGTGCACGATTATCGCTCGCTGACCCTGTCGCTCAAGGCCCATCCGGTGAGTTTCATCCGCCCGGCACTCGACCGGCGCGGCACCCTGCCCTGCGACCGGCTGGTCACGGCGCGGCACGGCGCCATCGTCGAGGCGGCGGGGCTGGTGCTGGTACGCCAGCGTCCCGGCACCGCCAGCGGCGTGATTTTTGCCACCATCGAGGATGAAACCGGCGTCGCCAATATCATCATCTGGTCGCGCGTTTTCGAAGCCAACCGCCGGGTCGTGCTTAGCGCCCGAATGATGGCAGTGCGCGGCCAGTTGCAGCGCGAAGGCCTCGTCACTCACATCGTCGCCCGCAGCTTTACCGACTTCACTCCCGAACTCGTCGCCCTCGCCGATGGCCGCGATTTCGGCGATGCCGTCGTCGCCCGCGCCGACGAAGGCCGCACCGGTCCCCATGACGGGCGCGACGAAGCAGCCCGCCGACGCACCGAAGCCCTCGCCCGCCAGACCCGCGCCGCCCTGCCCGCCGGCCGCAATTTTCACTAAAGCCTATCTCCCCCCACCCTCATGGTGAGGAGCGAGGCGAAGCCGAGCCTCGAACCACCCTCTTTTGGCCCCTGTACGAGTGAGCCGAGGCACACCACTCCACAGATCAATTGCATCGCCGCGATCACTCGGCGATAACCCCGCCCACTGCCCAAGGGTGAAAATATGCCGGCAAGCATCGCCACGTGGAACATCAATTCGGTCCGCCTGCGGCTCCCCATCGTGCTCGATTTCCTGCGCGATTACGCCCCCGACGTGTTGATGCTGCAGGAAATCAAATGCCTCAACGACCAGTTTCCGCGCGTCGCGTTGGCAGCTGCCGGTTATCCCTATCAGGCGGTGCATGGCCAAAAAGGCTATCACGGCGTCGCCACCATCTCGAAAACCCCGCTGACCGATATTTCAAGCCGGATGTTCTGTGAAATCCCCGACAGCCGGCACGTCTCGGCCCTCACCGATTTTGGCCATGGCCCGGTGACGCTGCATAATTTCTACATTCCCGCCGGCGGCGACACGCCCGATCCCGAGACCAACCCCAAGTTCAAGCACAAGCTCGGCTTTCTCGCGGAGCTCAAGACCTGGTTCGGCGAACCGGGTTTTGCCCGCGGCCAGCTCATTGCCGGCGACTTCAATGTTGCTCCGCACGAAAACGACGTCTGGAGCCACAAGCAATTACGCGACGTGGTCAGTCACACCCCGATCGAAACCGAAGCGCTCGATGCGCTGCTCGCCGGCGGCCATGGCTGGGTCGATCTGGTGCGCCGCCACATTCCGCACGACCAGAAACTCTATTCGTGGTGGAGCTATCGCGCCACGGACTGGGCCCTGTCCAATCGCGGCCGTCGCCTCGATCACATCTGGTCGACCGCCGATCTCGCGGCGAACTCCTCGGGCGCCGAAATCATCACGCCGGCCCGCGGCTGGAGCGCCAAGCCCTCCGATCACGTCCCGGTCATCATACGATTCAACTGAAGCTTTCGAGCAAAGCGGTTATCGCTTCGCGTGAAAATCTCGCTGGTCGGCAACTCCAAAGGTCACAAAAGATGCGAACCCTCGTCAGTTCCGGCTCCTATCTCGAGCCCATCATCGGGTTTTCCCGCGCTGTCCGTACCGGCAATGTCATTGTCGTTGGCGGCACTGCCCCGATCCGTGCCGAAGGTGGCACCGCGGCAATCGGCGACGTCTACGCCCAGACGCGCCGCTGCCTCGAGATCGTCGAGAAAGCCATCGTCGATGCCGGCGGCCGAATGGCGGATGTCGTCCGTACCCGCATCATCCTGACCGACATCAGCCTGTGGCGCGATGCGGCGCGGGCCCACGCCGAGTGCTTCGCTGAAATCCGGCCAGTCACGACGCTGATGCAGGTCACTGCCTTCATCGATCCCGACTGGCTGGTCGAAATCGAAGCCGAAGCGATCATCGACTAGAGCGTTTTCAAGCGAAGCGGAAACCGGTCCGCGTCAGCAACACGCGGCAAAACCAGCGTTTATTTGATCCGCCCACGCATCGGTTCGATGGCCGCGAGAAAAGCGCCGATATCCCCCTGGATGCGCTCGGCCGCCCGTCGCGCCAGATCAGGCGATTGCCGTGCCAACTTCATGAAGGCAGCACGCGGCACGAATAGCGTTTCCGCAGCGGTAACAGCGGTAATGGTCACGAATCGTGGCTTGGCAATTACTAGCGCCATCGCCCCGATGACACTCCCCGGTCGCGTCACCAGTTGCGGCTTGCCGGTATCGCCCTCGGGCAGGGCCGACAAGCTGCCTGCCACCAGCACATGCGCGCCATCGGGAATATCGCCGCTCTTGTAAAGCACGTCACGCCGGGCAAACAGCCGCCGCTCGCTGGCGAATGCCAGCAGCGTCCGCTCCTGTGTATCGCACAGGTCGAAGAACTCGGCCGTGCCGAGTACCGATGCGGCGTCGTCGAATGGCATAGGCGCCCCAAACCTCATGGCAACACAGCCCCGGAATTGGTCCCGGAGCCGGTCGCGGCTCAGATCATATAGGGCAAAATCTTACGGATGCTCAACGCCGCGTTAAGTCGGCGTCACGGAACGAGCCGATACCCACCATCCTCCGTCACCAGCAGGCGGGCATTTGACGGATCGCGCTCGATCTTCTGGCGCAGCCGGTAAATGTGGGTTTCGAGCGTGTGCGTGGTAACCCGATTATTGTAGCCCCACACCTCTTTCAGCAGCACGTCCCGCGTGATGGTCTTTGGACCCTGCCGATAGAGATACTTCAAAATCGACGTTTCCTTGTCGGTCAGCCGCACCTTGCCACCATCCTGCGCCTCGAGCAGCTTGGCTGCCGGCTGGAAACTGTAATGGCCGATGGTGAACACCACGTCCTCGCTCTGGTCGTGCTGGCGCAGCGCCGCACGGATGCGGGCCAGCAGCACAGAAAAGCGGAACGGCTTGGTCACATAGTCATTGGCGCCTGATTCGAGCCCCAGAATCTCGTCGGCATCGCTGTCTTGTCCCGTCAGCATGACAATCGGGCTCTTGAACCCGTCGCGCCGCAAAATCTTGACGGCTTCACGTCCATCCATGTCCGGCAGCCCGACATCGAGCAGCATCAAATCGACATGGGCCTCGCGCACCAATTTCAGCGCATCGCTGGCGGTCCCCGCCTCCAGAATGTCGAATTCCCGATAATGGCCCAACTGTTCGGCCAACGTCGCGCGGAGATCGGCATCGTCGTCGACGATAAACAAGCGTCGCTTGTTCATGGCATTTTCCTATCCGTTCGGCACCACCGCCGTCAGAACTATGACAGCGGAGCTTACCGCCCGCATTCACGTCCCCGTTACGGGCTAAACAACGGGACTCGATGGCAAATAGTTTCGCTCTGCGGACATTTCATCGCAGCCGATCAACGCCGCGTCAAACGCTGCCCAGCCCCATGCGCCCAAGCAACCGGTCGCGGCGAACGAACTGGTGAAACAGTGCCGCCCCGATATGCACGACCAGCAGCAGCAACAGGAAGCGTCCAGCGAGGCCGTGCGCGAAGAATGGTCCGATGCCGTCGAACTCCGGAGCCGGATTGCCGGCGAGGATCGCGGGCACGGCGCTGCTCAGCACCAAGGTGCTGATCCCGCTCAACGTGGCGACGAAAATCGTCAGGTACAACAGCCCATGGACGATCATCGCCAGCCGCTCCTGCCACGCCGGAATGCCAGCCACCGGCTCGGGCCGGCGATCGAACGCCAGCCACCACACCAACCGGATCGCCGTCAGCAGCAGAATTAGTGAGCCAAGCGTTGCATGGGCGAGGATAACCCCGCCCGGCACCGGTTCGCCGAGCAACCCTTGCTCCATGGCGATGCCCGAGCCCAGCATGACGAGGATTCCAAGCGCGCTGACCCAGTGCAGCGCGATTGCTATGGCGCCATAGCGCCGCGCAGTTCCCTTGATTGCCATCATACTATCCTTGCCAAGCCGACCAATGACAAGTTACATAGCATGCGATACAACTATATAGCAAGCTATGCAAATCTCCCGACGCCCGGACTCTGCCGGCTACCTCACCAACTACGCCGCTCGGCTGTTTGCCCGTGCGCTGCAGCGGCGGATCGAGCCGATGGGATTTTCGTTGGGCTACATGCCGATCCTACTCGGCCTCGCCGATGGCACGCCGAAAACCCAGAAGGAACTGGCTGAACTGGCCTCGATCGAGCAGCCGACCATGGCGGCGACGCTCACCCGGATGGAGCGCGACGGCCTGATCCGCCGCGATCCCGACCCTGCCGATGGCCGTTCAGCCCTGATATCGCTCTTGCCCCCCGCCGAAGCCGGATTGACCGACGTCCTCGCTGCCGGTCGCGAAGTCAGCGACACCGGCCTCGCCGCTCTCGCCCCCGCCGAGGCCGAACTCTACCTGAGCTTTCTCGAACGCATCATCGTCAAACTCAAAGCCGCCGACAGCGCTTAGCGCGCCCCGAACAGCGCCGACCCGACCCGCACATGCGTCGCGCCCATGGCGATGCCGGTCTCGAAATCCCCGCTCATCCCCATCGATAATTTCCCGACCCCGGCGGCTCGCCCGAGCATCGCCAGGCTGGCGAAATACGGTCCGGCCGGCACGCCATCGGGCGGAATGCACATCAGTCCGACAATCTCGAGCCCATGCACCTCCCGGCACCGCGTCACAAACGCCACAGCCTCAGCCGGGGCAATCCCGGCTTTTTGCGGCTCCTCCCCGATATTGACCTGGACGAACACCGCCAGCTTTCGCCCGGTTTTGCCGAACTCCTGAGCCAGCGCCACCGCCAGCTTTTCCCGATCAAGCGTCTCGATCACATCGAACAGCGCCACCGCCTCCTTGACCTTGTTGCTCTGCAACGGCCCGATCAAATGCAATTCTATGCCGTCATAGGAATCCCGGAACGCGGGCCATTTATCCCCGGCCTCCTGCACCCGGTTCTCTCCGAACACGCGTTGCCCCGCCTCGAGGAACGGCACGATCGCCGCCGCCCCGAAGGTCTTGGACACTGCCACCAGCGTCACCGTATCGGGGGGCGGCCCGAACCGGTCGCTTGCCCGGGCAATACGTGACCGGATGGCCACAAGCCGCTCCACTGCCGTCTCAGCCGCCTCTGCCAAAGCCTTGTCCCTGTTGACCGGTTGGTGAAATTCTGTTGATGGTCCGCTATCCAAAAAACCCCCGCGGCGCAATCTCGGGCGCCTCAAGGACGACCGATAGTGAGCGTCGAACGCTATAATCCGCGCGAAATGGAACCCCACTGGCAGGCCCGGTGGGAGTCGAGCCGCAGTTTTGAATCCCGGAACGATGATCCGCGCGAGCGCTATTACGTGCTCGAAATGTTCCCTTACCCTTCCGGCCGCATCCATATGGGCCACGTGCGCAACTACGCCATGGGTGACGTGGTGGCGCGCTACCACCGCGCCATGGGCCGCAACGTCCTTCATCCGATGGGCTGGGATGCCTTCGGCATGCCGGCCGAGAATGCCGCCATGGAACGCGGCGTCCACCCCGCCGCCTGGACCTACCAGAACATCGCCTCGATGAAGGCCCAGCTCAAATCCATGGGCCTGGCGCTCGACTGGAGCCGCGAGATCGCCACTTGCGATCCGAGCTATTATCGGCATCAGCAGGCGATGTTCATCGATTTTCTCGCCGCCGGCCTCGTCACTCGCAAGCTTTCGAAGGTCAACTGGGATCCGGTCGACATGACCGTGCTCGCCAACGAGCAAGTCATCGATGGCCGCGGCTGGCGCTCCGGTGCGCTGGTCGAACAGCGCGAACTGACCCAGTGGTTCTTCAAGATCACCGATTTCGCCGAGGAACTGCTGACCGGGCTTGATGGCCTCACCAACTGGCCGGAAAAAGTGCGCGTCATGCAGCGCAACTGGATCGGCAAGTCCGAAGGCCTCCGCTTGCAGTTCGAACTCGTCCCCGGCCCCGTCGCTGCGACCGCCATCGAAGTCTTCACCACCCGCCCCGACACTATCTTCGGCGCGAGCTTCCTTGCCCTGTCGCCTGACCATCCGTTGTCGAAGGACTTGGCCGCGGCCAATCCCGCGATCACCGCCTTTATCGCCGAAGCCCATCGCATCGGCACCGCGACGGAAGCCATCGACAAGGCCGAAAAGCTCGGCATCAACACCGGCCTGCGGGTTAAACACCCGGTGAAGCCGGATGCAACCCTGCCGGTCTACATCGCCAATTTCGTGCTGATGGAATACGGCACCGGCGCCATTTTCGGCTGCCCGGCCCATGATCAGCGCGATCTCGATTTCGCCCGAAAATATGGCCTGCCGGTCATCCCGGTGGTCCTGCCCCCCGATGCCGAACCCGAGACCTTTACCGTCGCCGACGAGGCCTACACCGGCCCCGGCAGCATTTTTCACTCCGAATTTCTCGATGGCCTGCCGATCGAGGACGCGAAGCGCCGCATCGCCGCGTATTTCGCCGAACGTCAGATCGCCGGCGCCCCCCAGAGCCAGGTCGAAATCAATTACCGCCTGCGCGACTGGGGCATCTCCCGCCAGCGCTACTGGGGCTGCCCGATCCCGATCATCCACTGCGAAGTCTGTGGCACCATCCCGGTCCCTAAAAAGGACCTGCCGGTTGAATTGCCGACCGATGTCGAATTCAATTCGCCCGGCAACCCGCTCGACCGCCACCCGACCTGGAAAAACGTCCCCTGCCCGCAATGCGGCCACGCCGCGCGGCGCGAAACCGACACCATGGACACCTTCGTCGATAGCTCGTGGTATTACGCCCGCTTCACCGCGCCACACGCCGACACCCCGACCGATCCAACAATCGCCAATGCCTGGCTACCGGTTGATCAGTATATCGGCGGCGTCGAGCACGCGATCCTGCACCTGCTCTACTCGCGCTTCTTCACCCGCGCCATGAAGGCCACCGGCCACCTCGCCATCGACGAGCCGTTCGCCGGGTTATTCACGCAAGGCATGGTCACCCACGAAACCTATCGCAACCACGAAGGCGATTGGGTGCCGCCGGCCGAAGTTCTGGTTGCCACCGCCGGCGAGACGCGCTCGGCCATGCACATCCGTACCGAAACGCCGATCATCATTGGCTCGGTCGAAAAGATGAGCAAATCGAAGAAAAACGTCATCGATCCCGATGAGATCGTCGGGACCTATGGCGCGGATACCGCCCGCTGGTTCATGCTCTCTGACTCCCCGCCCGAGCGCGACGTGCAATGGACCGAAGCCGGCATCGAAGGCGCCGGCCGCTTTCAGCAGCGCATCTGGAAGCTGGTGCAGGATGCCCTCGCCATCTTCGTCCGGCCCGCGCCATTCGCCCCCGTCGCCGAAAATCCAGCGGCCATTCTCGACATCCGCAAAAGCGCCCACCGCGCCGTGCAGCGCGTCGCTGAGGATATCGAAGGCCTGCGCTTCAACCGCGCCGTGGCCAATATCTACGAACTCGCCAACGCTATTTCCCGCTTCATTCCCGCTGTCGAAGCGGCACCGGGGCCGGAGGCGCTGGCCGCCCTGCGCGAGGCGATTGAACGCCTGATTCAGCTCGTAGCCCCGATGATGCCACACCTCGCCGAGACCTGCTGGCAGGCCCTTGGCAAGCCCGGCATGGTCGTCGACGCCCCTTGGCCGACCGTCGATCCTGCTTTGCTCGTAGACGATACCGTCGTCATGCCCGTTCAGGTAAACGGCAAACGTCGTGATGAAATTACCGTCGCCAAGGGAACGCCGGAAGCCGAGGTTATCAAACAGGCCTTGTCACTCGAAGCCGTTGCCCGCATGCTGGATGGCAAGCCGCCCCGTAAAGTGATCGTCGTACCAGACAGGATCGTCAATGTCGTTGTCTAGGAAAACCGCTCGTAACGTACTGATGGCGCTCGGAATTATGGCCACCGCCATGATTTCCGGCTGTACCATGGCCCCAGTCTACGGTGATATCGCTGCGCCGACGCGCTACGCCATTGCTTATGCCAAACCCAGCAGTCGTCTCGAGCAGATCGTCTATCAGGAACTGGCGCTTAGCCTCGGCGAATCTACCGCGATCGACGCGCCGGTGCTGCTTGTGCGGGTCCGCGTCTCGACGCGGAAACTCACCGAATCGAGCGTTGGCAACAGCTTCCAGTCCTATGAAGCGACTGCGGTCGCCAGTTATTCGCTGAGCCGCGGCGACACCGTCATCGCATCCGGCACCCGCGATGCTACCGCCAGTTACGAAAGTAGCCCACAGGTCCTGGCCGGTCGCAGCGCAGCCGGTGAAGCCGGCGAACGTGCCGCTAAAGCCGTCGCTGACTCGATCCGCCTCAGCCTGATCGCCGCCCTCGCTGCCCGCTAAGCCATGACGGCGCTCAAGGCTGGCGACGTCCAGCGTTTCGTCGAACGTCCCGACTTGAAGGCGGGTGTGTTTCTGATTTATGGCCCGGACGCCGGCTTGGTCCGCGAAATGTCGCGGACCCTGTCCGCATCGTTGGCCGGCCGCGAACCCGTTGAAATCATTGCCCTCGATGGCACCGGCGACCCTGGCCAGCTGGCCCTTGAAGCCCGCTCCGAGTCGCTGTTCGGCGACCGCCGCATCATTCGCCTGCGCGATGCGGGCAAAGGCTTTGCCCCGGTACTGACTGCCATTCTTGCCGATCCCGGCAATGCCGTCATCATCGTCGAAGCCGATTCCCTCGCCCCGCGCGATGCCGTGCGGGCAACCGTCGAAGCATCAAAATCCGGGCGCACACTGCCCTGTTACGCCGATAGCGGCAAAGCCCTCGAACGCGTCATCCGTGATCGATTCGCCGAAGCTCGTATCGCTGCCGACCCCGACGCCATCACGACGCTGCAGGATTTGCTCGGCAATGACCGCGAAATCACCCGCAGCGAACTCGAAAAGCTCGTGCTGTTCGCTGGCGATACCGGCCGAATTACGCGTGCCGACGTGCTGCTGCTTTGCGCCGACAACGGCGCGCTCGCTGTCGACGAAGTGCTCGACGCGGCCGGCTCGGGTCACGCTGAAAATCTCGAAACCGCGCTCGCCCGGGCGCTGCGCGGCGGCACCGACGTGCAGTTCCTGCTTGCAATGATGCTCAATCATCTGCGATTTTTGCGTCGACTGCGGGTCGAGGTCGATGGTGGTCAGTCCCCTGCCGACGCTATCCGCAATGCCCGCCCGCGCCCGCATTTTTCGCGCGAAGCCACCATGACCCAGCAATTGCGGCTCTGGCGCGACGATATGCTGTCCCGCGGCACGCAGCGCGTCCTCGCGGCCACTGCCGAATCGCGGAAAACCCCGGCTCTCGCTGAAGTAACCTTGCGCCGTGTCCTCCACTCGATCTGCCAGACCGCCGCCCAGGCTTAAGCCTAGAGCAGTGAAGGTCGGTACCGCGAAGCACAAGGTCAAACAACGTGTTAGCGGTGCTCAGACCCCCAGACGCTGGCAGACGTCATCGAGTTGCTCGAGCGTGCGATAACGGATTTCCATTTTCCCGCCGCTCCCCTCCTGATGGTGCAGCGTCACCGTCAGCCCCAGCGCGTCCGACAAGCGCTTCTCCACCGCCAGCGTATCCGTGTCTTTCCCGACCCCGGCAGGCCGACGGCGGCGCGGCACGCCGACGCTCGGGTTGAGGCTCTCGGCCTGGCGCACGGACAGCCCGGCGCTAACGATCTGCCAGGCCATCGCCACGGGATCCTCGGCGGTGATCAACGTTCGTGCATGCCCGGCGGACAATTCGCCGCGCGCCAGCATTTCCAGGACTTCCGTCGGCAATTTCATCAACCGCAGGGTGTTGGCGACGTGGCTTCTGGATTTGCCAATCACCTGCGCCAGATCCTGCTGGGTATAGCCGAATTGCTGCATCAACTGATCATAACCCTGCGATTCCTCGACCGGGTTGAGATCGGCGCGCTGCACGTTTTCGATGATGGCAAGCTCTAGCGCTTCCTTGTCGCCGACATCGCGAACGATTACCGGCACTTCATGGAGGCCGGCCTGCTGTGCCGCCCGCCAGCGTCGCTCACCGGCGATGATTTCGTACTTTTGCGGATCGTCATGCGCGGGCCGCACCAGCAGCGGCTGCATGATGCCCTTCTCACGGATCGAATTGGCCAGTTCCGCCAGCGCTTCGGGCGCAAAATCCCGCCGCGGGTTCTGCCGATTGGCAGTAATCTGCGCAAGGGGTACACGCCGCACGCCGGCTTCCGGACCGCGCGCGCTGTCCGTCGGTGCCATATCGCCGATCAGCGCCGCGAGGCCCCGGCCAAGTCGCGAAGGTTTATCGTTCATCGGCACATATCCTCCCCTACGCCGCCTGCAACTGCCGTTCGCGCCGGATCACTTCCGTCGCCAGCCGCAGATACGCCTGGCTGCCGGCACATTTGAGATCGTACAATAGCGCCGGCTTGCCATAGGACGGCGCCTCGCTTAAGCGCACGTTGCGCGGGATCACCGTCTCGTAAACCAGCGATCCGAGTTCTCTGCGCACGTCTGCCATCACCTGCGCACTGAGATTGTTGCGCTGATCGAACATGGTCATGACGATGCCCTGGATCGACAACCGCGGATTAAGCGTCGTCCGGATTTGCTCAATAGTTTGAAGCAGTTGGCTTAAACCCTCGAGTGCAAAAAACTCGCATTGCAACGGCACTAGCACCGCATCAGCCGCAGTCAGCGCGTTGATGGTCAGGAGATTAAGCGACGGCGGACAATCGATTAGCACATAGCTGACCGGCTGGTTGTTGATCGTCAGCGCCGACAGCCCACGAAACGCGTCGCGCAATTTGAAGGCCCGGTCGCCATCGCGATAGATTGCCTGCTCGACGCCAAGCAGATCCATTGTCGAGGGAATGATCGAGACATTCGGCACGCTCGTCGCCACCGCAGCTTCGGCAATCGTCGTTTCGCCAAGCATGAGCTCCGAGCTCGATAATCCTCGGTCCTGCCGGGCCAATCCCAATCCGGTGGAAGCATTGCCCTGCGGATCGAGATCGAGAATCAACACCCGTTCGCCGATCGCCGCCAAAGCAGTTGCGAGATTGATCGCCGTCGTAGTTTTACCGACCCCGCCCTTCTGGTTGGCGAGCGTAAGAATTCGCGCCATCAATCCGCCTCCGACTGACTAAGTCTTTGATATCGACCGCAAATTCCTGATTTCAAGAATTGCCGACGCCGCGTCGGTATCGCTTTGGTGAGCGATGATGTCGTGTTGCCACTGTAATTCCGACTGCACTATCTCTTGACCATGTTCGCGGCCCTTTGGAAAGAGCGCGTGCGTGGTGGCGCCGAAATAGGGGTGAATCAGCCGGTTCAGCTCCGTTAGCGGCGCTACTGCACGGGCGGTGAGTAGGTCAGGCGGTGTTTCACGTGAATCACGCAGCTCAAGTCGAGTGTTGTGGACTTTCACCGGTAGACTGAGTTCACGAGCCACCATACGAAGGAACGCGGCTTTCTTTTGCACGGGTTCATAAAGGTCAAATTTTATCGCCGTGGTCTTCAACGCGATTGCTAGAGGCAAAGCAGGGAAGCCGCCCCCGCTGCCAAAATCTAGAATTGTTCTATCGGTTTCGGCTATCAGTGGGAGCAACTGCAGCGAGTCAGCGACATGCCGCTGCCAGAACTGATCGATTGTTTCACGTGAAACAAGATTCTGCGTCACGTTCCACTTCGTGAGCAGAGACCAAAACGCTTGAAGATCGGCAGCAATCGCATCGGCTGAGCCCTGCCTGACATAGCGCTCGGCCAGTTCCGAAGCTATGGTCACGCCGATTTTCGCTGTTGACCGCGTTTCGTTACCGAAAGGATCAGAGTCGCCGCGGCCGGCGTCATCCCTTCGATACGCTGTGCCTGCGCCAGCGTGCCCGGTCGACCAGCCGACAGCTTCTGCCGTAACTCACCCGACAGCCCAGGCAACTCATCATAATTCATCCAGCCTGGGATCGGCGAAGCTTCATCCCGTCGCACCGCGTCAATGTCCCGCCGCTGGCGATCGAGATATACGGCGTATTGGGCTTCGACTGTTAGCTGATCCATGATGTCTGAAGGAATGTTAGCTAGCATCGGCCATATCCGGATAATGTCTTCTGACTTGATTTCCGGATAAGACAGCAGATCGAAAGCAGATCGCATTCGCCCGTCCTGGTTGACGTTCAATCCAGCGGCCTTGCCGGCACTTGATGAAATCACATTTTGTTCCAACGACTTCCGCCCAGCCGCCAGCGCCGCAGCCTTGGTCTGGAACAGTTCAATCCGTGGTTCGCTAACGACACCATGGGCGATACCAATATCAGTCAGTCGCTGGTCGGCATTATCCGATCGCAGATGCAGCCGGTACTCGGCACGTGAAGTGAACATCCGATACGGCTCCGAAACTCCCCGCGTCACCAGGTCGTCAATCATTACGCCGGTATAACTTTCGGTCCGCGATAGTACCAACTGGGTCTCGTTGCTCGCACGACGCGCGGCATTGATCCCGGCAAGCAGCCCCTGCGCACCCGCCTCTTCATAACCCGTCGTTCCGTTGATCTGTCCCGCCAGAAACAGCCCCGGCAACGCTTTTAGCTCTAGCGTCGCCGAAATCGCACGCGGATCGACGTAGTCATACTCAATTGCGTACCCCGGACGAACGATGCTGACAGTCTCTAGTCCCGGCATAGTCCGAAGGAACTCCAGCTGCACGTCCTCGGGAAGTGAGGTCGACAGCCCATTCGGATAAACCGTACTGTCGTCAAGTCCCTCCGGCTCGAGGAAAATCTGGTGCGTATCGCGATCCGCAAACCGCACCACCTTGTCCTCGATCGACGGACAATACCGCGGCCCCCGCCCCTGAATGCGACCTGAATACATTGCCGAGCGATGAATGTTGTCGGT
>JAQGJK010000028.1 GCA_028290665.1 Devosia sp. | reverse complement strand
TTGTTCCGAAGGACTGGGTAGATTCCCACGCGTTACTCACCCGTCTGCCACTCCCCTTGCGGGGCGTTCGACTTGCATGTGTTAAGCCTGCCGCCAGCGTTCGTTCTGAGCCAGGATCAAACTCTCAAGTTTGAGCTGACTTGGTCGACGCATGCACGTTTTTGCTTTTTGACGAGGACACACACCTGTCACTTACCCCTGTTACAGGGCTGTGATTGGTTATGTACCTCAGAAAAAACGTACCGTCGAAGTCTGTTCGACTTACTACCGAGCTTTTGGCTCGGGTTCAGTCCGCAAGAACCTCGCCGTCCACGTTTCTCTTTCTTCCATCTTCACGCTGTCAAAGAGCTGACCCTGGGACCCTCGCGGGCATCAACGTCATTGGAAGCCTAGGCTTCCTAAATTTTGGGGACAGAACTTTGCTCCGGTTGCCCGACAGCGTCTCTGCCCTTTTCGTTATTTCGCTGAACGGTGGGAGCGAAGTTCGCTCGGCGTCGTCAACGTTGCGGGTTATATTCGAGACGTTTCCGTCTGTCAACACCCTATTTTCATCTTTCGGAACGCCCGAACTCTGAAACGCTTTTCGTTATTTCGCTGAACAGTGGGAGCGAAGTTCGCTCGGCGTCGTCAGCGAGGCGGGTTGTACTCGAGACGTTTCCGTCTGTCAACACCCTATTTTCATCTTCCGGAAGGTCCGAATTCTGAAAACCTGAAAGCACTAATTACTTAGCAATCTCAGTAGGTTGCCGCTGTTTCGTTGGCGCTTTGGGCGCCGCCTCATCAGCGGTGGGCGGTGTATACGGACCACTCGTTGGCCTGTCAACCGCCCTTTCCGAGATTTTCGCGTTTCCAAAACTTGGAAGTCGCTGCCACCCCGGAAGGTCCCCCACGCCGCATAGACCGTCGCGGGGAGGCCGTCATCTAGGTGGTATGTTCGAAGCGTGCAAGAGGCTTTTCGCGGGTTTTGACGTTTCTGCCGGTTGCATGTGCCTGGAGCTGGCCCGAGCGAGCGGAAAATTGCCATGTTCCGCCCCGATGAGGAGGCGGCTCGGCCTTGACCCTTTATACTACAGGGGGCATGGCTTTCATCCAGCATCGCTGGACTTATCGGCGCTCCCTATAGAGTGCGCCGCGACGTTGGGAATTCAGGATTGAACGCAGCGCACAAGAACAGGCACGCCGCCCTGTTGAAAGCGACCGGCTACGAAGACGGCGCCGCGCTGACGCTCAATTCGACCGATGGCGACATTCCGCATGGCCGCGAACTGAGCTTTGCCTGGCTCGCCGGCACAGTAATGACCGGGCTGACCTCGGTGCTGCTGATGGGCGCCGCACTCTATGTCAGTTTCAAAGGTCAGGACACCTTCTCTACCCCATACGCAGCGCTGACCATTTCGGCCCCTGATTCGAGCCTCCCGCCGACCGATCTCGCGATAAAGGCCGACCGGATGCGGCCGATCGTCAAGACCCGCTCGGACATGGAAATCATCGAGGCTTCGATTCGCGAGCTCGAGGACGGCCGGGCGATGATCAAGAAGCAGCCGTTCGTACGGTTGCGCGCGACGCTCGCAACCGCGGCGACCAATCTGACCGATGACGTTCCGGCTTACGACGCCGTGGCGATGATGACCGCCAACACCACAGTCGAAAGCCCGACCGACACGGTCAATACCGACATTTACGGCGCCGAAGTCGAGGGTGAGGTCGCAGTAAAGGTGGCCCCCCTGCCCGTCAGTTTTGTGCCGCCGCGCGCCATATCCGACCAGGGCGCCGCGGATTTCGTGCGGCTGACGGTCGAGGGCAATTATTTCGACCTCGATCCGACGATGCTTGCCTATGCCCCGCCCCCCGGCGGCGGCGTGCGCGAACTGGGCACCGAGGCGACCGATTCGCTGCTGACCGGCGTTGCCGAAAACATCACCGCACTCGGCAAGACGGTGCTGCCTGACGAAGCGGGCCTCGGGCGTACCGAGCGGATTTTGACGATCAAGGAGGGCGGCTCGCTCGGCGCCGTGCTGCTCAAGAACGGTTTTTCCGAAATGAACGTCGCGGCAGTATCCGAGGCGCTGCGCAATGTGGTGCCGCCCGACATCATGAAAGCGCTGAAACTCGGCACACGGCTGCGAATCCTGCTGGCGCCGTCCCGCGATGGCCAGACGCTGATTCCAGTGCGGCTCAGCATCTATTTCCATGACAACGCGAGCAATTCCGACATCCACCAGGGCACGGTGGCGCTTACCGACAGGGGGCTTTACGTGCTCGGCATCAAGCCGGCCGATATCGTGTTCCCCGATGAGGATACCGAGCAGATCAACGTTTCGAACCTGCCGACGCTGTACAAGGCGCTATGGGAAACCGGGCGCAAGCATGACCTCGCCGACGACACCATCAGCCGCATCGTCGCGATGTACGCCTATGATGTCGACCTGACGAAGAAGGTGACGCCAGGCGACCAGATCGAAATGCTCGAGACCCCGCCCGATGCCGAGGGCCGAAGCGAATTGCTGTATGTGGGCCTGACCATCAACGGCACGCTGCGCGAGATGTTTCGCTTTCGCACCGAAGACGGGATGGTCGATTTCTACGATCCCGACGGGGAGACTGGCCAGCGCTTCCTCAACCGTCGGCCGTTGCAGGGTGGCGGCGTGGTCCGCTCCAATTTCGGCTATCGCATCCACCCGATCTTCCATACGCGCAAGCTTCACACCGGCGTCGATCTCGCGGCCAAATCCGGCACGCCGATCTACGCCGCGGGTGATGGCACGATCGAGCTTGCCGGCTGGCAGTCCGGCTATGGCAAGAAAGTCGAGATCGCGCACGTCAACGGCTTCGAGACCGCTTATGGCCACATGAGCCGGATCGCCGACGGCATCAAGCCAGGCGTCAAGGTCCGGCAGGGCCAGGTCATCGGCTATGTCGGCTCGACCGGCAATTCGACCGGGCCGCATCTGCACTTCGAGATCAAGATCAATGGCAATTTCGTCGACCCGCTCGGGGTGAAGCTGCCGCGCGAAAATACGCTGGCGGCCCAGTATGAGGGGCAGTTTAGCGCCAGCATTGCCCAGATCCGCGACCTGATGCAGCGCGACGGCGAATCGGCGCCAGTCACCATGGCGTCGGTGCAGTAAAGCTGGAGCAGTTTCCGTTCTGACAGAATCAGAACGGAAACTGCTCCAGCGATTTGCTTAGCCGCGTTTCTTTACGCGAACCGGCATCCACTTCGCTCGAAAACGCTAGACTGCAACCCATACCGCCAACTCGTTGCCGCCCGGCTCGCGAAAATGAAACCGCCTGCCACCGGGGAAATCATATGGGTTGCGCAGGATCTCACCACCGGCCGCGGTGACGGCGAGGAATGCCGCTTCGAGATCGTCGGTGCGGACGATTGCCATGGTGGCCGGAACCCGTCCGGAGCTGCCGTCGATCCCGGCATCGATGCCGGCGCTATCGATCGCCACATATTCCGGCCCGTATTCCGTGTAGGTCCATCCGAACGCCTCGGCGAAGAAGCGCCGGGTCCCAGCGAACTCGCGTGATGGAAACTCGATGTAATCGATCTTGTATGACATTGCGGCATCGCCCCCGGTTCGTTCCGTATTTGTTCTAAACTGGGAGGCGGAGGCTGGCAAGGCGCTTGGTGAAGCCGCTAGTGCTGGGTATTTGTGAGCCGTGTGATGCGGTTCCGGCCTCAGCGACGCCTAGCGTGCACTGGCGACACCGAGTTTCCAGCCAACACTCCTGCACTTGGAGCTACCCCCTCCCTAGCCCTCCCCTCAAGGGGGAGGGGAGGGTTTGTGGCATGCGGTTCTCTTGCTTAATTGTCTGCGTTAGCGGTGGATTTGGAGCTGTGGAGGTAGCCCCATCGCCTCCCTCCCCCTTGAGGGGAGGGATGGAGGGTGGGGGTAGCCACGGGTGCATGACGCTGGCGTTTGAGCTGGGCTTGGCTACGAGCGCCCTTCTCTTAGATCAGCCTTATCCAAGCATTTCGGAAACGGTGCTGTGGCGCTTCTGACCGCACTGCAAGTACAGCACTCGCTGGCAAAACCGGGTCTTTAACTAACTCTCCTGCATGTGGAGCTACCCCCTCCCTAGCCCTCCCCTCAGGGGGGAGGGGAGGGTATGTGGCGCGGGGACCCGTTATCTCATTGTCTGATAGGAGTGGTCTTCGACCGGGAAACCGCCTCAGGCGGCGGCTTCGGGGACGATCTCAGTCTGGGGAAACAGCAGCAGGCCGGCGTCGCCGGCGTCGACGATGACTTTGCTGCCGTCGGCGATGCGGCCCGACAGAATCTCGTCGGCGAGGTTGTCCTGCAGTTCGCGCTGCATGGCGCGCTTGAGGGGACGGGCTCCGTAGGCGGGGTCGTAGCCGGCTTCGGCGAGCCAGTCGCGCGCCTTGGGGGTCATTTCCAGCGTGATATCGCGATCCTTCAGGAGGCTCAGCAGCCGCTTGAACTGGATATCGACGATGGCGCCCATGTGCGACCGGTCGAGCCGATGGAACAGCAGGATCTCATCGATGCGGTTGAGGAATTCGGGCCGGAATGCCGCCTTGACTGCATCGAGCACCTTGCCGCGCACTGCTTCGACCGACTGGCCTTCGCTCAACCCCGCCAGATAGTCGGCGCCGAGGTTCGAGGTCATGATGATCAGCGTGTTGCGGAAATCGACGGTACGACCCTGCCCGTCGGTCAGCCGCCCGTCATCGAGCACCTGCAGCAGGATGTTGAACACATCGGGATGCGCCTTCTCGATTTCGTCGAACAAGATGACCTGATAGGGGCGACGCCGCACGGCTTCGGTGATGACACCGCCCTCGTCGTAGCCGACATAGCCCGGCGGGGCGCCGATGAGACGGGCGACCGAGTGCTTTTCCATGAATTCGCTCATGTCGAGGCGAACCATGGCGGTCTCGTCATCGAACAGAAACTGCGCCAGCGCCTTGGTCAGTTCGGTCTTGCCGACGCCGGTCGGCCCGAGGAACATGAACGAGCCGATCGGCCGGTTGGGGTCCTGCAGCCCGGCACGCGAGCGGCGCACGGCCCTCGCTACGGCGGCGACGGCTTCGGCCTGGCCGATGACGCGGGCGCCGATGGTGGCTTCCATCTTGAGCAACTTGTCGCGCTCGCCCTCGAGCATCCGGTCGACCGGAATGCCGGTCCAGCGGGACACCACCTGCGCGATGTGGCTCGGGGTGACCACTTCCTCGGCCATCAACGGATCGATCTTGCCATCGCCATTGGGGTCTTCGGAGGTGCGGATGCGCCGTTCGAGGTCCGGGATGACGCCATAGGCGAGTTCACCGGCCTTGGCGAGGTCGCCGGTGCGCTGGGCGATCTCCAACTGGCTGCGGGCCGCATCGAGCTCTTCCTTGAGCCGCTGGGCGCCCTGGATGCGATCCTTTTCGGCATGCCATTTGGTCGACAGGCCCTGCGCCTGCTCCTCGAGATCGCCGAGTTCGGCCTCGAGCCGGCCGAGCCGGGTCTTGCTGGCGTCATCGGTTTCTTTTTTCAGCGCCTCGCGCTCGATTTTGAGCTGCATGATGCGCCGATCGAGTTCGTCGAGCGCTTCGGGCTTGCTATCAACCGCCATGCGCAGCCGTGCGGCCGCTTCGTCCATCAGGTCAATGGCCTTGTCGGGGAGGAAGCGATCGGTGATGTAGCGATTCGACAGCGTCGCCGCGCTGACCAGCGCCGAATCAGAGATGCGGATGCCGTGGTGCAGCTCGTATTTTTCCTTGAGCCCGCGCAGGATCGAGATGGTGTCCTCGACCGTCGGTTCATCGACGAACACCGGCTGGAAGCGCCGGGCGAGCGCCGCGTCCTTTTCGACGTGCTTCCGATATTCATCGAGCGTCGTCGCGCCGATGGCGTGCAATTCGCCGCGGGCGAGCGCCGGCTTCAGCAAATTGGAGGCATCCATGGCGCCTTCGGATTTACCGGCGCCGACGAGGGTGTGCATTTCGTCGATGAACAGGATGATCTGCCCATCCGAGGCGGTGACCTCGTTGAGCACGGCCTTCAACCGCTCCTCGAATTCGCCGCGGTATTTGGCGCCCGCAATCAGCGAGCCCATGTCGAGCGACATCAGCGACTTGTTTTTCAGTGATTCGGGCACGTCGCCATTGACGATGCGGAGGGCGAGGCCCTCGGCGATGGCGGTCTTGCCGACGCCGGGTTCGCCGATCAGCACCGGGTTGTTCTTGGTGCGGCGGCTCAGCACCTGGATGGTGCGGCGGATTTCCTCATCGCGGCCGATCACCGGGTCGAGCTTGCCGTCGCGCACCGCCTGGGTGAGGTCGCGCGAATATTTCTTCAGCGCATCATAGCTCTGCTCGGCCGAGGCCGAATCAGCCGTGCGGCCCTTGCGGATGGCTTCGATGGCGGTGTTGAGGGCATTGGGGGTGAGACCGGCAGAGGCGAGGATCTTGCCCGCATCAGTGTCCTTTTCGATCACCAGCGCCAGCAGCAGACGCTCGACGGCGACGAACGAATCGCCGGCTTTCTGAGCCGCGCTTTCTGCGGTGTCGAACACCCGCGCGGTTTCCCGCGACAAATAGAGCTGGCCGCTGTCGCCCGAGACGGTCGGCAGCCGGGCGATGGCCGCTTCGACGCCGGCACGTGCCGCCTTGGGATCGCCGCCGGCCGCCTGGATCAGGCCGTTAGCCATACCCTCCTCGTCATCAAGCAGCACTTTGAGGAGGTGCGCCGGGGTGAATTGCTGATGGCCCTTGCCGAGCGCAAAGGTCTGCGCGCTCTGGATGAAGCCGCGGGCCCGTTCGGTGTATTTTTCGATGTTCATTACGCAAAGTCCTCTCGCCTCGCGCCGACCGCCCTCAAAGGCACGGCAAGCGCATTGGGATCATGGTCCGACCAACCGCCCGCTTGGCGGCGCTGGCTGGTCGCACACGAGATATAGGCACGTCCCGCGAAACGAAAAGAGCCGGCCCATCGGACCGGCTCGTTTCGTTTGAAATTGCCATCGCCGAGGCGACCGGAAGGGGTCAGATGACGAAGAAATCGGCTGCCGAAAGAACCGGGGGCTTATTGTCGAGGATGGCGAAGCGAATTCCGGCAGCACCGCCCAGGCCATCGGCGTCGTAGAGCAGGACGCCGCTGTTCTTGTCGTAAATGATGTGGTCGTCATCCTGCGTGGCTGCGGTACCCACATTGAAGGCTGCGGCCTTCAGCACGCCTGCAGCAAGGGCGTTGAACAAACCTGCGCCGGTGTTTTGCAGGTTGATGATGTCATTCGATCTATCGAAATCATCGATGGTGTCGACGTTGGCCGCACTAATTGTCGTATTGAAGACAAAAGAATCGGCGCCAGCGCCTCCATAAAGAAAGTCGTTACCGAGTTTTCCATAGATCACATTATTTGCAGCGTTACCGTAGATCTTGTTGGCCATTTCATTTCCGGCGCCGTCAATTGCACTGACACCAGTAAGAATGAGGTTCTCGACGTTGGCGCTCAACACATGATCGGCTACCGCTCTGACGATATCGATCCCACTGCCGGCACCGGCCAGTTCGTAGACCACGTCGCCGACACTATCGACGTAGTAGGAGTCGTCACCGAGCCCGCCGATCATCAGGTCGTTTCCGGCCTGGCCATTGAGTTTATCGTTGCCAGAACCGCCATCCAGGCGATCACGGTCCAACCCGCCAAGCAGCGTGTCGACCCCGTCGCCGCCATAAAGTCGGTCGGCCCCGTCGAGGCCATCGATTTTATTGTCCCCGGCATTGCCGAAAATCATGTTTTCACTGTCATTACCGGTCGCGTCGAGATCGCCGGTTCCGGCCATCACCAACTCTTCGACATTGGCTTGAAGAGTATAATTGACTGATGAATTTACCCGGTCGATTCCACTGCCCGCGGCACTGGTTTCGACAGCGATGTTTTTGGCGTCGTCGATATTGTAGGTGTCGTTGCCAAGGCCGCCAAGCAATACATCGGCGCCCTTGCCGCCAAAGAAAATGTCTCGGCCGCTAAAGCCTTCAAGCCGATCGTTGCCGCCGCCGCCGCGAAGAATATTGGCGTCTTCGTCACCGAACAGGCGGTCTGCGTAATCAGACCCGATGATGTTTTCAACGCTGCGGATGGTGTCGATACCGGCACCGATGGTGTTTTGCGCACTGTTGTAGCGCAGATCGACCGTTACTCCCGCCGCTGCGTCGGCGTAATTGACGGTGTCGTTGCCAAGCCCACCGGTGAGACCATTGCTCGACGCATTGCCGGTCAGGACCTGATCAAGTTCGTTACCGGTAAGACTGCTGGCACCGGCACTGCTGCTGAGTGTCAACCGTTCGACTGCGACGCCGGCTGCAAGCGCAAAGGAAACGCTGGAAATTACCGTATCGCTGCCTTCACCGGCCTTTTCGCGCACGATATCGCCGGCCGATCGGACATAAATGATGTCGTTGCCCTTGCCGCCATCCATGTCGTCATTGCCGCCACCGCCGTCGATCTTGTCATTGCCATCTTCGCCTTTCAGCGTGTCGACGGACTGGTCGGGACCGGTGGCGAGGATGTCATTGCCGGCGCCGCCTTTCAGCGTGATCGCATAACCCCAGCTATTGGTGCGGATGATGTCGTTGCCGGCCGAGCCCTGCATTGCCTCCCAGTTGTAGAACGAATCGCTGGCGATTGCCGCATCGAGGATGCCGTTCTGCCAGTCCGCGACCATTGCCCGGTCAAAGACTATGGTATCGAAATCGGCGCCACCATCCATGATGTCGGCGCCATCGCTGGTGTAGAGGAAATCATTGCCGCCCTGACCATAGATGGCGTCGGCACCGGCGCCGACGATGAACGATTCGGCCCAATTGCCACCCACCATGGTGTCAGCCAGAGCGGAGCCGATATAGGTCTCGAACTCGTAGAGTTGGAACGTGGCCCCGCTGATGAAGAACTGGTTGGTGATGTAGTTGATGTAGATCGCGTCACCAACGAACGTCGCCGTGTCGGAGTTAGCACCACCGAAGGCGTAGTCGTTGGCGCCGATAAGCACCGAATCATTGCCGGCACCGCCGTACATGACGTCGACCGAGCCCTGCGGGCCGGCATCGCTGTCGCCCTGCATCCGGTCGTCGCCACCCATGCCCCAGAAGGTGTTGGAGCCTTCGTCGCCCTCCATCCGGTCGTTATAGTTGGTGCCTTCGACATTTTCGATGCTGATCAGCGTGTCGTAACCCCACTCGCCTGCCAGGACCTTGCCAGACGAACCGTTCCCGTCGGTGAATTCCATCTGCACGGTGATGGCGGTGGTCGAGTCGAGGTACGAGACAGTGTCGGAACCGTCGCCGCCGTTGATATAGTCGGCACCCTTGCCGCCCTGGAGCCAGTCACCGCTGTTGCCGCCGTAAAGAGTGTCGTCGCCGTCGCCGGTAGCGATACGATTGGCGGAGTTGAGGTACCCGGTGACGGTGTCTGCGCCGGCGCCGGTGTTGAACTGCTGGATGTTGACGAACGTGTCCCCTGCTGCTTCACCGGTGTGGCTAAAGCTCTGCAGGTTGATGGTAACGGGGTCCGAAAAACTCGCTATGTTAAATCCGGCACCGCCATCGAGATAATCGGCTCCGGTACCGCCAAACAGCGTGTCGTCGTCGGCTTCGCCGTACAGCGCATCGTTACCGCCATAGCCGGCCAATCTGTCGTTGCCGCCGCCGCCGCGGATGGAATTGCCGGTGTCGCCCAGCCCGAACTCATCGGCATAGGCGGAACCGATGATATTCTCGATGCCGATAATGGTATCGCCTTCGACCCACGCTCCGAGTTTTTTGCCGTAAGTCGGATCGAACGACACTCCGCCGCTGGCGCGAGAGAAGTCGAGAGTGTCGGTGCCGTTGCCACCATCGACGTAGTCGGCGCCGCCAGTCGCAAAGATGTAGTCGTCCTGGTTGCCGCCATAGGACTGACTGCCCGAAGCGTCCCAGCCTGCATCGAGCCAGTCATTGCCGTCGAAGCCTTCGAGGATATCGTACCCGGCATTGCCCCACAGCGCGTTGGCGACATGGTTGCCATAGAGGTGATCGTTGCCGGAGCCGCCGGCTGCATCTTCGATAATGGTGTTGTAGGCAATCGCCACATTGAAGGTCAGCGCGCCGATGCTCGAAAAGGTGCCGGGCCGCAGGTCGACGATCTGGTTCTGGGTGTAGCCGGACACGTCGAGCCGATCGATGCCGCCAGCGTCGTAGATGGCGACTACGGGGTCCGGGTTGTAGGGATTGGCAAAATCGAACGAGCGGCGATAGCCACCGGTGCTCATAGAAATGTTGAAGCCGTAGGTATCATTGCCGGTGCGGGTGGTCAGATCAGCGCCGTAGAGCGCCTGGATTGCCATGATGTCGTGCAGCATCGGCGTTGCAGCATTGATGCCGTCACCGTTCGCGTCGCCGGTATTGCCGCCACCGGTGCGATCGATGGCGATGCCATCGGAACCCGGCGCCCAATAGCTCATCACCGTGTATTGCAGCGTGTCGAGCGTATAGAGAGCATCATCAGCGTAGGTCGGGGGGACAGCGTCCGAAGCGTCATAGGTTCCCGGGTGCGACAATCCGAGTGAGTGACCGATTTCGTGGATCATGGTCTCGAGGCCACGCTGACCAAATTCCCATCCGGCTCCAGGCTGGAAATCGGTCCAGCCGGTATTCAGCCAGATGTTGACCTTGGCAAAATCACGGTCGAAGGTGCTTGAGCCTGGCGGCTGGGCAACGAGATTTTGCGAGGCGTAGGTACCGCCATTTTTCGTGGTGCTCGACATGGCGATGCCGATATTGGCGTCAGCGCTGGACGATTCCGTCAGATCGCGGGCGATCAGATCGTCCCAGTAGTCGAACGCCTGGCGCGCGTAGGACGCCTCGGTGCTGTCCATGGCGCGGAAGCCGGCGTTTTCAACGTTTGTGGCCCGCGGTGAGTTTGGCTGGATGCCGATCGAATAGGTAATGGTCGGGCCGGTTTTCCAGGTGATGGTCTGACCCTGTTGGTCGCCGCCCCAGTTAGTGGTGAGTGCACCGACTATTTGATTGAGGTTATAGACTGTTGGCGCCATGGCGTTTCCCCTTGAACCTTGCGGTTTTTATAGCCGCCTCGCGATGAGCCGGCCGGAACGGCGCCGATATGCGCCCAGCAATTATGGTGTGGAACCTGTTGGCATCCAGCAGATAATAACGGCTGATGACCGCACCAAACTGTGCGCAACACTATAATCCCATTCTGAGACGCGGTGCCAACTCCGAATTCGCAACGATTTAAAGTAAGTCGAACGGTGTGGCGTACGCACCACTTTCGAGAACCAATTGACGGGACTGATGAAAATGCCGGTTACAATCAAACGGCTCCCCAATCCGCTGCTGGCGCTCGGGATTGCATCGCAATTTATCTCACGACGGGCACCCTTTGACAGCTTCCCCGCCGGTGACCTGATTCGCACGCTGCATGCCCAGATCCAGCGTGGGCATTATTTGTTCGCGTTCGACGAGGGGGAACGCGAAGCGAAGGTGACGGCGTATCTCGGCTGGGCGCTGTACGGCGCTAAAGAAGCGCAGGCTTATGCGGCAACCGGGGCGGAGCCGCAGCACGAACTGACCAGCGGTGGGGATGTGGTGTGGATCGTGACCGCGGCCGCAACGACGACGTCAGCGTTTCAGAGCCTGATCCGGGTCGGCCACAAGCTGTATCCCGAGCATCGCGTCATGGCCATTCGCCACCGTAACGGCAAGCGCGAAATTATCGACCGGCCGGCGGGGCGCGGCGTGGTGCGTGACTAGCGGCGATCGGGATTGTGAGTCTTGCAGAGGCGGGAGGGCGGACGTGCGAAGCTTCGTTTGGCTTGCCCGCCGTTAAACAGAGATCCCCGCTTTCGCGGGGATGACTGTGTTTGGGGCAAAGTCTGCGTGCAGCAAGGTGCTGCGTGCAGGGAACTGCCAGGCAGAGAGATCGGTACGACTAGTCGCTGCTGCCGGCGGTGATGAAGGCGGGGAGGCCGCCGACGTCTGGCTGGGCTGAACCGGCGGGATCGGCGCCTTCGCCGGTACCGGAAGCGGCATCGGCCGCACTGCGGCTGCGACGACGCGGGCGGCGTTCGCGGAAGCGACGTTCGCCGGTTTCACCTGCCGGCGCGGCGGGAGCGCCGTCTTCATTAGTGGCGACGGCTTCGACGGGCTCGGTAGCTTTCGGCTCGACCCTGGGCTGTTCGGCCTGGCGCGGTTCGACTGGACGCTGTTCAGTCCGCTCGGGGCGCGATTCTTGCCGCTGCTCGGGGCGTTGATCCTGCCGAGGCTCGGAATGCCGTGGTTCGGACTGGCGCTGTTCGTTCGGACGCTGGTCCGACTGACGATGCTCCGGCTGGCGCTGTTCGGATTGACGGTTGTCGGACTGACGATTTTCGGAAGACCTCTGCTCACCCTGCCCCGCATCGCCATTGGATTGCTGGTGCTGCTGCTGGGGCGGCGTCCGGTCGGGGATCGAGAAGCGATCGTTGATCGGGGGGAAATCATCGTCGTCATCAAGCTCGTCCTGACCGGTATACTGGTCGGGCCGCAGACCCTGCTGCGCCTGGGCCGTCGAGATGATGCGGTTATAGTGTTCGGCGTGCTGGAGATAATTCTCCGCCATCACCGAATCGCCGGCCGACTGGGCATCGCGCGCCAGCTGCACGTAACGGTCGGCGATATGGGTGGCGTTGCCGCGCACCTTCACGTCGGGGCCGTTGCTTTCGAAATTGCGCGACAGGGGATTGATGCTCTTGCGTCCACCATTCCGGCTGCGCGAGCGGTTCTTCTGCTGGTTGGGTCTCATTGCTTCGCTTTATAACTCTCGGAAAGGCCCTAACGATCGGCATCCGGCTCAGCCGGGCTGCTTACAACCAGCGCGGCGGCGGACCAAAAACGGTGTGGCCGGGTCGCGGACTGGAATTTCAACGGTCCAAAGTGTCGCCTCGGATATCGCCACCTACTCGCAGCTGGCGGTACGGACCGGTCCTATCGCCGTGTCCGTGCTGCACGATCAGCATCGCTGATGAGCGGAGTGGTATCGCCGTGGTGCAGTGGCACCGTGGTCAACACTCGGGAAACTAGCGGGTTCCCGCCGGCTTTACAAAGAGAAAATCGCCTGACCCCGTCAATACGGTCGGGTTTCAACTGAAATGATGAGCAATGACCACCCGATCAAGCCCCGCAAGGTCCTTTTCGAGGGTGATGCCGGAAAAACCGGCGGCTTCAAACAGCGCTGAAACAGCTTCGCCCTGGGTCGAGCCGATCTCGACCATCACCACGCCGCCGGGGTCAAGATGCGCCGGCAGCGTCTCCGCAAGGATGCGATAGGGATCGAGGCCATCGCTGCCGCCGTCGAGCGCCAGGCGCGGATCGTAAGCCCGCACATCGACTGGCAGCCCGTCGATCGCGGCGCTTTCGATATAGGGCGGGTTCGAAACGATGCAGGCAAAGCGCTGGTCCGCCGGCAGTTTTTCAGTCCACGAGCCTTCGATGAAGGTCAGGCGGTCGGCGACGCCGTGATGGGTGGCGTTGAGCCGGGCCATGATCAGCGCATCGGGGTTGAGATCGGTCGCCGTCGCGGTGACTTCGCGCACATTGGCGAGCACCGAAATGGCAATGCAGCCGCTGCCGGTGCCAAGGTCAAGCAGCCGCGCCGGCCCCTTGCCGCGCAGCGCCAGCAGCGCGAAATCGACCAGCAATTCGGTCTCGGGACGCGGCACCAGCGTTGCCGGCGACAGCGCGAAATCGAGCCCGTAGAATCCACGGCGGCCGATAATGCGGGCCACCGGTTCGCCGCGCAGCCGTCGCAGCGCCGCCTGTGACAGGGCGCCCTGATCGATGATGCCGATCGGATCGGCTTCGTGGGACAGCAACCCGAGCGCGTCGTAGCCGAGCATGTGCTGGGCGAGTAGGCGCGCATCGAGGGCGGGGTTGGCGAGGCCCGCCTCGCGGAAACGATCCCGCATGGCGCGCCAGGCAGCTCCGATGGTCTGAGTCAGCTGACGCCCTCCATGGCGGCGAGCTGTGCCGCCTGGTGTTCGGTGATCAAGGCCTCGATGACCTCGTCGAGCGCTTCGCCGACGATGACTTTATCGAGTTTGTAGAGCGTCAGATTGATGCGGTGATCGGTGACGCGCCCCTGGGGGAAATTGTAGGTCCGGATCCGCTCCGACCGGTCGCCGCTGCCGACCTGTTCCTTACGGGCATCCGAGCGCGCCGTATCGCGAGCGTGGCGCTGCTGCTCATAGAGCCTCGCCCGCAGCACTTTCATTGCCGTAGCGCGGTTCTGGTGCTGACTCTTTTCCGAGGAGGTGACGACGATGCCCGACGGCAGGTGCGTAATGCGCACCGCCGAATCGGTGGTGTTGACGTGCTGGCCGCCGGCGCCCGACGAGCGCATCGTATCGATGCGGATGTCCTCGGCCTTGATGTCGATGTCGATATCCTCGACTTCAGGCAGCACCGCGACCGTTGCCGCCGAGGTGTGGATACGCCCCGAACCTTCGGTTTCGGGCACCCGCTGCACCCGGTGCACGCCGCTCTCGAATTTCATCCGCGCGTAAACGCCCTTGCCGGAAATGTTGGCGACGACTTCCTTGTAGCCGCCGAATTCGCCGGGACTTTCCTCCATCAGGGTGACTTTCCAGCGATGCAGTTCGGCGTAGCGCTGGTACATGCGCAGCAGGTCGCCGGCGAACAACGCGGCTTCGTCGCCGCCGGTGCCGCCGCGGATTTCGAGGATGACCGATTTTTCGTCGGCCTCGTCCTTGGGCAGCAGCAGCAGGCGGATGTCGTTGGCGAGCGCTTCGATTTTAGGTTCGAGCGCTTCGATTTCAGTCGCGGCCATGTCGCGCATGTCGGCATCGCCGCCGGCGCGGAGGTCCTCGGCCTCTTGCAATTCCCGCAAGGCCTTGCGGTAGGCCTTGATCGGCGTCACCACCGGCAGCAGTTCGGCATAATCCTTGGACAGCCGGACGAATTCCTCGGCGGCGGGGCCGGATGCGAGGGCGGATTCGATATCGTCGAAACGCGTTTCGAGCGCCTCGAGCTTGTCGTGCGGCAGCGTGGTCATGACGGCGCTCTTACACCGACAGCTTTTGCCGGTCGACCCAATCCTTGAGGAGCGCCCGTATCGGCACGCCGCCGGCGCCTTCGGCCAGCGCCTCGGCGACCGCAGCGCGGATCGGAGCGAGTTCCAGCCCCAGAATCATCTCCTTAACCGGGCCGATCGAGGACGGTCCCATCGACAGCTTGGTCATGCCGATGGCCATGAGCGCCAACGCTTCGAGCGGCTTGCCGGCCAGTTCGCCGCACATGGTCAGCGATTTGCCGTGGAGCGTTGCCGCCTCGACGACCGTGCGCAGGGCGCGCAATCGGGGGCGGCCGATTGGATCATAATGCTTTGACACCCGCGCATTGCCGCGATCGGCGGCCGTCAGGAACATCACCAGATCGTTCGAGCCGATGGAGACGAAATCGACCTCCGGCATCAGCGCATCGAGTTCGAACAGCAGCGAGGGCACTTCGACCATGGCGCCGAGTTCGAGCCGCGCGGGCACCGGGTGGCCGGTGCGACGCAGCCGGTCCATTTCCTTGTCAACGACGAGGCGGGTCTTTTTGAACTCGATGACCTCAGTGACCATCGGCACGAGGATTTTCATCGGGCGCCCATCAGCGGCCGTGAGCAGCGCCCGGATCTGGGTGCGGAGCAAGCCCGGCCGTTCGAGGCCGATGCGCAGCGAGCGCCAGCCCATCGCCGGGTTTTCCTCGGCTTGCGAGCGCAGATACGGCACCACCTTGTCGCCACCGATATCGAGCAGCCGAAAGACGATGGGCCGGTCGCCGCAGAGGCGGATGGCTTCGCGGTAGAGCGCCACCTGCTCGGCCAGCCGCGGCAGCCGCGAGGCGATCATGAACTGCAGTTCGGTGCGGAACAGCCCGACCCCGGCGGCGCCGGTTTCCTCGAGCATCGGCATATCGGCGACCAGCCCGGAATTGTGCAGCAGGGTGATTTCGATGCCGTCGCGGGTGACCGAGGGCTTGGATTTCAGCGTCGCGTAATGCGCCTGCCGTTTTTCGGTCAGCCGGACCTTTTCGACGTAGCTCTGTTCGATATCGAGCGTCGGGCGCAGATGCACCTTGCCCGTAATGCCGTCGACGATGATGTCGTCGCCGGTTTCCGACACCGAGACGATCGAATCGGCCTGCCCGACCATCACCAGCCCGAGCGAGCGCGCGACGATGACGACATGCGCTGTCGACGCCCCCTCCTCGAGCACGATGCCGCGAATGCGGGTGCGATCATATTCGAGCAGTTCGGCCGGCCCCATGTTGCGGGCAACGAGAATGGAGTTTTCCGGCAGGTCTTTTTTCGCCAGCGCCGAGCCATCGCCGGTCAGCACCCGCAGCAGCCGGTTGGCGAGGTCGTCGAGATCGTGCAGCCGGTCGCGGATATAGGGGTCGGTCTGGCGCAGCATGCGGGCGCGGGTATCGTTCTGGACACGCTCCACCGCGGCTTCCGCCGACAGGCCGTTTTGAATGGCCTCGCTCAGCCGGGCGACCCAGCCGCGATCATTGGCGAACATCCGGTAGGTTTCGAGGATTTCGCGGTGATCGGTGGCGGCGACCATGTCGCCATGGTCGAGCATGTCGTTGATGCTCATCCGCATCCGTTCGAGCGCCGCTTCGAGCCGGGCGAGTTCGGCCTCGGTATCCTCGGCGATGAAATTGGTGACGACGACGCGCGGGTCGTGCAGCACCACCTTGCCGAGCGCGATGCCATCGGCCAGCGGCAGACCGTCGAACATGCGGGGCCGCCGGAGGTCGATGTCCTGGCCCGGCTTGATCAGCGTATCGAAATCGGAGGTGGCGATCATCTCGGCGAGAATGGTCGCCGTGGTCAGCATCGCCTCGGTTTCCTCCTCGCCATAGTGCCGCCGGTCGCTGTTCTGGACCACCAGCACGCCCAAGGTCTGGCCGGCGCGCAGCACCGGCACGCCGAGGAAGGACAGATAGGCGTCCTCGCCGGTTTCAGGCTTGTAGAGGAAAGCCGGATGGGCCGGCGCATTGTCGAGGCTCAGGGGTTCGGCTTCAGCGGCGATCAGCCCGACGAGACCTTCGCCCAGTTGCAGCGTCGTCATGTGGACTGCTTCGGGCTTCAGCCCGCGGGTGGCGAACAATTCCAGCGCGCCATCGTCGCGCAGCACGTAGAACGAACAGACGTCAGCCCGCATGTTGTCGGCGATGAGATTGACGATCTTGTCGAGACGGTCCTGCGACGCCAGCGGCTCAGCCATGGTTTCGCGCAGCTGCCGGAGCAGGACGCGGGGACCGCCTATCGCCGTGACCATCGCCTCAATCGCGGCCCTGCCGCCCTCCGAAAGCGCCCGACCGACCCGAAGTTGCCGGGCGGCTCAGACGTCCTGCCTGTCCAGTCCGTAATACGTATGGAGCGCCCGAACCGCAAGCTCGGCATATTCATCGTCGATCAGCACCGAGGTCTTGATTTCCGACGTGGTAATCAACTGGATATTGATCGATTTGTCGGCCAGCGCCTTGAACATCGACGCGGCGACCCCCGCGTGACTGCGCATGCCGACGCCGACGACTGAGATTTTCGCGTTGCCCTTCGAGCCGACGATCTTGGCGTATTCGATGTTTTGCGCGGCCTGCAGGGTGCGGATGGCCTTGTCGTACTCGCCATCGGGGACGGTGAAGGTGATGTCGGTGACCGAGCCGTCATCGGCGACGTTCTGGACGATCATGTCGACGATGATCGATTCATCGGCCAGCGCTCCGAAGATCGCCGCGGCGACGCCCGGCCGGTCGCGCACATCGCGCAGGGTGATCTTGGCCTCGCCGCGTGCCATGGTGACGCCCGAAACGATCTGTTTTTCCATGATCTCTTCCTCATCGCAGACCAGCGTGCCGGGGACCCCGGGCGTGCCATCGGGCGCAATTTGCGGGGCGTTCGGATCATCGAAGGTCGAGCGCACCACGAGCCGCACCTTCTGCGCCATGGCGAGTTCGACCGAGCGGATCATCAGCACCTTGGCGCCGAGCGACGCCATTTCGAGCATTTCCTCGAACGAAATCTTGTTCATCCGCCGGGCCCGCGGCACGATGCGCGGATCGGTGGTGTAGACGCCATCGACGTCGGTGTAGATATCGCAGCGATCGGCCTTGACCGCCGCGGCGACGGCAACGGCCGAAGTGTCCGAGCCGCCGCGGCCGAGGGTGGTGACCCGTCCCGACGGCGCGACGCCCTGGAACCCGGTGACGACCGGCACCCAGCCCTCGTTCATCCGCTTGTCGAGTTCGGTCGCGTCGATGCCGGTAATGCGGGCCGAGCCGTGCGCGTCATCGGTGTGGATCGGCACCTGCCAGCCGGCATAGGAGCGCGCCGGAATGCCCATTTCAGATAACACGATGGCCATCAGCCCGGCGGTGACCTGCTCGCCAGAGGCGACGACGGCATCGTATTCGCGGGCGTCGTGGACGGGAGCGGCTTCGCGGGTCCAGCCGACGAGTTCATTGGTTTTGCCCGACATTGCCGACACCACCACCGATACCTGATTGCCGGCCTCGATCTCGCGTTTGACGTGCAGGGCGGCCTGGCGGATGCGCTTGACATCGGCGACGGAAGTGCCGCCGAACTTCATCACGATGCGGGCCATGGGGGATCCGGAATTTTCATGTTCCCGGACAGGTGGCGCCGGGTTGGGTCAGCGCGGGCGACATGCCACAAGATTAGCGGATAGGCAAGAAAGGTGGGATGGTGGCGCTGGATGGCGCTGACTGTATTGGTGGCGTCATGGCAGTTGGAAATCTCAACTCCGATAACCGCTTGTGAACAAAACGGGAACGTGTTTAGCTTCAGTCTTGTTTGGGAGGAGCCAAAGCCATGTCAGTTGCCAAGCCGAGCCGTGCCACCCTGATCCCGGTGCTGCGCTATCGCGATGCCGATGCCGCGCTGAAATTCCTGACCGAGATATTCGGCTTCGAAGTCGGGACGATGTTCCGCGACGAGGCCGGCGTGATCGTCCACTGCGAGCTGAAGTTCGGCAATGGCGCGGTGATGATGAGCCAGGTGGCCGACACGCCGTTCGGCAAGCTGATGCGGCAGCCGGGCGAAGCCGGCGGGGTGACCATGGCGTTGTTCGCCGTGGTTTCGGATCCCGATGCGCATTACGCCAAGTCCGTCGCTGCGGGTTTCGAGATCATCCTGCCGCTGCGCGACGAGGATTATGGCAGCTGCGAATATTCGGTGCGCGATCCCGAGGGCCAGATCTGGACGTTCGGCACCTATGATATCCTGCCGCTGGCCTGAGGCCGATAGCCATTGGAGGCTTTAGCTCGTGGGGCAGTTTGAGTAGTATCGTCGGCAAGGAGACCAGCCGATGACCGCCACCACCATCAATGATGCCGAAGTTGAAAAATTCGGGAAGCTGGCCGAGGAGTGGTGGAACCCGGATGGCAAGTTCAAGCCGATCCACAAGTTCAACCCGGTACGGCTGGCTTATATCCGCGAGAACGTGCTCCGACATTTCGAGCGCGATGGCGGGGTGATGCGGCCGTTCGAGGGCCTGCGGATTCTCGATATCGGCTGCGGCGGCGGCCTGTTGTGCGAACCGCTGGCGCGGCTTGGTGCCAGCGTCACCGGGGCCGATGCGGCGGAGCGCAATATCGCCATCGCCCGCCTGCACGCCGCGCAATCGGGGCTCGACATCGACTATCGGGCGACGACCTCGGAAGCCCTCGCGGCGGCAGGCGAGAGCTTTGACCTCGTGCTCAACATGGAAGTGGTCGAACATGTCGACAACGTGCCGCTCTATATGAAGAGCTGTGCCGATCTGGTTCGCCCCGGCGGCATGATGCTGACCGCCACCATCAACCGCACGGCCCGCGCCTATGCGCTGGCCATCGTCGGCGCCGAGTACGTGCTGCGCTGGCTGCCCAAAGGCACCCACGATTGGAAGAAATTCCTTACCCCCGAGGAAATCACCGCGCTGATCACCCGCAACGGCATGCGGGTCACCGACAAGGTGGGCGTGGTTTATCATCCGCTCGAAGACGCCTGGAAGAAAAGCCGCGACCTTGAGGTCAATTACATGGTGCTGGCGGAGAAGGCAGCAGATTGAAAGCAAGGGCTTCTTGGGCTACAGTGTGGCCCAAGGAGTCTCGCCATGCCTGCCAATGCCGTTGTCCGTGCCCGTATCGATGAGAAAACCAAGGAGAAAGCCGCCGCAGTGCTCGCCACCATGGGCCTTACCGTCTCCGATGCATTCCGGCTAATGATGGTCCGGATTGCCAATGACGAGGCGTTGCCGTTTTCCGTGCTGGTCCCCAATGCCGAAACCATCGCAGCGATGGAAGAAGCGCGGCGGGGAGGACTGAAGTCGTTTGATACGGTCGATGCTTTGTTCGAAGATTTGAATGCGGAGGATTGAACAGACCACGCGCTTCCGCCGGGACTACAAGCGCATCCGGACCAGCCAACGCGGACCAATTGCAGAAGCTTTGCTTCGAGAAATTATTGCCGATCTTGCAAACGACATGGCTCTGGCCCCACGCTTTCGAGACCACGCCCTAGCCGGTGACTGGAAAAGTCATCGGGACTGCCATGTTTTCCCCGATCTGATGCTGATCTACCAAAAGCCGGACGACTCGACTTTGCAGCTTGTTCGCGTCGGCTCTCACAGCGAACTGGGTCTTTAGAGCCTGATTAGGCTGGCGGAGTCCGAGCGTCGTTCCCTAGAAGGCTAGATTGACGGCGGTGGGAAGTGGCAAGGGGGCATAAGCCAAAATGTCTCTAATTCTACCCGCCGATCGCCGCGAAGTCGGTGTCGCTGAGGGTGATGCTGGCGGCGGCGGTGTTGTCTTCGAGGTGGCTGACTTTGCCGGTGCCGGGGATTGGCAGCATGACCGGGGAGCGCTTGAGTAACCAGGCGAGGGCGATCTGGCCGGCGGTCGCGCCATAGGTTTTCGCCACGGCTTCGAGTTTCGAGCCGTCGCGCGCCAGCCCGCCGGAGCCGAGCGGTGCCCAGGGGATGAAGCCGATGCCGTTGGCCTCGCAATAATCGAGCACGGCGTCGCTGCCGCGCGCGTCGCGGTTGTAGCGGTTCTGCACGGTGGTGACCTTGAAGTGCCGGCTGGCGCCTTTGATGTCGTCGACTGAGACTTCGGACAGCCCAATGTGCCGGATCAGGCCTTCCTGCTGCATCGAGGCGATTTCGGCAAATTGCTCGTCGGCCGGGGTGTCATCGGCGATGCGATGGAGCTGCCAGAGGTCGAGGCGTTCGAGCTTGAGGCGGCGGAGGCTCATGTGGACCTGCTGGCGCAGATACATCGGACGGCCGATTTGGTGCCACTGGTCGGGGCCGGTGCGGACCAGGCCGCCCTTGGTGGCGATGATCAGATTGTCATAGGGGTACAGCGTTTCGGCAATCAGCTCCTCGCTGACATAGGGGCCGTAGCTGTCGGCGGTGTCGATGAAATCGATGCCGAGTTCGGGGATGCGGCGCAGCGTGCGGCGGGCTCCCTCGGGATCGGCCGGATTGCCCCAGATGCCGCGGCCGGTGATGCGCATGGCGCCAAAGCCCAACCGGGTGACGGGCATGTCGCCGCCGATGGAAAAACTGCCCGAGGGCTTGGCGGAAGGTGTGGGCATGGTGAGATTCCTCTGCGAAAGTCGAGTGTGCTCTGCGGAAGCCTTGCTATTGAATCATCGTCGAATGCCGATGGAAAGTTAATTCTGCTCTTCGGGCAGGCTCGGCAGCGGCATGACGTCGACGCCCTCTTCGATCAGGCTGACGACTTCGTCGCGCGTCGCCTCACCATAGATGCCGCGGGTACTGGTTTCCTTGAAATGGATTTTCCTGGCTTCCTCGGCGAATTTGTCGCCGACGTAATCGGCTTCGCTGGTGACCTTTTTCCGCATGGCGCGCATCATTTCGCGCAGTTCTGCATGCTGCGGATGGCCGATCGACAGCGACAGTTTCTCACTGCCGGCCCGCGCCACGGCCGGCGCCATCAGCGCCTTGTGGACGACGCGGCTATCGCACAGCGGACAGGTCAGGATGCCCTGCGCCACCTGCTGGTCATAGGCGTCGGCATTGCGGAACCAGGCATCGAACCTGTGCTCCCTGTCGCACACCATAGAATACTGGATCACGTAACCGACCTTTCAGGGGAAACCCCCACGCGCCGCGTTCCTCGAATACTGCATGCCGGGGGCCGGCGAAAGCCCTGACCTTCAGTGCTTGAGTCTCTCGATGTTCCGACGGGGCGAACCGGTAGCCATTGCTCAACTGCGCTCTAGCCGAGGCGATCCGTGCTGAACTCGCGGGCATTCTCGAGCACTGGGATGCGGGCGCGCGCTTCGCCCACGGCAGCAAGGTCGAGATCGGCGATGACCAGCCCCGGCTGGTCGCCCTCGGCGCGGGCCAAGACCTTGCCCCAGGGATCGATGATCATCGAATGTCCGTAAGTGGCGCGGCCGTTCTGGTGCTGGCCGCCCTGCGCCGCGGCGATGACGAACGAGGCGGTTTCGATGGCGCGGGCGCGAAGCAGCACTTCCCAATGGGCCTGGCCCGTCGGCACGGTGAAGGCTGCGGGGACTGCGATGACCTGTGCGCCGGCCTTGGCGAGGGCCCGGTGCAAAGCGGGAAAACGGACATCGTAGCAAATGGTCAGGCCGAGCCGGAAGCCGGCGGCCGGCACCACCATCGCCCGGTCACCGCCACGATAGGTGGCGCTTTCCCGGTATTCGTTGAGCCCGGCAATGCTGGCGTCGAACAGGTGGATCTTGTCGTAGGTGGCAATGATGCCGCCATCGGGCGCGAACACCACCGAACGGTTGGCATAGCGTCCATCCGGCAGGGCCACGGCCATCGAGCCGAGATGCAGGGTAACGCCGAGGCGGCGGGCCAGATGGCTCAGCCGGGTAATCGCCGGATTGCCCTCCCAGGGGCCGGCGACGCGCGCCAGGCCCTCGCGATTTTCGGCAAACACCACGGAAACTTCCGGGGTGAGGACATAGGTCGCGCCGCCGGCGACAGCTTCGGTCACCAGCGTCTCGATGGCGGCAAGGTTAGGGTCCGGCTCGGTTCCCGAGCACAGCTGGACAGCAGCGACGCGAACCGTGCCGGGCATGATCATCCCTGTCGGGCAAGCAGCGGGTCGAGCCCGCCGCTGCGATCGAGCGCCGCCATATCGTCATAGCCGCCGACATGGGTATCACCGATGAAGATCTGGGGGACAGTGCGGCGACCATTGGCACGGGACATCATCGCCTGCCGCAACTCGGGGTCGGCGACATCGGTTTCGGTATAATCGACGCCCTTTTCATCAAGCAGCGATTTTGCGGCGTGGCAGTAGGGGCACCAGGCCGTGGTGTAGATTTCAACTTTTGCCGTATCGGTCATGGGATCACCTCGGAGGGTTGCTGCCTCATATGGGGTCGTCCTCGCCCACCACAACGCGGGCAAAGGAGATGACATCAACGTGACGGACACCGACCCGGTTCAAGGCGCGGGTCACCGCCTTGACGGTCGCGCCGGTGGTGATGACGTCATCGACCAGCACGACAGACCGCCCGGCGAGGCGTTCGAGCGCATCGGCGCGGGCGATGAACGCTCCGGCGACGTTGCGCTGGCGAGCAGCGGCGGAGAGGCCAACCTGCTGGCGGGTGCGCCGGGAGCGGCCGACGAGGATGGGATCGACGATGAGCCCGGTCGAGCGAGCCAGCGCTCGCGCCAGTTCGGTCGACTGGTTGTAGCGGCGGGTAAATTGCCGAGTGCGATGCAGCGGCACCGGCACCAGCACCGGACGATCGGCGAACAGTTCATGGCCGGCGCCCGCCATCAGCCCGGCGCAGAAGCGGGCGAGTTCGGGCCGATCGCCATATTTTAGGCGCGCGACGACACGGCGCGCCACGGCATTATACAGCACCGCCGAGCGGGAGCGCGCGAATGGCGGTGGATCGGCGATGGCCTCGGCCGACAGCGCGCCATCGCCGATCGGCACGGCAAACGGGATGCCGAGGCGCGGGCATAGCGGGGCGGTAATGGGCCGGAGCGTTGAAAAGCAAGTGCCGCACAGCGCATTGGCGGTCGCCACCGGGGCGTCGCAATTGAGGCACACGGGTGGATAGAGAAGATTGAGCGCGAGGCTACCGGAATAGCGCAGCACCCCCACCGCCTGTCGCGGCAGGGCGAGCGCTTTGACAAGCCCTGCCCCGATGTCCATAAGCCATCCTGCCACGCGGCAACCGCCTTGAAAAGACACAGAAATCCGAATGTCCGCGCCCCGACTGTTCGATCGTGAGATGATCGCCCGACGGCTGGCCGTGGCCGAGGCTGGCGCCGATTTCGTGACACCGCTGGTAATTGGCGATCTCATGGAGCGGCTCGGCACGGTAACCCGGGCTTTCAGGCAGGCACTGATCCTTGGTCCGGACGCGATGCTGCTGCCGGAAACCGGGGCGACGGCGACCGATCCGATCGCCTTTACCCGCGTGTCGACACTGGTTCCGCGCGACGGCTTCGCGCTGATCGATTCCGAGGCAGTCGAGCTGCCCCGTACCGATTACGACCTCGTCGTGTCACTGAACGATCTACATATCGTCGACGACGTGCCGGGGCATCTGGCGCAATTGCGCGCGCACATGGCGGCCGATGGCCTGCTGCTGGTCGGCATGCCGGGCGGCGCGACGCTCAATGAATTGCGCGAGAGCTGGCTCGCGGCCGATGCCGAACTGTCGGGCGGCGCGTCGCCGCGGGTGGCGCCGTTCATCGAACTGCGCGATGCCGGGGCGTTGTTGCAGCGCGCCGGGTTTGCTCTGCCGGTGAGCGATGTCGAGACCCATACGGTGCGCTATAGCGACATGCTGGGATTGCTTAGGGATCTGAAGCGGCTCGGAGCCAGCAATCCGCTGGTCGAGCGGCCACGGCAGTTTGCCCGTCCGGCGCTACTAGCGTTGGCGGCGGCACACTATCAGGAGCTGGCCGGCGATGCCGATGGACGGGTGCGGGCGACGCTCGAAATCACCTGGATGAGCGGCTGGGTGCCCGATGCCAGCCAGCAACGGCCGGCCCGCCGCGGCAGTGCCACGGTCAGCCTTGCCGATGTACTGGGGAAGCGGAGTTAGGGTTTGATCCGGTCCCGTCTGCACCGCCGTTAGGGTGTTCGACTTGGCACTAGGTCTTACCCGACACGCAGTCATCCTCGCGAAAGCGGGGATCTCTGTTTTTGGGCGGAGAAGGCAAACGGAGATTCCCGCTTTCGCGGGAATGACAGCGAGTGGGAGAGGGAAGCCGCAGGCCAGGCGAAAGTGAGTAGCGGAAGCGAACCCGGCTCAGACTTTGCCGGCTGCTGCGGCGATGGCGCCGCCGGCGCCGCGTTCGGTGCTGCCAAAGATGTTGACGAGGCCGTTGCCGAAGACGGTGAAGGCGGCAATGCAGCCGACGGCGACGAGGGAGGCGAGCATGCCGTATTCGATGGCCGTCGCGCCGCTTTCATCGCGGTAGAAACCTTCGAATGCGTGCGCCAGCGTGGTCAACTGTCAGCTCCGTTCAGAGCAGATCGCAGAGCGGCGCGATCAGCGGTTCGTCGGCCGGCGGCATCGGATAGTCCCGTAGCGCCTGCGGGCGGACCCATTTGAGGGCCGTGTGCTCGCGCGCCTCGGGAGTTCCGTCCCATTTCCGACAGACGTAAAGTGGCATTAACAAATGAACAGAACCGTAAGCGTGGGAGGTAAAAGTTAACGGTGCCAAGCATGCAGTTTTAGTCGAAATGCCGAGTTCTTCCTCGAGTTCGCGGATCAGCGCCGCCTCGGGGGTTTCCCCCGGCTCAAGCTTGCCGCCGGGAAATTCCCACAGGCCGGCGAACGTCTTGCCGGGCGGACGCTGGCCGATCAGCACCCGGCGATCGGCATCGACGAGCGCGCATGCAACGACGAGCAGGATAGTCATGCGGTGCCGATCGCCTGGTAATTGTAGCCATACTGGCGGGTGAACCCGAGGCCCTGGTACAGCGCCTTGGCCGCAGCGTTTTCGGCAAGCACTTGCACGACCGCGAACCGCGCGCCGTTCATCGTGGCCCAGGCCAGCGCTCCCTGCATGGCCATCCGGCCGCTGCCCCGGCGCCGGGCTGCCACGGCCGTGACGACATTGACGGTGATGGCAATGCCGCCGGCGACGGCGACCAGCGCCGACGCAAGTGGCTCGCCATCGGCGTTGCGCACGACGATGCCGCGGCTTGGCACTTCGAGCTTATCGACGATGCCGACCAGCGCCGCGAGTTTGGCGTTGTCGTAATCGTGCAGGGCGCGTTGCACCCGCACCCAGACGGCTTCGGTTGGTCGCGGGAATTCGACCAGCGGCGCTACGGGAAACCTGCCGGTTTCGAGCGGCATGGCGAGCACGTCGCTCTGATCGAACGGCAACCCGCCACCGGCTTCGAGCGCCGCGACGATGGCCGGCGCCGTCAACGGGGTGATCCGAAACACCGGCGGCAACTGGCGGGCCCTGAACCAATCGGCCGCCGCCGCGATGCGCTCGGGGGCATTGTCACCATCGTTGGGATCAAGGCACTGCACCGAATTGGCGCGCTTGGTATAGCCCCCAGCAGCGCGGCGCACCCAGCTGCCGTCGCTCTCGGTTTCGAGCGCCGGCCAGGTCAGGAGGCTCGCCGTCTCGATGGCCGCGATGCTCGGGTGCTCGATCACCATCAGCTCCGGTAATTGCCGTTGATGTCGATGTAGCCATGCGTCAGATCGCAGGTGTAGGCAGTGAATTTCCCGGTGCCGAGCCCGAGTTCGACGGTGATTTCGAGATCCTGGCCCTTCATGTAGACGCTGGTAGCGGCTTCATCGTACACCGCGGCGCGCTCGCCATCCTTGGCGACGAGCAGGTCGCCGAAACGGATGGCGAGCCGGTCCCGATCGGCGGGCTCGCCGGCCTTGCCGACGGCCATGACGACGCGGCCCCAATTGGCGTCCTCGCCGGCAATGGCGGTTTTCACCAGCGGCGAATTCGCAATGGAAAGAGCGATGCGCTGGGCGCTTTGATCGTCGGTGGCCCCTTCGACATGCACGGCGACGAATTTGGTGGCGCCTTCGCCGTCGCGGGTCACCAGCATGGCGAGGTCGAACAGCACATCGCCGAGCGCTGCGGCGAAAATGTCGGCGCGCGGATCGGCGTCGCTCTCGATCGGCGCGATGCCGGCTTTGCCGGTGGCAAAGGCGATCAGCGTGTCGGAGGTCGAGGTGTCGCTGTCGACGGTGATGGCATTGAAGCTGGTGCGGACCTCGCGCGACAGCAGTGCCTGGAGGGCCGCGGCCGAGATCGGCATGTCAGAGACGACAAAGCTCAGCATCGTCGCCATGTCGGGCGCGATCATCCCCGAACCTTTGGCGATGCCGTTGATGGTGATGAGCGTGCCGTCGATCTCGACCGTCGCCCCGGCGAGCTTGGGATAGGTATCGGTGGTCATGATCGCCCGGGCGGCGTCGATGAACGGGCCGTCGGCCATGCGGCTGGCGGTTTCGCCGAGCACGCCTTCGAACTTGGTCGCGTCGAGCGGTTCGCCGATCACCCCGGTCGAGGCGAGGTAAATCTCGTTGGGCTGGCAGCCGAGCGCTTCGGCGGCATAGCGCGCGGTCTTTTCGACGCTGTCGCGGCCCTTGCTGCCGGTGAAGGCATTGGCATTGCCGGAATTGACCAGCAGTCCCCGCGCCGTGCCGGTTGGCAGCACCGCGCGGCACCAGTCGACGGCGGCGGACGGGCATTTCGAGCGAGTGAACACCCCGGCGACGACGGTGCCTGGGTCGAACGCCATCAGCAGCACGTCGGTGCGATTCTTGTATTTAATCCCGGCTTCGGCGGTGGCGAAGCGGACGCCGGCGATAGCGGGCAGCTCCGGAAAGGTCTTCGGGGCAAGCGGCGAAACGGGATGGGCCATCTGGCAAACGCCTTTCGGGGTTCGGGGCATTCCTCGTGCCCCAAACCCCGGACGGAGGCAAGGCCATCAGGCCGGGCGAATTGCCCGCTTGTCGCCCGGAAACGACAAGGCCGCGCACCGGTGGTACGCGGCCTCGAATTGCTGACGCGAAAACTTATTGCGGGTTCTGCGCAGCAACGGCCGCGGCGAGTTCGGGATCGGCGATCGTTACCGTCGTCTTGCTCTTGAGGTCCTTGATCGCTTGGGTGAACGCCGCAACCAGCACCTGCTGCTGCAATTGCGGGCCGAGTTGCTCCATCGTCGGGGCAGCGCTTTTCGACTTGCCGGTCAGCTTGATGACGTGCCAGCCGAAATCGGACTGGACCGGATCGGAGACCTGACCGATTTCGGTCAGGGCAAAGGCCGCATCCTCGAACGGCTTGACCATCATGCCGGGGCCGAAACTGCCGAGATCGCCGCCATTCTGCTGGGCCGACGGGTCGATCGATTTGGCTTTGGCGACCGTGGCAAAATCGGCGCCGCCTTCGAGTTCGGCCTTGACCGCCTTGGCTTCGTCCTCGGTGGCGACGAGAATGTGCGAGGCCTGCACTTCGTCCGACGCCTGGAAAGTCGAGGCGAACGAGTCATAGGCCGCCTGGACGGCTTCGGGGGTCACCTGAGCCGAGATCTTGGTGGAAATATATTCGCGGCGCAGCACCTGATCTTCGAGATAGCCCAGCCGGCGCTGGTAATCCTCGGTATCGGCGAGGCCATCGGCCCGGGCGGCGGCGGCCATCACCTTGAGATCGATGAGCACGTTGAGCAGGAAGGCCCGACGATCCTCGGGCGGCACCTGGGCCAGCTCTTCCTGGAAATCCTCGGCGACGAGCGCCAGATCCTGCTCGGTGATGGTAACATCGCCGACGGTCGCGACGACGGCAGTCGGATCGGGCGCGGCAGCCGGCTCGGTAGCGGGCGCGGCGGGGTCGGCAGCAGGCGCAGCCGGCTCGGCGGCGGGCGCGACTGGTGCGGTCGTGTCCTGCGCCAGTGCCGCGAACGGAATGGCGGTCGCCAGCAGCGCACTGAAGGCGATTGCGGCAAGGCGGGAGTTGTGTCGGCGGACGATCATGAAACGGTTCTCCATAAGCCTGACGCGGGCCCCGAACGCGCGGCGGCGCTGGTTTGGCGCAATCGCGTGGCGTTGACAAGACATTAGGCCACTCCTACATGTCCCACGGCTTCAAGAAGGGGTGACGGGAACCGCCCGACCCATCCGCCGGATGACCTTACGGCGTGTGCCGCCCGGCCACCCACTGCATTTAAAGGATCGATCGAGAATGGTTGTCGCAGCCCTTGCACGCCGTATTTTCGGCTCCCCATCCGACCGGCGCGTCAAGCGTTTCCACCCGCGGGTGCAGGCGATCAATGCGCTCGAGGTCGAACTCGAAGCGCTGAGCGACGACCAGTTGCGCGCCCGCACTGCCGAGTTCAGGACGCAGGTCGCCAATGGCGTCGATCTCGACGATTTGATCGTTCCGGCATTCGCGACCGTGCGCGAGGCCAGCAAGCGCGTCCTCGGCATGCGGCATTTCGATGTGCAGCTGATCGGCGGCATGGTGCTGAACGATCGCTCGATCGCCGAAATGCGCACCGGCGAAGGCAAGACGCTGGTGGCGACGCTGGCCGTGTATCTCAATGCCCTCAACGGCAAGGGCGTGCATGTCGTCACTGTCAACGATTATCTCGCCAAGCGTGACGCCGCTTGGATGGGCCAGATCTATACCTTCCTCGGCCTGACCGTCGGAAACATCGTCCACGGCCTGTCCGATATGGAACGCAAGGCCAGCTACGACGCCGACGTGACCTATGGCACCAACAACGAATTCGGCTTCGACTATCTGCGCGACAACATGAAGTACCAGCGTAACCAGATGGTGCAGCGCGGCCATACCTACGCCATCGTCGACGAAGTGGATTCGATCCTCGTCGACGAGGCGCGCACGCCGCTGATCATCTCCGGTCCGTCGGATGATCGCTCGGTGCTGTATTCCAGCATCAACGCGGTGATCCCGATCATCGGCGAGGGCGATTTCGATCTCGATGAGAAGCATCGCGCTGCCACTTTTACCGATCAGGGCATCGAAAAGCTCGAGGAGCGGCTGGCAGCCGACGGCTTGCTGAAAACCGGGTCGCTGTACGACATCGAGAATGTCAGCCTGGTGCATCACCTCAATTCGGCGCTGCGGGCTCACAAGCTGTTCCAGAAGGACAAGGATTACATCGTCCGCAACGACGAAGTGGTGATCATCGACGAATTCACCGGCCGGATGATGCCGGGCCGGCGCTATTCGGAAGGCCTGCACCAGGCGCTGGAGGCCAAGGAAAACGTCAAGATCCAGGCCGAAAACCAGACCATGGCCTCGATCACCTTCCAGAATTATTTCCGGCTCTACAAGAAGCTCGCCGGGATGACCGGCACGGCGGCCACCGAGGCGGCGGAATTCGCCGACATTTATGGCCTCGAAGTCGTCACTGTGCCGACCAACGTCCCGGTCATGCGCAAAGACGATGAAGACGCGATCTTCCGCACCGCCGATGAGAAGTTCGAAGCGATCGCCGAACTGGTGCGCGAGGCCCAGACCCGCGGCCAGCCGGTGCTGGTCGGGACCACCTCGATCGAGAAATCCGAACAGCTGGCCGAACGCCTGCGGAAGAAGAACGTCGGCGACATGGCCGTGCTCAATGCCCGCCACCACGAGCAGGAAGCTCAGATCGTCGCCGATGCGGGGCGTCCGGGCGCCATCACCATCGCCACCAACATGGCCGGTCGTGGCACCGACATCCAGCTCGGCGGCAATCTCGAGATGCGGATTTCAAAGGAAGCCGAAGGTCTTGAAGGCGAAGCGCTCGGCGCGAAGATCGCCGAGATCAAGGCCACCATCGCCAAGGACAAGCAGCGGGCCATCGATGCCGGCGGGCTGATGGTGATCGGGACCGAACGCCACGAATCGCGCCGTATCGATAACCAGCTGCGCGGGCGCTCCGGCCGGCAGGGCGATCCCGGCCATTCGGCGTTTTTCCTGTCGCTGCAGGACGATCTGATGCGCATTTTCCCAGTCGACAGCATGGATACGATGCTGGGCCGGCTCGGGCTCGAACAGGGTGAGTCGATCACCCATCCGTGGGTGACCAAGGCCATCGAGCGGGCGCAGGCGCGCGTCGAAGCGCGCAACTACGACATCCGCAAGAACATCCTCAAATACGACGACGTGATGAACGATCAGCGCAAGGTGATCTTCGAGCAGCGTCTCGACTTGATGGATGCCGAGGACGTCGCCGAAACCATCGGCGAGATGCGCCACGAACTGATCGACCAGATCGTTGCCGCCGCCGTACCGCCGCGCTCATATCCGGAACAGTGGAACACCGACCTGCTGATCGAGCAGGCGAAGACCTATTTCAACATCGACCTGCCGGCCAAGGAATGGGCCGAGGAAGACGGCATGGACGCCGAAATGCTGCGCGAGCGGGTGTTGAAGATCGCTGACGAGACAGCTGCCGCCAAGGTGGCGCAGTATTCGCCTGACATCATGCGACAGGTCGAGCGCTCGATCCTGCTGCAGACCATCGACCAGTTATGGCGCGAGCATCTCGGGACACTCGATCACCTGTCCAAGGTCGTCGGCTGGCGTGGCCTCGCCCAACGCGATCCGCTGAACGAATACAAGCAGGAAGCTTTCGAGCTGTTCCAGACCATGCTGTCGAACCTGCGCGAGCAGGTACTGCAGCGGCTGTCGCATGTGCAGGTGCAGATGCGACAGCCCGAGCCGCCCCCGACGCTCGACCTGTCGCGGCTGTCGGAAATCCACATCGACCCGACTTCGGGCGAAAACGACGCGGTTTCGGATTATTCGGGCACTATCGGCGGCGCGTTCGCTGCGGCGGGCGCACTTGCCGACGGCGACAACGACCAGGCCGATGCCGACCCACGGCTTCGCCCGGTCGATCCGGCATTGCTCAAGAACCTCTCCCGCAATGCTCCCTGCCCCTGCGGCTCCGGCAAGAAGTTCAAGCACTGCCACGGCAGTTTTTGAGTTTCGCGGTCGACAACTCGACGTCTGAGGGAAGGCTCTCACCCAGCGCTGTGCGCCACCCCTCGGGTCAAGCCCGAGGGCAAGCCCTCTCCCCCGAGCGGAAGGGGGTAAGTGGGAGGGCACTGACGTGTTGGCTCCATCGCCTTTTCCCCAGCGAGGGGAGAAGGGAGAGGCGGCCTACACCCACCCGCTGATCATTGAGCAGCCTTTGGCGTCGTCACCGAACCGGTACGCGCCCTTGCACGCCCCGACTTTCGGCGGCACCTGGGTGGTTTCGAACGCGTCGTAGCCAGTTTTGAGGTTGCGCCAGAAGCCGAGCCATTGGTTGCCGCTTTCAGCGGCGAGTGCCGGGGCGGTCAGTTCGAACGGGTAGATGGCCACACCGACGCCGTCCTGACCGGCGCCGAGGGCGGCTTCGACGATGGCGTAGATTTCATCGACCCCGGCATCGGTCATGGCGTAGCAGCCGACCGACGAGCAGCCGCCATGCACCATGAGAAAGCTGCCGGTGCGGCCGAGTTGGCGGTCGTATTCGTTGGGAAAGCCGAGATTGAAGGCGAGGTGGTGCCGCGAATTGGGGTTCAGCTGGGCGAGATGGATGGTGTAAAAACCTTCCGGCGCCTGCTTGTCGCCTTCCTTGAGCTTGGGACCAAGGTCGCCCGAATAGGTGCAGATCGGATAGCTGCGGAACAACCGGAATGCGGCGCCGTCCGCCAGCCACAGCTCAAGCTTCGCCTCGCGCTTGAAGATGCGGACATGGACCTTGCTGCCGAGCGTCAGTCCGGCCTCGGTCAGGCTGGCGAGCAGCGGGGCGCGATCATAGCTCTCGGGCATTTCGGGCTCCGGCTTCGCGTCGGGACGGAGGGCACTCCAGGCGAGGCCGAAGCCGAGCAGCGCGCAGACAGTAAGGAGCGCTGCGGCAGCGGCCCGGCCGCGCATCGGCTTGCCGATCAGCCGCGGTTGAGGCGCGGGAACGGATGGGGCGCGACCAGAGCCGGATTGACGACAGCCTTGACGTCTTCTTCCTTGCCGCCGAACAGGTCGCCGACGAAGGTGCCGATGGCGGCGTTCCGGGCGATGATCGCGGCCTTTTCGGCTTCGGCATCGGCGGCTGCCTCGGTCGCGCTGGCGGCTTCGGCCGCTTCACGGGCAGCGCGTTGCTCGAGCGTCTCGACGGTCGACGCGAACACCTGGTCATCCACCGCCTGTTTTTTGGCGAGCGCCGCGACCAGCTTCGCATCCCCCGTCATCGCCGGACAGGCGTCGGTGGCGACGAGCTGCACGCCGGATTTGGCGGCCATGTCGAAGACGTAGCGCTTCTCGCACACGTCCCAAACTGGCGGGCGGCGGGTCAGCTCGAAGCGGTCATAGCCTTCCTTGATGTTCTTCCAGAATGGCAGATGCTCGGATTTCGATACCTTGGCGAGATTCTGCGCCGTCATCCGGAACGGGAAAATCTGCAGCTGGAAGCTCTTGTTGCCGCCCTTTAGGGTCTCGCGGGCGAGGCCGTAAATCTCGGAGATTTGCGTGTCGGTCATGGCGTAACAACCGACCGAAGAACAATCGCCGTGCACCATGAGATTCGAGCCGGTGCGGCCATAGGCGCGGTCGAATTTGTTCGGAAACCCGGTGTTGAACGATAAATAGTAACTGGAGTTCGGGTTCATCTGCGCCGGGGTGATGGTGTAGAACCCCTCGGGCGACTGGCGATCGCCTTCCTTGACTTTCGGCCCGAGCGCGCCCGACCAGGTGCAGATGGCGTAAGTTTTGACCAGCTTGAAATCGCCGGCCTTGGTCTGCTTCCAGATTTCGAGTTCCGAGCTTTCCTTGAAGATGCGAATCATCATCGCCGCGCCGGGGGTCGAACCGATGGCGGTGAGCCTTGTGACCAGCGTTTCGGGCAGCGGCTTGTTGGCCTTGGCATTGGTGCCCGAGGGGGTCAGCCCGCCACAGGCAGCGAGGACCAGCCCCATCCACAACACGGCGAGGATGACGGGGAGTTTTTTCAGCAGCGACACGGGCAAGAGTCCGGAGTTGGGAATGGCTGAGGCTAGCGGGCAGATGGTTACCACCCGGTGCCGATGCATGGTTAATCCGTGCTTAACACGCCGTTTGGCCGCTGCCGATAGGTCGGATCAAACCAATGCCGAGCCGATTGCGAGGAATTTTTCGCGGCGGTGCTCACGCACTTCGAGCCGTCCCATGCGGCCCGGAAAGGTCACGAGAAAGCTTTCGATGGCCTTCTTCGTTTCGTTCATCACCAGTTCGGCATGGCGATGCGCCCCGCCCGAGGGTTCGGGGACGATGCCATCGATGACGCCGAACGCCAGCAGATCCTGCGCGGTGATTTTCATGGCGTTGGCGGCATCCTGGGCCTTCGCGGCATCGCGCCACAAGATCGAGGCGCCACCTTCCGGGGAAATCACCGAGTAGATGGCGTTTTCGAGCATCAGCACGCGATTGGCCGTGGCGATGGCGATAGCGCCGCCCGAACCGCCCTCGCCGATGACGATGGCGATGTTGGGCACGCCGAGTTCGAGGCTCTTTTCGGTCGACCGCGCGATGGCTTCGGCCTGGCCGCGCTCTTCGGCACCGATGCCCGGATAAGCGCCGGCGGTATCGATGAACGACACCACGGGGATGCCGAAGCGATCGGCCATGTCCATGATGCGCACCGCCTTGCGGTAGCCCTCGGGCCGCGCCATGCCGAAATTATGCTTGAGCCGGGTCTCGGTCGAGGAGCCCTTTTCCTGGCCGAGAATGGCGACGGGAGTACCCCCGATGCGGCCGAAGCCCGCCTGGATCGCCGAATCCTCGCCGAACTTGCGGTCACCGGCTAACGGCACCCATTCGGTGACGATGGTGCGGAGATAGTCGCTCAGATGCGGGCGCTGCGGGTGGCGGGCCACCTGGGTCTTCTGCCACGGCGTCAGCTTCTTGTAGATTTCGGCCAGCGCCTCTTCGGCACGGGCGGACAGCCGCGTGACTTCCTCGTCGATGCCGACGGCGCGGTCTCCCGCGGCCATGGATTTGAGCTCGGAAATCTTGCCCTCAAGATCCGCGACTGGCTTTTCGAAATCGAGATAGGACTGCATGAACCCTCAAAGCCCGCCGGACCCGGGAGGTCCAACCGGGTGCTCCAGTCGCGTGGCAAAGTGGCCGGAACGTGGCGATGCCGGTGGCTTAAGTCAAGCGCCGCGACGGGGGTTTACCCCTTCTCGGCCAATGGATGGTGGGTTTCGACGAGGTGGCGCAGGCGCTCGTCGAGCACATGGGTATAAATCTGCGTCGTCGCGATGTCGGCGTGCCCGAGCAGGGTTTGCACCACGCGCAAATCCGCGCCGCCGGCCAGCAGATGGCTCGCAAACGCATGGCGCAGCACGTGCGGACTAACCCGCGCGGCGGAAATTCCGACCCGCGCTGCCAGACCCTTGAGATCGCGTGCGAACACCTGGCGGGCCAGATAGCCGGTGTCGCCGGTGGCCGGAAACAGCCACGGGCCGGGGGGCAAAGTCTCGGCGTAGGTGCGCACGGCATCGCGCGCCCGGTCATTGACCGCGACGATGCGTTCGCGCCCGCCCTTGCCGCGGATGGTCAGATAATGCGCCTCGCGCGCCACGACGTTGCGCCTGAGGCCGACCAGTTCGGACACCCGCATGCCGGTTGAATACAGCAGTTCAAGCAGCACGTAGAGCCGCAGAGCCGCGGCGTGCTTGGCCGGGCTGGCCTCGGCGCTGGCTTCCGCTTCGGCCGCGGTCAACAGCCGCTCGACCTCGGCGGCCGATAGCACCTTGGGCAGCGGCCGGCGCGCCTTGGGCGACGGGACGATGCGCGTCGGATCGTCGCCGCGCACCGCATCGGCGGTGAGGAACCGGTGGAACTGCCGAACGGCGCTCAGCCGCCGCGCGCTCGACGCCGCCGACAGGCCCTCGGCCTTGAGCGACGCCATGAACGCCGCGACATCTTCGCGTTCGGCATCGAGGGGGGCGCGCCGCTGCGTTGCGAGGTAGCCGCAATAGCTGTCGAGATCGCGGCGATAGGCATCGATGGTGTTGCGGGCCGCGCCGCGCTCAGCGCTCATCATTTCGAGGAACGCCTCGACCAGATGGGCGCCGTTGCCAGCGCCGCTCATGTGCGCTTCCCGCTCACGGCGAAGCGGGAGCGACCGGAGCTGCGGTGTCGGCATCCGGCATCAGATCGACCGGCCCGCCAGCGCCGGCTTCGTTGCCGAACAGCTGCCGCGCCGGGATTTGCACGGTGATCTCGCGATCGCGCGGCTGGACGAAGGCGACGAGCGCCAGCATTCCCGCATAGGCGAGGCCTGCGAGGAACAGCAGCACGATGAAAAGTCGGATGAGGCTGGGCATTGGCGCCGGATGGGGAACTGGTCGGGTGATAGTCGCCGGTTTTGGTTAAGCATTCAATCCTAGCACGCGCCTAGTGCGCGATTGTGCCTTGCCTGACAATGCACTTGCCCTACGCGCCCCGTCGCTTGACAAGCGGGGCCATGCTCGCTTGATGACGCGAGGGTGGGGAGACGGGCGTGACGGAAGCCGAACCAGACATGCGCATGGTGCAGCGGCAAGAACTCGATGCCCTGCTCGGCGGCCGGCCGCTGGTGCTGGTCGGCATGATGGGCGCGGGCAAGACCACCGTCGGCCGCAAGCTTGCCACTCGCCTCGGGCGCCGCTTCATCGACAGCGACGATGAGATCGAAAAGGCCGCCGGCATGAAAATCCCCGAAATCTTTGCCAGCCGCGGCGAGGCGGAATTCCGCGCCGGCGAACAGCGGGTAATCGCGCGGCTGCTCAAGGAAGACGATCTGGTGCTGGCGAGCGGCGGCGGCGCCTTCGTCAATGCCGAGACGCGGGCGCTGATCCGGGCTAGCGCGGTGTCGGTGTTCATCACCGCCGAATTCGAAATCCTGTTCAACCGGGTGTCGCGCCGGGGCAATCGGCCATTGCTCAAAACGCCGAACCCGCGCGAAACGCTGAAACAGCTGATTGCCGAGCGGACGCCGATCTACGCCGAGGCCGATGTCACCGTGCAATCCAAAGACGTGCCGCAGGATGTCGTCGCCGGCGAAGTCGTCGCCGCGGTACTGGCGCATCTGCGGCCGGAGGCCAGCCACATATGACCGAGCCGACCATCGTCCACGTGCCGCTACCCGGCCGTGCCTATGACATTCACATCGGCACCGGGTTGCTCGACACCGCAGGTACCAAGCTGGCAGCAATGTTTCCGGGATGCCGCTTCGGGATCGTCACCGACGACATGGTCGCCGTCGCGCAATTGCCGCGGCTGCTGGCCTCGCTCGATGCGGCGGGGCTGAGCCATGCCGAAATCATTGTCCCAGCGGGTGAGAGCTCGAAATCCTTTGCCATGCTCGAACGTGTCGTCGCCGGCATTCTCGATGCGCGGCTCGAACGTGGCGATATCGTGCTGGCGCTGGGCGGCGGCGTTATCGGCGATCTCGCGGGATTTGCCGCGTCGATCGCCCGGCGTGGCATGGAGTTCGTGCAACTGCCGACGAGCTTGTTAGCGCAGGTAGACTCCTCGGTCGGCGGCAAGACCGGCATCAACGCACCGCAGGGCAAAAACCTCGTCGGGGCGTTCCACCAACCCAAACTGGTGCTGGCCGATCTTGGCGCCCTCGACACCCTGTCGCCGCGGCAGTTCGCATCCGGCTATGCCGAGGTGGCCAAATACGGGTTAATCGACGACGAGGATTTCTTTTTCTGGCTCGAAGTCAACCGACGCGAGATCTTTGCCGGCGGCCCGGCGCGCGGCGAGGCGATTGCCCGCGCCTGCGCCGCCAAGATCCGTTTTGTGCTGGAAGATGAGATGGAAACCGGGGTGCGGGCCCTGCTCAATCTCGGCCACACCTTCGGGCATGCGCTCGAAAAGGTGACGGGCTATTCCGACCGGCTGCTGCACGGCGAAGGCGTCGCCATCGGCATGGTGCTGGCGCACGGGTTCTCCGCCAAACTCGGCCTCGCCCCGAGCCAGGACACCAGCCGCGTCATCGCCCACCTCGAAGCCGCCGGCCTGCCGACAAGGCTGCGCGACATTCCGGGCGAACTTGCCTCGACCGCCGCGTTGATGGACGCCATCGGGCAGGACAAGAAGGTCAAACGCGGCGCGCTGACCTTCATCCTTACGCATGGCATCGGTCAGGCATTTGTCGAAACCGGCGTCGATCCGAAGGCGGTCGCGGATTACCTCGACGAAATGCGCGAAGTTTAGGGCAATTTATTTAGCCGCGTTTTCTTTCGCGAACTGGTAGCCACTTCGCTCGAAACGCCTTACGGCCCAACCGCGATCACTACGCGGCGGTTGACGCTGGGGCGGTCGCCGAACTGTTCGGTTTCGCCGCCGCCAGTGGCGCTGACGTCGTCGAAGGCGAGGCCGTTGGTGCGGAAATAGGCGAGGACGTTCTGGGCGCGTTCGATGGCGAACAGGGCGTTGGTGGCGTAATCGCCCTGTGTCGAGGAATAACCGGTAATCCGCACGGCACACTTTTCTTGGCCGATATCGGCAATGATCTCGTCGAGCCGCTGCATCAGGCCGGGCGTCAGATCGTTGGAATTCTCGTTGAAGCCAACCACGTTATAGAGTTCATCGCGGTTGCAGGTGCCGGTCGCGACGGGATCGGTGGCGATCGAGGCCACCTCGATGACATCGGACGCAGCGCTGCTCGGTGGCAGTACGTCTGCTTTAGTGCTGTCCGCCTTGACCAGCACGATCGACGGGCTCCTGGTTGCGATTTTAGGTGCTGCCGCAACCGGCGTGGCCACCCCAAGTGCCGGCCAGCCGCCAGCTGGCGCAGCGGCGACTACGGTGGCGTCATTGTTTTCCAATGCCATGTAGGTATCGAGCAACGCCCGGCCATCGCCGGAAAAATCGGGACCGAGGACAACGCGCCCATTGATCGACGCGGCGAGCAGGAACAGGTTGCGGTCGCGATCAGAGCCTTCGCCGCCGAACGCCTCATTGGTGAAGGTCACCGCCAATTCGCCATCGGTGGCGAATACCGCCTCCGGGATGTCAAAGACGAAGCTCTGCACATATTGCGAGCGATCGGTCGCCGCGGTGAACCTGCCAACCGCGGCCGTATCGATCGCCGAAGTCACCTGCCCCGTGCCGATCTCGGTGCCCCCGAAGCTCAGCGAGAACGCTGGCGCGCCATCATAGGCTTCACCGCCAATCATCAGCACCAGTTGCGCCGGCGCCGCGATGGCCGAACCGGCAGCGAGCAGCGTGATGCCACTCGCCGCAAAAAAACGTGAGAAAAAAGTCATCAAGGTCGCCCTCCGCGATGAGACGCGGCAAACCTTTCGTTTCAGTCGGGCGAATCTGGGTCCGCATCAAGGCAGCTTCGCCAGATTGTCGCCACAAAACCGCCCGCAGGCAAAGGCTTGCAGAACCGGGCGATTGCGCCGATATCAGACGCTGGCGGGCAGGGTGTAAGGGCCGCCGACCGGCAACACTTCGATGGCGAGTGCATGTATGCCGCCCTTGAGCTCCGCGCCGAGGGCATCCATCACCGCGCGATGTTGCGCGAGCCGCGACTGACCGTCAAACTGCCGGGTCGCGATTCTGACACGGAAATGGGTTTCACCTCCGTCTCGCCAACCGGCGTGACCCTGATGGCGGTGGCTCTCGTCGATGATCTCGAGATGGTCCGGCGTGAAGCGGGTTCTTAGTTTTTGCTCGATAGTTTCGCGCATGGACATGTTTGAAGATTCGGCCGGTGGGAACGGGGTCGACGCAGTAATTAGAGGCAATGAAACTGGAATCCAAGCTCTTCGACCGCATCCGCATCCGCCCGAGGCACGAACAGAAGCCCGAGGCGGCGGCCATACCGACCTGCGCCTGGGAAGGCTGCGACGAACCCGGTACCTATCGCGCGCCCAAAGGCCATCGGGCCGAGGGCGAGTACCATAATTTCTGCCTTGAACACGTCCGCCACTACAACACGGCGTTCAACTTCTTTGCCGGTCTCGATAAGGACCAGCTGGAGGAAGCGCTGTACCAGCCGCAACCCGGGCAGGCCCGGCCGAGCTTTGGCGTCAATGGCAAGACCGCTGCCGGCACCGGACCGCGCGTCGCTTCGCCCAAGGTGACCAAGGCCGCCAAGGCAAAGTTCGGCGATCCGTTCGGGGTGTTCGCGCGCTATGCCTATCGTCAGTCCAAGGCCCCGCCACGCGAGCGCGTCACCCCGCTCAACGAGCAGGACCGCCGGGCGTTCGAGGCGCTCGGCCTTGAAGGCCGCGCCAAATCCGAGGACATCAAGAAGTCCTACAAGGCGCTGGTCAAAATCCACCATCCCGATGCCAACGGCGGCGACCGCTCGTCGGAGGACCGGCTGCGGGCGATCATTTCGGCCTATGGGCATCTGAAGCTGAAGGGTTTTGTCATCCGCTGAGGCAGGTGGTTGGGGCGACTCGCGGGAGTTGTCGCCAGATTGTAAAAATCCGGGCGCGCAGAGCGTCATTGAGTTGCAAACCACTCAATGGGGCTCCCAATGACATTTCACCTGACCGCGCTTTATGCGCCGCTGCTCACTATTCTCGTGCTCGTCCTCGCAACTCTGGTCACCATGAAGCGGGTGGAGACAGGCGTTTCCATTCTCCACGGCGACAATATGGACCTCGCTTTGTCGATCCGCCGGCATGGCAATCTGGTTGAAAACCTGCCGCTGGCGCTGATCCTGATGGGCCTGTGCGAAGCTCGTGGGCTGCCGCCGCTGTGGCTGCACGTCATGGGCATCCTGCTGGTCGTGGCCCGGCTGACCCATGCCGTCGGTCTCAGCTCGACCAATCCGGCAACCCCGTTGCGCATCGCCGGCGGCGCTGGAACACAATTGGCCATGCTCGGCGCGATTGTTTTTTTGCTGTGGTCGCAGTTTTGACAGGGTTTCGCAGCCTTTGGGTTCGAAGGCTGCGCCGAGTCCGAGGATGGCAAGAAGGCGGACAAGGTGCCGGTCAGGTGGCGCGTCATTGAGTTGCCAAACACTCAATGGATTCAGTGACGTGGCAACGCGGTGTCCTTAGTCACTTCTCCCGCACCTGGAGCGCCCCCCTCCCTAGCCCTCCCCTCAAGGGGGAGGGGAAGGGTTTGTGGCACGCGGTCCCCTCACATAAACGTCTGATGTAGCAGCTGTTTTGTAGCGCATGAGTACCCCCAGCGCCTCCCTCCCCCTTGAGGGGAGGGATTGAGGGAGGGGGTAGCTCCACATGCAGGAGGGCTGGTGTTAGAACCCGGTTTCGATACGGGCGTTCTTCGACAAACTCCACCCAGTTTGGATAATTTTGGAGCGGTACCGGGGAGGTCTTTAACTCGGCACGAGTGGAACACCCACTGGCATGGCCGAGCTTACAACAACCTCTCCTGCACCTGGAGCGACCCCCTCCCTGGCCCTCCCCTCAAGGGGGAGGGGAGGGTTTGTGGCACCGATTCCCCTCCTTAACTGTCTAATCTAGCAGTAGTTTTGGAACGGGAGGGTCAGCGTCATCGCCTCCCTCCCCCTCGAGGGGAGGGATTGAGGGTGGGGGTAGCTGCTGGTGCATGACGGGGTGTTGAGGCCGGGCTTTGGTAGTCAATAGTTGCCCGTCTACGCGGAGCGGGGTGCAGAAATATTCGCCATGTTTCAGCCACGCCGTGCGGTGATGAGAGCCGCGCACCACAGAGCTATCGCGACTACCCCCTGCCGTGCATTGCTGCTATAGAGCGCCCGGATTTCAACGCCTCGCGCCTTCCTTTCTAGACGAGCATTCGCCATGACCGACCCCAAGAGCCTGCCGACCGTGCCCTACAAGGTGCGCGAATTATTCGGCATCGACTCCGATATGGAAATCAAGGGCTACGCGACCCCCGAGGGTCAGGTGCCGCCGATCGATCCGGACTATCTATTCGATCGCAACACCACGCTGGCGATTCTCGCCGGGTTCGCCTTCAACCGCCGTGTCATGGTGCAGGGCTATCACGGCACCGGCAAATCGACCCATATCGAGCAGGTAGCGGCGCGCCTAAACTGGCCGCTGGTCCGTGTCAATCTCGACAGCCATGTCAGCCGTATCGATCTCGTCGGCAAGGACGCGATCGTGTTGAAGGACGGCAAGCAGGTCACCGAATTCCGCGACGGTATCCTGCCATGGGCGGTACAGAACAACATTGCACTGGTGTTTGACGAATATGATGCCGGCCGGCCGGACGTGATGTTCGTGATCCAGCGCGTGCTCGAAACCAATGGTCGGTTGACGCTGCTCGACCAGAACCGCGTCATCACTCCGCACCCGGCGTTCCGGCTGTTCGCGACCACCAACACCATCGGTCTCGGCGATACTTCGGGGCTCTATCACGGCACCCAGCAGATCAATCAGGGCCAGATGGATCGCTGGAACCTGGTCGCGACGCTGAATTACCTGCCGCATGACAAGGAGGTCGGCATCGTGCTGGCCAAGGCCAAGAACCTCGCCAGCAACGACAAGGGCCGGAAAACCGCCTCCAACATGGTGCGGATGGCGGATTTGACCCGCTCAGCCTTCATCAATGGCGATCTGTCGACGGTGATGAGCCCGCGCACGGTGATCACCTGGGCCGAGAATGCCGAAATCTTCGGCGACCTCGGCTTTGCCTTCCGGCTGACCTTCCTCAACAAATGCGATGAACTCGAACGCCCCGTGGTCGCCGAGTTCTACCAGCGGGTGTTTGGCGAGGATTTGCCCGAAAGCTCGGCCAATCTGGCAGTGACGGCGTAAATCCGTTTCGCCATCGGCAGCGTTACCCCTAGGGTAAGACTGAGCACCGGCGAACCTTCAATATTTGGGCAGCTTTTGCCTGTGCTATTTCGAGGCACCGCCGAGCGCCTCGCATCGAAGCCCTTCGAAAAGCAAATAAATGGCCAATCCGCCGCGTGCAAAACCCAACCGTCCTGACCCCACCGCGCCGTTCAAAGCGGCGATGGCGGCGGCAGTGCGCGCGGTGTCGGGCAAACCTGAGCTCGAAGTCAGCTTCACCGCCGACCGGCCGCTGCTGACGGCCGACAAGGCCCGCCTGCCCAATCTGCCCCGCCTGCCGACGCGGCGCGATATCGCCGTGGCGCGCGGTCAGGGCGATGCCATGGCGATGCGGCTCGCCAGCCACGATGCCGATACCCACCGCAAGCGCTCGCCCCTCGATCCAGATGCCCGCGCCGCCTTCGATGCGCTCGAACAGGCGCGCTGCGAATCGCTTGGCGCGGTGCGCATGCCGGGGATGGGCGGCAATCTGCACGAGATGCTGGAAGACCGGCTGTTCCGCGCCAATTTCGCCGCCGTCACCGATAAGGGCGATGCGCCGATTGCCGAAGCGCTGGGGTTGCTGCTGCGGGAAAAGCTCGCCGGCATCGCCGTGCCGCCGTCCGGTCATGCACTGGTCGATCTGTGGCGCAGCGAAATCGAGACGAAGGCCGGCGCCTCGCTCGATCGCCTGCTGAGCCGCTTTGAGAATCAGGATGAATTCTCGAAGGCGGCGCGGCTGCTGCTGCGCGATCTCAATCTCGTGCCCGAAAGCGAGATGGACGGGAACGAGTCCGACGACACCGACGAGGAAGACAACCAGGAGCCCGAGGACGGCGACAGCTCCGACAAATCCCCCGAGCAGGGCGATGGCGAAAACGAGGATGCCAGCGCCGACCAGGAGCAGACCCCAGGCGAAAGCGATGACACCGGCGAAGCCGAAGGCGCCGATGCCGATATGGTCGACACCGACGAGGACGCGGCGAGCGAGACCGGAGAGGACTCACCCAATCCGCCGCCGCCGGGTGTCTCGGACGACAAGCTGTCCAACGCGTTCAACTACAAGATATTCACCCAGAAATTCGACGAGATCGTCCGGGCGGCCGACCTCTGCCCGCCCGAGGAGCTCGACCAGTTGCGGGCACTGCTCGACAAGCAGCTGGAAAACCTTGCCGGGGCGGTGGCGCGGCTGGCCAACAAGCTGCAGCGCCGGCTGATGGCACAGCAGAACCGGTCGTGGCAATTCGACCTCGAGGAGGGCATCCTCGATACGGCGCGGCTGACCCGCGTCGTCATCGATCCGACCCAGCCGCTGAGCTTCAAGGTCGAGAAGGACACCGATTTTCGCGATACCGTGGTGACGCTGCTGATCGACAATTCCGGCTCGATGCGCGGTCGGCCGATCACCATCGCGGCGATCTGCGGCGATATCCTTGCTCGCACGCTCGAGCGCTGCGGGGTCAAGGTCGAAATCCTCGGCTTCACGACGCGCGCCTGGAAGGGCGGCAAATCGCGCGAGGCCTGGCTCGAGGCCGGACGTCCGCCGACGCCGGGCCGGGTCAACGACATTCGCCACATCATCTACAAGGCCGCCGAGGAACCCTGGCGGCATGCCCGGCGCAATCTCGGACTGATGATGCGTGAGGGCCTGCTCAAGGAAAACATCGACGGCGAGGCGCTGCAATGGGCCGAACGCCGGCTGCTGGCGCGTCCGGAAAACCGGCGCATCCTGATGGTGATTTCCGATGGCGCGCCGGTCGATGATTCGACCCAGAGCGTCAACGCCGGCAATTACCTAGAAGCCCATCTCCGGCAAGTGATCGAAGAGATCGAAACGCGCTCGCCGATCCAGCTGGTTGCCGTCGGCATCGGCCATGACGTGACCCGCTATTACCGCCGCGCGGTGACGCTGCTCGACGCCGAGGAACTGGCTGGCGCGCTGACCGACGAACTGGCGGCGCTGTTCGACGAGGAGCCGCCCGCGGCCAGCCGGCGGCGGCGTGGCTGATGCAGAGCCCGGGCTGTCGGCTCGCCGGTCCGTTGCTGGCCTGCCTCTGCGCGACGCCGCTTGCCGCTGCCGAGCCGGCGATCCCCGCGGCTGAGCTGACGATCGTTTCCGCTCCGATCGAGACCTTCAACGGCGTCGCCATCGGTGGCGCCGTCGGCAAGCTGATCTGGCGGGGTGGCCTGACGCTGACCAGCGTTTCGGATCAGTTCGGCGGCCTTTCGGGGGCAGGGTTCGTGTCCGATGAGCAGCACATGGTGTTTGTCACCGACCGCGGCAATTTCATTTCGGCACAGCTGATCTATGACGAGGCCAACCGCCCGTTCAGTCTGATCGGGGCCGAGCTCGAAGCCGTGCAGAATTCCAAGGGCGCCCCGCTGCCGCGCCAGTTCAGCCGCGATGCCGAGGCGCTGGCGGTGATCCTGCGCGACGGCAAGCCTGCCGCCATCCGACTTGGTTTCGAAAACCTGACCCGGGTCGCCGATTTCGAGCTCATCGAGCACCGGCCGAAGGGCGCGGCCAAGGAAGTGCCGATCCCGGAGTGGCTCAGCGACACCCGCACCAATGAATCGCTCGAAGCCGTGTGCATCGCACCCGCCGCCTCGCCGATCGCCGGCTCGACACTGCTGCTGACCGAGGGGGTGATCAACGATGACGGCCAGCACGTCGCCTTCCTGCTCGGCGTCACCGATCGCGGTGGGTTGAGCTACCAGTCCTCCCCCATCGTCAACCCGACCGATTGCGCCTTTTTGCCCAATGGCGACTTGCTGGTGCTCGAACGCGGGGTGGCGCTGTTCAGCTTCACCATGACGCTGAGGCGCGTCCCGGCCGCCGAAGTCCGGCCCGGCAATCTAATGCGCGGCGAAATCCTGCTCGAAGCCACCGGCGGTGATATCGACAACATGGAAGCCGTCGCCGTGCACACCGGACCCACCGGCGAAACGCTGGTGACATTGATGTCGGACAACAATTTCAACGACTGGGAGCGCAATCTGCTGCTGGAATTCAGCCTGGCTGAATAAGGATTGGAAAACGACGCTTTCCAAGATATACAGCGTCGATGGTCGTCAGCTTCAGACACAAGGGGCTGCGCCGGTTGTTTGAAGACAATGATCGTAGCAAACTGTCGGCTGATCTGGTGCCGCGAATTCGGATTTTGCTAGCGGAACTCGATGTTGCCACCGTGGCTGACGACCTCGACCGCCCAAGCTTCCATCTGCATGCGCTCAAAGGCGATTTGCAGGGTTTCTGGGCCGTCACCGTCCGCGCCAACTGGCGGATCATCTTTCGCTTCGAGAATGGCGAAGCGAAGGATGTCGATCTGGTCGATTACCACTGAGTGGAGACTGTCATGCCAATGAAATCCCCACCCCACCCCGGAGAAGGTCTGCGCGACGATATCGAGGCGCTTGGGCTGACCGTGGCCGAGGCCGCCAATGGCCTTGGCATCACGCGCCAGCAGCTCAACAATATTCTCGCGGGACGCAGCGCGATCACCCCGGAGACGGCCCTGCGGCTGGAAAAGGCCATCGGCAGCACTGCCGACCACTGGTTGCGGTTGCAGGCCGCCTATGACCTTGCGCGACTGCGAGGCGTTGAACTCAACGTCACGCGCTTCACGAGGAAAGTCGCCTAAGCCCGAACAACCCCTCCGAACCGGTCGCCCAAGACGCGGCGCAGGGCGCCGTAGGGCGCCAGCATCAGGGCTGCGAGCAGCAGTTTTACGGTGAAATCGCCGAGCCCGAGCGACACCCACAGCGGCACTTCCATCCCGACCCCGAGCAGCGGTGCACCAAAGGCGAGCGAGCCGTCGGGCAGGCCGAATGCCGTGTCGAGCAGCACGAATTGCTGAGCGAAGGCCAGGGAAAAGAAAATCGCCGTGTCCAGTGCCGAGGACACCAGCGAGGAGAACAGCGGCGCGTGCCACCAGGCATGGCGGCGCAGCCGGTCGAATACCGAAATGTCGAGGAACTGGGCGACGAGGAACGCGGTGCCCGAGGCGATGGCGATGCGGGGGGTCGAGAGCCACACGGACAGCACCACGGCGACGGCGAAACCGCAGATCACCACCAGCCGCGCGCCATTGGGCCCGAAATGCCGGTTGGTAAGATCGGTGACAAGGAACGCCACCGGGTAAGTGAACGCACCCCAGGTCAGGATATCGGCGAGGTTGATCGCGCCGAGATGGCCTTGGACCGGATATTGCACGAGGAAGTTGGACGCCGCGACGACCGCGACCATGGCGAGGACAGTGAACGCGAAGCGTCCCGCCGAAAAGCGAGCGAGCATGATCATGCACCTCAATATTGCCGCTGGCCGGCATCAGACCGGGGCGGACTCTCTAAAAAACGAAAACCGCGCGGGCCAGACGGCGCCGCGCGGCAAATTCAGTGCTGAAAGACAGAAAATCAGGCGGCGAGCGCGGCCCGGATTTCCTTTTTCAGCGACACGGCATTGGCGCTCATCGTCGCATCGTCCTGCTTGAGCAGGAAGGCATCGAGGCCGCCACGATGCTCGACCGTGCGCAGTGCATTCGCCGAAATGCGGAACTTGACCGAACGGGCCAGCGCATCGGAGATCAGCGTGACGTTGAGCAGATTGGGCAGATACCGGCGCCGGGTCTTGTTGACCGCGTGGCTGACCGTGTTGCCCGTCATTACGCCCTTGCCCGTCAATTCACAGCGCCGTGCCATAGTCCTGATCCTGTTACCAAACGGCTCGGCGGCGGGGGCTTGCCCCGCGGCGGGCCGGAAACTGTCCTGATTTTGCCCGTTCCATAAAGAAACCGGGGCTTTCCGTCAAGCACGCGCCGCGATGGGGCGGCATTTTCGCAAGCTGCAAGACGATCGCGCGAGCCGCTTGCCCGCATCGTTCCGAGACGGCACCCTTGGGCGCGGCTCTGATTCGAGCCTGAGCACGCTGCCAGCGAACGCCCCGGGGACCAATGCGCCTGCGAATTCTCAGTCTTGTCGCTTTCCTTGGCCTGACCGCCGGCGTCGCTGCCGCCGATATTTCGGCGGAGGCCGAATATGTGGTCAATGTCGGCGGCCTCAACGTTGCCGGCGTTTCGGTAACCCTGACCGACGACGGCGACAACTATGCGCTGAAACTAAAGGCCGATGTCACCGGCATGGGCACCATGATCGCCAGCGGCAGTGCCAGCATCAATTCCACGGGCCGCGCCACCTCCCCTGCCCTGTCGGCCGAGAAATTTGGGCTGATCACCAAGGCCAATGGCGAAACCTTCTCGGTTTCGGTCGGCTATGCCGGCGGCGCGGTGACCTCGTTTATCGTCGATCCGCCGATCGTCGACAATTACGGCCGCATCCCGATCGAGCGCTCCCATCTGACCGGCGTCGGCGATATTCTCGCCAGTTTCGTGTTCAAAGGCGGGGCACTCGATGCCAGCCTGTGCAAGCGCAAATTCGGCATCTTTACCGGCGTCGAGCGCTTCAACATGGCGATGAGCTTTATTTCCGAGGACCAGGCGACGTCGGCCCGCACCGGCTACCAGGGTCCGGTGATCCTCTGCAACATGCGCTACACGCCGGTCTCGGGGCATTATGAAGGGTCGGAAATGACCGATTATCTCGCGGCCGCCGATCGCATCCTGATCTGGTATGCGCCGCTTGGCGACACCGGCTATTTCATCCCGTATCGTCTGCTGGCTCCGACGGCGATCGGCGATCTGTCGATGGTGCTGACCGGCATGACCTACTGACGGTTTTCGCTGGTTTGCAAAATCATGGTTAACCGGGTGTTACCGGAAATCCGATCCCGTTCTGGCACGGTCAACAGGTATTTCATCAACGCCGTCGAAGCGAAGTGCCGCCGGGACTGAGCTCGAACGTAAATTATCGAAAAATCTTTGCCGTCCTGCGGTTAGTCTTCTGGTCACGAACTGTCCGATTCGACCTGAAATTGATGGATTTTACGATTTGGTTATCTGTCTGAACGGGTTTCAGGCAAATTCTAGCAGCGCACCCCCGCCGCTGGTGTCTCGGCCACTCCCCACCCCACCGACGGTATGGAACAAAGGCGGATCGGCCGAGTTTCGCCGATTCGGACACCCTCCGTTCCCGCTCC
>JAQGJK010000016.1 GCA_028290665.1 Devosia sp. | reverse complement strand
CGTCCAGGCAAACATCGTCGCCTTGGGCGACGGGATGTTCCAGCCGGAGCGCGCAAAGCTCTCGACCATCACGTCGCGGCGGTCGCGATAGATGGTCCGAACCTCTTCGATCACCTTGTCGTCGCCGTTGAGCGCCGTCGCCGCCGCCACCTGGATCGGGGTGAACGCGCCGTAGTCGAGATACGACTTCACCCGCGCCAGCGCCGCGATCAGGCGCTCGTTGCCCACCGCAAAACCGACGCGCCAGCCCGGCATCGAGTAGGTCTTGCTCATCGAGGTGAACTCGACGGCGATATCGATAGCGCCCGGAACTTCGAGCACCGACGGGGGAATTTCACCGTCGAAATAAATCTCGGAATAGGCGAGATCGGACAGGATGAAGATGCCGTGGTCCTTGCAGTATTTCACCACCTCTTTGTAGAAATCGAGGGTGGCGGTGTAGGCGGTGGGGTTAGCCGGGTAGTTCAGCACCAGCGCGATGGGCTTCGGAATCGAGTGCCGCACGGCGCGATCGAGCGACCGCATGAAGTTCTCGTCGGGCTTGGCGGGCATTGAGCGGACGACACCGCCGCTCATGATGAAGCCGAAGGCGTGGATCGGGTACGTCGGATTGGGCACCAGCACCACATCGCCTGGCGCGGTGATGGCCTGCGCCATGTTGGCGAAGCCTTCCTTCGAGCCCAGCGTGGCAATGACCTGGGTATCGGGATTGAGCTTCACGCCGAAGCGGCGACCGTAATACGACGCCTGCGCCTTGCGGAGCCCTGGGATGCCCTTCGAGGCCGAATAGCGGTGGGTCCGGGCGTCCTTCACCGTTTCCTTGAGCTTTTCAACGATATGCTCGGGCGTCGGCAGATCGGGATTGCCCATGCCGAGATCGATGATATCGACGCCGGCGGCGCGAGCCTTCGCCTTGATCGGGTTGATGTGCTCGAACACGTAGGGCGGCAGGCGGCGAATGCGGTGAAAATCTTCGGTCATCGGTTCCTCGGCGGCTCACGATGCTCCGGTTGACGGAGCGCTGCGCCGCTTCATGCTGTGCGGCTGGCAGTATCGCGGAAATATGGTTTGGAGAGGGTTAAACCGGCGCTACCGGTTCGGCTCGATATTTTCGGCTCTCCCCTGCCGCGCCGCGGCATGCGGGAAGAGCTAGCGCGCGAGTGCGCCTGCCGCTGCGGTGAGGTCCACGATGCTGAGCGCCCGGCGCATGCTGCCATCCTGCATGGCCGGAACTGCCGACCTTGCTTGTCTCGTAGGCGCAGTCGCGGAACTTGTAAACCGGTTCAGGCCTGGCGGCGGAGGACCAGCAACACGCTGGCAATGCCGCCGACGATAAGCGGCACCGCGATGGCAGTCATCAGGGCGATGAACAGCGTGGCGGGATCAGGCCAGAACCAGGTCGCGAACGCCAGCCCGATGCCGCCGATGACGAACAGCGTTCCCGTCAGGCGATGCGTGGCGCGGTAGGCAGCCGGCTCGGCAAGAATCCACGGCAACCGGATGCCGGCGTAGGCGCTCGGGTCGGCGCGAGGCAGTTCGAGGCCGATGATCAGCAGCAACAGGGCGACACCCCCGGTGACGAAACGGATCAGGTCGATGTCGGAGCCGACGCCGATGAGCAGGATGCCGGTCTGGAAAGCGCCGAGCAGGAGCAGCAGGCCGGTGAGGGTAATTTCGAGGACCGGCTGGCTGCGCAGCAGGCGCTTGATCGACGCAAGCCGCGAGAGTGCGAAGAAAGATCCGGCCAGCACGAGCGCGAGGATCGGCATGACCAGCAGGGCGGGTTCGCGTGGCCACAGCCAGTCGGCGCTGCCGTCGAGGCCGAGGTGAACGGGCAGAAGCTCGGTTGCGGGGATGCGGAGGAAGCCGGTGATGGTGACGCCGGCGATGGCCAGCAGCAATAGCAAATGAAAGCGGGTGACGAGGGCTGGTCGGTTCATGGCATCGGCTCGGGGGCGATCGGTTTGAGGTAGATAGGCGTGGGAATGGCGGATTGCATGGGGCGGGCGGAGGGTGGGAGCCAATTTGGTTCTACGAGACAGTTGCGGCGCACGTCTTTTCCCGGATTGCGTGCTGGTCTACCCTGGCAACACCGGGCCTCAGACACTTCGCCATGCATCTGTGGCGCTTCCCCCTCCCTAGCCCTCCCCTCAAGGGGGAGGGGAGGGTTTGTGGCACCCGGTCCCGTTACATTTTAGGTCACAGGGCCGGTTTCGTCAGTTTGGTGCGGCGGGCCAGTCGATGGCTGGGAGGTATCTGAGGAAGTCGTCGGCGCTGGTGGCCCAGGAGAAATTGGCAGCGAAGGCGCTGCAGGATTCGCGCGGGATGTTGAGGGCAGCGAGGGCTGCAGCGCGGAGATCGGTGTCAAGCACGCCGACTGGCGAGGTGCCGATGACGTCGAGGGGGCCGGGAACGGGGAGCGCTGCCACCGGGGTTCCTGCCGCCAGCGCTTCGAGCAGCACGAGGCCGAAGGTATCGGTACGGCTCGGGAACACAAAGCAATCGGCATTGGCGTAGAGTTCGGCCAGGGGCTGGCCGATGCGTGGGCCGGTGAAGATCACCTCGGGAAATCGGGCTTCGAGACTGCGCCGCGACGGCCCGTCGCCGACGACGATCTTGGTGCCGGGGAGATCGAGCCGCAGGAATTGCTCGATGTTTTTTTCAACCGCAACGCGACCGACATAGAGAAAATGCGGACGCGGCCATGGCCGGTCTGGTGAGGTCAAATCGCGCAGCGCCGGGTTGAATTGCACCAAATCGACACCGCGCGACCAGATCACGGTGTTGCGGAACCCATAGGTGGCGAGGCGCCGGCTGATGGTTTCGGTCGGGACGAGGCAATAGCGGGCCGGGGCATGAAACCACGACAGATAGCGATAGCCGAGGGCAAGTGGCACGGGCAGCCGGGCGCGCAGGTATTCCGGGAACTGGGTGTGGTAGGAGGTCGCGAACGGCAGCTTGTTGCGGATGCAAAACGCCCGCGCGGCGATGCCGAGCGGGCCTTCGGTGGCGATGTGGATGGCATCGGGACGCAAGGCGCGAATTTTAGCGGAGACTTGGCGCCAAGTGGTCAGCGACAGGCGGATTTCGCCATAACCGGGCATCGGCATGGTCCAGAAACCGCCCGGGGTCAGCAGTTCGACGCGAATACCCCCGGCGACCAGCACATCGCGCACCTGTTCGATCGAGCGCACCACGCCGTTGATCTGCGGGTGCCAGGCATCGGTGACAATGAGAACAGATTTCAGCGACGACACGATGGTGGTTATCCGCGCAGCGACAGATTCGGCTCTCTATTTCGCATGCGAGGGGCGTAGCAGCGAGCCATAAAGAAAAGGGCCGGCGAACCGGCCCTTTCCAAAAAATCGTAGACGCAGCGGCTCAGCGCTTCGAGAACTGGAACGACTTGCGGGCTTTCGCCTTGCCGTACTTCTTGCGTTCGACGACACGGCTGTCGCGAGTCAGGAAGCCGCCCTTCTTGAGAATGGGACGCAGGCCCGGCTCGAAATCATTGAGGCACTTGGAAATGCCGTGGCGCACCGCACCGGCCTGACCCGAAAGACCGCCACCGGCGACGGTGACGTTGACGTCATACTGGTCCTTGCGGTCGACCGCGACGATCGGCTGCTGCAGGATCATCTGCAGCACCGGACGTGCGAAATACGCAATGTAGTCCTTGCCGTTGACGACGATCTTGCCACTGCCGGGCTTGATCCAGACGCGGGCGACGGCGTTCTTGCGCTTGCCGGTGGCGTAGGCACGGCCATAGGCATCGAGCTTCTGGACGTGGACCGGAGCGGACGCTGCGGCGGGGGTGACGGTGCCGAGTTCTTCGAGAGAATTGATGGTATCGGCCATGTTACTTCACCCTCATATTCTTGGAGTTCATCGCGCCAACATCGAGCTTCTCGGGCTGTTGGGCTTCCTGCATATGCTCGGTGCCGGCATAGACGCGCAGGTTCTTGAGCTGGGCGCGGGTGAGCGGGCCACCCGGCATCATGCGTCGGACGGCGTTTTCGAGCACGCGCTCGGGGAAACGGCCTTCAAGCAACTGACGCGCGGTGCGGTCCTTGATGCCACCCGGATAGCCGGTGTGCCAGTAGAAGCGGTGCTGGTCGAGCTTGCGGCCGGTCAGCTTCACCTTGCCCGCATTGACCACGACGACGTTGTCGCCCATGTCCATGTAGGGGGTGAAAGTGGGCTTGTGCTTGCCACGTAGGCGCGAAGCGATGATCGAAGCGAGGCGGCCGACGACGAGGCCTTCGGCGTCGATCAGGATCCACTTCTTCTCGATATCGCTCGGTTTGGCGACGTAGGTTCCCATTATGAAATCCTCAGAAAACAGCAGGGCCACGGGAGATGCCCGCAGCCGTTTCGGGGCGGGTGATACCCACGACTCGCATGCCCGTCAAGCATGAAAATAAAGCGCTGTAATATCAGATGCTTACAGATGCGGTATAATATTACCGCGTCGTATCCGCCAACCAGGCCGTGGTCAATCCGGCAAGCATGAACGCCAGTGCCTGATGGCCGAGTGCCAGCGGAATCGGCACCATGGCGAGGAGCGTCGCGATGCCAAGCCCGACCTGCAGCAGGATCAGCAGGGCAATGCGCGGCAGCCAGCCATCGGCGCCGGCAAAGCCAGTCCGGGTGCGCGACTTCCGCCACAGCAGCAGGCCGACATAGGCGACGATGACATAGGCGATCATGCGGTGGACGAACTGCACGGTCAGGGCATTTTCGAACAGGTTGCGCCACAGCGGGGTGATGGCGTCGAGGCCCTGTGGCACCAGCGCGCCATCCATCAACGGCCAGGTGTTGTAGCCCATACCGGCGTCGATGCCGGCGACGAAGGCTCCGGCGACGATCTGGATCAGGATCAGCACCAGCAGCGAGGCGGCGGCCCAGCGAGACGAAACGGCGCTGTGGATGGGTTTGGCCTCAAGCCGGCGCGCCACCCAGATCAGGGCAATGAACAGCAGCGAGGCGGCGAACAAATGGGCGGCAAGACGGTATTGCGAGACATCGGTGCGCTCGGTCAGCCCCGACGATACCATCCACCAGCCCAGCGCCCCCTGCAGTCCGCCGAGCACGAACAGCAGCGTCAGTGGAGCAGCTAGCGAGGCGGTAAAGCGCTTCTGGATCAGGAAGATAAGGAAAGGAACCGCGAAAGCGAATCCGATAACGCGGCCGAGGAAACGATGCGCCCATTCCCACCAGAAGATGAACTGGAACGCCTTGAGGTCCATCCAGTGGTTTTGGACCTGATATTCGGGGATGCGCTGATAGGCCTCGAACTCGGCCTGCCAGTCGGTAGCCGAGAGTGGCGGCAGCATGCCCGAGATCGGCTTCCACTCGGTGATCGAGAGGCCGGAATCGGTCAACCGGGTGATGCCGCCGAGCGCTACCATGAGCAGCACCAGCGCCGCGACGGCGTAGAGCCAGATGCGGACCGGGCGCAGGCGATCATTGTCGCGGGCGGCGGTGATGGTTCTGGCGGTTTCGATACTGGACATGCGGCTACCGGATGTGGCGCGGGAGTGGTATGTCGACGGCGCCGGTTGCGCAACGGACGGCATGCCGCATGGGGATCACGATGCAATGACCCAGAGCCGACGCAAAATTCTCGGTGTCATCCTGATCCTGCTGCTCATCGCCGTGTGGTGCGTCATCGCGACGTCGATTTATCTGCTCATCCCCGAGGGTCTGCCGGGGCTGCTGCTGGTGCTGTATTTCGCCGTAGCCGGCTTGGCGTGGATGTTTCCGGCCGGGGTCATCATCAAGTGGATGAGCAAGCCGGAGGGCCAGTGATCAGGCCCCTGCCCGACCGAGCAGCGAAAAGATCGAACCGGTCGCAAAGACATCGACATAGCGGCGGGCTTGAAACAGGCCGTTGAGCGATATCCGGGGCAGCGAGGTCAACGTCGCTGCATTGCGTCCGGTCAATCCGCCGGGTTTCGTCGTGACAGCAGTCTTGAACCCGAGTTCCTCCGCCATGGCATATTCCCGCTGGCCGGCCGAACGCGGGCCGCCGAGGGGGAATGACAAGTGCTCGGGACGCTTGCCGAACTGCGCCTCGATCACCGCGCGCGACTGGTCGATCTCGTTGCGGGCTTCGGCGTCGCTGAGCTTGGCGAGTTCGTAGTGATGGACGGTATGGGCGCCGATGGTGCAGAGCGGCTCATCGGCGAAGGTCTGAAGGGTGGCCCAATCCATGATCAGGTCGCGGCAGTGCTGGTGGAGATCAAAGCCATAGCTGGCCGCGAGATCGGCCATGAAGACCACGCGCTGGTCCTCGGGCAAGCCGCGCATATGCCAGTAGAGCCGGTCATAGGCCTCGCGCTTCTGGGCGACGGTAGCGCAATCGAGATATTCCTTCCCGCCGTTCAGCATGACGCCGATGGCGGCCTGTTTGGCGACGATGTCCTCAAGCGCCTGCCACCAGATTTCACCGACGCCGTCGACCAGCGCCGTCGGTACGTAGAGCGTGAAGGGGCAGTTGTGACGGCGCAAGATGGGCAGCGCGTGGACGAGATTGTCGCAGTAGGCATCGTCAAAGGTGAAGACGGCGAAGGGCTTGTGCTTGCCCGGGTTGCGCAGGCGCTCGACGGCCTCATCGAGGCTGATGATGTCGATGCCGAGGTCACGGACGCGGCCGATGGTGAAATCGAGGAACTCCGGCTGCACCTGCAGGATGGCGTTGGGCGAAAACTCGGCGGGTGGCGTGGGTAATACGCGGTGCAGGGTGAAAATGACCCCCTCCACCGGCGCTACGGCGCGAACAAAGCCCGCGACGCCGGGCAGTGCGAAGCCTTCGAAGGCGGCGCGGATGGCGGCGTATTTGAGCGAAGCCATGCGCGTTAGGCGACTTCGGCGCGAGCCATCGGCGGGGTGACCAGTTGCGCCTGCTCGAAACCGAGATCGGCGATTTCACCGGCGACGGCGGCGAGCATATCGCTATCGGGCGTGTCGGTCGAAACCAGCGCGACGCGGGCATCGAGGCCGGAGAACAGCGACAGGGAGGAGCCGGCGCCGAGTTTGCCAGTGAGCACGATGACGACCTCGTAGATGTCGGTCAGTGCATCGACGAGGGTCAGGGGCTTCGAGGATTGCCGGTCGATGGCAGCGAGCTGGCCCCAGCTGACTTCGGCATAGCCCTCGCGGCCGCCCTTCTGGACGATTTCGCCATAGCCCGCTTCGCCAGCGCTGAGATCGGTCAGGCCGAGTTCGCTCGAAACCTTGCCGCTGCCGGCATCGACGCAACAGATGCTGAGGCCCTTCGAAAGCGCGTTCTCGACCAGCGCATCGGCTACGGCTTCCGCTTCGGAAGGCGAACCGAGGGCCGCGAGCATCAGCACGCGGACGCGACCGAGGGCGAGATCGGAAGCGAGGCGGCCGAGACTTTCGGGCGTCGGGAAGTGAACACGATCGTCGACGATAGGCTCGGCTTCCGTATCAGCCTCGAACGCCGCCTCAGCCTCGGCCTCAATCTCGACCTCAGCATTGGCCGCGATTTCGGCAGCGCTCTCGGCTTCGACCGCAGCCATGGCGACGCTGACGGCGGCGAGGGCAGCGATATCTGGCTCAGCAACGGGAACGATTACGACAGGCGCCGGAGTTTCGAGTTCGACGTCGGGCGTGTCGTCCATGGCTTCGGCTGGAGCGATTTCGAAACGGTCCAAAGCATCGAATGCGGGGCGGACTGATGCTGAAGCAGCCGGCATTTCGACGACCGGTACGACCGTCTGAACGTCGGCGATTTCCGGCGCCTGACGCTCGAACCGGGACACGGTGGTGAGCGCCCTGCCCGACATCAGCTCGCCAAAGATGATGGCGCCGATCTGCAGCGTTATGGCGGCAAGGCCGACGGCGGTCAGCACCATCGAGGTCTTGGGTGAGGCAACGGTCATCGACGGCGCGGCGAGAGTAACGACGCGCACGTCCGGCAGGGCCGAGTTCGAGTCGCTGCGGGAGACGGCGTCGCGGTAACGCAGCAGGTAACTTTCGAGCAGTTCACGCTCGGCGGTGGCTTCGCGCTCCAGTTCGGCCAATTGCACCGACTGGGTCTGCGCCGCCGCAGAGGACAGCTTCAATGTGCTGAAATCTGACTGCAGTGAGACGACCGATGCGGCCTCGATCTGTGCTTCGGCGTCGAGCGCCGCGGCGACGCTGCGACCTTCGATGGCGATCTGACGGGCAAGCTCGGTGATTTGAGCATCGAGGGCCAAGATCGTTGGGTGGCTCGACAGCAGCGTTGCCGCCGCCTGGGCACGTTCGCCCTGCAAGGTCGCCTTGGCCTGGCTCAATTGCTGGATGACGATGGAGTCACGCACATCGGGGAGGCCCTCGATCGACTGGCCCTGATCGATAAGCTTGCGAATGAGATCGGCGCGTGTCTCGGCGTTACCCCGGCGCTCCTCTGCAGCTGAAACCTGGGTCGAGAGGCCTGACAATTGCTGGTCGAGCAGGGTCGAATTGTTGGTGCCGGTATACAGATCATTGGCGATCCGGAACTGGGCGACGGCGCCCTCGGCGGCCGAAACGCGGATGCGTAGCTTGTCGATCTCGGTTTCGAGCCATTCCGAGGAGGTCAGAGTGTCGATCAGTGACAGTTCGGCACGGCGGGCGACGTGCGCCTTGGCTACGGCGTTGGCGATACGGGCCGCGAGATCGGGGTTTTCCGAGCGGATGTAGACCGAGATGATGCGGGAATCGCGCTCCTGAATGACAGTCATCCGCTCGAGCAGATTGCCGAGCACGCTTGATTCGACATTGGCAGCCGATGGCTTGCGGCCGAGTAGGCGCATGATGATGTCGATCGGACCGGTGGAGACACCGGCGAACTCGGGTTCGGATTTGAGGTCGAGCTCCTCGATCACCTTGATCAGGGTGTCGCGGGATTTCAGCAGCTCGATCTGGCTCGAGACGACAGTCGGGTCGACGGCAACGGCGATAGGCTGTTCATTGGCGGCCCGCGAATAGACGTTGTCGCGCGGCTCGATCAGGATGCTGGCGCTGGACTCGTAGAGCTTGGGATAGAACTGCAGCACGCCATAGGTGGCGCCAAGCAACAGCAATGTCACGAGCACGATACGCGGCAGACGCCGTACGACGGCGCCAATTACCGCTGCAAGGTCAATTCTCGCATCCGCGTCGCTGGTCGACTCGGCCACCATGGTCTTCTCTCCAGTGCAGCCTGCTTATCGAACGGCTGTGGTAAGCAATCCGTTAACTGTGCCGCAATTTGCGAAAACGCTGCCTGGCGATAAGCGAATTGTTAACCATACGCGCAGCAGGGTGAACTGGTGAAAACTCCCGGGTTCGCCATGTCGCTGCTGCGTTTACTTGCCCTCATGATCCTGATCCCGCTCGCGGCCTGCACGACGCAGTCGCAGCCGGCGACCTATGACATTGCGACCAAGGGCCCATATCAGTTGGACACCGGCGACGCCGTGCGGGTGACGGTCTATGGCGATGCGCAATTGACCGGCATCTATCGGGTCGATGACAGCGGCGCTCTCTCGCTGCCGCTGGTTGGCCCGGTCAGTGTCCGCGGCGAAACCACCAAGGCAGCGGCCGGGCGGATTGGCGCGGCGCTGGCCAACGGCTTCATGCGCAACCCTGACGTAGCCGTCGAAGTCGAGACTTACCGGCCCTTCTTCATCGAGGGCGAAGTCACCAATTCGGGGCAGTTCACCTACGTCTACGGGATGACCATCCGGGCGGCAGTGGCAACTGCCGGCGGCTTCAGCGAATCGGCGGATCGCGGCAAGGCGATCGTCTATCGGCGCAATGGTTCGCAGATGATCAAGGGCAAGGTCGGGCTCGATTTCCCGATCTTCCCCGGCGACACCATCGTTATTCTCGAGCGCTGGCTTTAATCGTCTCGCCGGCAGCCGGCGGTGGAATAGCCGGCCGAGCGATGAGCCGCTTCAGCGTTCGCCACACCTGAACCGGCAGTTCGACGAGCCCCGGCATCGGATCGTCCCAGGCGAAGGTCGCCGACATCGATGGCTTGAACACCGAACGGGCGGCGCCGAAACCGAAATTGCCGCGTCGGAGGAGACTCTGCAGCAACGACAGGACGTTGCGCGACAGGTGGACCCAACTGACCCCGACCTTACCTGGAGCGTGGTGCGGCAGGGCTTCGCCGGTGGCCAAGCGGTAGGCCAGCGCCGGGAAATCGATGCCGGCAGCAGTGCCGAGCGAGACCCAGGCCCAGGTGCGGGTGTTGACGTCGAGCACTTTGTAGCTATCGGCTCGGGTATCGTACTTGAACTCGACCTCGACGAGACCGTGGAAGGCCTCGGCGGCCAGAAGCTTGTGGGCTGCCTCGGCCACGCGCGGCGCATGGACGGTTTCGACAAACGTGCTGGTGAACCCAAAATCGATGGGGAACTGGCGCGTGCGACGGGCCGTGAACGCCGCAATTTCAGTGCCGCGGTCCCACAATGCCGCGTAGGAGAATTGCGTACGGCCATCACCGGGAATCATTTCCTGCACGACGAACCCTGCCCGACCGGCAAGCCGCACGGCCTCTGCGGCTTTGTCGCGATACTGCGCGGCATTGTCGATACGCCACGCCTTGGCGCGAGTCAGCGCGTTGGGCTGCTCGGTCGATACCGGTTTGATGACGACGGGATAGTTCAACTGGTCGGGCGCCAGCGTGGCGGCGTCGGCGTAGACCCGCGGGTAATCAACGCCGATCCGTTCGGCCAACCGATACAACTGCGCCTTGTCGTTCAACGATTCGAGAGCAGGCCATGGTGCGGTAAACAGCTGGAAGCGGGCCGCGAGTGCTGCGTGATTATGGGCAATGAACTGAAGATCACCGTCGGCACTCGGGAACAGCACCCAGCCGTCGAGTTGATCGGTGGTCGCGAGGGCGAGGAGGTAGTCCAAGGCGCCTGCGGCGGCCGGACCCGGCCATTGCAGGTGCCGTTCGACATAGCGCGAATGGCGGGCAATCGGATGATCGCTGCCGAGGAACCAGGCGCGGATTCCCAGCCGCCCAAGGCTCCGGGCGACGGCGACGCTGCCGTAGGCGCCGCCCATGATGATGACGCCGGGACGAATGGCGATGGATTGGCGCGCGAGTTCTGGCGCAGCGGCAACCTCAGTCATGGCTGCGGCCGGGGACAACGTCAGGCTGGGGCCGAAAATGTACAAAACTGTGCAATTGAGGGTCCAAGATGCTGCCGAAATCCTAGAAGCCGTCCCTTAAGGTAACAAGTTAATGGGGTCAGCGCGCTGCCCGTAAGGTTAACAAACCGACAATATCGCCGCGGCGTCCCTCGAGCTTTTGCGCCTGAAAGGCAAGTGCGACGGCCCACACCGCCTCTGCGACCAAGGCCGCAAGTGCGATGCCACTGACTCCGAATTGCGGAGCGAGGAGCACTGCCAAGCCAACCAGAATGACCACAACGACTAGGCACAGCGTGGCGCTGCGCAATTGATGGCCGCCGAGCGCCAGCAGCTGGCCGTTCATGCCGCCAAGAGTGCGAAACATCTGACTGCCAAGGAAGATCAGCAGCGGCCAGTAAGCTGCCGCGTAATGCGATCCGAAAAACGTCAGCATGAACGGACCGAGGACCGCCACGCCGAGGATGGCAAGGGCCATGGTCGCGATGCCGACGAGGTTGGTGCGCAGCAGCAGTTCGTTGACGCGTGCCGGCTGGGAGTCCTTGATCGCCGTGGCAAGGTCGCGCAGCACGAATTGCTGGGAGGCGGAGCTAAAGAAGCCGACCAAAGCGGCGAGACGGATGGCAACGCCGAGGATCGCCACATCCGGAGTTGGCAGGAGAAAGCCGGCGAGCATGACGATGAGATCGGCCGTCGTATAGGTCACGACGTAAACGAACAGCATCGCCGCGGCCCGATTGCGGTAGCGCGGGCGGAGATCGCGGCGCGGCTTGGTGCGCGTTGGCACGACGGCGCTGTCGCGACCGAGCAGTGCCGCCTGCCCCAGCGCGACCGCGAAGGTGATGATGGTGAAGGCAACCAGCACGGGCAGCACGTCGCGATTGCCGGTGAAGAACACCATGCCGAGAATGAAAATCACCAGCAGGCCCGAGCGGAAGACGAAATCCGGTACGTAGGCGAGGTGAAAGCGGCGTTGCGAATTGGCGATGGCATTGTCGAGCCGGATCAAGGCATGCGGCAGCGCGGCGAGGCCGCCAAACAGGATTGCGAGGCCGAGTTCGGGCGCGAGGGGCAGGAACGGCGCGGTGATTGCAATGACCAGCACGATGGCCGAAGCGATCAGCATGTCGCGACGCGCCGCCACGATGAAGCCATCAACGAGGCCCTGGCGATCAAGGGCAAAATAGCGAGCGAGATAGGTCATGCCGATAGCGGTGTAGCCGCAGGTGATCACCATGCTGACGAAGCCGGTGATGCTCATGGCGAGGAAGGCGATGCCGACATCGTGGGCGAGGAAATAGCGTGCCAGCAGCAACTGGCTGAGCAGGCCGAAGCCCGCCCCCGCAAGCCGGGCGCCCATCAGGCCGAACACCGGCAATACGAAGCGCCAGAGGGTTTTCACGAGAAGTCGAGGCTCCTTGAGCGCGGCAATGCGGCATTGGTTCGGTTTCAGACAAGGACGTTGAGCGCGCAGCGTAAGCTTTCGGTTAATCCAGAGCCTCCCGTTGAGCGGCCAAGTCCTTGCCGATGAATCGTTAACTTCGGCGTGGCAGGAAGTTCGAGCCGTGTCAGCCGAGCAGTGCCGTGACCGAAAAACCGCTTCGCATCCTGCAGATCATGCGCTCGCCCATTGGCGGCCTGTTTCGCCATGTGCTTGACCTGACGCGCGAACTGGCGGCGCGCGGGCATGTCATCGGAGTGGTGGTCGACAGCGAGAAATCCGACGCGGCGACCGAGAGCAAGCTCGGCGACCTGGCGAAATACGTAACGCTCGGGATTCATCGCCCGCCGATCCCACGGACCCTCGGCGCGGCGGATTTGACGACGCCGCTGAAAATCCGGGCGCTGGCGAAGCGCCTCGACATCGATATCCTACACGGGCACGGGGCCAAGGGCGGGTTCAACGCGCGGCTGGCGCGGATCGGCAACCGCAAGGCGGCGGCGCTTTACACTCCGCACGGGGGGGTACTGCATTTCGATCCACGATCTGGCGCCGGGCGGATTTTCCGGCAACTTGAAAAGCTGCTGCTCGGACAGACCAACGCGATTATCTTCGAGAGCCAGTTCGCCCATGATGCCTTCGCGCGCCAGATCGTCGTGCCGACCTGTGTCGCCCCGGTCATCCACAACGGGCTGCTGCCGGGGGAATTCGAACCGGTATCGCCGGGGCCTGACGCCCGGGATTTCGTGTTCATCGGCGAACTGCGGACGCTCAAGGGCGTCGGTGTGCTGCTCGAGGCACTGGAGCCGATGCGGGCGCCGGACGGGCGACTGGCAACGCTGATCATGGCCGGCGACGGGCCGGATCGTGCAGCGTTCGAGGCGCAGATCAAGGCGGCCGGGCTCGCTGACCGCGTGACGCTGGCGGGCGTGCAGCCGGCGCGGAAAATGTTCGGGCTCGGCCGCGTCGTCGTGGTGCCGAGCCTCGCCGAGTCCCTGCCCTATGTGGTGCTCGAAGCCGCTGCGGCCGGACTGCCGGTGATCGCGTCGCGCGTCGGCGGCATTCCGGAAATTTTCGGGCCGACGGCAGAGAGCCTCGTGCCAGCCGGCGATCCGGTGGCGCTGCGGGCACTCATGCAGGCGGCGCTCGATACGCCGGAGGTGGCCCGGGCCGAAGCGGCGCAACGGCTGAATTTCATCCGCGACCGGTTCTCCGTCGGCACCATGACGGACCAGATCGAGGCGCTGTATCGCCGAGTCGTCACACGACCTTAACCGCAGTTTTTCACTGAGTTTTCACTGGTCGCGGCGCAAAGTTGGCCAGTTGCGTTGTGTGTTCCGTAAGGCCAGTGCCATGTTCCGTATCGATCCCAAGCAAGCCGTGCTCGATCACGTCGCGGGGAATGCGGGGGCGAGCGGCACCGTGACCCTTTCGACCGAAGCCGAGCGGATCGTCGCCGCGCCGGTCGAGCCGACCTATTCGGGCACCGTCATCGTCGGGATCGTCCAGGCCATTGAAGCGCTGCTGCTGGCGACGCTCGGCTATGCCATCTACGAGAGTTACGTCGGAGGCACCGAGGACGGATTCTATATCCCGGTGATTCTGGCTTCAGTACTGCTGGCCAATGTGATGTTCAACGCGGCGCGCACACACCGCATCCCGATCTATCGCGTCTTCGTCTCCCAAACCGGGCGCGTCCTCGCCGCCTGGTCGCTGGTGATGGTGATCCTGTCGATGGGCGCCTTCCTGTTCAAAGCCTCAGACATGGTCTCTCGCGTCTGGCTGGTGAGCTGGTTTGCCAGTGGCGCCGTGCTGCTGGTGGTGTTTCGGCTGTCGCTCAGGGCATTGATCAACCAGTGGACCGCCGACGGCAAGCTCAAGCGGCGGACGGTGATTGTCGGCGGCGGCAAAGACGCGGAAGTGCTAATCGAGGCGATCCGCAAGGGCGCCGACAGCGATATCCGGCTGTTCGGGCTGTTCGACGATCGCATCGATGTCCGCTCGCCGGAATCGGTCGCCGGCTATCCTAAGCTCGGTAAAGTTGCCGATTTGATCGAGTTCGCGCGGCGGACGCCGATCGATCTGGTCATCGTGTCGATGCCGCTCTCGGCTGAAACGCGCGTGTTGGCGATGCTGAAGCAGTTGTGGGTCCTGCCGGTCGACATTCGCCTGTCCGCTCACATGAGCAAGCTGCGCTTCACCAGCAAGGCCTATTCCTACCTCGGCAACGTGCCGGTGTTCGACATGGCCGACCGGCCGATTTCCGACTGGAACCTCATTCTCAAATGGCTGTTCGACAAGGTCGTGGCGCTGTTCGCCATCGTCGTATTGTCGCCGGTCATGCTGGCGACGGCCATCGCCATCAAGCTCGATAGCAAGGGGCCGGTGCTGTTCAAGCAGAAGCGACACGGCTTCAACAACACCATGGTCGAGATCTATAAATTCCGGTCGATGTATACCGACAAATCCGATGCGGCAGCGGCGACACTGGTGACCAAGGGCGATCCGCGCGTGACCAAAGTCGGGCGGTTCATCCGTAAATCGTCGATCGACGAGTTGCCGCAATTGTTCAACGTGTTGAAAGGCCAGCTTTCGATCGTCGGCCCGCGCCCGCATGCGATGCAGGCCAAGGCCGACAACCAGCTGTACTACGAGGCGGTCGAAGGGTATTTCGCACGGCACAAGGTCAAGCCCGGCATCACCGGCTGGGCGCAGATCCATGGCTGGCGTGGTGAGACCGATACGGTCGACAAGATCATGCAGCGCGTCAACCACGACCTGTATTACATCGAGAACTGGTCAATCCTGCTCGACGCCTACATCCTGTTCATGACCCCGTTCTCGCTGTTCAGCAAATCCGAGAATGCGTATTGAGCGCCGCCGACACCGAACTGCTGCACAAGGCCGAGGCCGGGGGGAAACCACCCGGCCTCGCCTTCATGCGCGCGGTCAGCGTCAAGGCGCTCGACTGGTCGGTGGCGTTCTGGATTTTCACTGGCGGCATGGTGCTGTTCGAGCCCTCGCCTTACGAGCTGAGCTTCGGGCTGGTCCTCGTCGCCGGGCTGCTCGCCGGGTTCGGGTTGCATCGCTCGATGCTGGGGCTGCTGGTGGTGTTCGTCGGGTTCACACCGTTCGCACTGATCGCCGCCTTCCAGGTACGACACAGCACGGTCAACGACGCGCTGATCTTCGTGATGGTGACGATTTTCCTGCTGTTGACGAGCTATTTCGTGGCCAACTACGTCGCCGACGCGCCGGAGCGGCGCATGAAGATGATCGTCAAGGCCTATACCATAATCGCTGTGATTTCGGCACTGGTCGGCACCCTCGCCTATCTTGGTATCCTGCCCGGCGGCGAGATTTTCACGCGTTATGGCCGCGCCAAGGCGTTCTTCCAGGACCCGAACGTGTTCGGTCCATTCCTGATCCTGCCGGCGATGTATGCGCTGCAGCAAATGCTGGTCGGTGACCGGCGGAAGATGCTGGTGCCGGGCCTGATCGTCGGCATTCTGGTCGTCGGGGTGTTCGCCAGCTTTTCGCGCGCTGCGTGGGGGCATGCGGTGTTCTCGTCGGCGATCGTGTTCGGGCTGGTGTTCCTGCTGGAAGCTGGCGCGCGGGTAAAGGTGCGGATGATGATCCAGGTGCTGGTCGGGCTAGCGCTGCTGCTGGCCGGCTTTGCCGCGCTGATCAGCATTCCGGCAGTTGAAAAGATGCTGGCGACCCGCACCCAATCGCAGGACTACGACAGCGGCGAAACCGGGCGGTTCGGGCGGCAGGGCTATGCCTGGGAACTGGCGCTGGCTAATCCGTGGGGCATCGGGCCGATGGAGTTCGCCGAACTCCGGATCGTCGAGCAGCCACACAACAGCTACGTCACTTTCCTGCATCATTACGGCTGGGGCGGCGGGTTTTTCTACTACCTGCTGATCGTGCTGACGCTGTGGCGCTGCGGCGCAGGTCTGCTTCGCGCCGGTCCGCACCGATTGCTGCTGATTCCCCTGGTCGCCACCTTCGTCCCGCTCGCGGGCGAGGCGGCGATCATCGACACCGACCACTGGCGGCATTATTTCCTGATCGTCGGGCTGATCTGGGGCGTTACGGCGTTCAAGCAGGGGGTCACCGGCACCGGCAAACAAAAAGGGCCGGCCCTGCGGCCAGCCCTGAATTGATGGTCGGAGTGACAGGATTTGAACCTGCGACCCTTTGTCCCCCAGACAAATGCGCTACCAGGCTGCGCTACACCCCGACTTGAGGTTTCCATAGTCGGTCGGCCGCGCCAAGGCAACCCTCGTCGGCTGTTGTCAGGCAGTGGGATCGGTTGATTTAGGGGGTTCAGGGCGCGTCCAGGTACTGAAGCGGTCGAGCAGTTCGGCAAAGATTACCAGCTCATCCTCACGCCAACCGTGGAGGGCCGTGTTGAACATGCGGAGCTTGGTCTCGCGCACGACCCGCGCAAATTCATGGCCCTGTTCCGTCAGTTCGAGGCCGATGCGACGGGCGTCCGACTGGGACGCGACGCGGCGGGCATAGCCTTTCTCGACGATCTCCGAGGTCAGCCGGCTGGCGCGCGACGGATCGAGGCCGAGCCGCACGGCGACCAGCCCGACGGTCACTTCGGCATCGCCGTGACCGGTCGATGGCATGGCGATGGCAAACATGGCGTCGAGGTGCCCGACATCGAGGCTCGGGTCGATCTGCCGGATGACCTCCCGGCCAAATTCCCGCTTCGAGATACCCCGCCGGATGCGGCCCATAATTTCGTCGATACGCGCAATCGCCGTGGCGGATGCGGGACTCATGCCGTGCGACTTAGCAAGCTCGGTCATTCGGGCGTCCGGTTCGGAGAGGCACTGAGCCAGTTGGGGCGGATCGATGATCATGATGAGCGCCTAGCAGATTTTGATGCGCGAAGCAATTAGTTGCCTCGTTCATATCTATGCGCTTGACACATAATGAGCCCGCACCGATGGTCACGCATTCTCGGGAGAACATCATGTCCAGCAGCGCCTCGCCTCTCATGCTAATCTCGCAGCGCCGTAAGTTCGTCATCTACCTGGCAGTGTTGACCGGCATGTTCATGGCCTCCCTCGACATGCAGATCGTGGCCACGGCACTGCCGACCATCGCTGCCGATCTCGGCAATCTCGAACTGTTTGGCTGGGTCGGCGCGGCCTATTTGCTGGCGACCGCCGCGGTCACGCCGTTTTATGGAAAACTCGGTGACCTGTTCGGTCGCAAGCCGGTGTTCATGGTGGCGATCGCGCTGTTCGTCGTCGGGTCGCTGGCCTGCGGCATGGCGTGGTCGATGGAGAGCCTGATCGCCGCACGCGTGCTGCAGGGCCTCGGCGGCGGCGGTTTGATGACCTCGGCCTTCGGTATCATCGCCGATCTGTTCGAGCCGCGCGAACGCTCGAAATACCAGGGCTATTCCTCGGCGGCGTTCACCCTGTCGGGACTGGCCGGACCAGTCGCGGGCGGGCTGATTTCGCAGGCGTTCGGGTGGCAGTACATCTTCCTCGTCAATTTGCCGATCGGCATCGCCGTCATCGCGGTGCTGCTGTTCGCCATGCCGGCGACGACACAACGCCAGAGCCATCGTGTCGATTTCCCCGGCGGGCTGTTGCTGGCCGGCGCCGTTACCATGCTGGTGTTCTGGGCCGAGGCGGTCCTTGGCGGCGGCGCCGGCGGGGGTCCGCTGGTCTATATCCTGCCGATCCTGATTGTCGCGGCGCAGGTGAGTTTCGTTGTCGTCGAGCGGCGGGCTGCTGAGCCGATCGTGCCGCTACACCTGTTGCGCAATTCGACCATCGCGTTATCGCTCGCGATCTCGGTCGTGTCGGGTGTCGCGACGCTCGGTATGCTCAACTATTTTGCACTGTTTCTCCAAACTGTAACCGGCCTCCCGCCGGCACTGGCTGGCCTGTTGTTTCTGCCGTCCTCGATCGGATCGCTCAGCGCTTCGATCGGCGTCGGCTACCTGGTGGCCCGCAGCGGGCGGTACCGGCCGTACCCCATCGCCAGTATGGCACTCGGGATTGTGGTTATGCTGTTATTCAGTCTGGTCACCGCGGCGACACCGATCTGGATGATCGGAGTGCTGATGTTCTTCTTTTCAGTCTGCATTGGCCTACAAATGCAAACCTTGATGAGCGCCGTGCAAGCGGCAGCTCCGCGTAAAGATGTCGGCGCGGCGACAGGAACCATTACCCTCGCGCGAATGATCGGAGCGTCGCTCGGACTCGCCGCGAATGGCGGCATTTTGCACGGCGCGTTGCTGCGTGGCCAGGCCGGGCTCGACCCGGCAGTCGTGCTGCAACTGGGCGTACCGGTCGCTGAATTGACTCCAGCCCGCATTGCAGTGTTGCCGCTGGAAATCGCCACGCAGGCCGTGTCGGTGTTTCAGGCGGCGTTCGCCAACGTCTTCTATTTCGGCGCCGGCATGTTCGCGCTGGGGCTGGTGGCCGCACTGGCCCTCAAGGATGTCCGGTTGCCGGTCGAGCAAAAGAACGCGGCAAAGGCGACGGTCCCGCCACAGGCGGTGCCGGCGCACGAATAGCCAATTACGTCTCCCTCGCCCGCTCCAGCAGGCGTTTGCAATCGAGCAGTTCGCGGAGGACGCCGGATAGCCGTTCGCGATCGGCGGTTTCGAGGCCGGCGCGGGCGTTGACCGACGGCGTGGGGGCGAAACGGCCGATTGGCACGTCGACGGACGGATCGGCCGGCCCCAAATCCTCACCCGGGAGGGGCTGGAACATCGTCGGTTCGAAGGCCTGACCATCGCCGATGGCGGCAACATGTTTGCCGCCGTTTTCCTTGAGGATGCGCTGCACGCCCTTGATGGTGAAGCCCTGATCGTAGAGCAGGTGACGGATGCCCTTGAGCAGCAGCACGTCCTCGGGTCGGTAGTACCTACGGCCGCCCCCGCGCTTCAGCGGCCGAATCGTTGCGAAACGCGTCTCCCAAAAGCGCAGCACGTGCTGCGGCAGGTTGAGTTCGTCAGCGGCCTCGGAAATGGTCCGGAAGGCGTCAGGAGACTTCTCCAAGGGCGCCCCTTTCGTGGGAAAGCTCTATTTTCCAGTACGAACCATAGATTTGTTGATCTTGGACTTCAACACGTTGCTGGGTTTAAACACCAAAACTTGGCGGGGCAGGATCGGCACCTCCTCACCGGTTTTGGGATTGCGTCCGATACGCTCATTTTTTGAGCGGACCTGAAACGACCCGAACGAGGACAATTTGACGTTGTCGCCTTCGACCAGCCCGTCGCCGATCAGTTCGAGAACGCGCTCGACCAGCGAAGCCGACTCGGTGCGCGACAGGCCGACGCTTTCATAGACCGCTTCGGCCAAGTCGGCTCGCGTCACAGTTTTCTGGGCCAATTATACTACCCCGCGTTCCGCCAAAAGAACCGACCATTGAGGCTGTTCTGTCCCCCGGTCGACGGAAAGACTAGACCCCATAGCGGCTTAACGTCAACCGGACTTACCACCGGATTAGCGTTGCGCCCCAGGTAAAGCCACCGCCCATGGCTTCCAGCATCACCAGATCGCCCCGCTTGATCCGGCCATCGGCAACGGCGGTCGCAAGCGCCAGCGGCACCGAGGCGGCCGAGGTATTGGCATGGCGGTCGACGGTGATCACGACTTTTTCGGGTGGAATGCCAAGCTTTACCCCGGCGCCGTCGATGATGCGCTTGTTGGCTTGATGCGGCACGAACCAGTCGAGATCGGCGACGGTGTAGCCTGAAGTTTCGAGCACGGAGTAAACGACATCGGTGATCATCCCGACGGCGTGCTTGAACACTTCCTTGCCCTCCATGCGGACATGGCCGACCGACATGGTCGAGGACGGACCACCATCGACGTACAGCTTGTTCCAGTGCTGGCCATCGGACCGGAGCGCCGAAGCGAGAATCCCTCGCTTCGCATCGGTGTCCTTGTCGGCGAGTTCGACGATCGCCGCCCCGGCGCCGTCGCCGAACAGCACGCAAGTGCCGCGATCGGTCCAGTCGAGCAGACGGGAAAAGGTTTCGGCGCCGATGACCAGCGCCCGGCGGGCGAGCCCGGTCTTGATGAAACTGTCTGCCGTCGTCATGGCATAGACGAAGCCCGAACACACCGCCTGGATGTCGAACGCCATGCCGTGATGCATGCCGAGTTTGTGCTGCACGAGCGTCGCGGTGGCGGGAAAGGTCATGTCCGGCGTCGTGGTCGCGACGATGATCAGATCGATGTCGGCAATGGTCAGGCCGGCATTTTCCATGGCCTTGCGCCCCGCCGCGGTGGCGAGATCGGAGGTGTTCTCCCCCTCGGCGGCAATGTGCCGCTCGCGGATGCCGGTGCGCTGGACGATCCATTCGTCGGACGTATCGACGGTTTTGGCCAATTCCTCGTTCGTCATGATCCGAGCCGGCAGGTAACCGCCGACGCTGCGAACAATGGTGCGTTTATCGGTCACGCCGGCTTGGCCTCGGGTTCGGGAATTGCCGTGGCGGCAGCAGCCATCGGCGGAAAACGGCGCATGCCTTCGGCGATCTTGTCGGTCAAGCGGCTGCGCGCCATTTCATATGCCAGACCCAGCGCGCTCTTGAAGCCGAAGGCGTCAGTGCCGCCATGGCTTTTGATGACGACGCCGTTGAGGCCCAAAAACACGCCGCCATTGATGACGCGCGGATCAAGTTTGCGCTTCATGGCCGACAGTGCCTGATTGGCGAACAGCGCCCCGACGCGGGACATGAAATTGGCCTTGAGCGCATTGCGGAGATACGTGCCGACCTGCCGGGCCGTGCCCTCGGCGGTTTTGAGCGCGATATTGCCGGCGAATCCCTCAGTTACGACGACGTCGACGGTGCCCTTGCCGAGGTCATCGCCTTCGACGAAGCCGTGGTAGATGAAGCCGGCACCGCTGGCCTGTGACAGGATCCGGCCAGCGTCCTTGATAGTATCGAGGCCCTTGAGCTCCTCGGTACCGACATTGAGCAGCCCGACGAGCGGCGCATCCTGGTCGAACAGCGCCCGGGCCAGAGCGGCGCCGAGAATCGAGAAATCGACGAGTTGCTTGGCGTCGCCGCCGACGGTGGCGCCAACGTCGAGCACGATGATGTCCCCGCGCAGCGTCGGCCAGATGGCGGCGATGCCGGGGCGCGAAATGCCTTCGATCGGGCGGAGGCAAAAGGTCGACATCGCCATCAGCGCGCCAGTGTTGCCGCCGGATATGCAGACATCCGCCTCGCCATCCTTCACGGCCTGGATGGCATTCCACATCGAGGACACGCCCCTGCCTTTGCGTAGTGCCTGACTGGGTTTGTCGTCCATTTCGATGCTGATTTCTGCATGACGGATGCTCGACACCGCCTTCAACCCCGGGCGGGCGTCGAGCAGCGGTTCGAGCACCTCTTGGCGACCGTGAAAGATAAAGCTGGTATTGCGGCGCTCGGCCAATGCCAGGACTGCGCCATCGAACACGATAGTTGGGCCCCGGTCACCGCCCATCGCGTCTACCGAAATTCTAATGCTGTCGGTCATCTGCGCCTGCATGAGCACCCTCGCGGAGGGCGTGTGCAACATAGTCTATCGGGCATTCGGTGCAAGCCCCGCCGGGTTGGCCTGACGCTCAAAGCTTGTCCTTCAGCGCAATAAGTCTTGCAAATGGATGCTCCTCGGCTCCGTCCGAATCGAACGCTGCCGCCGGCAGTTCGGCATCGGGCTCGCGAGGATAGGGGTCGATAGCCAAGGCCAGTGTTTCGATGATCAGTTCGGATAGATCCGCTACGCCGCCAACCAAATTGTCGGGCAGATCGTCGCCCTCGAGATCAACGAAAATCTCGGCATTGGCGGGGCCGGCATAGTCCTTTTCTCGTCCCGGGAGAAAAACTCGGTCGATCACCTCGTCGATCTGCTGGGTAATCGGCTCGAGCGTGATCACCGAGGGCTGGATCACCGTAGCCAGCAACCGACCCTGCGCGCGGATGCCACCGCGGAACGGCAGGGCGGTGACCGTTGCCACCAGGCTGTCTACCGAGGTCACGCCGAGGCTCGCAGCGATTTCAGCGCGCTGTTCGGACTCGGCCTTGATCTCGATTGCCTTGCCGGTGGCAGGCAGCGTGTCGAGCCGCACAGAGGCCTCGAGACGCGGTTCCGGAGGGCGACTCATGCTGCAGTTCCCATGCCGAATTGCCCGGCGAGAAGCGTGTCGATCGGCAACATCGCCAGCCGCGCCGACTGCGACTCAAGATAGATTGTCAGTGCCTTTACGTCGGCGGTCGGGCTGTCAGCAAAGACGTTGCGGGACAGTACCGCTTCAAGCGTCGCGCGGTCGCCGCCATCGATGGCTTCGTTGACACTGGCGAGCAGCCCGTAGAATAGCGAGCCCATCTTCTCGATGCGCTTCGGGACACCCATATCCGATACACCCATCTCGCGAAGCGACTGGTCCATGTCTTTAAAAAACAGGTCGAAAACCGCCTGTGCATAGTCTTTCGCCGGTTGCCCGGCTCTGCGCAAACGCCGAAAGAGCAGGGCAAGATGCAACGAAATCATGTCAAAGCGACCGGTCACCGTGTCGGGAACGCCCCATTCGGCGTAGAAAACCGGCTGCCGGGATTGCGCCACAATACTCTCATATGCGGCGTAAACCGCGTTGGTAGCAGTGTTTTTACGAAACAGGGACATGATCATGATACGGTTTCCGCGTCGTGATCATCGGACTTCAAAGCCGGGCAACCAGCCGGTGTCGCCTTGCCATTTGGGGCCGATGACGGCTACACATGCGCGCGGCGCGAGCTGAGTTGATGCGTTGCGGGCTGTCGCGTGCCTATAGTCGAGTGCCATCTGGAAAGTCAAATCTATGCAGCTGAGTTTGAAGGCCGGACGTGCTCTGGCGATTGCCGTAACCTTATGCGCTCCACTCGCCTTGAGCGCGTGCACGGCGTCGACCGGTTTCGTGCAGACGCGGACGCAGGGCTATGTGCTGCCGAAAGACGCGATCCAGCAGGTGCGGCCCGGACAGAGCGACAAGCTGGTCGCCACGGTCCTCGGCTCGCCGATGACTACCAATGAATTCGGCGGCCAGACGGCGTGGTATTATGTCGAAACCAAAGTGAACCAGACGGCTTTCGGCCTTAAGATACCGACCGAGCGCACCGTGCTGGCGGTGTATTTCGACAAGAACATGAAGGTCGTCGATACGGCGATGTACGGCCTGAAAGACGGTCGCTCGATCACCATCTCGGCGCGGCGCACGCCCTCATTCGGCGCAGACAAGAGCTTCATCGAGTCGATTATCTCGTCGATCTAGGTCGACAAAGCACCGGCGGCGGAGGGGTCAGCTCTTCGCCACGGCGGCGAGATCGCGGCCTGCGGTACGCGCCAGCGTTTCCAGCACGGCGTTGACCATTCCCGGCGTGTCGTCGGTGAAGAACGCCTTGGCCACATCCACATATTCGGTGATGACGACACGCGGCGGTATATCCGGGCGGCGGACAAGTTCAAACGCCCCGGCTCGCAGAATCGCGCGCAGCGTCGCATCGATGCGAGCCACCGGCCATTCATCAGTCAGCGCCGCATCGACGGCGGGATCAATATCGAGCTGCGCTTTGATGACACCGGCGACGATCTGCCGAAAGAAATCGGCATCGGCAGGCAGATACTGCTCACCCTCGAACTCACGCCCAAGATGGAAAGTGTTGAACTGGGCCAGCGTGTCTTCGAGCGACTGGCGCCCCACATCCATCTGGTACAGCGCCTGCACGGCGGCAAGCCGCGCGGCGCCGCGCTGGTTCGCCGGTTTCACGGCGCTCGGAGTGGCAGGATCAGCACTGGTCAATCGTCGTCTCCGGGACGTTCGGCGGGGTTCTCGTCCGCGAGTTCGGTGAGGAATGAGCGAAAATCATCGGCGGCAGCGAAGTTACGGTACACCGAGGCGAACCGCACGAAGGCAACATCGTCGAGGCCCTTGAGGCCGTCCATGACGAACTCGCCGATCTGGTCCGAAGACACCTCACCATCGCCGAGGCTTTCGAGTTGGCGGACCACACCCGAAATCATCCGCTCGACGCGCTCAGGCTCGACGTCGCGCTTGCGTAGCGCCGTGTTGACCGAACGCGCCAGCTTGTCGCGATCGAACGGTACGCGGCGGCCGGATTTTTTCACCACCATCAGGTCGCGCAACTGGACGCGTTCAAAAGTAGTGAAGCGGCCGCCGCAGCCATTGCAGACGCGGCGGCGGCGAATCGCGCTCGAATCCTCGGTCGGGCGACTGTCCTTGACCTGCGTGTCGTCATTTCCACAGTAGGGGCAGCGCATGCGACCGGCCTAGTTGGCGTAGATCGGGAAGCGCTCGGTGAGGGCTCTTACCTTCGTGCGCACGGCGGCTTCGACCACGGCGTTGCCCTCGTCGGAATTAGCCTCGCGCAAACCGTCGAGCACTTCGACGATCAGTTCGCCGATCTCCCGGAATTCCGCGGCCCCGAAGCCGCGCGTCGTGCCGGCCGGGGTACCAAGACGAACACCCGAGGTCACGAACGGCTTTTCCGGATCGAACGGGATACCGTTTTTGTTGCAGGTGATATTAGCCCGCCCGAGCCCTTGCTCGGCGCGCTTGCCGGTAGCGTTTTTCTTCCGCAAATCGACCAGCATCAGATGGTTGTCGGTGCCGCCCGACACCACGTCCAAGCCGTGTTCCATCAGCGTTGCTGCCAGCGCGCGGGCGTTGGTGACGACCTGCTGGGCGTAGGATCTAAACTCCGGGCTGAGCGCCTCCTTGAAGGCCACGGCCTTGGCGGCGATGACGTGCATCAACGGACCGCCCTGCAAGCCAGGGAACACCGCCGAATTGATCTTTTTGGCGATCGCCTCGTCATTGGTCAGGATCATCCCGCCGCGCGGGCCACGCAGCGACTTGTGAGTCGTCGTCGTCGTGACATGGGCATGCGGCACCGGCGAGGGATGCGCGCCACCGGCGACGAGGCCGGCGATGTGGGCCATGTCGACCATCAGGTACGCCCCAACCGAATCGGCGATTTCGCGAAATTTCGCCCAGTCCCACATCCGCGAATACGCCGTGCCGCCGGCGAGGATCAACTTCGGTTTGTGCTCATGCGCCAGCCGCTCGACTGCATCCATGTCGAGCAGGTGATCGTCGGCGCGGACGCCGTAGGAGATCGGGTTGAACCACTTGCCGCTCATGTTGACCGGCGAGCCATGGGTCAGATGTCCACCGGAGTTCAGATCGAGGCCCATGAAGGTGTCGCCGGGCTGCAGCAGCGCGAGGAATACCGCCTGGTTCATCTGGCTGCCGGAATTGGGCTGCACGTTGGCAAACGCCGCGCCGAACAACTCCTTGGCCCGTTCAATGGCAAGCGTTTCGGCAATGTCGACGTACTGGCAGCCGCCATAGTAGCGCTTGCCCGGATAGCCTTCGGCATATTTGTTGGTCAGCACCGAACCCTGCGCTTCGAGCACAGCGCGCGAGACGATGTTTTCCGAAGCGATCAGCTCGATTTCGTGCTGCTGGCGTCCGAGTTCGAGATCGATCGCCGAGGCGATTTCAGGATCGGTATCGGCAAGCGAAGCGCTGAAAAATCGCGGAAAGAGCGGCAGTGACGCGGCGGCGCTCATGGGCGTCTCCCGTGGCAATTGAGGGGTCGTGCAGGCGTTCCTGCCTTTACCACCGCGTCGGGGGGATGCCAAGCAATGCCGGTGCAACCCGGCTCCGCGTCGCTACAGTTTTTCAACCGGCCCCAACAGCCGCCGCCTGAGCTTGGCGAGGGCCAGCGTCTGCATCTGGGCCCGCGAGGCGCTGAGCGGGGCGATGACCACCACTTCGATACCGCTCGCGGCATCGAGGGCCGCGACGCGAATCTGCGGCCCCACTTGCCTGAACTCGAAGAGAACTTCCGAAAGCCCCGCCCGGTCGTCCCCCATCGGCGTCAGCCGAAGCTGACTTTGCCCTGCGAGTCGAACAGGTAGACGTCGTCGCGGAAGCTGACGGTGCCCTGCCGGTTGGCCCACGCGGTAATGTAGGTGGTGTGGATCGGCACCGGCGAATTGATCGAGACGTCGAGCCGCTCGTTGGTCTGGAACATCGAGTCGACGCGACCACCATTCCAGTCGCCATTGGATTGCAGCAACCAGGTAACAAGCGACGGCACTTCGCCGACGCGGACGCAGCCGGAGGAATGGAACCGGGTGTTTTCGCCGAACAGCGCCTTCTGCGGTGTGTCATGCAGGTAGACGTCATAGGGGTTGGAGAAGTTGATCTTCACATGGCCCATGGCATTGTCCGCACCGGGCTCCTGGCGGAACATGTAGCTGACAGCTTCGTCGGTGTTCCAGTCGATCGACGTCGGCGCCAGTTCCTGGCCTTTGGCATCATAAATATGGATCCGCTGCTCGGTCAGGTATTGCGGGTTTTCCTTCATGTACTTGATGAGATCATTGCGGATGATGCTCTTTGGCACATGCCAGTACGGGTTGAAATTGATCTGAGCGATCTTGGAATTGAGAATCGGAGTCTGCCGGTCGATCCGGCCGACGACGGCGGTGTGGCGCTGCGCCACCATCGAGCCTTCGACGGCCTCGATGGTTGCTGCCGGGATGTTGATCAACACATAGCGGTCGCTGAGCGCGCTGCCAGCGAGAGCATTGACCCGGGCGAGGTTAAGCTTGAGCTGGTTGAGCCGCACATCGGCCGGCACAGCCATGGCGAAATAGGTCGCTTCATCGACAGTGCCGTTGATGATCAGGCCATGGCGGGCCTGGAAGACGCGCACGGCGCGGTCGACAGAATCGTCGAACTGATTGGGGAAATCATCGGAGGGTGCCAGATCGCCCGACGACATCAGACGCTGACGCAGCAGCGGCACGTTCGATGTGTCGGAACCGAGGGCCAGCCCGTACACATCCTGCGATACCGGGTACCAGCCGCCGGCCGCAGCGAAGGGTTCGTACTGGCTGATGGCGAACTGCAGATTGTTGGCCGTGTCATAAGACAGGATCGGCTCGATGGTGTCTATCAGCTGCTGCGCCGCGACGGTATTGGCGTCGAGCGGCGCTACCATCGGGGCCAGCTGTTGCTGGGCAAAACCCATCGTCGGAACGAAAGAAGCGGCGCCGAGCGCAGCTGCTGAATGAAGAAAATTACGCCGATTGAGCCGCATCAAGTCACCTGCAAATCGTAAGGGGGCCACCCTGCCGTCCCATGGTCCCTAACGCAGCGTCCCTCCCCTCACAACGCTGTCAAGCAGCTGTGAAGAAGGCACGAACGCAGGGCGACTATGGAACGGAACACGGCCGTTATCGACGCAAGTTTGCGGCGCAAATAAGAAATGCCAGCTTAACGCTGGCATTCTTGTGATCGTGTGGCACGAGGGCCACAGAAAGTTGTTTAGAGCTTGTAAAGGATCTGGTCGACCCAGAAGCGCTCCAGCCGGGCAAGGGCCTTGTTGAGGCCGTCGAATTCATTGTCGCCGAGGCCGCCGACCTTGTCGATGGACTTGAGGTGGCGATCGTAAAGTTCATCGATCACCTCCGCGACTTCTTCGCCCTTCGGGGTGAGCTTGATGCGGACCGAGCGGCGATCGGAGCGTGACCGTTCTTGGAAGATGTAGCCGGTCTCGACCAGCTTCTTCAGATTGTAGGACACGTTGCTGCCGAGATAGTAGCCCCTGGAGCGCAGTTCGCCGGCGGTCAGTTCGGCATCGCCAATGTTGAACATCAGCAGCGCCTGGACCGGGTTGATGTCGTCCCAGCCCATCCGGTCGAACTCGTCCTTGATCAGATCGAGCAGGCGGCGGTGCAGGCGTTCGACGCGGCTGACCGCCTCGAGATAGAGCGGCTTCAGACCTTCTGTCTTACCCGGGACCATCGCCTCTGCGGCGTTCGATTTGCTAGCCATTCTTGCCTCGCTGTGATGCCAGTGCGCGATTGATCGCGTCTCGTAGGGCTAAACTACGGCGGGCCAAATAAGATCGACTTAAGCCGCACGCTTAAAACTATCTTACGGAAAAACCAATGGAATTTGGCTTTATGAAGCATGAACGGGGGTCAGAAAATTGTAACCTGAATCCCCGGTAAACAGAGGTTAGTCCTGACTGCGCAAATGCCGCAAGCGGACGCCGAGACTGAAAATCACGATTAGCGACAACAGCAGCAGAGCCCTGACGGCGAAGCCGAACCAGGTCATTTGCACATCGCTGCTGCCGGTAAGAAACAGCCCGAGTTCGACGGCAGTGGACCCGACCAGCAATACGGCTCCCCAGCTCGCCTTGATCCAGAGACCAACTGCCGCGAACAGCCGACAGAGGCAGAACACGCCCAGCAGCGTGAAGCCCGTGACGCCGAGAATAGTCAGCGGGCTTTCGGAGCCGGTCTGTACGCCGAGCAGCCGCGCGGCGTCGTTGAGGCCCAGCAGCAGCGAGATCACCGCGACGACGCGGATATAGCGGCCCGAAAATTCGCTGCTAAGCTCCATGTGATCGGTTTAGCTCGGTGAGAGTTCACCGACAAGCTTTGCGGACACTTGCCGGCGCTGCTAGAGACGCCGCGCAGGGACTGAGCGGAGATCACCATGTCCGAGAGCTGGATGAAGCACGATGTCGATTTCCTCGGTGGACGGCGGCTGCGCCGGTCACGCGCGACGGCGTGGAGCCGAGCCATGGTGCGGGAGACGACGCTGACTCCGGCCGACTTGATCTGGCCGCTGTTCGTCATCGACGGACACAATGAGCGCACCGCGATCCGCAGCATGCCGGGCGTCGAACGGCTGAGTATCGATCTGCTGGTCGTCGCAGCGCGCGAGGCGCGCGACGCGGGCATCCCGGCGCTGGCGCTGTTTCCGAACACGCCCGACCAGTTGCGAAGCGAAGATGCCGAAGAGGCTTACAACCCGGACAATCTGATGTGCCGCGCACTGGCCGCGATCAAATCGGCAGTGCCGGAGATCGGCCTGATCGCCGATGTGGCACTCGATGAGTATTCGAGCGATGGCCAGGACGGGTTGGTGCGCGACGGCGTCATCCTCAACGACGAGACCATCGAAGTGATGGTACGCTCAGCGCTGGTACAAGCCGCCGCCGGCGCCGACATCATTGCTCCATCGGACATGATGGATGGCCGGGTCGGCGCTATCCGAGCAGCGCTCGATGGTCAGGGATTCGCAGCGACGCAGATCATGAGTTATGCCGCAAAGTACGCCTCGTGCTTTTACGGTCCGTTCCGCGAGGCGGTCGGCTCGGGCAGTCGCCTCAAGGGCGACAAGCTGACTTATCAGATGGACTTCGCCAATTCCGATGAAGCGCTGCGCGAGATCGCCCAGGACCTCGAGGAAGGGGCCGACAGCGTAATGATCAAGCCGGGGCTGCCCTATCTCGACATCGTCCGCCGGGCCAGGGATGCGTTCAACGTACCGATCTACGCCTACCAGGTGAGCGGGGAGTACGCGATGATCGAACTCGCCAGCGCCGCCGGAGCGTTCGACCGTAGCGCGGCAATGCTCGAAAGCCTGTGGGCATTCAAGCGCGCGGGCAGCAGCGGCGTGCTGAGTTATTTCGCGCTCGACGCAGCGCGCCTGCTTGGAAAATAGCGACAAATCGGCGCGGCCCGGTCTTGCGTAGCGGCGTGAACATTCCGATGTTTCCCCCATGAGTACTTTTGACACCGCCCGCCCTACCCTGCCCGATCCCGCGACGGCGCCCGAACTGTTCGAAGGCGTGTTACCGCGGCGAGTTTTCGCCTGGGTCATCGACTGCCTGATCATGGGCTTCATGGCGATCGTCTTCGGGGTCATCGGGTTGATCGCCGGATTCTTCACCTTCGGATTGGCATGGCTCGGGCTGTTCGTACTGATCCCGGCCGTGATCGTGCTGTATTATGCTGCCACTCTCGGCTCACCGAACCGCGCGACGATCGGCATGCAGGTAATGGATCTGGTGCTGACGCCGACCCGTGGTCGGCCGCTCGACGGCATTCACGCCTTTGCTCATGCGCTGGTGTTCTGGCTGACGGTGTGGGTGGCCTGGCCGTTCTCGCTGGCTTTCGCGCTATTCACACCGCGCCAGCAGATGATCCACGATTACGTGACCAGCACGCTGATGCTCCGTCGCTCGCCGATGATCAGGCATTGGTCGCGGATGCGGAGCGCCGACAACCAGGAGTGATACGGGAAACGTTGCGCGGCACGCCGGAGAAGCCTAGAGTCTTGGCTTCCGGCCAATCGGACCCCGTATGACCGACCAGTCGCCCGAGAATACGCAGCTGTTCCTGACCGCGCCGATGCCATGCCCGTATCTACCGGGCAAGCAAGAGCGCAAGCTGTTTACCCATCTCACCGGCCGCCGCGCTGCCGGGCTGCACTATCTGTTGAGCCAGAACGGCTTCAGGCGCAGCCAGAATCTGATTTACCGTCCGGCCTGCGAGGGCTGCGCCGCCTGTCAGTCGGTGCGCATCGTCGCGGCAGGCTTTGCGCCCTCCGCACGGTTTCGCCGGGTGGGCAAGCTCAACAGCGACATCGTTTCCACTGTCGTTGCCGCCAAAGCCACTACGGAGCAGTTCGCGCTGTTCCGGCGCTACCTCGATGCCCGTCACGCTGGCGGCGGTATGACGCAGATGAACTTCGTCGACTACGAATACATGGTCGAGGATACGCCGGTGCGCTCGGTCCTGGTCGAGTATCGGCTGAACTCGGCGCCGGGACGACCATTAATTGCGGTCGCCCTGACCGATGTGATGCCGGACGGGCTCAGCATGGTCTACAGCTTTTACGATCCGGAGCTGAGCCGCCGGGGACTCGGGAATTTTCTCATTCTCGACCACATCGAGCAGGTTAAGCAGGCCGGGCTCGACTATGTTTATCTCGGCTATTGGGTGAAGGGCTCGGACAAGATGGCCTACAAGGCGCAGTTTGGCCCGTTGGAAGTCCAGAAGGGTCCGCTCGGCTGGCGCCCGATGGATCTGGTCTGACGTCAACCCGATTTTGCGCGCCCTGTCGCAACTCTTCCGACGCGTAGCACTCGGTGTCGCTTATGGCGCCGCCGGCGGAGCCATTCTAGGATTCCTCGGGTTTGCCAGCCCCTACCTCGATATCTTCAACCATTTCCAGTTGCTGCTATTCCTGACGCTGGTCGCCGCGCTAGCCGCGACGCAGTTGCTGACCCGGGCCGGGGTGGCGCGCAATCTGTTCGTCGCGGTCGTTGCGACCGGCTTCGTCGCGTCGGCAGCGATCTTTGTTCCCGAAGCGATTTCCGGTTTGGCATTGCGTCCGGCGCTGCCGATCGATGGTCGACCGGTGCTGACGGTGATGACGCACAATATTTTCGGGATGAATTACGACATGGTCGGGTTCGACCGGTATGTCGCTTCGGTCGATCCTGACATCGTGGCGCTGCAGGAATTTTTCCCCGAGCAGCGCGAAGAGCTGACGCCGCTGCTGTCCGCGCGTTATCCGTTCCAGGTCATCTGCGAAGGCGGCAAACGGGCCAATATCGGGTTGTTTTCGAAGCTCCCGTTCGCGCAAACCGTCGACGGCGCCTGCGCCAAGGAATTGGCCGACGGAGAGCGCACGGCGCACATCATCGCGCATTTTTCGCTCGAAAATGGCGCTGCGTTCACGCTGGTGACAACGCATCTCGACTGGCCGGTGCCGGTACAGCGGCAGCGCGACGAGTACGCAACACTGGCGAGCGTGCTCAATGGCATCGACGGCCCGCTGCTGTTGATGGGCGATTTCAACTCGACGCCGTGGTCTTATGCGCAGCGCGGTTTCGTTGCGGCGACGGGCCTGACACGGCAAACTCGCAATCTGCCGACCTTCCCGGCCCTCTGGTGGTACGCCAATGACTGGCGCCCGGCGCTACCGGTCCTGCCGCTCGATCAGGTGATGACCCGCAATGGCATCACCGTGCACAGCTTGGCTACGGGCGCGATGACCGGCAGCGATCACCTGCCGGTAGTGTTTACGTTCTCGGTCGGCGAGTAGCTGACTCAGCCAACTTCAAGATCGAACACCAGGATGCCGTCGCGGCCGCCGTCGCAAGCGGCGACCAGCCGGCCACCGGCTGCCTGGTGGTCCGGATGCACGAGGTAGGCGTCCCGTGCTTCGGCATCGCGGAAGTCCATGGTGAAGCCGTCGTTGTAGCCCCGCCCGAGACCTTCAGGGCTGACATTGGGGCCGAAATCGGATTTCAGGATGCCCCCGATGACTGCGCCAAGGGCGGCGAGTTGGTCGTGGATTTCCTGCTTTTCCGTCGCCGAAATATCGGCGCGGAATTTTGCCCAGACACAGTGGCGGATCATCCGGTGAACCTGTTGTTGCGTGGAAAGCCGTTGGGCGGCTGACGTCCGGCTTGTGCCCGATCGGCGAGCCAGTCAGTCAAATCGGCCATGCTGCGCGTGTGCGTCCGCCCCGAGGAATCGCTCCAGGTGAGGCCTACAGCGGCGTCGAAGGTCTTGAGGTCCGACAGGCCGCCATCCTTGTAGCGTTGCAACCGGACGCCCTTGCCGCGGGTCATTTCCGGAATTTGCGTCAGTGGGAACAGCAGCAGCTTGCGGTTCTCGCCGATGACCGCGACGTGGGTGCCGGTAGCGACAACCATCAACCGGGCCTCCTCGGCGCCGGTCAGGTTAAGGATCTGCTTGCCCTTGCGGGTATTGGCGATCATCTCGTCTTCACTGACGACAAAGCCGCTGCCGGCACTCGACGCGATGATACGCCGGGTTTTCGGACGGTGGACGAACAGGTCGACAATGTCTTGCCCCTCTTCGATGTCGACCATCAACCGCACCGGCTCGCCCTGTCCGCGCCCGCCCGGAAGTTTGTCGCCGCCGAGGGTGTAAACCTTGCCGCCGGTGGTCAGCAGCAGCAGCTTGTCGGTGGTCTCGGCCTTGATCGCCAGCTTCAGCCGGTCGCCGGCTTTAAAGCCCTTTTCATCGAATTCATCGATGTGCCCCTTGAGGGCGCGGATCCAGCCCTTCTCCGAAAGGATGACGGTGATCGGCTCGCGCTCGATGAACGCATAATCGATGTCGTCGAGATTGGCCTCCGGGGCACTGGCGAAATTGGTGCGCCGCCCGCCCGTCGGGTGCGGCTTGCCGTCTTCGCCGATCAGCGGATAGGCCTTGCGCAGCGCCTCGACCTGCCGGGTAATTTCGCCCCATTGGCGCTTGTCCGAGCCGAGCAGGATTTCGAGCCGCGCCTTCTCATCGGTGAGCTTTTTGTGCTCGGTCCGGAGTTCCATTTCCTCGAGTTTGCGCAAATTGCGCAGCCGCATGTTGAGGATGGCTTCGGCCTGCACGTCGCTGAGGCTGAACGCCGCGATCAGCGAGGCCTTGGCATCGTCCTCCTCGCGGATGATGCGGATGACTTCATCAAGGTTGAGGAAGGCGATGATGTAGCCATCAAGCACTTCCAGCCGATGGGTGATCTGGTCGACGCGGTGCTGGCTGCGGCGGACCAGCACCTCTTTCCGGTGTTCGAGCCAAGCCCGCAACGCTTCGGCGAGGTTCATCACCCGGGGCACGGTGCCGCGGTCGAGCACGTTGAGGTTGAGCTGGAACCGCACCTCGAGATCGGTCAGCCGAAACAGCTGTTCCATCAGGATGATCGGATCGACGGTGCCGGCGCGCGGCTCGAGCACGAGCCGGATATCGTCGGCGCTCTCGTCGCGCACGTCCTTCAGCAGCGGCAGTTTTTTCGCCAGCAGCAGCTCGGCGATCTTTTCAACGAGGCGGGATTTGGGCACGCCATAGGGGATTTCGGTGACGACGATGAGATAGACGCCGCGGCCTTTGTCCTCGGCGCTCCAGCGCGCCCGGAGCCGGAATGAACCGCGCCCAGTGCTGTAGGACTGGACGATGGATTCTCGAGTTTCGACCAGTACGCCGCCGGTCGGGAAATCGGGGCCGCGGACCAGCCCGTCATCGGGCTCGCCCGGCCGTTCGCGGTGGATCAGATCGTCGATGGTGGTGTCGCGTTCGAGGATCAGCTTCAATGCCGCGGTGCACAATTCGGCGACGTTGTGCGGCGGCACCGAGGTCGCCATGCCGACGGCGATGCCGGTTGAACCGTTCGCCAACAGGTTGGGGAAGTTCGACGGCAGGACCACGGGCTCCTGGTCGGAGCCGTCATAGGTTGGCTTGAAGTCGATCGCGTTCTCGCCGATGCCCTCCATCAGCCGGCCGGCGACGTCGGTCATCCGGCTTTCGGTGTAGCGCATGGCCGCCGGGTTATCGCCGTCGATATTGCCGAAATTGCCCTGCCCGTCGACCAGCGGATAGCGCAGTGAAAAATCCTGTGCGAGCCGCACCAGGGCGTCATAGATCGACTGGTCACCATGCGGATGGAACGAACCCATCACGTCGCCGACGACCTTGGCCGACTTCTTGTAGGCCGCGGTCGGATCGAGCCGCAGCAACTGCATGCCGTGGAGGATGCGCCGGTGCACCGGCTTCAACCCGTCGCGGGCATCCGGCAGCGCCCGCTGGGTGATGGTCGACAGCGCGTAGCTGAGGTAACGCTCCTCGAGCGCTTTCCTCAGATCGACGATGCGCTGATGGTCACCGGCGGGTGGGAGCGTCGGGGTGTCAGGCGGCTTGGGCATGGCGGAACAAAGAGCGAATCATCGGGTCAGTATAGCGATCAGCGCCTCGCGGGTCGCGGGCGGTTCGACCTGTCGCGGATGCCACACATGCATATCGAGGAAATGTCCGGTCAGCCGAAAGGCGGCAGCGATATCGGCGTTGGACGCCGGCCCCTCGGCGTCGAGAAACGTCGGCAGCACCAGCAGGCGATCGCGATATGGCTCGGCTGCAGCGCGTGACACAGCCCGGCCGGATTTGGGCGAAACATGAGTCAGGTCGAGGGTCGTGCCGGTGGCGGCGCAGGTGCTGAGATCGAGGCCAAAGCCCAGTTCCTCGAGCAGCAGCAGTTCGAACCGAGCCAACGCTGCAGCGTCGGGTTCGCCGTCGAGCAGCGCCAGTGCATCGTGCAGCAAGAGATCGTGCGGGTCGCGTTCCGGCAGCAGCCGCAGATGATCGCACAGCACTTGGGAGAGATACAGCCGCGTGCGGTCGGCGATGATCGCCGCGGCGCGGGGTTGCAGCAACTCCACGGTATAGGTGCCGAGGTAATCCTCGAGCCGAGCCCGCCAGACCAGTTGCACGGTGTTGCCGGGCTGCAGCGTCGCCGACAGTTTGGCCGAGCGACCGCCGCGCACCAACCCGAGGTGCCGGCCGCGTCCCGCCACCATGGCCTCTGCGACGACGCTCGACTCGCCGTGGCGGCGGACGCCGATCAGCAGACCTTCACCGGTCCATTCCATCGGCGCAGGATCAGCCCTTGCCGGGCCATTCGAGGCCCATTTCGCGATACCGCTCGGGGTCTTCGGCCCATTTCTCGCGCACCTTCACGAACAGGAACAGGTGCACCTTGGTCTCGAAGATTTCCATCAGCTCCTTGCGCGATTCGGCGCCAATAGTCTTGATCGCCTGCCCGCCCGCGCCGAGCACAATCATCTTGTGGCTATCGCGGGTGACGTAAATCACCTGGTCGATGCGATACGAACCATCCGGGTTGATGGTGAACTTCTCGGTTTCGACCGTGGCGTTGTAGGGGATTTCCTCGTGGATGCGGAGGAACAGCTTTTCGCGCGTCACTTCGGCGGCAGTGATGGCGAGAGTCAGGTCGGTCAGCTGGTCCTCGGGGAAATGCCACGGCCCCGGCGGCGCGTGATCGCCGCACCAGGCGAGGAAATCCTTCACTCCGTGGCCCTTTAGCGCCGAGATCATGAAGGTCGCCTCGAACTTCAGATCGGTGTTGAGCCGTGCGGACAATGCCAACAATAGTTCATGCTGCACCGTGTCGATCTTGTTGAGCACCAGGATGCGCGGGTGGCGGACGTTTTCGAGTCCCTTTACCAGCGCCTCGACTTCGGGCGTTATTCCGCGTTCGGCATCGACGATCAGCGCCACGAAATCGGCGTCGCCGGCGCTGGTCCACGCGGCATTGACCATGGCCCGGTCGAGCCGGCGCTTGGGCGCGAAAATGCCGGGCGTATCCATGAAGATGATCTGCGTATCACCCTCGGTGACGACGCCGCGGATCTGCGACCGCGTGGTCTGCGCCTTGTGGGTGACGATCGACACTTTCTGGCCGACGAGATTGTTCAGCAGCGTCGACTTGCCGGCGTTGGGCACACCGACCAGCGCGACGAAGCCGCAGCGTTGGCTCTCCGCCTGTTCCATCAGACAATATCCTCCCAAACGCCCTCGCGGACGAGAAACCGCTCGGCGGCCTTGTGTTCGGCGATCCGTTTGGAGGGCCCGTTGGCGTCGATCGGTTCGAAATTCTCGAGCTTCACGGCGATGGTGAATTCCGGCGCATGCTGCGGTCCACGGCGTTCGACCTCCACATAGGTCGGCGGATCGAGCCCGCGGCCCTGCGCCCATTCCTGCAAAGTGGTCTTTGCGTCAGGCCGCAGGTTAATTGCCTGATCGACCTGATCGCCGAGCAGCCGCTCGACCATTTCATAGGCCCGGCCGAGGCCGCCATCGCAGTACACCGCGCCGATCACCGCCTCGGCGATGTCGGCGAGAATGGCTTCATTTTCCATGCCGCCGGTCCGGGCTTCACTTTCGCCGAGGTACATTTCCTCGCCGAGGTTTAGATCGCGGGCAATTGCGGCGCAGGATTCCTTCCGCACCAGGGTGACAAACGACCGGTTGAGATCGCCTTCGTTGGATTTGGGGCGCTTCCGATACAGCAGGTCGGCGACGATCAGTCCAAGCACCCGGTCGCCGAGAAACTCGAGGCGCTGGTACGAGCGCTCAACGCGCTTGCCGGGCGATATGGCGCTCGAATGGGTTAGTGCCCGGTCGAGCAGGTCGGGGTCGGCAAATCGATAGCCAAGCCGGGCTTCCAGCTGCTGATGATTGCGACCCCTGCCGTTCATCGATAAACGGACTGGAACATTCGATCCCACCGGACATTGGCCGGCCATTCCCAGATTTTCCACGGCGCGATGTTGTCGGTGATGGAGAAGAAGCGCGCCTCGGCCTTGCCGATCAAACTGGTAGCAGGGACATATCCCACTGCCGAGAGGTAGCGACTGTCCTGCGAACGGTCGCGGTTGTCTCCCATCATGAAATAGTGGCCATCTGGTACCACATATATCTTGGTGTTATCAGGTTCTTTTCCGTCACCAACATTGTCAGAAATTTCTTGAATTGTGTGCACCACGCCATTGGGTAGCGTCTCGCGATATACTTGCATTTCGATTTTTTGTCCATGATCGTTGTTGTCTACTGCGGTGCCAACAAACTCTCGCTCTACTATAACGCCGTTGATGAACAGGCGTCCTGCTTTCACTTGAACTGTATCGCCAGGCATTCCGATAATACGCTTGATATAATCTTCATCACTGATGTTGTGAAAAACGGCAATATCGCCGCGTTGCGGTTCAGTGAATTGCAGGAAACGTCCATTGAAAGGCAGAGGGACGGGGAACGAATACGGCCCGAAGCCCCACGCCCATTTGGACGCGACGAAATAGTCACCGATCATCAGCGTCTGCTGCATCGAGGCAGTGGGAATTGAAAACGGCTGGTAGAGGAAAGTGCGGAACAGCACTGCGATGACCAGCGCCTCGATGATAACGATGATGGTATCGAAAAGCTCACCGCGCCCCGACTTCTTGGTCGCCTTAGTCGTCGTTTCGCTCATCATGGAACTTTCGCTGAGTTTGCCCGGATTACGCAGTTGGACCCGACCGGTCAACCGGGCAGTGCCTCGATGATGACGAAGGCCTGCGCCATCCCGCCATCATCGGTGATGGTCAGATGGATGTGGGGCACCATGCCCGGAGGCACAAGGTGAGCCAGCACGCGCGCCGCGCCGTTGGTCAGTTGCATCGTCGGCTTGCCGGACGGCAGGTTGACAACGCCCATGTCGCGCCAATAGACGCCGAAATTGAGGCCGGTCCCGAGCGCCTTGGAACACGCCTCCTTGGCCGCAAAACGCTTGGCATAGGACGCGGCACGCTGCGCCCGCCGATCTGATTTTCGTCGCTCGATCTCGGTAAAGCAGCGGTTGGTGAACCGCTCGCCGAAACGAGCCAGAGTCTTCTCGACGCGGCTGATGTCGCAGAGGTCGTTGCCGATGCCGATGATCATTGCAGCCCCCGGCTGCCGGGCTTGACTGCCGGGATCGCCGCCAGTTCCGGCGGCAGCGCGTCGGCGGCGTAGGCGGGGACTTTGTAGCGGGTCAGTGCCACCAGCGGTACACCGATATCGGCCTCGCCACCGGATCGGTCGATCAGGCAGGCGGCGGCGATGACATCGGCCCCGAGTGCCTTGATGCAGGCGATGCATTCGCGGATCGACAACCCGGTCGAGACGATGTCCTCGACAATGATGACTTTCTCGCCCTGCCCGACGCTGAAATTGCGGCGGAGTTCAAAGACCCCGTTGACGCGCTCGGTGTAGAGTGCCGGGACGCCCAGATGGCGGGCGGTTTCATAGCCCGGGATGATGCCACCAACAGCGGGCGAGATAATTTTCGTTGCATCGCCAAAACCCTGCGCCCGGATTTCCTCGGCCAATGCGCGGCAGAGGATTTCGGTCTTGTCCGGGTACATGAAGACGTTGGCCTTCTGCAGGAACACCGGCGAGCGGAGCCCGGACGACAGGATGAAATGCCCCTCCAGCAAGGCGCCGCAATCGCGGAAGATCTGCAGGACTTCGTCAGTCGTCAGTTTCGGGTGTACGGTCATCGGCGCCTTCCCATTCCAGCGTGTTGATCATGCTCGACTCCGCGACCGTTGCGCGCTGGACGCCGGAAAGGCCTGGCGAGTGGCGGAGGGTCGCCAAAACGTCGGTCAGCTGCGGCAGGTCGCGCACCTCGATCTCGAAGATCATGCGGTGGAAATCTGGCGAGATCATCCGCATCACGAGGTTATTGATGTTGGCATCGCATGAGGCGATGGCCGCAGAAATCTGGGCGAGTGAGCCGGGCTTGTTCGCTGATTCCATGGTGATGACAATCGGGTGTAGCCGGTCGGCCAGTTCGGCGACATCCCAGCGGACATCGAGCCAGGCAACATCGCTCTCATAGAGGGCCGCAAGCGCGTCGGAATGTATCGGATAGATCCAGATCGGACTATCGGGCTTCAGGATACCGACGAGGCGATCGCCGGGGACGATACCTTCGGGCGAGACAACAACATCCATGTTGAAATCGAGCTGGGCAAGGGCTCGACGTGCCGCCGGGCCGACCTGTTCGTTGCCGGCGATGCGGTAGCGGAACATCGGGCTTTTCCGTAGCGCGAACCAGCCTTCCTTCTTGTCAGCGACCGGAAGATCGATCTTGGACTTCTTGCGGCGGCGCTTGCCCTTGATCGCGTATAGCTCAGTCGCGAGGTTCTCGGCGTTAAGCTTGCCTTCGCCGACGGCGATCAGCAGCTCGCGCTTGTTCGCCAGCCCCAGCCGCTCGGCCAGCTGCTTGCATTCGGCGTCGTCTAGGGACGTCCTCTCGCCTTCGATGACGAGGTTGAGGACATGCTCGCCGAGCGCGTAGGAGCGGCGCTGGCTGGCCATGCGGACGGCGCGACGAATGGCGGAGCGCGCCTTACCGGTGGCGGCGATGCTTTCCCAGTTCGACGGCGGCAGATGGTTCTGGTCGCGGATGATCTCGACTTCATCGCCCGAGCGCAATTGCGTCACCAGCGGCACGATCGAGCCGTTGATTTTGGCCCCGACGCAGGTATCGCCAATATCAGTGTGCAGCGCGTAGGCGAAATCGATTGGCGTCGCGCCACGTGGCAGGGCGATCAGGCGGCCCCGCGGGGAAAAACAGAACACCTGATCCTGGAACAGCTCGAGCTTGGTATGTTCGAGGAAATCTTCGCTCGGCGTGCCGGTGGTCAGATGGGCGATGGTCGAGCGTAGCCAGGCATAGGCATTGCTCTCCTTCTCCAATCCCGAAAACTCGCCGCTGATGCCATCCTTGTAAAGCGCATGCGCGGCAATGCCGTATTCGGCGATGCGATTCATGGCGTCGGTCCGAATCTGCAGTTCGACGCGCTGGCGCGACGGGCCAACAATGGTGGTGTGGATCGAGCGGTAATCATTGTGCTTGGGGACCGAGATGTAATCCTTGAAGCGGCCGGGGACGACTTTCCAGTTGGTGTGGACGATGCCGAGCGCGCGGTAACATTCTTCGGTCGAACCGACGATGACGCGAAAACCGATCATGTCCGACAGCTGTTCGAGGGCGATCTGCTGGCGTTCGATTTTCCTGAAAATCGACCACGGCGATTTGACCCGCGCTGATACCCGCGCGGCAATCCCCTCGTGCTTGAACTTCTCGCCGAGCTCCCATGAGATGGTGGCAATGATCTCACGATAATCAGTCGTCATCGATGATAGTCGGGCAGTGATCGCAGTATAATGGTCGGGTTCGAGTACCGCGAAACTCAGGCTTTCGAGCTCCGACCGCATGTCCTGCATGCCCATGCGCCCAGCCAGCGGCGCATAAATGTCCATGGTTTCCTGGGCAATGCGGATGCGCTTGTCAGCTGGCATGTGCTCGATCGTCCGCATGTTGTGCAGTCGATCGGCAAGCTTCACCAGTAACACGCGCACGTCAGCAGCAATGGCGAGCAGTAGTTTCCGCAGATTTTCCGCCTGCGCCTCTTCGCGCGACACCAGATTGAGGCGATCGATCTTGGTCAGACCATCGACGATCGCCCCGATCTTGGCACCGAACAGCTGGTCGATTTCAGCTCGGGTAGCGTCGGTATCCTCGATAGTGTCGTGCAGCAGCGCCACTGCGATGGTCGCGTCGTCGAGCTTGAGGTCAGTGAGAATGGCTGCGACTTCAAGGGGATGCGCGAAGTACGGGTCACCTGAAGCGCGTTTCTGGCTGCCGTGCTTCTGCATGGCATAGACGTAGGCGCGGTTGAGCAGTTGCTCGTCGGTGTTGGGGTTATAGGCCTGCACCCGCTCGACAAGTTCATACTGGCGCATCATTGACTAATACTGCACTCCCGGCAGCGGTCGCAGTGTGTCACGACACAAAAAAGGCGCCCGGTGCGACCCGGACGCCTTTTGACTATAGGCAATTACGAACGCCGATCAATCGTCGCGACGTTCCGGCGGAGCAAGACTTTCGATACCGCGCAGCAGTTCGTCTTCACTCATGGTGTCGAACGAGATTGAGTCATCGTTCGAGCCATTCGAGATCATCGGCGCCGCATGCTTTTCGGGCTCGTCGACCTCGACGTATTTCTGCAGCGAATGGATGTATTCCTCATGCAGATCGTCCGGCGTGATCATGCCATCACCGATCTCGCGTAATGCGACGACCGGATTTTTGTCATTGTCGCGGTTGACGGTGATCTGCGAACCGGATGAGATCATCCGGGCGCGATGCGCGGCCATGAGTACGAGATCGAAGCGGTTTTCGACCTTTTCAATGCAGTCTTCGACGGTGACGCGGGCCACGGACGACTCCAATGCTGGGGAACAAGCGGTTTCCCTACACTACCGACAGTTGCTATACAAGCGCATTGCCTTTCCGCTCTCGTCAGAACTTGGGCCGCGCTGCGGTGAGAAAGTGCCTTGTTTCCGCCGCAAACCAAGCGCCCTTCCCGCGGAAATGTCGCATGCGCGGAGCATCTCGTTCGGCGCTCCATCCGAGACGCCAAGCTAAGTAACGGGGACTGCCGGCCGGCATGAACCTCGGTTTAGGAGTAATACCATGTCGATCGACCCGCGAGAGAAGGTGGTATTGTTTATCGATGGCGCCAACCTTTACGCAACGTCCAAGGCGATCGGTATCGACATCGATTATAGGCGGTTACTAGCAGAATTTCAGAGCAAGGCCTATCTGCTTCGCGCCTATTATTATACCGCGTTGGTCGAGGACCAGGAATACTCGTCGATCCGCCCATTGATCGACTGGCTCGACTATAATGGCTATTCGGTGGTGACCAAGCCGGCCAAGGAATTTACCGATGCCACCGGGCGGCGGAAGGTCAAGGGCAACATGGACATCGAGTTGGCAGTCGATGCGCTCGAGATGGCCTCGACCTACGACCACCTCGTGCTGTTCTCCGGCGACGGCGATTTCACGGCACTGGTTGCGGCACTGCAGCGCAAGGGCAAGCGGGTCACCGTCGCCTCGACACTCACGACCTCGACGCCGATGATTGCCGACGAATTGCGGCGGCAGGCCGATTTCTTCATCGACGTGGCCGATCTCGCCAAAACCGTCGGTCGGCCGCCCTCGACCGATCGGACGCGTCCGGTGATACCGATCGTCCCGCCAGCCCCTGTAGCTGACGAATAAGCGTGGGGCCGATAGAGCCGCCGCGCGATTGCCCACTCTGTCCGCGCCTCGTAGCGTTCCGGGCCGAAAATCGCGCCAAATTTCCCGACTGGTTCAATGCGCCCGTCCCTAATTGGGGCGATGCGCAGCCGCGTCTGCTCATTGTCGGGTTAGCACCGGGGCTCCGTGGCGCCAATCGCACCGGGCGGCCGTTTACCGGTGATTACGCCGGCGACCTGCTTTATGCGACACTTTTGAAATTCGGGCTGGCCACCGGGAGTTACGAACAGCGACCGGACGACAGCCTGCTGCTCCATCATGTCCTGATCGCCAATGCGGTGCGTTGCGTGCCGCCGCAGAACAAGCCAACGCCTGCGGAGAGCAATACCTGTCGGCGGTTTCTAACAGCCGCAATTGCCGCTAAGCGTCCCGAGAGCTTCCTCGTCCTCGGCCGCATCGCCCATGACTCGCTGCTGACGACGTTGGGGCTGCGGAAGGCGCTGTTCCCGTTCGGCCATGGTCGCGAGCATGATCTTGGCGATGGCCGGGTGCTGTTCGACAGCTACCACTGCTCGCGCTACAATACGAACACCGGGGTGCTGACGACGGCGATGTTTGAAGCCGTGATCGGGCGCGCGGCAGCACGGGTCAGCCGCGACCGCCCTCTTTCATGATCCGCGCCTTGTCGCGGTTCCAGTCGCGGTTGCGTTCGGTTTCGCGCTTGTCGTAGCTCTTCTTGCCCTTGGCGAGACCGATGAGAAGTTTGGCGCGGCCCTGATCGTTAAAGTAAAGCTTGAGCGGCACGATGGTGTTGCCACTGCGCTCGACCTCCATCGACAGGCGTTCCAATTCGTTTTTGGAGACCAGCAGTTTCCGGCGGCGACGTTCCTCGTGATTGTAGCGGTTGGCCTGCAGATATTCCGGAATGTGCGCGTTAATCAGCCAAAGTTCGCCGCCTTCCGGTGAGGCATAGCTCTCGGTGATTTGCGCCTTGCCGGTGCGGAGCGACTTGACCTCGGTGCCGGTCAGCATGATGCCGGCCTCGAGGGTATCGAGGATTTCGTAATCGAAGCGGGCGCGACGGTTCTCGGCCACCTGCCCGTGGCTGATCAGGCCTTTGGCGTTTTTTCCGGCTGCGGCCGACATAGTTTTGGTCCTTATGCCGCGAGCAGCCCGGCATGGGCCAGGGCTGAATCTATGGCTGCGGCAGTTTCCGGAGCGATGGGAACGAGCGGCAGGCGGAGTTCAGCGCCAACCAGCCCGAGACGGTTCGCGGCGTATTTGACGCCCTGCGGGTTGGGTTCAATAAACAGGTTCTTATGCAATGGCGCCAGCTTCGCCTGCAATTCAAGGGCCAGGGCAAAGTTCCCCTGCTGGCAGGCGTTCTGGAACTGCGAGCACAGCCGCGGGGCAATGTTAGATGTCACCGAGATGCAGCCATTGCCGCCATGCGCATTGAACCCGAGCGCCGTCATGTCCTCGCCCGACAGCATGACGAAATCAGCGCCAAGTTTGATGCGGGTCAGCGTGGCACGCTCCATCGAGGCGGTCGCGTCTTTGACGCCGATGACGTTGTCATGGGCATCGCGCAGCCGGGCGATGGTATCGACGGAAAGATCGACGACGGTGCGGCCGGGTACGCTGTAGAGCAGCACCGGCAGCGACGTCGCCTTGGCAACGGCCGAGAAATGCTGGAACAGCCCTTCCTGGTTTGGCCGGTTGTAATACGGAACCACGGACAGCACGGCATCGGCGCCGATATCCTCGGCGAACCTTGCCAGTTCCACGGCCTCGCTGGTCGAGTTCGAGCCGGCGCCGGCGATCACCGGCACACGCCCGGCGGTCACCTCGACGCAAATTTCCACGACGCGGCGATGCTCGGCATGGCTCACGGTCGGGCTTTCACCGGTCGTGCCGACGGGTACCAGCCCATGCGAACCCTCGGTGACCTGCCACTCGCAAAACGAGGCGAAGGCTTTCTCATCGAGCGTCCCATTGGCGAACGGGGTGATGAGCGCCGTGATCGAGCCTCGCAGCATTGGTAAAGTTCCTCAGCCAATTGCCACAGTTATGCCGTGGCGCAATGAAATGCACACGACCATCAGTGGGCGGCGCAGGGTCGCGCATCATACTTTTAGTCGCCATCGGCTTCAAGCAAGAGCCGACGGCAAATATAGCAAGGTCCGGCGCGGAAACCGAATGTTCATGCCGATGCGGCAAGGTTCGGTTAACCGCAAGGGGTGGGGGCACCTTGTTGGCACTGGGTTCAGTTTCAACAGGACGACGGCATGAAACTTTCGCGGCTCGGGCAGATCGCCCTGGTTGTCAATTGCGGGATGTTGCTAACGGGCGCCGTCGTGGCGTCGCGCCTGCCATTCAGCGCTACCAACCCAACGGTCGATGCGCTTATCACCAGCAGCATTGCGCGGATTGATCCGGTCAGCGCCAGTAGTTCTGCGGCCATCATGAGCAGCAGTGGCCCGGTTGTCGCCAGCGTCAAGTCCGTCGTCCCGCTCGCCGATTGGCAGCTGTTTCCCTCTACGGCGAAGGTGGAAGTCTCAGCGCCGACAATTCCCCCGGTGCAGTCGGCAACGGCAGAGTTTCGGGCAGCGCTGGCATTGATCGGGACCAGCGACTATTCCGATGCTTTTGCGGCGGCGGCGGAGCTTTCGAGCAGCGTCGAGCGGCACGCCATCGAATGGCTGGCGATCGAAGGTGGCGGGACGGCCATCGGATATCGCGACATCGAACGGTTCGTTGCCGATGCGGGCAGTTTCGCCGACCCTGCGCTATTGCAGTTACGACTTGAACAGGCCGTGCTGCGGGCAAAGCCGGCAGCGAGCGAGATGGTGTCAGCGCTCGCGGATGGCCCGACAACCATCGAGGGTCAATTCGCACTCGCCAAGGCGCTGCAATCGAGTGGTGACGCCGAGGCGGCAGCGAAGGTCGTCAAATCCCTGTGGATCGACAATTTCCTTGATGAGGCCACCGAGAAGCGCGTGCTTGCTGCGTTCGGCGATATGCTTACCCGCGAGGACCACTGGGCGCGAGCAGTGCACCTGATGATGCACGACCGGGCCAAGGCCAGCGAGCGGTTGCTGAGCTTCCTGACGGAGGCGCAGGAGTCCCTAGTTGTGGCGCGGGCGGCAGTGTCGCGCGATGCCAAGAATGCCAAGGCGCTGCTCGACAAGGTCGATGTGACGCTCCAAACCAATCCGGTTTACCTGTTTTCCCGCGTGCAGCGGGCGCGACAGGCCGGTTTGCTTGAAAGCGCGGTCGACTGGCTGGGCAAGGCGACCGGACCAATGCCGGACGCCGCCGAGTGGTGGTACGAGCGCCGCACTATCGTGCGTGCCTTGCTGGGCAAGGGTGAGCCGGAACTGGCCTATGCCGCAGCCGATGGCTTCGTCGACGGACCGGAGGGTCGGCAGGTCGAGGCACATTTCCATGCGGGCTGGATCGCGCTGACGTTCCTAAAGGACGCCGAAGCCGCGCAGCGGCATTTCTCGGCAATGGCGAAGCTGGCGACGATGCCGGATACGGTGACGCAGGCCAATTACTGGCTCGGCCGCGCCGAGACGGCCCTCGGCGACCGCGAGGCCGCGGTCGCGGCGTTCACGGCGGCCAAGCGATATCCGACGGTGTATTATGGCCAGTTGGCCCTCGCCGAACTCGGCGAAAAATTGACGCTCAGGGACGTTCCATCGGTCGAAGCCTCGGAGGCGAGCTTTGAAAAACTCGAACCCATCCGTGCCGTAAGACTGTTAGCCGGCACCGGGCAACGCAGCAAAGCGCTGATTTTGTTGCGGAACTTTGCCCGCACGCTCGAGGACGGTGCGATGCTGGCGCTTTCCGCGCGGTTGGCAGAAAAGCTCGGTGCCCATGATGTCAGTATCTCGATCGCCGAAACGGCTGAAGCCGCCGGCTGGCCGCTCGACGGCTTCAGCTTTCCGAGCGACACCCTGCCCGACGATGAGCGCATCGCCGAGATCGATACCGCCGCGGTTTATGCGGTAACGCGTCAGGAAAGCCGTTTCCGTGTCGATGCGGTGTCATCGGCGGGGGCGCGCGGCCTGATGCAACTGATGCCCGGCACCGCCAAGGAGACGGCCGAACGCCTCGGTCTCGAATACTCGAGCAGCCGGTTGATCAGCGATGCGAGCTATAACGCGCTGCTTGGTGCGACCTATCTGGCGCGGCAGCTGAGCTATTATGACGGCTCGCTGCTGCTGGCCGCCGCGGCCTACAATGCCGGGGCGGGCAATGCCAATGACTGGATCGACGCCTATGGGGACCCGCGCGACGCCAGTGTGGACCCGGTTGTTTGGGTGGAACTGATCCCATTCCAGGAAACCCGCAAATACGTGCAGCGCGTACTGGGAAATTACTTGGTTTATCGTGCGCGCTTCGGCAGCACGGTGGCGCCGATGACGGAAGTCCTCCGCACCATCCAATAATGGCGCAGGGCGGCTTGCCCTGCTCCACACGCGGTACGAAGTGCGCTAGACCAAGCTTATGGCAGCCAAGCGTTTTCTCAACCCGACCCATGGGGCGTTCGCGGCGCTGCCGGTGCGCCACGTGATGCTGACCCGGCCCGGGCAGGAGTTGGCGGTTCATCGATCGGGGCGTTTCGGGACTGGCGTGCCGCCGATCGTCTGTGTTGCCGGCTATCATCGCAATATGACGGATTTTACTGAATTCAAGGCGCTGTTCGACCGAGGGCCGCTTGCCGGTTGGCCATTGGTTCTGCTCGATTTCCTCGGTCGCGGGCGGTCGCCGGATCGGGTGCCGCGGACCAGCTACGGCTCGATGGCGGATGCGAACGATCTCGGCACGGTGGTGACCGCGCTGGGGATCGAAAGTGCGATCTTCCTTGGTCAGGGGTATGGCGGACAGGTGGTCATGGCGATGGCAGCGGCGCATCCGCTACTGGTCGCAGCGACCATCCTGGTCGATTCCGGGCCGATGACGGATTCGCGTGGGTTGGTACGGCTGCGCAGCAATCTGCGTTATCTCGAGGCATTTCGCAGCGCGGGGGATGCGGCGTTGGCGTTCCGCCGGATGCTAGCCAAGGATTATCCGGCGCTTCCCGATGAGCAGATCGACCTGCTGTCACAACGTACTCACGTGATCGACGCCAAAGGGCGACCGCTGCCGCTGTTCGACCCGACATTGATCACGCGGCTCGAGGCCTTCGAATATGACGATGTGCTGGCAGCGCAGTGGCCGCTGTTCGACACCCTGGCTCATGCGCCGATGATGCTGATCCGAACGACTTTGACCGACCAACTGCGACGCGAAACATTCGAGGAAATGATCCGGCGACGCCCGGATGCGGTGGGTGTCACCATCTCGGGACAAGGCTCCCCCGCACTGCTCGATCAGGCGGAGGAGTTTGAGGCGATTGGCCAGTTCATCCGACAGGTGATGAGCCTGCGGCGTGCGGCGCGATGAAGTTCAGAGTTCAGTCTCCGATAGGGTAAAAGCGATGCGACGGTTCAGCCGCTTGCCCTCGGCAGTGTCGTTCGGGGCAAGCGGCAGGCTTTCGCCATAGCCGGCGGCGTAAAGCCGGGTAGCGTCGACGCCGCGCAGCACCAGCGCATCGACTACGGCTTCGGCCCGCATCACCGAGAGCGTGAGATTGAGGTCTTCAGCGCCATCGGCGTCGGTGTGACCCTCGACATAAACCAGCACATCGGGGCACTTGGCGAGATCGGCGGCGAGTTCGTCGAGCGCCGCGCCCGAAGTGTCGGCCAGTTCGGCGCTGCCGGAGCGGAACAGGATCTCATTGCGGTCGGCAACTGCGGTGACAGTAGCCTGACAGGCGAGGATTGCAGGGGGGGCGTCGACAGTGATGGTCCACCTTGCGGCATCGGGCAAATTGGCGATAAGGGCGAGTGCAGCCTGCCGGGCGGTATCATCCGTGGCCTTGCCGGTGATGGTCCAGCGGCCGGCGGCCAGGGTCAACTTGCCCTCGGTCAGCAGTTTGAGGGCGCGCAGCCCCGCCTCGGCATCGGCCATGAAATCTGCAGGCGGGTTCGTAGCAACCGTCAGGGCGTCGACCGACACCGAACCGGCGACAATGCCGAAATAGCTTGCGGCGGCGACACCGGGCACGTCACCCGTGAGAACGATCGGGAAACCGGCAGAGCGCGTGGCTGAGAACCCGTAGTCGAGGCCGGGCACCAATTGGGGGTCGGCCGGGTCGGTGACCGCCGTCTGCGGATCGGGGACGAATGGCGGCGGGCTGATTTCGGTCCCTTCATTCGGCGTACCGGGAGCCCCGGGTTCGCCGGTGGTCGATGGCGCCGTGATTCCCCCCGATTGCGGCAGCGGCTGCGGGTCTGCCGAGGCGGGCAGTTGCGTTGCCTCGGTTTCGGGCGGCACTGGGAGGGGCGTCGGGGTCGGGTCGGAATTGGGCTGGGCCAGATCGGTTCCGGGCCGAGACCCTGTCGTCTGACTTTGGGCGATTTCAACCGTCTCTGGAACCGGCGTGACTTCGGGCTCGACGGTCGGCGGAGTTACCGGTGCAGTAGCGACGGCCCGCGGAAAAACCGCGACGTTCAGTGTCCAGCCCTCGGCAGCAAGGCCCGTAGCGACAAACGCCGATTCGGCGGCGAGGGATTGTACATCAGTCGCGACGGCGCCTTCCACATGCCAGACCGCGCCATCGTAGACGACGGTGCCGGCGTCGAGGCTCGCAAGCAGGCCAAGGCCACGGAGCGCCGCGGACTCGAAGTCTACCGGTGCGCCGTCGGCGAAATGCATGGCGTCGGGACCGGGCTGTTCAATGCCAGCCAGGAGCGCGGCGCGAGTATCGCCGTCAGGGATGTATCCGGCGAGGGAAATGGTCCCATTATCTAGCTTCTCGGCCGACCAGGTGAACGGCGCGACGACGGGCGGGCGGATGTCGACAAGTGCCAACGCCGTACCATCGGGGGTGCCCTGGCCGACCGTCGCCAGCGCGGCAATGTAGTCGGACTCGGAGGCGGTAGCCCCGGACACTGTCATCACAGTTTCGCGGAGGGCAAAGCGGCCGGTTTCGAGACGCGCCAGCACGGCGAGACCGAAATCGAGTGACTGCGCGAATTGCGGCGGGCCGCCAGCCTGCACTTCGAGGCGGCTAGTATCGAGGTCGAGGGTTTGGGCGAGGCGCGCCCGAAGGGCGTCGGTAGGCACCGTGCCGACGAGGCGAATGGTCTGGCCGTCCTCAGCCAGATCCGCGGTTACGCCGTAGATCGCAGATGCTGCGACAGCGGCCTGAGCCAGACGCAAGGCGTCAGCCGATGTATTGAATGGGATCAAAGCCTTGGAGGGGAAAGCTCCAGAGTTGGTTTTGATAGATGGTGGATAGCCAGGCACCAGCGGCTTTGCCTCTGTTCCTTGTCCCAGCAGCAACGAGGTGGCGAACAGGGTAACGAGAGCAATCCGCATGCGAACTCCAGTGTTCCAAGACAGCGCCGATCGACGAATCGTGTGTCAGCAGTGAGCGCAGACTATGCGCGGTAGTGGCAGCAATGTCAGTCAGCCACACGGTTCCCGAGGCCCGCACAAAAGAAAAGGCCCGGCAAAAGCCGGGCCTTTCCAATCGACTTAAGCGGTAGAACTTATTCGAAGCTCTTCGCCGCCTTGAAGGTCAGGCGATAAGCAGCGAGCGAGTTGGCTTCACCCTTGATCGAGGAGGTGAAACCACCACCGGGAGCCCAAGCGAGTTCGGCGCTGCCGTAGAAGACATTGTCGTCAAGCACTACGCCGTCGTCCATGGAGCGGCCATAGATACCGGCCTCGCCAGTGAGCGTAAGAGTCTCGGTAACCGAGGCAACGAGCTGGATGGCAGCCTGATACCCACCGATATCGCTACCGCCAGTCGTGTTGTTGAAGTAGCGACCACCAATATTGATGGCAACGCCGTCAGTCACGGTCACGCCAGCGGAGGCGCCGACACCATAGCCACTCTTGGCAGAATCATCGGAACTACCAACGACTTCGCCCGAAATGGCAATCTTGAAGATGTCGAGGGTCGCTTCGGCAGACGCCAAAGCGTTGTAGTAGGATACTTCAGTCGGGACATCGTGGCTGAACGCCGCCGCAGCGCGGATGCGGAACATGTCGAAGCTACCGGTAAAACCGGCATGGACAGCATATTCCTCGACGTCGCCGTCGAGAACGCCACCAGCAAAACCGGTGACATGCGCGGTGATGCCTTCACCAGCATATGACAGGTAGCCCACTGCCGTTCCGGCGCGTGTGGTGTTGCTGTCATTGATGTTTTCGAGGCCGATACCAGCAGAGATACCATTGCCGAGATCCGAAACGACCTGGATGACGTGTCCGCCGGTCTTGATTTCGACGTTGTCACGGTTGAAGCCAACGCCGGCATCGACCTTCGAGGAGTTGAACAGGCCGAGCCAGTTGAAGGGCTCATCGTCGCCGTCAATTTTGATCGAGCTTTTCTTGCCGGCCATGATGATGGTCGAGTCGCCGATCGAGACATAGGCTTCATCAAAGATCGGCTGCGAACCAAAACCGTTACCGGTATCATCGCCGCCAACCGTCGCGTTGCTGTTCTTAGCAACGTATTCGTTGAGGTCTTTGATCTTGATGACGGCCTGGGCCTTGCCGAAATCCGTGTCCGAAGACGCGACGAACTTGATGTAGGCTTCGACTTTCGAGTACCAATCGAGATTGACGTCCGTCTCTGCGATGGCCGGGGCACCCGGGGTAGCGGCGACGGCAGCGGTGATGATCACGGCGCCGTCCGGCAACGTGTCGCCGGCCGAGTAGGAATTAAGAACCGCAGAGGGAGGAACGGTGTAAGTGCCGGCAACCGCATCAGTGCCCGGAACGGCGGGAATGGTGTTGTAGTCCGGGGAGATGATGTTGAAAGTGCCGAACGGGGTATCGACGATCGGATAATCGCCAGCGTAGTCACCGAATTTGAATTCGTACTTAACTTCGCCAGTGATCTGCAGGCAGTTGGTGTCGGACGAAATCGTAAGACCCGAAAGGCCGAGCGCATCGCAAACGTCAAGCGACGTCAGCACACCCAGACCAGCCGGATCGGCAGCAAAAGCACCAGTCGAGAGACCGGCGGCTGCGAGAGAACCCAGAAGAAGGCTCCTGATCTTCATTATTGACCTCCAAAGTCAGTCATTCGTAAGCCGGTCGCCCGGCGGGTTTGTCGTAACGCAACCACACATATTGTGGTCAGTGTGTTGCCGTCGCGTTGCGACCGACAAACGATCCCATGCATGGATTCGCAAGACCCACTCTACGCAGGTCCTCACTGTAGGCAATCGCGCAAATGCCACATTTGGGGTCCGGGGGCCGGGTTGCGGCGGCTCTGTTGCAGATTCAGCACAAATGCGGAAACCCCTTGTTAACCGGGGTTAACAGGACATTAACGCCGGATTTGCGGGCTGTCGCAATTGAGGACACCGGGCTGCTTCAGCGCTCGGCGGACAGCTCAATGACAGGCGGAATTGCGCTTCCTGCCGGGGTTTGAACACAGTTTACCATGCGAGCCCGGATTGACCGGCGGGAACCCGGAAGCTAACCGGTCGAACACCACAAGGAGAGAGCATATGACTGAGCAGAAAGTCGCCGTCGTTACCGGGGCAACATCGGGAATCGGGCGGGCCTGCGCCATCGGGCTCGCTCAGGCGGGATTTCGCGTCGCGATTCTCGGCCGTCGCGTCGACCGGCTGGCGGAAACCGCCGCGGCCGCCGACAACGCGTTCCACCAGATTTGCGATGTCACCGATCCCGAACAGGTGGCAGAGTTCTTTGCCGCCATGACGCGGGAACTCGGACGGGTGGACGTGGTGTTCAACAATGCCGGGATGTTCGCCAAGGCGGTGAACTTCGGCGATATCGACGTAGAAGTGTGGCGGGACGCCATCGACACCAACCTCAACGGTGCCTTCTATGTAGCGCGCGAGGCGTTTCGGGCCATGCGGGACCAGTCGCCGCAGGGCGGGCGGATCATCAATAATGGTTCGATCTCGGCCTATGTACCGCGACCGCAGGCGGCCACGTACACTGCTTCAAAACATGCGATCACCGGACTGACCAAGGCGATTTCCCTCGACGGGCGGCAGTTCAGTATCGCCTGCGGACAACTCGATATCGGCAATACCGCGACCGACATGACTGCCGGCATGACCGGGGGTTCGCTGCAGGCAGATCTGTCGCTGAAGCCGGAACCGACATTCAACGTGCAGCATGTGGTCGATGCGGTGGTTTACATGGCGAGGCTGCCGCTCGAGGCCAATGTGCAGTTCATGACCGTGATGGCGACCAACATGCCATATATCGGCCGCGGCTGAACTCAGGTCAGCTGCCGAAGACGCGGGCGCCGCCAATATAGGTGGCGCTCACCGTCAGATCGTCGGTGATGTGCACAAAATCGGCAACGGCGCCGCGGCCAAGATGGCCGCGTTCGGCGGAAACTCCGATTGCCTCGGCCGGATACAGCGTCGCCATGCGAACGGCTTCCCCGAGATCGAGGCCGATGGTGCGATGCATCCAGGCGACGGCGTCAATCATGGTGAGATCGGCTCCGGCCAGCGTGCCGTCATCAAGGCGCAAGGCCCCGTCGACGCGGTGAATGGTGCGGCCGTTGAGCGAGAAGCTGGTCAGGTCGGTACCGGTCAGCGCCATGGCGTCGGTGACGAGGAAGATTTTCGCCGGGCCTTTTTTTGCGGCCAACGCAGCTCGCACGGTCTCGGGGTGAACATGAATGCCATCAGCGATGAGGCCGGCCGAGACCTGTCCGTTCAGCAGGACGGCGCCGACGACGCCAGGCTCGCGATTGCCGAGCTGGCTCATGGCATTGAAGAGGTGCGTCGCCATCGAGGCGCCAGCGGCGAAGGCCGCCATCGTCAGTTCGGAGCTGGCATCGGAATGGCCGATGCTAACTATGATGCCAGCCTCGACCAACGCAGCGATCTGCGCCGGGGTAACAGTTTCGGCGGCGACGGTGACGACAAGGGTGTGGAGTTGGCGTCGGGCAGCGCGAAGTGCTGCAAGGTCTGCATCGTCCATCGGGCGGATGAGCGCGGGATCGTGAGCGCCTTTGCGGGCGATCGACAAATGCGGACCCTCGAGATGCAGGCCGAGGAAACCGGGAAAGCCCTCCTCCGACGCGGCAATTCCTGCGGCGACGGCCTCGGCGGTTATGGCAGGCGTATCGGTGATCAGCGTCGGCAGCAGCCCCGTGGTGCCAAAGCGCGCGTGGGCAGCGCAGATGGTCCGGATGCTCTCGACCGTGCGAGCTTCGTTGAACAGCACGCCACCGCCGCCATTGACCTGCAGATCGATAAAGCCGGGCACCAGCATACCGCCCGCCAGCGGTACCCGGATGGCGTCGCTCGGCGAATTGGCAGCCATGTACCCGTCGATGCGACCGTCGCGCACCAGCAGCGCCATGCGGTCGAGCCATTGCGCGCCATCGAAAATCCGGGCGCCGGTATAAGCGGTGAGGGTCATACGGTTTCCGTTACTTTGCGCAGGCGCGGCGGATTGTCCGGATCAAAGCCGCGATGTCGCGAGAGTTCCTCAACGAGGCCATAAAAGCTGACGACGAGCCCGAGGGCATCGGTCAGCGGATGGCCCCCGGGCGCGAACGGGAGTTTTTTCGCGGCTGTAGCGAGATCGGAGGTCAGGTAAACTCGGGCGCCCTGCCCGGCCAGCTGGTTAGCGGTCTCCGACACTGAGGCCTCAGCAGCGTCGCGCGCGGCGAGCGCCAGGATCGGATAGCCGTCATCAACGATGCGGATCGGGCCATGCATGACTTCGGCGCTTGAAAATGCCTCGGCATGGATGGAGCAGGTTTCCTTGAATTTCAACGCCGCCTCCGCCGCGATTGCGGCTGCCGGTCCGCGACCGAGTACATAGAGCGAATCATGGCCGTCGAGCGCAGTGCACAGTTCGGTCCAGTCGCAACGGACGGCCGCTTCAAGTGTGCGCGGCAGGTCGGCGATTGCCCCGGCGAGTGCCGTGTCATTTTGCCACTCGGCGAGAATGGCGAGGCCGGCGACAACCGAGGCGACGAACGTCTTGGTTGCTGCGACGCTCTTTTCAGGGCCGGACTTGAGATCGACGGCGTACTGAGCCCCAGTCGCCAACGGTGAGCCGGCAGTATTGGTGATGGCGATGGCCAAGGCGCCATTGCGGCGGGCCGAAGCGGCCATGGCGACGATGTCGGGGCTTTTGCCAGATTGCGAGATGGCAAAGGCCGCGGCCCGCTCGAAACGCAATTCGCGGCCATAGATCGACTGGATCGACGGGCCGATCGACGCCACGGGACGGCCGGCGACAAGTTCGATGGCATATTTGACGAACGCCGAGGCGTGGTCGGACGACCCGCGGGCGATGGTGGCGATGAACACCGGATCGGCCTCACGCAGCGCCGCGCCGGCGGCGGCGATTGCGTCTCGGCTTTCCGTCAGCAACCGCTGCACCGCAACGGGGATTTCGGAAATCTCGGCTCGCATATGCGTCATGCTCATTTGGCGCGGGTCTCCGACGCAGCTCCGATACGCAGTTCAGCGACGAAATCATAGGTGTCGCCGCGATAGATCGAGCGGGTGAATTCTACCACCCGGCCCGATTCGAGGTAGGAAATTCGTTCGATATTGAGGCTGGCGGCTCCTTCGGCCACACCAAGTAGCCCGGCATCGGCGGCGCCGAGACTGGCGGCGCGAATGCGCTGGATGGCGCGCACGGGGCGATGGTTGCTGCGTTCGAGGTGAGCATAGAGCGAACTTTCGATCGCCTCCGGATCTGGCAGCAGGCGCGACGAGAGCGATGCGCGCTCGATCGCCAGTGGGATGTCGCCCGAGAGACGAAGCCGGGCGATGCGCGCGACAAGGTCGCCGCCCGACAGACCGAGTGCCACGGTTTCCTCAGGCGATGGCGGATAAAGCCCGCGGTCGAGCCAGATGGCGCGAACCGACATGCCGCGCCGCGCCATATCCTCGGTAAAGGAGGTGAGTTGCGACAATGATTGCTCGACCCGCTGGCTGTGCGGAGCGACGAAAGTCCCCGAGCCATGGCGCTGCACCAGTACGCCGGCGCGCACCAGGTGCTGGACGGCTTTCCGCACGGTAACGCGTGAAACATCGACCTTCAGCGCCAGATCCCGTTCGGACGGCAGCGCATCGCCGGGCTTGACGGCGCCTCGCTCGATGGCCTCTTCTATCCAGCGCTTGAGCTGAAGATACAGTGGCCCGCCCTTGGGCAGGACGACCGGATCGCTGGCGAACAATTTGTTGCTGATGTCGGCCATAGGCGCTCCCTCGCGGCATGATACCAATAAAGTACCATCAACCAAGTGGAATCTGCCAGGCAGCTGATGCCCCGCTATCCCGGAGCAATTGCAGCTTGATATTCTTGCCGATTAAGATTTAGCCACGGGCTGGACAAGTGGTATTTTTTTGGCATTAATGCTGCCCGAGTTGGACGGCTGCGCTGCGGTTCGAAGACATTTTGGGGAGCGGACTGCATGACGGCAGCGACGGTGGCAACAGAAGCGGTCGAGGCCCGGTATGAGGGCTTCGATACGTGGAATGCCAACGAAATTCTCTCGGCGCTGCTCGAGGGCCATACGCGGGCATTGCGCTCGGTCGAAGCCGCTATCCCGGCCCTCGCGGCAGCGGCGCAGCTGGCGGCCGACAAACTGCGTGGCGGCGGCCGGCTGATCTATATCGCCTCCGGCAGCCCGGCGCTGATGTCGATGGCGGATGCGCTTGAAATACCCCAGACTTACGGCATCGCCTATGACCGCATCGTGCTGATGCTGGCCGATGGCAAGGATATCGCAACCCGGCTTAACGGCATGCGCGAGGATCGCGGCGACGAAGCGCGCGCCGAAGTCGCCGCGGCGGCGATCGGCCCGCGGGACTGTGTCATCGGCACTTCTGCCAGTGGCACCACGCCCTATACGCTCGAAGGCATCATCGCTGCACGCGAAGCCGGCGCTGCTACCATCGGCATCGCCGGCAATGTGAACTCGCCGCTGCTACAGGCAGCCGAGATCCCGGTGCTGCTGAATGCCGGACCCGAAGTCATCTCCGGCTCGACGCGGATGGGTGCCGGGACGGCCCAGAAAGCCGCGCTCAACATGCTGTCGACCCTGATGGGCGTGCATCTCGGGCACGTCTATGACGGGCTGATGGTAAATGTGAAGGCCGATAATGAGAAGTTGCGTGGTCGAGCGGCGCGGATTGTGAGCAAAGTCACCGGCACGAATCTGGCGGTGGCCGCCAGCGCGCTGGAGCAATCGGGGGGCGAAGTGAAGCCCGCTATTTTGATTGCAGCCGGCGTTGGCGACCTCAGTGCAGCCGAAGGGCTGCTCGGCCAGGCCGAAGGAAATGTGCGTTCGGCTCTCGCGGCACTTGCTGCCGCAAGCCGGGCGCAACACTAACACCCAAGGTCCAAAAGGACCGGGTGAACAGGAGAAGGGACGTCAAATGCACTTCAAGACACTGATGCTGGCCGGCTCTGCCCTCGCCCTCGCGGCAGGCATGGGCCAGGCTTTCGCGCAGGACGTGACGCTGACCATCGAAAGCTGGCGTACGGACGATCTGGCGATCTGGCAGGATAAAATCATTCCGGCATTCGAAGCCTCGCATCCGGGGATCAAGGTGGTGTTCTCGCCGACCGCCCCGACCGAATACAACGCCGCGCTCAATGCGAAGCTCGAAGGCGGCAGCGCCGGCGACATCGTCACTTGCCGGCCGTTCGACGTATCGCTCGGGCTGTTCGACCAGGGTTATCTGGCTGACCTGACCGGACTCGACGGCATGGAGAATTTCTCGCCGGTGGCGAAGGCCGCCTGGTCGACCGATGACCAGTCCAAGACCTTCTGCGTGCCGATGGGCGCCGTTATCCACGGCTTCATCTACAACAAGGACGCCTTCGACGCGCTCGGCCTGACCGAACCCAAGACGGTTGCCGAATTTCATGCGGTGCTCGACGCCATCAAGGCCGATGGCACCTATATTCCGCTGGCGATGGGCACCAATGATCAGTGGGAAGCCGCGACAATGGGCTATCAGAACATTGGTCCGACCTACTGGAAGGGCGAAGAGGGCCGTCTCGCTCTGATCGCCGGCACCGAGAAGCTGACCGATCCGGAATGGGTCGAGCCCTATGCCGAACTGGCGTCGTGGAAGCCGTATCTCGGCGATGGCTTTGAAGCCCAGACTTACTCGGACAGCCAGAACCTGTTCACCCTCGGTCGTGCCGCCATCTACCCGGCTGGTTCGTGGGAAATCGCCGGCTTCAACACCAACGCCGATTTCAAGATGGGCGCGTTCCCGCCGCCGGTCGTAAATGCCGGCGACACCTGCTACATCTCGGACCACACCGATATCGGGATCGGCGCCAACGCCGCATCGCCCAACCTCGAAGCCGCCAAGACCTTCCTGTCATGGGTTGCCTCGTCCGAGTTCGGCACCATCGAAGCCAATGCGCTGCCGGGCTTCTACCCGCTCAGCACCGAACCGGTGACCATCGAAGACCCGCTGGCGCAGGAATTCGCCTCGTGGCGCAGTGAGTGCGAGCCGACGATCCGCTCGACCTACGCCATCCTGTCGCGCGGCACGCCGAACCTCGAGAACGAAACCTGGAATGCCTCGGCTCAGGTGATTAAGGGTCTCGAGACCCCGGAAGCTGCCGGCGCCCGCCTGCAGGACGGCCTCAACGCCTGGTACAAGCCGGCGGCGATGTAAGTTGCGATTGCCGGGCCGCCTCAGGGTGGCCCGGTTATTTGCCTGGAAACGAAACACCATTCGCACTCTCGGTACGCGTACTCGGTGTCATTCCCGCGATAGCGGGGACCCAACTGTCGGCCTACCGGGCTGACAACTGATACCGAAATCGTGGATAAATGGGTCCCTGCTTTCGCAGGATGACACTGGGTTTGGCTGACGGCGGGGGCCATTGCGTGACGACAAGCGACACCAGCACGGGAAGGCGTCCGCGGCGCTGGCACATCGCCGTATTTCTCGCGCCCGCAGTGGCAGTCTATTCCGCCTTCATGATCATTCCGCTGGTTTCGACGCTGTACCAGTCGTTCTTTTCCAAGGAATGGGACTTCGTCGGGCTCGGGAATTTCGTCCAACTGTTCACCGATCCGCGGCTTTCGGCGAGCTTCTGGAACGCGCTCGGCAACAATTTCTATTTCTTTGTCATCCACATGATCGTGCAAAATCCCATCGGCATCCTGCTCGCGGCGCTATTGAGCAATCCGCGGCTCCGGTTGCGCGGGTTCTATCGCACGGTATTTTTTATCCCGACCATCCTCAGCTTCGTCATCGTCGGCTTCGTGTGGAAGCTGATCCTGTCGCCGACCTGGGGGATCAGCAAGACGCTGATGAACTCGGTCGGGATCGGCTGGCTGTATCAGCCATGGCTCGGCAAAGAAGAGTCGGCTTTGACCACCCTGGCGCTGATCTCGAACTGGCAATTCATCGGCATCCCGATGATGCTGATCTACGCTGCGCTGCTTAGCATCCCGGACGAGGTCATCGAGGCGGCAGAATGCGACGGCATCACCGGCTGGGCGCAGTTCTGGAAAATCCAGCTGCCGCTGGTGCTGCCGGCCATCGGCATCATCTCGATCCTGACCTTCGTCGGCAATTTCAATGCCTTCGACCTGATCTATGCCGCGCAAGGCGCCCAGGCGGGCCCGAATTTCTCGACCGACCTCTTGGGGACACTGCTGTTCCGGACGTTCTTCGGGGCACAGCTGCAGTTGGGTGACCGCGGCCTCGGCTCGGCGATCGCGGCGGTGATGTTCCTGATCATCCTCATCGGAGTGTGCATCTACCTGTTCGGGGTGCAAACGCGGCTCCGGCGGTATCAGTTCTGATGGCCGGCCGTTCCACCCAGTCGCCGTTCCGCTCGATCGCCGCGCACGCGATTCTGCTGACCTACACGGTCATCGCGCTGTTTCCGGTGTTCGTCGTCGTGGTGAACTCGTTCAAGAACCGCAAGGGCATTTTTGGCGATCCGCTGGCGCTGCCGATCGGAGCGCTGTGGGCGCCCGAGGGCTATGCCAAAGTGTGGCTGCGCGGGGATTTCCAACTGTATTTCCAGAACAGCCTGATCGTCACTGTCGCGGCGCTGGTGCTCGTGCTGCTGTTCGGAGCGATGGCAGCGTTTGCCCTGTCGGAATACCGGTTCAAGGGCAATACGCTGATGGGCCTTTACCTTGCCCTCGGTATCATGATTCCGATCCGGCTCGGCACGGTGGCCATCCTGCAGATCATGGTCGCCTCGGGGATTGTCAACACGCTGTGGGCGCTGATCCTCGTCTACACGGCGCAGGGCCTGCCGCTGTCAATTTTCATCCTGTCGGAATTCATGCGGACCGTGTCCGATGATTTGAAAAATGCCGGACGGATCGATGGGCTCAGCGAATACACCATCTTTTTCCGGCTGGTGCTGCCACTGGTGCGGCCGGCGCTGGCGACTGTAGCGGTGTTCACCATGATCCCGATCTGGAACGATCTGTGGTTCCCGCTGATCCTCGCGCCGGCTGAAGGCACTAAAACCGTCACGCTCGGGGCGCAGATGTTCCTCGGCCAATTCCAGAGCGAATGGGATGCGGTGCTCGCCGCGCTGACGCTCGCCATCCTGCCGGTGCTGGTGCTCTACCTCATTTTTTCCCGCCAGCTGATCCGCGGTATCACCTCAGGAGCCGTCAAATGAGCGCAGCGCCGGTTCGGGTCCTGGTTGCAGGTCTCGGCAATATGGGGCGTAGCCACGCGCTCGCCTATCATCGAGAGCCCGACTACGAGATCGTTGGCCTGGTGTCGCGCGGCGGTCGCGAGATGCCGGCGGAACTGGCCCAATACCCGCATTCGAGCGACTATCTCGCGGCGTTGCGCGACTTGAGGCCGGAGCTCGCCTCGATCAACACCTACACCGACACGCATGCCGACTTCGCCGTCGCAGCGCTGGAACAGGGCGCGCATGTGTTCATCGAGAAGCCGCTGGCGACTACTGTGGAGGACGCCCGTCGGGTCGTCGATGCGGCGCGGGCCAACGGGCGGAAGCTGGTCGTCGGTTACATTCTCCGGCACCACCCGAGCTGGATCGCCTTCATTGAAAAGGCGCGGTCGCTCGGTGGCCCCTATGTGATGCGGCTCAACCTCAACCAGCAATCGGCCGGCCTGTTCTGGGAGACCCACAAGCGCCTCATGGAAACCACGTCGCCGATGGTCGACTGCGGCGTGCACTATGTCGACGTGATGTGCCAGATCACCGATTCCCGCCCGATCCAGGTGCGCGGCATGGGGGTGCGGCTGTCGAGCGAGATCGCGCTGACGATGCGCAATTACACCCATCTGCAGGTGCTGTTCGAGGATGGCTCGGTTGGTTGGTATGAGGCGGGATGGGGACCGATGATGAGCGAGACGGCGTTCTTCGTCAAAGACGTGATTTCGCCCAATGGCGCCATCTCGATCGTCGTCGAGGAAGGCTCGAGTTCGTCCGCGCACGATACCCACACCAAGACGTCGCGGATCCGCACGCATTTCGCCGAGCTGAAGCCCGATGGCACGTTTGCCAAGCCCGATGAGTGGTTTTCAACCGCCGATGAGCCGGGTCATGACGAACTCTGCGCCCGGGAGCAGGCGTTCATGCTGAAGGCGATCCGTGAGGACCTCGACCTGACCAAGCACAATGACGACGCCGTGCGGTCGCTCGAAATCGTGATGGCATCCGAACTCTCGACGCGCGAAATGCGCGCCGTCGACCTTTGAGGATTTTCGCGTAATGGCTGCAGCAACAACTCTTGCACCAACGCTGGCGCTGAAGGCGATCCGGAAGAATTTCGGTGTCACCGAGGTGATCAAGGGCATCGACCTGACCGTTGGCGATGGCGAGTTCGTGGTATTCGTCGGGCCGTCCGGCTGCGGAAAATCGACGCTGCTGCGGATCATCGCCGGGCTCGAAGACGCGACCAGCGGCGATATCGAGATCGGCGGCAAAACGGTTAACACCACGCCGCCAGCGAAGCGCGGCATCGCCATGGTGTTCCAGAGTTACGCGCTCTATCCGCACCTGACGGTCAAAAACAACATGGCGCTCGGCCTCAAGCAGGCCAAGACCCCTGCCCCAGAGATCGAGGCGCGCGTCGCCAAGGCCTCGGGCATGCTGTCGCTGGACGATTACCTCGACCGTCGACCGGCCCAGCTTTCCGGCGGGCAACGCCAGCGCGTCGCTATCGGCCGGGCGATCGTCCGCGAACCGACGCTGTTCCTGTTCGATGAACCGCTGTCCAACCTCGACGCTGCACTGCGGGTCAACACGCGGCTCGAAATCGCCCGGCTGCATCGCGAACTCAAGGCGACGATGATCTACGTGACGCACGATCAGGTCGAGGCGATGACGCTGGCCGACCGGATCGTAGTGATGAACGCCGGCCGGATCGAGCAGGTCGGTACGCCGATGGAGCTCTACAATGCGCCGGCGAACCTGTTTGTCGCCGGCTTCATCGGCTCGCCGCAGATGAATTTCGTCGCCGCCGATAAACTCGGCATGACTGGCGCGACGACGATCGGCATGCGCCCCGAACACCTGACGATCTCGAAAGACGCCGGGCGCTGGAAGGCTAGCCTCGTGCATGTCGAGCATCTCGGTGCGGACACTAACCTGTACTTCGACACCGAAGCGGGTCCGGTCACTGCCCGGGCGTTCGGCGAAGTCCGGGAAGCTCCCGGCACCGAACTCTGGCTTAGTGCCGACGACCGGCACATCTACCGGTTCGATGCCGACGGCAGGGCGGTGGCGGCCTAGCTACCGCCACACGCTGCCGACCAGCCGGGTTAGGCCGTCCAACCGCCGTCGATGACCATGGTCTGCCCGGTCGTATAGGTGGCGCCGGCGAGATAAACCGCGAGATCGGCGATTTCCTCGGGCGCGCCGAGGCGGCCGATTGGCTGGCGGCCGATGAACTCGGCCCGCGCCTTGTCATAATCGCCGGTGGCGCGCAGCCGATCCTGCAGCGACGGGGAGTCGACGGTGCCGGGGCAGATGCAGTTGCAGCGGATACCCTTGGTGACGAAATCGGCTGCCACGGATTTGGTCAGTCCGATCACCGCGGCCTTGCTGGCGCTATAGACGAAGCGGTTCGGAACGCCCTTCACCGACGATGCGACAGTCGCCATGTTGACGATGGCCCCATCGCGCCGCTCCAGCATGCCCGGCAGCACAGCCTTGATGGTGCGGATCTGTGCCTTGAGGTTGAGGTTCAACGCGAATTCCAGCTCGTCGTCGGTCGAGTCGAGGATAGTGCCGCTGTGGACGACGCCCGCGCAGTTGAACAGCACGTCGATGCGACCGATCTCGGCCACCGCCGAAACTACGGCATCGTTCGAGAGCACATCGAGCACCCGCGTGGTGACATTCGGGATGCCGGCCAGGTCGGCAAGCTTTTCGGCGTTGATGTCGGTCGCGATGATGATCGCGCCGGCCCGCGAAAAGGCCTCGACCGAAGCGCGGCCAATGCCTTGTGCCGCGGCGGTGATGAGAGTGATCTTGCCATTGAGATCGGCCATGTGTTGCTCCTGCCTCCGATTTTGCCGGACCATATCTAAGCCCCTGCCTCGGCGAAATGGGGTTAAAGCATCACGGAAGCGATGATGTACAGGGGCTGAGTGACGATGGATTTCAGGACGATCAACGGAATTGCCGTGGCGGTGCTCGAAACCGCTTGGCCGCGACTGATTTCGGAGCAGGACGCAGTCGACCTCATCGGCGAGACTTACGGCCGGGATGTGGAGTTGATGGTCGTCCCGGTCGAACGGCTGGCGCCGGATTTTTTCCAGCTGCGCACCGGCCTCGCCGGGGCCTTCATCCAAAAGTTCGTCAATTATCGACTTCGCCTTGCGATCGTCGGCGACATTTCCGGCTCGCTTGCCAGCAGCACGGCGCTGCGGGATTTCGTGACCGAGTCGAACAGAGTCCGGCAGGTGACTTTTGCACCTGACCTGGCGACACTCGAAGCCACCCTGCGCTAAACCGTCGAGCGGGCTTCGTTCAGCTGCTGATAGGCGGTCTCGACGATGGCGATATGGTCGCGCATCGCAGCTTCAGCCTCGGCGCGGTCGCCACGGAGGATCGCCTCGACGATGAGTGTATGCTCGGCATGCGAACGCGACAGCCGGCCGCGAGCCGAGAATTGCGCGCGCCGGAACGGGGAAACGCGCTGCCGGGTCGAGCGGGTGATTTCGGCCAAGTAGGCATTGTGTGCGCCATCATAAATCGCCGAGTGGAACACTTCGTTGGCCTCGGTGTAGCGGGCGGCGTCGCCGTCGCGCACGTAGCCGGACATGTCGCGATGCAGTGCGTCGAGCGCCTCGCGTTCCGAGGCCCTCATCGCGACGGCCGCATAGCCGGCGCACAGGGCCTCGAGATAGCGCATCACTTCGAACATGCCAGCGAGTTCGGCCGCCTCCGGCTTGGCGACGATGGCTTTGGCATGCGGACGCTGATCGATAAGGCCGCTGGCGGCCAGCAGCCGCAGCGCCTCGCGAACCGGGGTGCGCGATACGGCGAATTCGGCGGCAAGCTGCGTTTCATCGAGCGGCGTGCCAGGCGCCAGCAAACCGCCAATAATCTGCGCGGCGACGCCATGCCGGATGGCCTCGGCCGAGGTTCGCTTGAGCAGGACATTATCCCCCAAATGCGGCGCCTATTCCGGCTGCCGGGCGGCCTCAGGCACCGCTGATTTCGGCATCATACTGACATGGGCGGCGGCAACTTTCCAACCATCCGTAACGCGCACCCAGATCTGTTGCTGGCGGCCGATGCCATCGGGCAGGTCGGGCCGGTGAAACAAGGTCGACGCCACGGCGAAATCGGTGCCGTAGGTGGTGATGACCAGCGCCTCCAGCGTGCGCTCGAACGGCAACTGCGTCGCCCGAAACTCGGCAATCGCCGGGTAGCCATATTGCAGGTCGGCAACCCCGTAGCGCAGCGTCGCGGGATGATCGAGAAACATTGTCAGCAGCGTCGCATTGTCGTTGGCGAGCAGCGCCAGTTCATAGCGGTGAAACACCGCTTCGACTTCGGCAACGATCTCCGGGAGGTTGATCGCCGTCACGCTTCGGGCTCCAGAGCCGCCGCAATGCTCGCCAGCGGCGTGACCCAGCCGACGATGCCGCCCTGTGCGGTGATCATCGCGATGGTCGCGGCCTTGAAGTCGGCGAAATAGCTTTCGGTCGCGTCTTCGACCAGCAGACACTCATAGCCCCGGTCGTTGGCTTCGCGCATCGAGGTCTGCACGCAGACTTCCGTGGTAACGCCGGCGAATACCAGATGGGTGATGCCGAGCCCCTGCAGGCGCTCGTGGATGCCCGTCGCCCAGAACATCCCCTTCCCCGGCTTGTCGATGACGATGTCGTCCGCGATCGGCGCGAGCGCGTCGACGATCTGGTTGCCCGGTTCGCCCGCGATGAGCAGCCGGCCCATGGCGCCAACTTCGCCGATGTGCAGGCTCGGATTGCCGCGGCGGATTTTGCTCGGCGGACAATCGGAGAGGTCCGGCTTGTGGGCCTCGCGGGTGTGGATGACTGGCCAATGCTGGCGCCGGAACAGGTCGATCAGCGCTGCAGTGGTCGGCACGATGGCTTCGAGGCGCGCCACATCGTTGCCGAGGCTGTCGCCGAAGCCGCCCCGTTCGATGAAATCGCGCTGCATGTCGATGATGACAAGGGCGGTGTGGGCGGGATCGAGGGGGTATGGGTATGGTAGGGCTGGGACGGGGATCATGGGTAGGCCCTCACCCGGCGCTCCGCGCCACCCTCTCCCGCGAGCGGAAGAGGGGAAGAATGGGTCACCGTACTAGCTTTTCTCAGTCCTCCAGCTTCCCCTCTTCCTCTCGCGGGAGAGAGCCTGCCCTCGGGCTTGACCCGATGGGGTGCCTCGCGAAGCGAGGCGGGTGAGGGCCTGCACCGATAAACACCCATCAATGCCCCGCCATATGCTGGCCGATGATATTCCGGTCGGTATCCTCGACCGGCGAAATATAGTTGATCGTCCCGCCGCTCATCACCGCCACCCGATCAGCCAGTTCGAGGATCTCATCGAGGTCCTCGCTGACCAGCAGCACCGCGGCGCCACGGTTGCGCTGTTCCATGATCTGGCTGCGGATTTCGGCGACCGACGCGAAGTCGAGGCCGAAGCATGGGTTGGCGACGATCAGCACATCGACATCGCCCGACAGTTCTCGCGCGAGGACGGCGCGTTGCACATTGCCGCCCGACAGCGTCTCGATCGGCGAATCCGGCGAGGTGGTCTTGATGCGATAGCGGGCGATGAGGTCTTCGGCCTTCCGGCGCATCGGCCCCGGCGACATCCACCAGCCGAGGCTGGCGACGGGAGGTTTGTCGAAGGCGCGAAAGGCGAGGTTCTCCGCGACGCTCATCTTGGGCACGGTAGCGTTTTTCAGCGGCTCCTCGGGCAGTCCGAACACCTTGAAGCGGTCGAAAGCGCTGCGGTTGGGATGGAAGGCTTCGCCATGGATGCGGATTTCGCCGTCGCTGAGCTTGCGTTGCCCGGCCAGCGCTTCGACCAGCGCCGATTGCCCATTGCCCGAGACGCCGGCGATCCCGACAATTTCGCCAGCCTTGATCTTTAGATTGATCGCCCGGATCGCCGGCAGACCGTCATTGTCCTCGGCGAACAAACCGGCGAGTTCGAGCACATCCGGCTTCTCGGATTGGGTAAGGCGCTTGGCGCGTTCGCGGATGGTGGTGTCGCCGATCATCATCTGGCTCATCTCGGCGATGGTTGCGGTCTTGGCATCGCCTGCCCCGGTGAACTTGCCGCGGCGGAGCACGGTGAAGCTGTCGCAGAACGCCTTCACCTCGCGGAATTTATGGGAAATCATCAGCACGGTGATTTCCTTGCGGGCGGCCATGCCACCAAGCAGCCCGAGCATTTCGTCGGCTTCCCCCGGGGTCAGCACGCTAGTCGGTTCGTCGAGGATCATGAAGCGCTGATCGAGATACAGCAGCTTCAGGATTTCGAGCTTCTGCTTTTCCCCAGCCGAGAGCGACGACACTTGCGTATCGAGCGGCACCTTGAACGGCATGGTTTCGAGGAAAGCGTTCAGCGCCTTCTTCTCCTTCGTCCAGTCGATCACCGAAGGGGCGTCGGCGCGGGAAATGACCAGGTTTTCAGCAGCGGTCAGGCACGGCACCAGGGTGAACTGCTGGTAGACCATGCCGATGCCATTGGCGCGGGCGTCGCGGGGCGACTTGATGACGACCTCGCGCCCATCGAGCAGCACGCGGCCTTTGTCGGCCGCGTAAAACCCCATGATGGATTTGACCAACGTCGATTTCCCGGCGCCATTCTCCCCAAGCAGCGCGTGGAACGACCCGGCCTCGACCTTGAGCGATACATCGTCGAGCGCCACGAGCGGCCCGAAGATCTTGGTCATCCCGATCGCTTCGAGCGACGGCGCGCGGCCGGCGGCCTCGGCGATGGGCAGCGGGCTCATGGCGTTCATCTCGATGTCCCCGGCAGTGCGGCGATAAAGTCCGCGGAAGTCGCGACCGCGCCAAACACTCCGCCCTGCATCTTGATCATGTCGAGGGCGGCGAGGTGGTTTTCGACCTTGGTCGCCGCGGTGCAGTCGGAGAGGACGAGGCACTCGTAGCCGCGGTCATTGGCGTCGCGCATGGTGGTGTGGACACAGACGTCGGTGGTAACGCCGGTCAGCACGATGTTGCGGATGCGTTTGGTCTGTAACACCAGGTCGAAATCGGTGGCGAGGAAACTGCCCTTGCCGGGCTTGTCGATGATCGCCTCGCCGGGTTCGGGCTGAAGCTCCGGGATAATCTCCCAGCCCGGCTCACCCCGGATCAGGATGCGGCCGCACGGCCCCTGATCGCCAATGCCGGCACCGATCCTCTGGCTGCGCCAACGCTTGTTGGCGGGCAAGTCCGACAGATCGGGCTTGTGGCCCTCGCGGGTGTGGATGATCGGGTAGCCCTTTGCCCGCATCGCCTTGAGCACCGCCTGGATGGGACCGATCGGGGCGCGGGTCAGCTCGATATCGTAGCCCATCGAGTCGACATAACCGCCCGGCGCGCAGAAATCGACCTGCATGTCGATGACGACGAGCGCCGTGTTGTGCGGCCCGAAATCGCCGTCGAACGGCCACGGATACGGCTCGGAGGCGATGGTGACAGCGCCGGGGACACGCGCGGCGTCGATGCGTTCATCGAGGGTGGAGTTCATTGCCATCTCACTTGGTGATCGAAAGTTCGCCCGGCGCCTCGCGTGCCGCGCCTTTGGAGCTGGCGGAGGCGATGAGGATGAACAAGGTGAGGATGTAGGGGGCGGCGTTGAAGAAGTAGTAGCCCTGCGAAATACCGACCGATTGCAGCGCCGGGCCGATGGCGCCCGCCGCGCCGAACAGCAGCGCGGCGAAGATACAGCGGATCGGGTTCCAGCGCGCGAAGATGACGAGGGCCACGGCCATCAGCCCCTGCCCTGAACTGAGCCCTTGGTTCCAGGAGCCGGGGTAATACAGCGACAGGAACGCGCCGCCGATACCGGCGAGAAAGCCACCGGCGGCGGTGGCGAGGAAGCGCACTAGGTCGACCGAAACGCCCATCGCCTTGGCTGACGCGGCGCTGTCCCCGGTCATGCGGACGATCAGGCCCCAGCGGGTATTGCGGAGCGCCCACGCCATGGCGACGGCCAGCACGATACCGACGAAGAACAGCGGATTGACCTGCAGGGCCTGTGCCAGCGCCGGATTGCCGGTCCAGTTGCCGAGGGGGATGGATTCGAGACGCGGGGCGGAGGGCTGGATGTAGGGCTTGCCGAAAAAGAAGGCGAGGCCGGTGCCAAAGCTCATGAAGGCAATGCCGACGGCGATGTCGTTCACCTTCGGGAGCTTGCAGATGTAACCGTGCAGCGCCCCGAGGATGAGGCCGGCGACACCGGCGGCGAGCACCCCGAGCCAAGGCGAGCCGGTATGAAAGCTGATGGCATAGGCGACCATGGCGCCGAGCACGAGATTGCCCTCGAGCCCGAGATTGATGCGGCCCGATTTCTCGGTCAGCGTTTCGCCGAGCGCTACGAACATGAAGGGTGTCGAGACGCGGATGGCGCCGCCGAGCATGGCGATGAGGACGGTGACGATTGCCGAACTGTCCATCAGGTGCGATCTCCGGTGCGGCCGGGCTGGAAGATTTTGAAGCGCCCGTAGAAGGTTTCGCTGACCAGCAGGACGACGAACAGGATACCCTGCAGCACCAGCACCGTCGCATCTGGCATCGCCATGCGGCGCTGGATGACGCCGCCCGACGCGGCGATGGCGCCAAACAGGACGGCGACGGGGATGATGACCAGCGGATTGTGCCGGGCAAGGAAGGCGACGAGGATACCGGTGAAGCCGTAGCCCGCGACCAACGACGCATTGGCCTGTCCATGGATGGCGGCGACTTCAAAGAACCCGGCCAACCCGGCGCAGGCACCGGCGATCATGCAGCAGGAGACGATCAAGAAGCCGACTGGCAGACCTTGGGCGAGCGCCGCCCGCGGGTTGCCGCCGGTCATCCGGGCGGCAAAGCCGAAGGTGGTGCGGCTCATCAGGATGTACAGCACCACGGCGAGCAAGATGCCGGCGGCAAGGCCCCAGTGCACGTCCAATCCGGGGATATTGCCGACCTTGTAGGCATCGCCGATCGGCATGGTAGACGGCTTGTTGGCCGAGGACGGATCGCGCAGCATGCCTTCGACGAAGAAGTTCATGATGGCGATGGCGATGTAGCTCAGTAGCAGCGACGAGATGGTTTCGTTGACGCCCCGGTAGTGGCGCAGCCAGCCGGCGAGGCCGATCCAGATGCCGCCGGCTGACATGGCAAAGATCGCCATGATCGGTAGCGTGAGGAAGGCCGGAGCGCTGTTGGAGACCAGCGGAATGGCGATCGCCGCCGCGGCGAAACCGCCGAGCACCAGCGCGCCCTCGCCACCGATGATGGTCAGGCCGATGCGTGCCGGAATGGCGAAGGCCAACCCGGTCAGCAGCAACGGCGCGGCGCGCTGCAGCGATTGCTGGATGGCAAACGACGACCCGAAACCACCGGTCCAGACGAGGGCGAAAAACTCGATCGGGCTTTTGCCGAGCAGCAGCAGGAATATCGAAAACAGCACTGCGGAAGCCAGCAGCGCGCCGAGTGGAATGGCGATGGTCTCTGCCAGTTTCTTGACGCGGACATTGCCCGATCGCAGCAGGATGGCGCTGGCGGGAACGGCTTCAGCTGTCATGGCGAGACCTCCGAACGGGAGTGACGGCCGGCGCACCGGCGGTGAAGCTGAGCCTCCTCCCCCACGGGGAAGGAGCGATTTTGCGCAGGGAGTTTGCCCACTCTGGCTTTACGTCAGCGACCCGACGACGCCTTCGAGCAGGTAGTTCATTCCGTCGAGCACCGGGTCGTAATTGTCCATGGTGCCTTCGATGACGACATTGCCGGCATTGTCCTTGAGCGGCCCGACATAGATCGGCTCGCTGGCCTTGAGGCCGGCAATGGCAGCGTCGGCCGCCGCGATGGCTTCCGGGGTGGCTCCGGCGCCATAGGGCGAATTCTGCAGCATGTCGTTGTGATAACCGCCGGCGATGAAGTTCGGCAGCGGCTCACCCTTGGCGAGCAGATCGGCATACAGCGAGTAAATCGTCGACCATTTGTATTCGGCGCCGGTGATGAAGCCGGTAGGGGCGAGCGGCGCCTGGCTGGCGTTGTGGCCACAGGTCTTGACGCCGCGAGCTTCGGCTGTCTCGACGATGACCTTGGGGCCATCGACGTGGCAGGTGATCACATCGCAACCGGCGTCGATCAGGGCGTTGGTCGCCTCGGCCTCGCGGACCGGCATCGACCATTCGCCAGTGAAGATCACCTGCACGGTGGCGGCGGGATTGGTCTTTTTTGCACCGAGGAGGAACGAGTTGATGTTGGACAGCACCGAGGGGATCGGCTTGGCGGCGACGAAACCGAGCTTGCCCGTGGGGCTCGACAGGCCAGCAGCAACGCCGTCGACGTAGTGCGCCTGGTTGAGGTAGCAGAAGTAGGAGCCGGCGTTGGTCGGGTCGCCTTCCTTCCACAGCGGCGCGGCATGGCGGAACTGCACATCCGGGTATTTCTTGGCCAGATCGACGACGAACGGCGAGTAGTAGCCGAAGCTGGTGGCGAGGATCAGATTGGCGCCGTCGAGATTGATCATCGACTCCATCGACTGCGATACGGCATCGGTCTCGGGGACGTTTTCTTCCTCGATGACGGTCACGCCGGGCACGGTCTTGAGGATTGCCATGGCCGTGGCATGGGCCTGGTTCCAGCCGAAATCATCACGCGGGCCGACATACACGGCGCCGAGGACGATCGGCGATTGCGCCTTGGCAAAGCCGAAGGGCAGCGCGGTGGCCGCGAGACCGGCAGCGCCGGCCTTCAGCAGCGAGCGCCGGGACAGTGTGGAAAGAGTCATGACGATTTCCCTGTTTGCAGCAGTTTCAGCCTCGTCCGCGTGTCGCGCCGGGCCGTTACCAGAGATAATGCAAGGGATGTGCCACACAGCCTCCCAACGCGATGCGGAAAAATCTCGTTAGGTTACAGACACTTGACACGTGTCACTCTGCAGCAAGCTAATCTCATCGGCAATCGTGTGCCCTCTATTTGTGCGACCGGACACAGCGTGGCGAAACAATAGGCATCTCGGATGCCATTGCATACAAAAGGTTTCCGCCGGTTAATTTATCCGAGTTCGAGCGTAGTGACGCCGAACACTCGCGAATGCCTGAATTCCGGAGCGGAGCCGCGATACATGCGGGTGGTCGAAAATCCCCGGCTCATCCCGGTGGCTTCGAGCGCCTCGATCAGGCCGTGTTGGTACAGCGGCACATCGATGTGGATCGTCCCGGGCACGATGTCCGCCAATGCCGACAGGATGACAGCCGCATCGGCCTTGCTATTGGCGAACAGCGGACCGACTTTGCTGCCGTCGATGCAGGGCCGGACCGTGCCATAGCCGCGCAGCATTGCGCCCTCGACGAGCGCATATCCTCGGCGTGGCGGCTGGAGCCAGGCATCGAGGAAATCGACGCGTGGTGCAGGAAAACAGGTTCGGTCATACTCTGCGAGACCGACAATCGCGGGCATGATGGGAACGAGCCGCGCATCTAAGTCACTCCGCGGCGGCCGACCGGATAGGCGCACCGACTCATAGGCCGGCAGGAACCCCATGGCCCGATAGTTGGCCTGTTGCTCGGGTACGCCATCGAGCCCGATGCTGCGACCGGCGAGGTGCGCCATGCCGGCGTCCCAGACCGCGCGGCCATGCCCCTGCCCGCGCCGATCGGGCCGGCAAATGTAAAGCCCGATGAACCCGAAGCTGCTGCCATAGGCGATGGCCGCGATGCCGGCGACCAGTTCACCATCGACGAAGGCGCCGACAAATCTGCCGGCGTCGGCCGCATAAAACGGCTCGGAGTCGTCCAGCCCGGGGTTCCAACCCTCCGCAGCAGCCCAGTCGAGCAGCGTCCGCAGTTCGGCAAGTGTCAGCGCACGGATGTCGCGCATCAGGCGCCGAGCGCACGCGGGGCGAACGCGGCCAGCGGGCCGGTATAGATCTTGACCAGCGGCGCGGCGTAGGAACCGCGCTTGCTGGTGGTGAGCCCGAGCGCCACCAGCCCCTCGGCCTGCTTCACCGCCGCCCCGACGCCATCGACCACCGGCACGCCGAATTCGCGTTCGAGGGCCTTGGCGAGGTCGGCCATGCCGGCGCAGCCAAGCACGATGGCCTCGGCCCGGTCGAGTTCGATGGCGCGGGCAATTTCGGCACGCAGCCGGTCGCGAGCGTCGGAATTCCGATCGTCGAGCGACAGCACGGGCACGTCTGCGGCGCGAACCGTGGCGCGACCGCTCATGCCGTAGCGGTGGACCAGTGCCTCGACCGGCACGCGGGAGCGTTCGAGCGTGGTGACAATGCTGAAGCGCTTGGCAAGGAACGCCGCGGTGGCGACAGCGGCTTCGCAGATGCCGATGATCGGGATTCCTGCCATCGCACGCGCCGCATCGAGGCCGGTGTCGTCGAAGCAGGCGATGATGGCGGCATCGGCGCCCTGCGCTTCGCCCTCGGCAATCGCGGCGAGCAGGCCGGGAACGGCGAAAACTTCATCGTAATAGCCCTCGATCGATACCGGCCCCATGCTTGAGGTCACGGCGACGATTTCGGTGCCATGTCCCGCCGCCGCCCGCGCCGCGGCGGCGATGGTCGCGGTCATCGACGCCGTGGTGTTGGGATTGACGACCAGCAGCCGCGTCACAGCGCGGCCCGGGCTCGGCGGGCGCCGAGCAGTGCAATAATGCCGACGGTGCCGCCGATGACGATAAAGCTGAACAGCGTCGTCACAGTGCCGAGCGCATACAGCACCGGCGTCGTTACATTGGTGGTCATGCCGTAAATCTCCAGCGGCAGCGTGTTGAAAGTGCCGGCGGTCAGCAGCGTCCGGGCGAACTCGTCATAACTCAGCGAAAACCCGAACAGCCCAACGCCGATCAGGCTCGGAGCGATCATCGGCAACAGCACGTGGCGGAAGGTCTGCCATGGCGGAGCGCCGAGATCGCGGGCGGCCTCCTCATAGGAGGGCGAAAAGCGGTTGAACACCGCAAACATGATCAGCACGCCGAACGGCAGCGTCCAGGTCAGGTGCGCACCGAACGCCGAGGTGAACCAGGATGGCCGGAAACCGATCTGCTGGAACAGCACGCCGATGCCGAGCGAGACAATGATCGAGGGCACGACGAGGCTGGCGATCGTCAGGTAAAACAGCGGCGAACCACCGGTGAACTTGCGCCGGAACGCCAGCCCGGCCAGCAACGAGACGATCACCGTCGTGACCATAACCATCAGGCCGAGCATCAAGGAGCGGCCGAAGCTGGCGCCGAAATTGCCCACGGCCTGCTGCTCGAACAGGTTGAAGAACCAGTGCACCGACACGCCGTTGAGCGGGAAGGTCAGGCCGCCACTCGGTCCCTGGAAGCTCAGGATGAAAATCGCCGAGAACGGGCCGTAAAGGAACAGCACGAAGACGACGAAGAACGCGGCGAGGACATAGAAGCCGAGTGTGCGCTTTTCCCGGTGCATCTAAAGCTCCTTCCGAATATCGACGACGCGGAGGATGGCGGCCACGAGCAGCAGCACCAGCACCAGCAACACGATCGCATTGGCGGCGGCGCTCGGATATTGCAGCAGCGACATCTGGTTCTTCATCATCAGCGCCACCGAGGCGCTCTGCCCGCCACTCATCACCTGCACGGTGGAGAAATCGGCCATTACCAGCGTCACGACGAAGATGGTGCCGATGGCGATGCCGGGCTTGGCCAGCGGCAGGATGACATTCCACATGATCTGCCAGGCACTGGCGCCGGCATCGCGCGCCGCTTCGATCAGCGATTTGTCGATGCGCATCAGCGTGTTGAAAATCGGCGTCACCATGAACAGCGTGTAGAGGTGGACCATGGCGAGGACGACGGCGAAATCGGAATACAGCAGCCATTCGATCGGCTGGGGGATGATACCGGCATTGACCAGCGTCGTATTGATCAGCCCGTTGCGCCCGAGCACCGGGATCCACGAAATCATGCGGATGATATTGGAGGTCAGGAACGGCACGGTGCAGATCAGGAACAGCACCGTCTGCATCGCCGCGCTGCGCACGTGGAAGGCGAGAAAATACGCCACCCAGAAGCCGATGAACAGCGCGATCGCCCAGACGATCACCGCGAATTTCAGCGTGTTGAGATAAGTCTTCCAAGTGACCCAGGAGCCCAGCACCTCGGCATAGTTGCGGGTGATGAAGCCCGGATACATCCGGGCGAAGTCATAATCCCAGAAGCTGACGACCAGCAGGAAAAGGATCGGGACGAGCAGGAAAAACGCCAGGATCAGCGTCAGCGGGATGGCCTGAAGGTAGGAGGCAAAGCTCGCGAGCGACAGCGGCGCCCGGCGCAGCCGGGGCTTGGTCAGCGGTGCGGTGATGATCTGCTCGGCGACCGCCATTGTTTGCTCCTGGAGGAAAGACCCTCACCCGCCTTGCCTTGCAAGGCACCCTCTCCCGCGAGCGGCAGAGGGGATAAGTTGGTTTTGTCTGCAGTTTCCCCTCTCCCGCTGGCGGGAGAGGGTGGCGCGGCAGCGCCGGGTGAGGGCCTTAAGCGGCGATGAACTCGTTCCAGCGGGTGACCATGTAGCGGTCTTCGTCCATCACCGAGTTCCAGCAAGCGACTTTGCCCATGCGCTCTTCGAACGAGCCGCCATCACGCACGGCTCCGGCCTTTTCCATCACCGCGCCATCGGGCGACAGGATATCGCCGACGGCGGGCTTGCCTTCGATCCAGTAGCCCCATTCGTCGGCCGACATGTGTTCCTTGGCGGTGTCCATGGCCGCCGAGTAATAGCCCTGGCGGTTGAGATAGCCGCCGACCCAGCCGGAGGTGTACCAGTTGATGTATTCGTAGGCGGCATCGAGCTGCGCGCCTTCGAGATGCGCGGCCAGACCCAAGCCGCCGCCCCATGAGCGGTAGCCTTCCTTGAGCGGCTGGTAGGTGCAGGCGACGCCCTTCGAACGCACGGCGGCAACGGCCGGCGACCACATCGACTGGATCACGACTTCACCCGAAGCCATCAGGTTAACCGATTCATCAAAGCTCTTCCAGAAGGCGCGGAACTGGCCGTCCTGCTTGGCCTTGATCAGGAAATTGATCGTCGTATCGATTTCCGCCTGGGTCATGTTGCCCTTGTCGCCATAGGTGATGACGCCCATGGCTTCGCAGATCATCGCCGCATCCATGATGCCGATCGAGGGCACGTTGATGATGGCGGTCTTGCCCTTGAAGGCCGGGTCCATGATATCGGCCCAGCTCGAAATCGGGCGGCCGACGAGGTCGGGACGGATGCCGAGGGTGTCGGCGTTGTAGATCGTCGGCACCATGGTGAACCAGCCGGTTTCGCCGGTGGCGAAGGTGGTCGAGTCGGGGCCATCGACATAGCCGACGGTGTGCGGCGCGGTGCCCTGGGCGATGACACTGTCCGGGGTGAGCTTGCCGGTTTTGAACAGTGGCACGATCTTGTCGTAATAGGTCAGCTTGCTGACATCCATTGGCTGGATGACGCCGGTCGGGAATACCTTCTTCAGGATCCAGTATTCGATATCGGCGATGTCGTAGCTGTCGGGTTGGGTGACGGCGCGCTGGGCGGCGGCATCTGAATCGGTGGCGGTCATCTCGAGGGTGATGCCGAGGTCGGCCTTGCACTTCTCGGCAATGGCGTTGAGGTTCGACACGCCCGTGCCGAACTGGCGGAGGGTGATCGGGTTCTGAGCCCAGATGGTCGGGAAGCCGGTGATGGCGCCGGTGCCGATGGCGGCGCCGGCAGTAGCGGCAGCGGCGCCCTTCAGCATGGTGCGGCGGGAAATGCCGCTGGTCTTTGTCGTGTCGGTCATCCTGATCATCCCTGTGGTTGGCTTAGTTGAACGGGCGGCCGAGGATGATCGCATCCTCGGCGTCCCAATGGAGTGGCACGGCATCGCCGACGGCGACCGGCTGGGCGTAGAAACTTTTGTCGTCGACGATGGCGGTGAAGTCGCTGACCCCAGCCCCATCGACCGAGAGTTTCACCGAAGCCCCGCGGTATTCGATGTTGGCGACGGTCCCGGTGAAGCCGAGGCCGCGCACTGCCGCCTCGCCGATGCGGACGTGATCGGTGCGGATAGCCGCGTCGACGGGCGCGCCGGCTTCGACCGATATCCCGGTCGCCGCGAAAGTCCCGCCCCCGGGAACTTGGAACTCGTTGAGCCCATCGGCGGCGGCGCTGGCGCGACCGGAGACGACATTATGATCGCCCATGAAGCGTGCGACGAAGGCTGTTGCCGGCTTCTCGAACACTTCGCGCGGCGTTGCCGCCTGCTCGATGCGGCCATCGTTCATCACCACGACGAGGTCGGCGAGCGCCATCGCCTCTTCCTGACTGTGGGTGACGTGCACGAAGCTGATGCCGAGCGTCGTCTGCAGTTTCTTCAACTCAGCGCGCATGCGGATCTTGAGGAATGGGTCGAGGGCTGACAGGGGCTCGTCGAGCAGCAGCGCCTCGGGGTCGGTGATCAGTGCGCGGGCCAGCGCGACGCGCTGCTGCTGGCCACCGGATAGCTGCGCCGGGCGCCGTTCGGCATAGCCTTCCATCTGCATCAGTTGCAGCATTTCGAGCGCCTTGGCGCGGCGGGCGTCCTTGTCGACGCCCTTCATCTTGAGGCTGAAAGCGACGTTGTCGATCAGGCTCAGATGCGGGAACAGCGCGTAGGATTGAAACATCATCGCGGTGCCGCGACGGGCCGGCGGGAGGTCGGTAACGACGGTGCCGCCAAGCCGGATATCGCCGATGGAGACGCTTTCGTGGCCGGCGATCATCCGCAGCGTCGAAGTCTTGCCGCAGCCCGAGGGGCCTAACAGACAGCAATAGGTACCGGCGGGAATCTTGAGGCTGATGGCGTCGACCGCGGTGGTCGCGCCGTAAATCTTGGAGACGGATACGAGGTCGATCTCTGCGGCTTTCGACATCCGACACACACCCCTGTTGTCGGGATAAGCAATGCATTCGGCGTGCCAAGTCGGGCTGGGGTGTGTTAACCTGTTGTTAGTACAGGTTAATGTCCCAGGGACTTAAATGCAACATCCTTAGGCAGCCAACAACATTGCACAAATGATAAGCGCCTAAACGCGATCGACGCAAAAATTGTATGCAATCTTGACTTGGATCGCATTCACTCTTGCAGGCAGTCGCCGTGGCGATACACTGATCCCGGGTTTAACCGGGCACACATGAAACTTCCGGATTTCAGTTTGGAGCTGGCAGTACCGGTCGAGGACCGGGCGCTGATGATCCGCGACGCGCTGCGCGATGCTATCATCGACCGGCGGTTGGCGCCGGGGACCAAGCTGTCGGAAGCCGAAGTCGGGGCGCTGTTCCACGTCAGCCGAACGGTGGTGCGCGCGGCGTTGCAGATGCTGAGTTTCGAGGGGCTGGTGCGGGCGGAGCGCAATCGCGGCGCCTTCGTTGCCAACCCGACGCCCGATGAAGCCCGGCAGGTGTTCGACTCGCGCCGGCTGATCGAACCGGGCATCGCCATGGCCGCCGCCGAGCGGATCGGTGCGGCCGATATTGCTGCATTCCGAATGGCGCTGGCAGGCGAGGAACGGCTGCTTGGCGAGCGAGGTCCATCGGCGCGGCGGGCCGAAATCCGGGCCTCGGGCGATTTCCACCTGCTGATGGCCGCTGTCGCCGGCAACGCCATCCTGCTGAAATTCATGGAAGAATTGGTGGCGCGGTCGTCCTTGGTGATCGCCCTCTACGGCCGCTCGGGCGCGTCAAGCTGTGGCCACGGCGACCACGGCCGCATTCTGTCGGCGCTGGAACGGCGAGATGGCGTCGAGGCCAGTCGACTACTCTCGCTTCACATCGATCACATCGAAATGGACCTCGACCTTCGGGTCGCCGAAGGCATGGCCCTGCGCGAAGCGCTGGCTACCGAGTGAGCTTACGGCGCAAGCGCCCCACTTCTAGCTCCGCCAAGTGAACGTACGGGTCACGGCGTAGTTGAACACCGAACTCATCACCGCCCCCGCAAGACCCGCGACGATCGGCACGGCGCGCAGGTCGTAAATCATCGAGGCGACGGAAACGTTGGCGATGCCTCCGATCGAGCAGGCAGCATAGAACAGCAGCAATCCTTGCAGAGCCTTCCAGCCACGCAGCTTCTTGTCGGCATAGGTGATCCAGTTGTTGAGGAAGAAATTCCACGTCATCGCAATCAGCGTTGCGGCGATCTGCGCCGGGATGAAGCCGATATTCCACACCGTCGTGAACAGCGTCAGCACGCCGAGATGGATGGCGATACCGGTAAAACCGACCAGCGAAAACAGCAGGAAACTGGTTGGCAGCACGCCCCCGGACAGCTTGGAGACCCAAAGGCCAAGGAACTGGGTGACAACCAGCGGGCTCATCTTGCTCTCGCCGGCAGTACGGGCGCGGAACGTGTACGGCACTTCGGCGATGGCGGGCGCGGTGCCCTGCCGCGAGGCGCTGACGATCAGATCGAGCAGGATTTTGAAGCCTTCGTCGGAAAGCTTGGGAGCGACATCAATGAAAAAGTCCCGGCGCACGGCGAAAAATCCGCTCATCGGATCGGAAAGCGTCTGGCCGGTCAGCAGCGTCGACAGGCGGGTCGCCTGTTCGCTGCCCCATTTGCGCAGCGGAGATAGCCCCTCGCCGGACGAACCATCGCCGACGTAGCGCGAGCCGACAGCGATATCGGCACCGGCTTTGATTTTCGCCAGCATGGCGGGCAAAATGGTTTCGTCATGCTGGAGGTCGCCATCCATTACGGCGACGAACGGCGCATTAGTCGAGAGGATGCCCTCGATACAGGCCGAAGCCAGCCCACGGCGGCCGATGCGCTTGATGCAACGGACGTTGGGATGCTCGCGACCAAGCTGCCAAGCAAGATCGGCGGTACCGTCCGGGCTGTCGTCGTCGACGACAATCAGTTCCCAATCGAGCCCCGCGAGAGTGGTCTCGAGCTTGGTCGTCAGCGCCAGCAAATTGGCACGCTCGTTGAAAGTCGGGACGATGATGGCAAATTCCGGGGCACCGGAGCGATTGGCGCGCGCGACCGGGTCAGCCATCAGGTCGGAGTTATCAGTCGCGGCAGTAAAGTCGATGACGGTCATAGTGTTCATCCAGATAGCAGAGTGCAATGCGGGCTAGTGCAGAAATCCGAGGACAAGCTCTCGGCCGGGGCGGCAGATCGGCCGGCAACAATGCCGTCAAGCCGCAACCTGCGTTGCGATTTGAGGTTGCGTGGGTTCGACAAATGCCGGGCGCTTTTCCGACAAATCGGCTTTGAACGCCCGGTACTGCTCCACAATGCCGGCCGGAGCTTCGTTGGGGCTCTCAAACCACCAGCGCGAGGCAAAGGCGCGTGAACTCAGTGCGATAAGCAGTGGTGCAAGGCTCGAGGGAACGGTTACGGGAGCAAGCCAGATGAACAGGTCGGGCGTCAGCGCCAGCATGATGACGATCGCTGCGCCGCCGCACAGCGACATCCACCAGGTCGCGGTCACCGCCTCCTGTACAGAAACCACCTCGCCGGAGCGCTGCGCCGCCGGCCAGCCACCATCGATGCCAAGCACGGTCTGAATCACGGCTCGGCTCTGGAACAACAGCATGATCGGTGCGAGCAGCGTTGATAGGACGATCTCGGCAAGCAGCGAGCGCAACGTAGCAAAATTCCCGCCAAATTGCCGATTGGTCCCATCGAACACGCCGACCAGAAAAACCAGCAGCTTGGGGAGCAGCAGGATCGCGGCGACGGCGGAGATCAGCAGCCACACCGAGTCCGGCTCGATTGCCGAGTCGACCGGGGGCGCATCGTAGATGGCCGCCGTGACATTGGCACTCAACAGCAGCAGCCACAGCGGAGATGTCAGATAAGACATCAGGCCGTGCAGCAGATTGAAGCGGCTCCAGAAACGCAGGCCGGGTGCACGCAATAACCGGCGATGCTGCAGGTTACCCTGGCACCAGCGACGGTCACGCTTGGCGAACTCAATGAGATTGTCGGGACCTTCCTCATAGGAACCGGTGAGTGTCGGATCGAGGACGACAGTCCAGCCGTCACGCGCCAGCAACGCGCCCTCGACGAAATCATGGCTGAGGATATGGCCGCCCGAGGGTGCCCGCCCCGACAACACCGGCAGGCCGCAACTGCCGGCAAAGGCGGTGATCCGGATGATCGCATTGTGTCCCCAATACGGGCCCTCCCGCCCCTGCATGGCCGCGACGCCGCGCGAAAACGTCGGCGACAGATAGGCGACGCCGAACTGCAGGCAGCGCCCGAACAGGCTTTGCGCCCCAACGATGCTCGGCACCGATTGCAGCAGGCCGAGCGTGGCATCATCGTCCATGCGGCAGGCCATTTCGATGATCGTTGCCGGCTCCATCAGGCTGTCGGCATCGAGCACCAGCGCGTAGTCATAGGCACCACCGGCGCGGGTGACGAAATCCTCGATATTGCCGGCCTTCCGCCCAAGGTTCTTGTCGCGGCGGCGGTAGAACATTCGGCCCATTGCCAGCGGTTCACGCAACAGCCGCTCGAACATGACGATTTCCCGCGCCGCGATATCGGCAGCGGTCGAGTCGGACAGCACCACGAAATGAAACCGATCTGCGGCGCCAAGCGCCACGAGCCCGCGGTTCATCACCGCAATGCGGGCCAGCGTCGCGACGGTGTCCTCGTTGTAGACCGGCATCAGGATCGCCGTTCGGCCGGTGGGAATTCCTCGACTGGCTGAACGGGCCTTCATTGGCCTGCCAAGTAACCCGATAAACCCGATCGAGGCTCCCCAGGCGAGCCAGAATACCGCCACGGCGAACAAAACCGTGCGGAAGACATCGAAGGGATCCGGGCTGGCTCCGCCGACATAGCGCAGATGCAACCAGCCGCCCCAGAAACTGAGAAGGAGGGCGCCGGCGATCGACATAAAACGCAAAAGATTAGCTAAATACATCAGGGGCGGTCGCCGGGAGGCAAGAAGGTTCAGGCGCGAGAAAGGCGAGCGAAGACGAAACGGAACATCCAGGCAAATCGCTTGGGCGGCTCGAGCACTTGTTTGGGCATGGCCATTGGCGCGTCGGGCAACGCCGCCACGAACGCGGAGTATCCTTCGTGTTTCATGCTGTCGCCCTCCACTGATAGAGCCAGGTTTCGGTCAGTTTGCGGCCGAGGCCAATGAGGTAAGCTTTAAGCTCGAGCGGATCGGCGCCCTTGGTATCGACATCAAGGACCAGACGCCAGACACCGGCGGTCACCACCTTGAAAAGCGTCGTGGAAACAACAGTTCCAGCCGACACGGTGGCCAACACGTCGAGTTGCGTATCGGCCGGCATGGCGTCGAGTTCCCCACCCTTGAAATCGATCACGAATTTTCGCAAATTCGTGGCACTGGCGACGCCCGAAATGCCGCCCTGCCCTATGCGGGTCTCGGCGACATAGGCAAGCTTATTGTCAGGATCAAGATCGCCCCACACCATGCGGTAGCGGAATTCGCGCGCCTCGCCAGCCTTCACCGGCGCTGACGGCACCCAGAAGGCAACGACATTATCCTCGACTTCGAGTCGGCTCGGAATTTCGATGAGACGGACAGTCCCGGTGCCCCACGCGCCGACGGGTTCGATGCGGATCGACGGGCGGCGTTCATACTGGGCACCGGCGTCTTCATAGGAGCTGAAATCACGACCCCGCTGATAGAGACCGAACGCAGTCGGACTATCCTCCCACAGGTAGGAATTTCCCATGCCCACCGAGTTGTTGAGGGCACGCCACATGACTTCGCCGGTCGGACGCTCGATCAGCAGGCCATTGCTGTCATGCACCTGGGGTCGGTAATCATCGAAGTCAGCGCGATTGGCCTCGGAGAACAGGTACATCGAAGTCAGCGGAGCAACGCCGATCTCGGTCACATCGGACCGGAAAAACAGTCGCGCGGTAACGTCGATGGTGGTTTCCTGCGCGGCGTCGCCGGCAGGGGTGATTTCAAAGCGATAGGCCCCGGCAACGCTTGGGCTATCGAGGACGGCGTTAATGGCAAGCGGCGCGCCGGCAGTCGGGCGCTCGAGGTAAAACTCGGAAAACCGCGGGAATTCCTCGTTGCCGTCGCGCCAGGAGTTGAGGACAAGGCCACGCGCACTGGCGCCGTAGATATTGCCGCGCCCGAGGCTGCGGAAATAGCTGGCCCCGAGGAACGAGACGAGTTCATCAAACCCGGCGGCATGATTGATCGGATAATTGACCCGAAATCCGGCCACACCGGGAAAGTCGGATGCCGCAGCCGCACCGACTGCGGCATCATGATAATCGAAATCACCGGCAGTAAAGCTCATCGGCACCGCGCCGCCATCGGCGACTTCAAACAGTTGCACGGGTTCGAGATAGAGCCAGCCGAGGTGATAAGCATGCACCTGATAGCCCGCGTCGCTTTCGGCCCACATCGCATGCTCGGGGACAAACTGGATCTTGCGGTAGGCATCATAGTCGAGATTGGCGATGCCGGCGGGAAGCTTGGCGGCCGACGGAACAAAGGACCGCTGCGCCGCGGTACGCACCCGTTCCGTCAGCATGTCGAAATCGAAAGGGATGGCTGGAGCGCCTTCAGCAAATGCGAGTTTAGTGTGGGTGGTGCCCAGCAATGCACCAGCGGCGAGGAGTTTGAGAACACTGCGACGCTGATATGAATATGCTGCTGCAAAAGACATGACGCCTGCAAATGAACCCGACCAGTCCGTGACCGACCTTACGAGGCTTTCTAACCTATCAATCGCGAGAAAGTTGTCGCATAGGTCCCATGCGGAGTTAGAATGTCTCCAGATGTGTCTCTGGAGAATTGCTAGCGAGTCGTCCCGTCAGGTTGTAAACTCGGGTCGAGCCCGGAAGGGACGCATCTTGCAGGTATTTCAATGGCTGAGCTGACTGCCAGTTCCCTGCCCCGTGCCCGACGTTTCGAGCTGTCGGTGCTGCTCGTACCGATCGTCTGCGCCATCGTTGGACTGATCGTCCGGTACTTGGCCTTTGCCAGTGTCGTACCCGACGCATCGTTCGCAACGTTCGCCAATGGGCTCTGCAAATGGGATTGCGACTGGTATGTCCGGCTCGCCGAAGGTGGCTACGATCCGTTCCCCGTGCCGTCGATGATCAACTCCGGGAACTGGGCGTTTTTCCCACTATACCCGATGCTGATCGGCGGCCTGCGCCTGCTGACCGGTCAGACGACAATCGTCATCGCGACAATTGTCTCGATCCTGCTCAGTGGCGTTGCCGCCATGGCCGCACGGCCGCTGCTCGGGGGGAGCCAGCGGGCCTACATCCTATTCTCGGCATTCCTGCTGTGCGGCCCATTTTCCATCTATTTCACCACGTTCTACACCGAGGTGCTGTTTCTATTGTTGACTGTCTGCACCTTCGTTGCGGTAAAGCGCCGGAACTATCTACTGGCGGGCGTCTTCGCCGCGCTGGTCTCGGCGACACGCATCGTCGGGGTATTCATCGTCTTTGCCATCGTCATCGAAGCGTGGCTAGAGCATCGAGAACGTGGCGGCCGACTGGTCGACTTTGTCCCGGCGGCGCTGCGTCGCCCCGACCTCGTGCTGGCGGTGTTCATCGCCCCACTGGGGTTGTTCTGCTACATGGCGTACCTGCAATTCCACATCGGCGACGGGCTGGCATTCAGCCATGTCCAACGCGCCTGGGCCCGCCCATCCGGCAACCCGCTGATGTTCGTCTGGCAGGCACTCAATACCGGCGAGGCCGGCACATGGGTACCTAGCGCCTCCCAGCAACTGGGTGTGGCGACACTAGTCGGCTTCGCGCTGATCGGGGTGATGGTGGTGCGCCGGCAGTTCGCCATGGCTGTATTCAGCGCCATCGCGTTGGTCGTACCGCTGTTCGCTGGCATGGCCTCGATGCTGCGTTTTGTGACCGGCCTAGCGCCAGTTCCAATCACGCTGGTGACGCTCCTCGCCCGTTCCCGATGGAGTTTTGTGCTGGCGCTGTTGGTATTTGTCGTTGGGGGGTACTTCTGCACCATCGGTTGGCTGACGGAGGCGCTGGCTCTTGTCTAACTCCGTCAATTCCGGCTTCGTCAAACCTCCGGCGTGGCCGCCATTCGCAGCGATCCCGCTCTATGCGCTTGCGGCTCTGGCCGCGGCGTTCGAGATGTGGGCGCTGTGGGGTGCATTGCATCCGAACGTCTCGGCAGACTACCGGGCCTACTACATCGACCACACTATCACCTGCCTTAACCAGGCGGTGAGCGGCAGCTACCAGTTAGGCGCGCTGATCGACTTCACCTCGCCCGGGCGGGAAGCCGCGATGCCGTTACGGGTCTGTGGTTGGGAAGGCCCGGCCGGCGACGGCACGCATGCAGTTGGCGAAAGCTCAAGGCTGCGCTTCACTTTCGATGCACCGGTTCAGCCGCTGCGGTTCGTCGCCGAAATGGTGGCTGTCGACCGCGCTGGCGCGTCTGGCCAGCGTGTCGAAATCGTCATCAATGGCGAATCGATCGAAACAGTGACCGTGCCGACCGGCAGGGTCGAGAAATTCACGGTGGATTTGCCGCCAGCCTTGATTGCCGCCGCTGACGGCCGCTTCGATGTCGAGCTCTTTTACCCACAGGCGATCCTGATGTCGCCTTCCGACAACAACACCCGCAAACGCTCGATCAAGCTGGTGTCGGCAGGCATCCTGCCGACGACCTGAGCGTGGAAGCTAGACCGCGGTGCCATCCGCAAGCTGCGCGAGCTTGACCTGGGTCAGCAGCGACAACTCGTCATAAACATTCCACTCGTCGACGATCTTGCCGTTCTTGTAATGGTAATGGGTCATGCCCATCACCTGCACGCGCTTGCCGGTCGGGTCGCCGAGTTCGTTGAGAATGCCATAGCCGAGGTGATGACCTTCCATCACCCAGCGCACCGCGACCTTCACCCCGCCCTCTTCGCTCGGCACCGAGCTGATATATTGCGGCTCGTAAGACGCGTCAGGCAGCGAGCCGATCAGGCCAAGGTGCTGGTGAACGACAGCGGCGACGCCATACAGTTCCTTCATCAGCGGCCCGTGGTACTGCACCGTCGGGGCATAAACTTCGGTGATCTTGCCGAACATCCGCTTGGTGAACACCTCGTGCAGCCATTCGAGGGTGTAGACCTCGATGTCGTTGTGCGCGATCGATGTATCGGGTTTGTCCGTTGGGGGCGTCTGGCCGAGAAAGCGACGGTTTTCGCCGATGTCGAGTGAGGTCAGGCCGGCCGCGAACTTGGCTTTTGCCGTGCGCATGGCGAACAGATTGGGATCGAGCCCAAGCTGCTTGATGATCGCCATGGTGTCGGCGACGACCCATTCGCGATAGATCTTGTTCTTGACGATCATGCAGTCGGCAATAGTGCGCGACACGAACGGCCGGCCGGTGGCGGGCCCGAGATGGCCGTTCTGCGTATGGCGCCCCGACCCGGTGACCAGATGGGAGGTGTAAAACCCATCGACATCATTGCCGTTCCAGATCACCTGCGTGGCCATGCCGCGCCGCTCGGGGAAGCTGACCAGCCGCTGGATGGTGTCGCGAACGACATCCTCGCGGTTGTAGATGGTGCCGGTGGTGCCATAAAGCACGCAGTTGTGGGTGTAATGGCTGTAGATCAGCCCGATGTCGCGCTCGTCCCAGATCTTGTGGGTGCAGCGGACGATGTAATCGACGATGTCGGTGTAGATGTCGTCGAAGCCGTCCATCGACTGCATGCGCGGCCGGTCGGTCGGGGCAAGCTCGGTGTAGTCGCGACGCTCGACCTGTAGCACTTGCTCGGTCGGCATCGCCGAGCGGCCTTTGCCGGCCGGGCTAGTTACCTGGCCACTGTCCTTGACGGGTCGGCCGCTCGCTTCGGTCTCGCTCATGATGCTTCCTTGCCTCGGGCGACGGATGGTGGCGCAGCTTAGACTACCGACAGCTTCGGTACGCCAGCGTGGCGCGAAAACATGCCTAAAACTCACGCCAGTCGCCGCGTTCAAAAAACTCTGGCAAATTTTGAATACGTATGCAAGAAATTTCCCGCGCCCGCACCCGGCGGTAGAATCTGGCGGATTTCCGCAGGTTTAGCCGCTCGCCGAACTGCAACAGGACATCGTCATGGACCTCTCTGCCGCCTCGCCCCTGCCCGGCGTTCACTATCTCAAGGCGCCCGAGCGCTCCTCGCTCGGCGACAACGCCCCGGTCGAAACGCTGGTCAGCGAGATCATCGCCAATGTGCGCAAGAATGGCGATGCGGCGGTACGCGAATATTCGCTAAAGTTCGACAAATCGGACATCACGGTGTTCGAAGTGACGGCCGAAGAACGGCAGGCGGCGCTGGACGAACTCGATCCGCAGACCCGCAAGGATACGGAATTCGCCATCGCCAATGTGCGCAAGTTCGCCGAGGCGCAGCTGGCGACCATCCTGCCGCTCGAAATTGAAACCCTGCCGGGCGTTCACCTCGGCCATCGGGTGATCCCGATCCAGCGCGTCGGCTGCTATGTGCCTGGCGGGCGCTATCCGCTGCTGTCGGCACCGATCATGACCATCGTACCGGCCAAGGTCGCGGGCGTCGACGAAGTTATCGCCTGCCTGCCGCCGAACGCCCACAAAGCGATGATCGCCGGCTGCCATTTGTCGGGCGCCGACCGCATTTTCAAGATCGGCGGCGCCCAGGCGATCGCGGCCATGGCCTACGGCACCGAGAGTGTGCCGGCCGTCAACAAGATCGTTGGGCCGGGCAATGCCTTCGTCAACGAAGCCAAGCGCCAAGTGTTCGGCCCGGTTGGCATCGACCAGTTGGCCGGACCTTCCGAGATCTTCACCGTTGCCGATTCGACTGGCGACGCCGAAATGATCGCCACCGACATGCTGGCGCAGGCCGAGCACGATATCCGGACCCGCGTTGGCCTCATCACCACCGACCGCGCGCTGGCGGAAGCGACGCTGGTTGAGATCGAAAAGCAACTGGCGACGCTGTCGACGGCCAATGTCGCGGGTCAGGCGTGGCGCGACTATGGCGAAATCACGGTCTGCGACGACGAAACCGCAATGATCGCCTATTCCGACCTGATCGCCGCCGAGCATCTGCAGGTGCATACCGCCGACGCCAAGGGCATGGCGCTGAAGCTGCGCAATTACGGCTCGCTGTTCATCGGCGAACTGGCGAGCGTCGTCTATTCCGACAAATGCTCGGGCACCAACCATACGCTGCCGACAATGGGCGCTGGCGCCTATACCGGCGGGCTGTGGGTCGGCGCCTATGTCAAGATCGCCACGTACCAGTGGCTCGACGAACGCGGCGTCGCTGCGGTAGCGCCCCCGGCAGCGCGGCAATCAGCGAGCGAAGGGCTGGAGGGGCATCGGCGCGCCGCCCAGTTGCGGCTTGATCGGATGCAGGCGCGGGTTTGATGCGGGGCGGCCATAACGCCGTTCTCGCCAGGCTACCCTCGCCACCCACCACCGTCATTCCCGCGAAGGCGGGAATCCGGTACCCGCTGACGCGGGGGCTGCCATCGACGGTGAAACCAACTGCCTTTGCGCTTACTGGATTCCCACCTTCGCGGGGACGACACCGTGGATGCTTGGCGGCTGAGCTCTAAGCCGCCCTTAGCCTCGTGCTGGCGATTTCCGCCCCTTCGGCCAGCGCCCGCAGCTTGGCCCAAACGATGTCGCTATCCACCGCACCGAAACCCGCAAAGGTCGAGAACCCGCAATCGGTGCCGGCAATGACGCGTTCGGCGCCGACGATACCGATGTATTTGGCAAGGCGCTCGGCGATCAGTTCGGGGTGCTCGACAAAGTTGGTGGTGGAGTCGATGACCCCCGGGATCAGCACGTAGTCGTCCGGCAGATCGACGGCCTGCCAGTCGACCCATTCATGGGCGTGGCGCGGATTAGCGCCCTCGAACAGCAGCGCCCGCGGCTTGGCCTTGAGGATCGCCGGCAGAATTTTCTTCAAAGCGATGTCACAAGTATGCGGACCCTCGTAATTGCCCCAGCACACATGCATCCGCACCTTGCTGCCATCGATGTTGCGCAGCGCGTGGTTCAGCACCTCGATATGGCGCTCGGCACGGCCAACGAAGCCCGCATCGTCGAGCTCCTTGTACATCATGTGCCGGCCGAGCCCGAGATCGGGGCTGTCGAGCTGCAGGGTAAACCCCGCCGCGACGATGCCTTCATATTCGGCCCGCATGCCCTCGGCGACGGCTTCGAGGTAATCGTCCTGCGTGGCGTAGAATTCGTTGGGTTGGAATAGCGCGATGACGCCCGGTGTCGCCGAATTCATGAAGCCGTGGGCGTAGCCCGCCCCGGTCAGCGCCGCCTGGAAGGCCGAAACATCCTCGGCCAGCGGCTGCATCGATTTCACCGCGATCTCGCCGACGCATTTGGGCCGCCGGTAGCTCGGCGTGCCACCCGAGCGGCTCTGGCGTTCAAGAAAACTCGGGAACTGCTCGAGGTCCTGCGGCGGGCGGCGGGAGCTGTCGCCGGCAAAGCCCGTGAGCCGATCCTTGATGTAGGTGGCGTAGCTGATCTTGCTCATCTCGCCATCGGACGGCAGGTCGATACCCGCCGCCTTCTGTTTCTGCACGATGTCGACGACCGCGGCCGAAACGATGGCATTGAACCCCGCCTCGTCGATCGGCACGCCGGCTTCGCGGGCGAACACCAGATCGGTCACCTGCTTTGAACGCGGCAGCGACCCGACATGCGTGGTGAGAATCTGGTGCGCCATGATTATTCCGCCGCCTGACGATGTTCGACGAATTGTGGGGCCGCCGGTCGTTCGGAACCGCGGATGATGAAGGCGATGGCGTCAGCCGAGGCCGGGTTGCGGAAGCCGTGGACGACCCCGATCGGCACCGTCAGCGTATCGCCGGCCCCGAGGATCAGCGCCCCATCGGCCCAGTTGAATTCGAGCGTTCCAGACTGCACGAAGATCACTTCCTGCTCGCTGCGGCTGTGCTGGGGCACGGTGGCGCCGGTCGCGAGCTTCAGGCGACGCAGCGCGAAGCCGTGCTGCCAGTGCCCGACGATCGGGCCGGCCGCAAAGCCGTCGGCACTGTCGACATCGCCGATCAAAGCGGCTTCCTCAACGCCCTCGCCCGCCAGCGGCGAATTCGGATTACCCGCCATTGACGCGTGCGGCAGATAGTATTTGCCGAGTTCACTCATCGGCGGGGTAGCCAGCTCGGCCATCTTTTCAGCTGTCGGCGGCTGTTCCAATTCCGCCCCTTCGGGGACGCTCTCGCCGATCGTGGTGTCTATCAGCTTGCCGCCCTTGAGCAGCTTCAGGCCAAAATCCTCGGCCATCTTGAACACCGACGGCGCCCAGACGACTTTGCCCGGATCGTCATGGCCGAGCACCACGGCGAGGAACCCGGTGCCCTCATCGCGCTTTTCGAAACCGCGGAACATGTGCGTCGGCACCGTCGCGACATCGCCGGGCTCGACGTCGAGATAGCCCTCGTCCTTATTGGCGCCAAACACAAAGCGCCACTTGCCGGTGTGGACGAGGAACGTTTCGGCCGTCAGGTGGCTGTGCTGCGAATTGGTGCAGCCGAAGGGCTGGCGCGCCGCGCCGAAATTGAAGCCGTGCGCCTCGGGGATATGCACCACCTGCGCCGGGTTTTCCGAAACACCCGGTCCGATGATGGTAAAATTTTCCTTGCGGTCGGAGCCCGGCGTCCTTGCGTCGATGAAGGCATTCTTCAGCCCCTTAAGGTCAGCATAGCGGACCAGCCGCTTTTCCATGTCGCTTTGCGTCCAGTTCGTCATTTCATGTCCTCTTTTTTTGACAGTGCGATACGTTGAAAGCGTTTTGCATGCGTATGCAGAGTTTTTCAGGGCAAGCGAAGTCCCCGGTGATAATTCTTTGGTTCAAGTCCCAGGGCTGGGTCGATACAGGCACCGGCCGTCGATTTCGATCACCCCGGCAGCGGGCTGGCGGGCCGAACTGCGCACGATGAGTTCGCCCGAAACGATGCGGTGCAGCGGCTCCATGTCGCCTGAATGAATCTGGTCGAGCAGGATGTCGACCGTCGCCGAGGTCATCTCATTGACCGGTTGCGAAACCGAAGTGATGCCGTAGGACGGCCAGCGCGCCGGGCCGGCATCGTCATAGCCGACGATCGACAAATCGTCGGGGATCGACAGACCGAATTCGTAGCGCGCCACGTCCATCACCGCGACCGCCATGTGGTCATTAGCCACAAAGATCGCCTCAGGCCGCACCGGGAGCGACAGCATCTCGCGCGCCGCCACCTGGGCTTCGACGCGGGAATAATTGCCGGTGCGGATAACGAGTTCGTCGACCCCATGCACCAGCAATTGCTCGCGGAAACCACCGAGGCGATCGCGGTTGGTCGAGGAGTTTTCGATGCCGGCGATGTAGCCGAAGGATTTGTGCCCGCCGGCAACGAGGAAGTCGGCCAGCAACCGTCCTCCTTCGCGGTTGCGGGACGTGACGCTCGACACCGAGTCCCGTTCCGTAGTGCGGTTGAACAGCACGACGGGAATGCCGGCTGTGGCGCATTCATCCGACAGTTCGGAGGACAGCGAGGTCGAGGCCAAAATGATGCCATCGACCTGATACTGCATCAGTTGGTCGAACACCGGGTCGCTATCGCGGTCCATGAAGCCGGTGAACAGCAGCAAATGATAACCCTCGGCGGCGAGCAGGCGGCCGAGTTCTTCGAGCACGTCGGGGTAAAACAGGTTCTCGAGATAGGCCATCACCACGGCGATGATGCGCGAGCGCGAGGTGATCAGCGAGCGGGCGATGGCGTTGGGGCGGTAGCCGAGTTCCTTGGCCGACATCAACACCTTGGCGCGGGTCTTGGTGGAAATGGATGCGCCAGGCGTAAACGTGCGCGAGACGGCCGACTGGCTCACTCCCGCATGTTCGGCGACCTGGAACGAGGTCACCCCTGCCCGCTTGATTACTCCGCCGTCCATCCGCCATCCACCAGGAGCGATGCGCCCGTCACGAGTTGTGCCGCATCGGAGGCGAGGAACACAACCGGGCCCATGATGTCTTCCACCGTGCCAAGCCGACCAAGCTTGATCTTGGACAACACCCAGCTCCGGAACGCCGGATCGCCGAGGGTTTTGGCCGTCATCTCGGTCTCGATGAAGGTCGGGCAGATGGTGTTGACCCGGATGCCGTGGACGCCAAGTTCGATGGCCATCGACCGGGCCAGCCCCTCGACGGCGAATTTACTTGCCGCATAGACGGCACGGTTCGGCCCGCCGACATGGCCCATCTGGGATGAAATATGGATGATCGAGCCCGGTCGGTTTTCAGCGACAAGTTTGCCGACCACGGCCTGCGACACGAACAGCGTCGAGGTAAGGTTGAGGTCGATGACGGCGCGATAATCGGTTTCGGTGATGGCCGCAAACGACGAATGCCGCGCCCCGCCGGCACTGTTGACGAGAATTTCGAACGCCGGGCTGTCGGCGATGAATTCCTGCACCGCCGCGACGTCGGTTACATCGATAGCGACGCCCTCGACCGCGTACTGGGCATCGGCCATGGCGTTGACCACCATGGTGATATCGGCCGCGGTGCGGGCGGCGATAGTCACCAACGCCCCCGCCTCTGCCAATGCCACCGCCGCGCCGAGCCCGATGCCGCGCGTGCCCCCGGTGACGAGAGCGCGGCGGCCGTCGAGGCGAAAGCTCGGGGTGCGCGGCAGGTGCATGCGCTACTCGGCCGCCACGCGCGGCGAAGCCGCGGTGCCATAGGGAATGTTGCGGCCGCCATAGCGGCGCACCCGGATATTGCCCTGCTCGGCATGCCCGACAAAGCCTTCGAGCATCGACAGCCGGGAGGCATACTCGCCGATCATCGCCGAGGCCTCATCGGTATCGACGCGCTGCCAGGTGCAGGTCTTGAGGAATTTGCCCACCCACAGGCCACCGGTGTAGCGCGCGGCCTTCATCGTCGGCAGCGTGTGGTTAGTGCCGATGACCTTGTCGCCATAAGCGACATTGGTGCGCGGCCCGAGGAACAGCGCGCCGTAATTGGTCAGGTTGTCGCGGAACCACATGTCCCGGTCGGTCATCACCTGCACATGCTCGGAGGCGATGCGATCGGCCTCGGCGAGCATTTCCTCGTGGCTGTCGCAGACGATGACTTCGCCGAAATCCTCCCACGCCTTGCGGGCGACATCGCCCGTCGGCAGGATCGCCAGCAGCCGCTGGACTTCGTTCATGGTGTCGCGCGCCAGCTTCTCTGAGTTGGTCAGCAAGATCGCCGGCGTCGTCGGGCCATGTTCGGCTTGCCCGAGCAGGTCGGTAGCGCAGATTTCGCCGTCGACGGTATCGTCGGCAATGACTAGCGTTTCCGTCGGTCCGGCGAACAGATCGATGCCGACCCGGCCATACAACTGGCGCTTGGCTTCGGCGACGAATGCATTTCCAGGACCGACGAGCATGTCGACCGGCTTGATCGATTCCGTCCCGATCGCCATGGCGCCGATCGCCTGGATACCGCCGAGGACGTAAATCTCGTCGGCGCCCGCCATGTGCTGCGCGGCGACGATCGCCGGCGCCGGGCGGCCGTTGAACGGCGGCGCGCAGGTGATCACCCGGCCACAGCCGGCGACCTTGGCGGTCAGCACCGACATGTGGGCCGAAGCCAGCAGCGGATATTTGCCGCCCGGCACGTAGCAACCGACGGCGGCGATGGGGACGTGCTTGTGGCCGAGGGTGACGCCGGGCAGCGTTTCGACTTCGAGGTCGGTCAGCGTCGCCCGCTGCTTTTGCGCGAAGTTGCGCACCTGGGTCTGGGCGAAAGCAATGTCGGACAAGTCCTGGTCGGACAATTCTGCCATGCACGCGTCGATTTCGGCCGGCGACAGGCGGAACTCTGCCCGATCCCAGTTGTCGAATTTGCGCGACAGGTCACGCACCGCCGCATCGCCGCGCTTTTCGATGTCGCCGAGGATTTCCTCGACCGTCGCCCGCACTTTGCGGTCCGCATCGGCGCGATATTCGGCGTCCTTGCCGCGTTTGAGCCAGATGGCCATGGCGTTTCCTCTCCGTAGTTCTTGTCGTCAGCCGAGTGCCGGCGGACGCTGGTCCGAGTGACCGGTGGCGCGTTCGAAGGCGTCGCCAATCTGGCAGATGCGGTTTTCTGCATAGTGCCTGCCGATGATCTGCATGCCGATCGGCAGCCCGCCAGTAGTGCCGATCGGGAGCGCCAGTACCGGGTGACCGGTGACATTGAGGCCGATGGTCCGCATCGGCGTCCACACCGCGCCCTTGCCGAACAGCGACACCGGCAGCGCCGTGGTCAGCGCGGTGACAGTGACGAGTGTATCGAAGCGGCCGAAAATCTCAGCATCGAGTTGCTGCCTGAGGGCTTCGCCGGCGCCACGAGCGCGGTCGTACTCCTCTGCCGTAAGGCTCACCCCCGAGGCGAGGGTCTGGAAAGTCTTACGCCCATAGGTGTCCGGGTGCGCGGCCAGTTCGGCACCGTGCTGCTCGAACGCCTCGTAGTGCAGGATCGCCGCGGCGACGGCTTCGAGCGTCGGATAATCGGGCAATTCGACCTGCTCGACGATTGCCCCCAGCAGCGATAATTCCGAAACCGCAGCATCCATTGCGGCAACAATCTCGGGCATCACCTGAGGATCACCGGCAAACCAGTTGCGGGCGTATGCGATGCGCAATCCGGCAATGTCCTGCCCCAGCAAACTCGCGGCGGCATCCGCGCCCGTGCGGCCGGCGATGACATCGAGGGTGATCGCGGCTTCGGCCGTCGTCGCGCTCATCGGGCCGAGGTGGTCCATGCTGGGCGCGAGGCCGATGGCCCCGTCCTTGGGCACCGAACCGAAGGTCGGCTTCAGCCCGACGATGCCGCAATAGGCCGCCGGGCCGCGTACCGAGCCACCGGTATCGCTGCCGATACTGGTCCGCAGCATCCCCGACGCGACCGCCACGGCACAGCCCGACGACGAGCCGCCGGTGATGTGCTCGACGCTCCACGGATTGCGCGCCGGCTCGAACAGCGTGTCATAGGCGGGCCCGACGGTGCCCCATTCATAAGTCGCCAGCTTGCCGATGATGACCGCCCCGCCATCAATCAGCCGCTGCACTACTATGGCGTTGGCCTCCGGCATAAAGTTAGCGCGGGCTTTCGACCCGGCAGTCGTCGGCAGGCCGGCAACGTCGATGAGGTCCTTGATGCCGATTGGAATGCCCTGCAGCGGGCCACGATCAGTGCCGGCGGCAAAGTCAGCATCGGCCCGCTCGGCGTCTGCGAGTGCGCGTGACGCAGCCAGCGTGAAAAACGCCCCGAACCGGCCGTCGCGTTCGGCGATGCGCGCAAGATGCGCCGTCGTCAAGGCGACCGACGTCAGCGAGCCATCCCGGAGACGCCGGCCAGCTTCGACGATCGTCAGATCGCACGGATTGCCCGTAATTGCCGGTGCCACGGCACTGCCGTTGCCGACCACAAGTTTTGCCACCCCGTCGCTCATCCACGCGGCGAGATTATAAACGCTGTCCGCTTCCTCGCCGGACAAGCCAATGCCGGTGCCGGCAAGGCGGGCGTCGAAACTGGCGCGGCTCAGCGCAGATGGTGCTTGGTTGGCGGACACCGGGGTGCGCTTTCAGTGTGCCCGGGCGAGCCGCGTGCCGGTCGCGCGATCGAACAGATGGCACGCGGCGGCGCCGATATTAATGCGAACCACGTCGCCGATTTCGGCGCGATACTCCTTGCCGGTCTTAACCGACACCAGTTCGCCGCCGACCCGCATCGAAATCATCGTCGCCTCGCCGAGCAGTTCCACCGAATAGATCGGCGCGACGATCTGGCCATTCTCGTTGGCCAGCGTTGCATCTTCGGCGCGGAAGCCGAGCGTGACCGGGCCACTCACCGCTGGATCGAGCCCATCGATGCGGATGCCGTCAGCGACGAACTCGCCGCGCGCGATCTCGCCATGGACGAGATTCATGGCCGGCGACCCAATGAAGCTCGCGACGAAGGTGTTGGCCGGACGGTCGTAGATTTCCATGGGCGTACCGACCTGCTGGACGAGGCCCCTGCTCATCACCACGACCCGGTCGGCCAGCGTCATCGCTTCGATCTGGTCGTGGGTGACGTAAATGGTGGTGCGCTTCAGCGTGTGATGCAAATTCTTGATCTGCGCCCGGGTCGAGACCCGCAGCTTGGCGTCGAGGTTGGACAGCGGCTCGTCCATCAGGAAGGCGTTGGGTTCGCGGACGATGGCGCGCGCCAGAGCCACGCGCTGCCGCTGGCCACCCGACAAAGCCGCCGGACGGCGCTGCAGGAAATCGTCGAGTTCGACCATCTTGCTCGCCGCCATCACCCGTTCGTGGTGCTGCTCCTGCGGAATTTTCCGCACTTTCAGCGGGAAGCGGATGTTCTCGTAGACCGTCATGTTCGGGTAGAGCCCGTAGCTCTGGAACACCATCGAGATGTCGCGATCCTTGGGCTCGAGCTTATTGACCAGCCGGTCGCCGATCCAGATTTCGCCCTCGGAAATATCCTCCAGCCCGGCGATCATCCGCATCGTCGTGGTCTTGCCACACCCCGAAGGGCCGAGCAGCACGAGGAATTCCTCGTCGGCGATGTCGAGGCTGAAATTGTCGACGCCGACGAAATTGTGCCAGCGCTTCGAAACGTTCTTGAGGCGGATCTGGGCCATGAGCCGGGTCTAGCCTTTCACTGCGCCGGCGGTCAGCCCGCTGACGATCTGGCGTTGGAAAAAGAGCACGAGAATGAACAGCGGCACGGTAGCCGACACCACGGCGGCGACCGCGAACATCACGTCGCCCTCGGTGTAGATCGAGCCGAGGAAGCTCGAAATCTTGGGCACCATGGTCTGGTTGTCGGCGCTCAGCAGCATCGAGGTCACGGCGAAATCATTGTAGGCGAGCAGGAAGCTGAACAACCCCGTGGTCACGACGCCCGGCCACATCACCGGGATGATGACCATTCGGAACGCCTGGAACCGCGTGCAGCCGTCGACCATGGCGCTCTCATCGAGGTCTTTGGGGATCGACAGGAAAAACGAGTGCAGCATCCACAGCGTGAACGGCTGGTTGATCGCCACCAGCACGATGATCGAAGTCG